>JBBTQY010000018.1:0-5161 GCA_038065475.1 Patescibacteria group bacterium | reverse complement strand
CGTAACAAGGCACGCGTAGCGGAAGCTGTGCGTGGATTTTCTCCTAGTAAGGATTACCACGAGGAGTCGTGGGATCTCGCGCAAGCGAGATATGCTTACGAGGTCGGTTTTACATCTAATGTAAAAAAAGCTATTAGTCGTGGAGGCTTCAAATCACGACTCGGATGCCTATACAATCGGTATAGGACACGTAAGATCTTCGGCGGATTTTTGAGTTTCCATATATTTATATTATTGGCAGTATCTGCATTAGCAGATGCACTAAGAAATTGCGCCGGTGGGCGCAACCGAGCCAACAAAGTTGCCAGGTTCGCCGGCACAGCAGGGACTGTGCAAGCGACAACTTTATTGGTATACTATGCTTATGGATGAAAAAATTGAGGGTCATTGCATGAAATGCAAGACCAGAAGGGAGATGAAAGATGTCGAGATCGTAGAGATGCGCCCAGGCACAAAAGCTGCCAAGGGCAAGTGCACCGTCTGCGGTTGTGGCATGTACAAGATTCTCCCAAAAAACAAAGCAGCCTAATATTGCTTACAAAAAACCCTCCCGCAGTTGCGGGAGGGTTTTTTGTTTCTGTGGGATTGACATTATTAGAGTATTGGTATAGGACTTAACTTAGCAACTTCCTTAAACTAGCATCTTACAAAGCCTCTTCCGAATTCTATCCAACCAGTGCAATACCTACTCTGCATGGACGCAGAAATTTTGAGCTACGAAAGCTCAAGGAGTCCAGATATGTTTGCGCAGAAGGTAGCTGTTCTGTTGGTGGTCGTCTCTCTCTCGTGGGGGTCTCCAGCTCTTGCTGGGCGATGCCCGCTCGATCAGAGCGCGTGCGCAAGGGTGGTGATTCTCGACGAAGGATCGCCAAACCTTCCCATCGTACAGGCCGTGCATGCGGCCTACCCTGATGGAGCTCCGGAGTCTCTTCAGGCGCAACTTGCGGGTCACGACGGCTCGCTCGTCATGAAGTTGGCCGGTACAGAGGGTGCAATAGCGCCAACAGCAGAAGCGATTGACAAGGTTCGACTTCGCCTCCTGGTGGAGCAAGTGAAGGCCGGGACATTGCGGCTGCCAAATGCGGCAATGGCTTCGACGAGCACGGGCTCGTTCGTCATCGATCCCACTGTCGCTGCAGTTGCTGCTGACCTCGATCTGGAGGCCGGGTACTACGTCGTCGCAATCCCAGGAACTCGTATCGGCATGGGAAAGATCAAAGTCATCCCGGGTGCTACGCCGGAAGGGCACTGCGAGATGCCCGCCGTGGTTCAGTACCCGGCCATCAACTCTGGGCAATCCAAGAGCATCTCGGTTCTGACCCTCAACAGCCTCATCTGCGAGTGGAGTGTCGCCACCAAGAAGGAGTGGCGGAAAGTTCGGCGCCAGGCAAAGCGTCGCGCGGAGGAAAAGTTTCCGCGGTTCATCTTTACGGGTGAAGAGGAAGTTTCGCACGCGGGTGTTGCTGGCGTGGCGAAGCTTGCGGATTTCACGGGATGTTCCCCGCGTCTGAACGAATGCGGGGGCGCGACCAATCGGTTTGCCGATCTGCGTTCACGAATTCACAATTCCTGGGGGAGGATCGCAACCAACGTCACGGCAAAGAGTGCATGGCGTTGGGCAGGTTCGAACGTCGCGTGTACGAATGTGTTATCGTACATGTACGATCTGGCAACGTTTGATGGTCCGGGTGATCTGGACATCCGCTGGGAGCCGCGTGACTGCGACCCCAGAAGAGGAGAGAGGTGTAATAGCACGTGCCCGCTAGACTGGCTCGTGTCCACTCGGGCGCCAAATGCCACGTTCTCGATGTGGAACGTGTCGGTAGGGTTCCATCGCTTCCACTACTTCATACCCTGCTGTGAGGCGGGGGTGCAGCATGACCTATACCATTTTACGCGCGCGGAGTTCCTCGCGCGACCGGACACCCCATGGTGGCGAGGGATAGCGTGCGGATCGGGTGGAAATTACGGTCGGGGTTTCCCCTGGTATCAGTTCACGTCCTGCGGAGCCTATAACGGCTAGGAGAGGAGGTCTCGTGAAGAAGTTCTTTGTCGGAGTGCTCATTGGCCTTGCTGCCGGCTTCATTGCCGGGGTTGCATCTTTTCCCCACGTCATGGGGCTGATCCCAGCCTCTCTGGCATACGAAGGCATCGTATGTCGGGAGGGCGAAGGATGCCATCCTGTCCAAGGTATGGGCCAGCTTCCAAGCATCGTCAGATCTGGCGACAAGTTGGACTTGGGCAGCGTCCGAAGTTCAACTGAATCCCAGAAGTAAGGATCAAGGAACACAGCCTCAAAGGCCCCTCACACAGTGAGGGGCTTTTTTCTTTACATTTATCTACGATTATAAAGTAATTTAAGCTTCTCGAGTCCTCGATGTGTTTGCACGGCGATGACATTTTTTGATTGCCCTGTGATCAGAGAAATTTCATGTAGCGATAAGTCTTGGACATATCGCAAGCGCATCACTTTTTGGTATTTCTGCGGGAGTTCTTTTATCAAGAGAAATGCCGCTTTGCCATCCAGAATATCAAAAAGACGATCAGAGTCGCCCGAGCTCAACTCAAAGCCCTTTTCAAGAAGGACGTCGAGAGAAGTTGTATTTTTATGTTTTCGATATTCATCAACAATGAGATGGTTGAGTACGTGGTACAGGAAAGCTTTCATGAGGTCGATTTTTCCTCCCTTAACAAGATATTTCCATGTTTTTACAAAAGTATCTTGCACCAGATCTTCGCTTGTTTCGTGGTTATGTAACTTGAAAAATGCGTATATGTTGAGCCGTTTTTCATAATCAGTATAGGCTACACTCAGTAGCGTTCGGCGCAATATTTCTTGCTTGGGGGTCATTGTATATAGATGCCGTAGTCTGCTCTGTAATATTACAGAGCAATTAATGAGTCATACTATTACCCTAGTCTTTAAGGGTAGAGGCACTCAGGATCTTGATTGTAGCATGTTTTGCTTTTCTATGATGGTTTGTAATAAACTACGTCTCTCCACGACTTATCTAGTATGGACTCATATAATTCTCCCACCACGAAGCCGATTTTTCGGGCAAATCAGGCGGTTTGGTATTTACTCGTGCTTCTCGAGGCGTCACTCGTCTTTCGATTCGCTCTAAAGTTGTTTGAAGCAAATGCCGCCGCAGGATTTACTAGCTTTATCTATAACATATCGTCGCCGTTTGTCGCACCTTTTCGTGCTGTATTTAAAACTACTAGTGTGCAGGGGAACATCTTCGAATGGACGACGCTGTTAGCGATGTTTGTTTATTGGTTGCTTGCAGTAGGTATTACTAATCTTCTTGTCATGAGTAAAACCGTCTCAACTTCCGAGGCGGCGGTAAAGCTCAACAGGCAGGAAAAAATATAATTCATTAAGTATATGGGAGTTATTCTTTGGATTGTTTTCGGTGCACTTGTGGGCTGGATCGCATCCCTTATCATGAAGACCAATCCACAACAGGGTATAATGCTCAATGTTGTAGTCGGCATCATCGGCGCCGTTGTTGGCGGGTGGCTCATGAATGTTTTGGGTGAGAGGGGCATCTCGGGATTTAATTTCTACAGTTTTGTCGTAGCTTTTATCGGGGCTATTATATTTATCGCCATTACCAAGATTTTAAGACGTATTTAACAGGGATGTCATACTACTATGGAAACAAACAATATGGAAAAAATTTCTAAGCCGATTGGACCAGATTTTGTAGAGCAGTTATGGGATGAAAGTTGGACATATATAAAAACAGTCGTAGATATTGTGCGAGAGCCAGTATTGATTCTTGATAAAGATCTCCGAGTTATGGCTGCAAACGAAGCATTTTATCAAACATTCCAAGTTGAGGCGAAAGACACTGAGCACGAAGTTATATATAAGTTGGGAAACGGCCAGTGGGACATACCTGTCCTGCGAAAGCTTCTCGAAGATATTTTACCCCAAAATACTTTTTTTAAAGGTTTCGAGGTTTCTCATGAGTTTCCATTTATTGGCCGCAAGGTAATGATTCTCAATGCTCGGCAAGTTCATCCCAAAGAAGACACAGTCTCTGAGCTTTTCCCATCTATTATTTTACTCGCAATGGAAGATGTAACGGAGATGATGGCAGTAGCTGAAACACTTGCTGGTCACGCACAGCAGCTTGGAGCTACGTTTGCAGACAAGACGAAGAAGATGGAAATTCATATCGAGAGGTTGGAGAAGGAAATCATAGAACTTAAAAAGAAGTTTTAAGAAGTTGTAATCGCGGTACGTTAGGTGCGGCATACAAGATAGGTGCAGCACATATGTCCAGGTCGATTGTATGGTCAACACTATTAATCTCTAAAATGAAAATCTAAATAAAAAATATATGAACAAAACAACTAATAAAAACACATCACGCAAAAGTATTATTCTCGGAGGGGTGCTCGTCACGACTCTCGCAGGTGCATTCTTCGGAGTCCAGATTGCTTATGCCGCAATCACCAATCAGTTGGATTTTGGCTCGACAGGATCAGATGTCACTCAACTCCAAACCTATCTCGCCACCAATGCTAGTATGTATCCATCGGGCCTTATCACCGGCTACTTTGGCCCGCTGACACAAGCGGCAGTGCAGCGATTTCAGGAGGCACAGGGTATTGTCTCAAGCGGATCACCAGCTAGCACTGGTTATGGTCGCGTAGGGCCAACTACTATGGCAAGGATCAATAGTCTTTTGGGTTCGGGTGGCGGCTCAGTATCGTGGGATACGGTTCCGGTCCTGAGTAATCCGATCGTCACAGTTACCAATACTTCCGCAACTTTTACTTGGACGACCAATGAACCTACACGAGGTCAGGTCTATTGGGATGAGGTACCATTGCGTTCTGACGAAGCTACGGGTCCTTTCCAGCAGCCATATGTTAGTGGAGCGCTCGCTCTCGATGCAGGTGGTCTCCAGACCAATCATACCGTTATTGTTTCAAACCTGCAGGCAAATAGAATTTATCATTACCTTGTTCGAGGTATCGATAGTGTAGGCAATACAACCATGATATGGCCTACCACTTTCCGCACCAACCAATAAAATAGGTTTCGGAAAGCGAACAAAAAATCACCGCCGTAAAGGCGGTGATTTTTTTAATGGTGGGTGTGGGAGGGATCGAACCTCCGACCTCTTCATTATCAGTGAAGTGC
>JBBTQY010000017.1:0-20765 GCA_038065475.1 Patescibacteria group bacterium | reverse complement strand
ACATGCAATCATCTTCCGCGCAATGCTTGATCTTTTTGAACGCAATGCGCCACTCGATGTCTTGTCACTCCAAACGTATCTCGATGAGAAGGGTCAGCTGGAGCGCGTGGGTAACACGAGCTATTTAGCAGGCCTCGTCAACGCGGTCGCGAGCCCAGCATCGGCCGGCCACTATGCGTCTATCGTCAACCGCAAACGAGTACTACGCGATCTTATCTCGGCCTCTTACGCCATCGGCGAGATGGGCTATCAAGAAGACCAAGATGTAGAGCATCTACTCGATCAGGCAGAAAGTAAAATTTTTAGTATCTCGCAACATTCACTCCGCCAAAAGTTTTTTCCCGTGCGCGACGCACTTCAAGAAGCATGGGAACGTATTGATAACTTGCACAAGGGCGACGGGGCGATACGCGGCGTACCCACGGGTTTTGAAAAACTCGACAACTTGCTCTCGGGCCTTCAGCCCTCTGATCTCGTGATTCTTGCCGCGCGACCCTCAATGGGTAAGACATCGTTTGCGCTCGATATTGCGCGCAATGCCGCGGTACAACACAAAGTCCCCGTGGGTATTTTTAGCTTGGAAATGTCAAACCAACAGCTCATCGACCGCTTTATCGCAGCGGAGGCTCATGTAGACCTTTGGAAACTTCGCACGGGGCGTCTTTCAGAAAACTCAAATGATTTTGTACGCATCAATGATGCACTCGCGCGTCTCGCTGAAGCTCCTATTTATATTGATGATGCGGCTACTTCCAATGTACTGCAAATGCGCGCCATGGCTCGTCGCCTTCAATCAGAAGCAAACCTTGGCCTTATCATTATCGACTACTTGCAGCTCATGCAGCCACGCCAACATACTGACAATATGGTGCAGCAGGTTACTGAAATCTCACGCTCACTTAAACAACTTGCGCGCGAACTCAATGTGCCAGTACTCGCCCTCTCGCAGCTCAATCGTAGTGTTGAGACGCGCCATCCACCAATCCCTAAGCTCTCGGATCTTCGCGAATCGGGATCGATCGAGCAAGATGCTGACGTGGTTATGTTTATCTACCGTGAAGACCGTGCCAAAAAAGATTCAAATAGACCAAATATTGCAGAAATTATGGTAGAAAAACACCGCAACGGCCCCACCGGTAAAGTAGATCTCTATTTCAATCAAGAAAAAGCAAGCTTCTCAACGCTCGACGAATCATTTATCTAGCGTATGCACCCCGAACCGATCAAGCGTCTTATCGACTTCTTCACCCGCCTTCCTGGCATTGGGCCGCGCCAAGCGTCTCGTTTTGCTTATACACTGCTCGATGAAGACCCCTCAACGCTCAAAGGTTTTGCGCGAGCGCTCGAGGCGCTCGCAGAACAAGTAAGCCGCTGCGAAGAATGCTTTCGTGGGATTGAAACTGCTGACGGTACCAAATGCTCGACCTGCAAGCTTGGATCTTTTAATGCTGTTCTGATTGTCGAGAAAGATCAAGATTTTGAAACAGTATCAAAAAGCGGATTATGGGACGGCGGCTATCATGTATTGGGCGGTACGATATCACTCCTCAATGAAAAAACGCGCGTTACCGAACGCATTCGCTCGCTTTATGATCGTGTGGGCGTCCGTACCAAGGGGCGCGAAACACCGCTTGAAATAGTTCTCGCGACTTCTCTTACTACTGAGGGCGATGCGACCGGCCTTTATATCGAACGAGTTCTTGAACCCTATACAAAAAATAAATCGATCACGCTCACCCGCCTTGGCCGCGGCATCTCTACCGGCACCGAGATGGAATTTGCCGACCCTCAAACACTCAAAAACGCACTCAAAAATAGAAAATAAAATTGGCCCCACAGATTGCTCTGTGAGGCCGCGTACCGAAAGATCGGCTTCAGCTGGTTGAATCGGAATGCCTGGGGTCCTGCCTCTCCGAACATCTGAGGAGAACGAACATCTTGACTCTCAAGTCATGTCCTCGGCCGACTGCGAAGGGACTCGACCAAAGCTCTTGGACAATCGCCTCGTCAGCTTCTCCCTCAGCGCTAAGCCGCAAGAGCAGCTCTGCGTCCTCCTCTTTCCCCTTGGTAAGACTAACCTCCATGCGATCGCTCCTCTAGAAATGTACACTGCCGAACAGCACTTTAATTTATTTTATATAAAACGTCAATGTCTGCTAAATAAAACGGCCTCGCAGGTTTTACCCTGCGAGGCCATGTGCCGATGATTCGGCGTGTTGTTCGGTCAAAAGCTCCGAGTGACCGAGAACCCGTAGACGACGTGGTGATCGCCATCGACATACCGACCGGCATCTTGGATTGGTGCCTGCCAGGCGATGTACGGCGAGAAGGTTGTCGCCTCGTCGATAACGATGACGGTCGAGGCACGCAAACGAGTATAGACTGGCCCCGCATCACCTCTGAACGCGCCGCCAGCCGAGAAGGCTGCCCACGCATCGAGATTCAAGACTGCTTCACCTTCTTGGAATGGCAGTTGAAACCCGAGGGGTTGCGCGCGCTGCACGCCCACCCATCCAAACCACCCCGCCGCGGGGCTCTTTTCGCCCACCGAACCGAAATAGCGGACGGCGGCCCACGGAGTGACGAAGGGAACCTTGTCAGGCGCCTCGACGCGTGCATCGAAGACGTAGAGGTCGTTTGCCCACTCACCAAACTCGGAGAGGACAAAGTAGCTCCCGGAGAGATCGAATCGAAACCCTGCGAGCGAGAACTTCTTGCCCAGCGTGATGTCGACCTCCTCTCCGAAATCCTCGATCTGCCCGTCGAGACCGATCGAGCCCCACGCACCCACGTACCAGCCGTCGTGCTCGAGGCGCACGTTTGTCCACGAGATGGGATGATTGTGCACCACGAACCCGGGGCGTACCAGGTATTCGGAATCGACGCCGACGGAAATGGTACCCGAGAACCCCTGCGCCTCGGCCGCAAGGCCAAGACAGAGCGTGACCAAAGCGATGAAGTATCTCAAAGCCCACCAACCTTTCTTGTTATCTTTGTACTACTTGCCTGAAAAATTTATAGCATAAATAATATTAAATGTCAATATTCCGTAAACAAAAAAGAAAGGGATATCCTGATGGATATCCCTTCGACTCGTACTTGTCTCGCCGAGTCTTGCGAGGCAGAACTGTGCGATGCTCCGCGCTTGCCGCGGGTTGGAAGGTGTTAGCTCGCAATGAAAAGTGGCATCAGAGCATAGTTCGTACTTTTGTCAGCGCGGAAGAACGATGTGGGATAGAATTTGGGAAGCTCTTTTCCAAAGAAGATCTCAATCTCCGAGACGTAAAGCGCCCCACCCGGAGTTCTCTTGATTCGACCTTCACAGCCGACAATTTCGCGCGTGGTTGCGTTACAGCCATCGTAGACGGCGCCTCTTCCGGAAAACTGGAAGCTCTCTTGGCGTCTTGTGAAAAAAACAGTCAGATCAGCAAGAATAACAGGCATCTCCCCTCTGGTTAGCCAGCCTGACCCCGCCATCGCTTTCATCAAAGCCCTCACCACAACCAACTGTTTCTCTGTGCACACAATCCTTTTCTTGTCGCTCATCTGTTACTCCCCTTTCAGGAGTTTGAGTGTGGGGCATTCACACACACCGCTGCCATTTCGGCAGTCTTAAGAAATCTGTTTAGCATTATACCATTTTTATATAAAAAGTCAATATCAAAAGATGACTAAACTATTATAAAAAAATAGCCCCTAGTGAGGGCTATTTTTTGATGGTTTTGATCGCTACTTCAGTGAAGTGCTGACGATGACCCTTGCGGCGGCGTCTGCGAGTCTTTGAGTGATAGCGAAGGATCTTGATCTTGCGAAGGCGGCCTTGGCGCGCGATATCCGCCTCAACACTTACACCCTTGAGGTAAGGCTTGCCGACAGAGATGGTCTCGCCATCAATCATGAGCAAAACTTTATCAAATACAACCGTATCCCCTTCTGATTTGGGGAGCTTTTCAATCTTGAATTTCTGGCCGGCACCAACGAGATATTGCTTGCCGCCTGTCTCGATAACTGCGATCATAATTGCTCTATACTACCCGTTTCTATCCGTTGTGTCAAGAAGTTGGGGGTCGATTCCGATACCATCGCCCGCTATGCGCGTCACGTCTTTATCTATCTTTTTAAGCTCTTTATAGCCCGTATTGTAATGGTTGATAGTCGAGTCGAGCGAGGTGCCAAGCTTGATATAAAACTGCTCGTAGGCGGCGACATGGCGGCCAAGCTCACCTACACGCTTAATAACTTCTTGTACAGATTTTTCTATTTTCATCTGGTTGAGCCCCTGCAAAATGGTCTGCAAAAATGCATAAAACGAATTAGGTGAGACAATGTGCACGCGCTTGGTGAGCGCATATTGAATCAAGTCTTGCGTATTTACCTTGATGGTGCCAACCTGATTGATGGTCAAATCGTAATAGATAGCCTCTGATGGAATAAACATAAGCGCAAAATCCATCGTACCGTCTTGCGGGCGAACGTATTTGGAAGTCTCATCAATACGCATTTTTAAATCTTGCTTGAATGCTTTTTCATAGCGCTCGCGCTCTTCGGTACCCTTTGCCTCCACCACACGATTATAATTTTCGAGAGAAAACTTTGAATCGATAGGTATTGTCTTCTCACCTACTAAAATAACCGCATCAACAATAAGATCGCGCCCCTCGTCCCCCTTGCCGAGCTTGTACTGCATTTGATAGGCAGATGGCGGCAAGATATTTTTGAGCACTGTTTCTAGATAATACTCGCCCAGCACTCCGCGTTGCTTGGGGTTTTTGAGAATATCTTGAAGCGATTGGAGCTGATCGGCGAAATTGACCACCTGACGGTTCGTTTCATCAAGCTTGGTGAGTCTTTCGGTCACATCACGGATTATCTTAAAAGAAGACTCCCCCTGTGACTGGATAAGCCGTGTTGATTCACCAAGGCGCGAATCAAGTTTGCGCTCAAGATCACTCAAATGATTTTGAAGCATAAGCATACTCTCTCCCCCACCTGCGTTGGTGCGCGAACGCAACAAAAGCCATACAAAAAAAAGAGTGACGCCGATGCCGGCAAAAAAAATACCGATGAGCTGTATATTTTGCATGTTATGACTGTAGCACAGCTACCTTACTCTCATGCAAGCGCCTTACAATAAAAATATATTTCACGAGCTCGATGATGCAGAGATCAATAAACCCTAAGAACAAAAGAGCAAGGAAATATACTGGCTGAAGGTGTTCAAGATGTAATAGATTCTGCAATGGCTCTATAAAGAGTGTTGGGAGCAAAAGAAGCATACTCGCACCAAAGGCAAGTAATAGATACGGGTTAGAAAAGAAGTTTATCTTCCAAATGGGGCGACGAAGGCTACGGATAGAAAAGACAAAGAAAAATGCATTGATGGCAAGCCCGTAAAACATAACTGTGCGCACCGTATCAAGCGGCACGCCTGCGCCGAGCAATTTTATAAAAACAGAGAGCAGGAGAAGATCGGCAGAAATGCCGACGATAAAGACAAGCGCCTTCATCTCAGGGGTAAAGAATGCCCCGCGCTCTTGCGGGCGCAAGGTCAATACGTCTTTCTCGCGCTTTTCAAACGCAAACGCAAAATTGAAAAAACCCTCACCCACGAGGTTCATCCACAAAATCTGCGCTGGCAAAAGAGGCAGCGGTAAACCCAATACAAATGCTCCACCAATCAAAATAATCTCGGTAAATGCGGTAGCAAGTAGAAAGGTCATCACCTTGCGAATATTATCGATAATGGTACGCCCCTCCTCAATAGCGCCCACAATGGTCGAGAAACTATCATTGATAAGTACTAAATCTGCCGCTTCTTTGGCGACATCAGTGCCCGAACCTAACGCGATACCAATATCTGCCCTACGCAAAGCTGGCGCGTCATTGACGCCGTCTCCCGTCATGGCGACGACTGCTCCCCTTTTTTGCCACTGTTCTGCGATAAAAGATTTTTGATGCGGCAGTACGCGCGCAAAAATATCGATATGTTCTATATCAACTTTGCCATCTTCTGCTGCCTGTCCAAGTGCGATATGCTCTGGGTTGCCATCAAACTCAAGTTCGTGTGCTGCTCGCTGTGCGGTAAGCTGATGATCTCCGGTAACAATGACGGGCCGTACACCTGCCGCCTCTGCCAGATGCAGTGCGGCTTTGGCATCTTTACGTAATGGATCATGCATGCCCAAAAACCCAAGAAATTCCATGCTGACAAACTGATCAACGTTTGGCGAGACGTGCCCTCGTATATGTTTGCGCGCGCAAGCGACCAGGCGTGCGCCGGTTTCCGCGGCTTTCATATAGAGAGCCTCGAGCTCGTCGCGCTCATCTTCTGACATGTGTGAGCGCGCAAGTACTGCCTCAGGCGCGCCGGTCATAAACACGATATATTCATCATTCTTTTCATAAATAGCTGCGGCAAATCGCAACTCGGTATCAAAAGGCAATGTATCTACTTTGACATGTGTCTTTTCAAATTCTTCTTTGTTGATACCTGAGCCAATGCCTGCTTTTAGCAGTGCGGCGTCGGTCGCCTCGCCCCTAATCTTCCATTCGGTCAGCTGCGCTTCAGGATTTTCAATAAATGCAGTTGAAGTAAGAACGCCCGCCAACAACAAATCTTCTTTTGCGCGGGGCCCTTCTTTGCGTGGCATTACCTGTGATACTTCCATCTTGCCCTCGGTCAGGGTACCTGTTTTATCTGTCAAAATGACCGTGGTAAGTCCGAGTGTCTCGGCACTCTTGAGACGCTTGAGAAGGCCACCTTTTTTCAAAATACGCTCGGCGCCCAACGCCAAGATCACCGTAACGGCGATAGGCAGCCCTTCAGGCACGGCGGATACTGCAAGCGCGACTGCGGTCAAAAACATGATATCGATACTCTCGCCCCGCATAACACCGAGAGTAAAGATAAAACATGAAAACAAAAAAGCTCCCACACCGATGACGCGGGCAAGATCACGGATATGTTCTTGAAACGGTGTGAGCGGCTCGCGGGTATCAGATACTAGCTTTGCGATTTTCCCAAGCTCAGTATGCATGCCGGTCGCTATGACGACAGCTCGGCCGCGACCCGTCTCACAGAGCGTGCCTGCATAAATCATATTGTCACGATCAGCGACTGGCGTATGTGGCGGCAGCTCATGAATACTTTTTTCTTGCCCGATCCATTCGCCAGTGAGCGCGGATTCATTGACCTTGAGTCTTTGCGCCTCAATGAGTCGCGCATCTACCTCGATACTCATACCGGCATCAATCTCAACAATATCGCCCGGTACGAGTTCGCGCGCGGCAACTTCGCGAAGAGCGCCTCCTCGCAGTACTCGCGCCCGGCGCTCGACTGTCTTGCGAAGCGCTTCGAATGCGCGCGATGCGCGACCTTCTTGCACTACGCCGATAATTGTATTGATAAGTACTGCGATGACAATAATCAGCGCCTCGGGTGCATCATCAAGCATAAAAAAGGTGATGCCAGCGGCGATTAACAAAATAGCAACTAGGGGGCTTGCAAGCTGACCCAAAACCAAATTTAATAATCGCCATGGGCGCTTGCGAGTTATTTCGTTGGCGCCATATTGTTTGCGTGACTCGACAGCACGATCATCAGTGAGGCCACGCCCACGCACCACAGAAAATTGCGCTAAAGCCGCATCAGCACTGAGTGTATGCCATTGTTCAGTCATTCACTCTACTATACCAAAACTATGGTGATTTGTGAGTGTAAAAACAGAAACGCCCCGAAGGACGTTTCCTTGGGGCGTGGCTTTCGATTAGTGTCGAATCAAGAATTCCCTGGGAACTGATTGCGGATGAAGACTGATGGTGACGACGCGGCAGTCTGGATTGTAGTCTGTGACGAAAACCACAACCTGCTGCTCGAACTGATCTGCAATCGCCTCCGCCCTCTCTCTGTCGCTCCCACAGCCACGCATTCCTTCGACAATAGCTTCTTGAATCTTGTCTCGACTAAGACCGCGTATATCTTTTCTCATGACTCCTCCAAACTTATGGAAACATCCAGAAATATTTAACTATTTTATTAATATTTTGTCAAGAACCAACAATAAAAAACAGGATAGCAAATAATTTTATATCATTGACATACCCAATAAGTGATTGTAGAATTTCCATCAGACGAACCGTGAAGTAGCCTACGAAAGGAGAACACGCATGGGTGTCTTTAAACCCACTGGCCCATCGCCCGAAGAAACGGAAGTAGTGGCATCTTTACTGATAGCCTGTGGCCTGGTCGCTGGAATCGGCGCAGTCGGCTACTGGGCGCTCGGCATGCCCGGTCTCATCATAGCTGCACTTACGGCCGCGGGGTATTTCTTCACCTAACTCTCTGACTCCTAAGTTAGATGAACAGGAAGGAGGCATACGATAATGTGCAAAACCAAGGGAAGGGTTTTATTTCTCTTCAATTTCTGTGCGGTAACGTTGCTTCTCGGCGGTCTCTGGTGGGCACTTCGGGCAGACGCTCCAGCGGGTACACGGGCAGGTCAAGGGGGAACGAGCAACCCAAGCAACATCCAGTGCGTGATGGATAAATCTATCCTCACGCGAATGCGGCGGGCAAGCCTACAGGACTTCCCGCCGTTTCTTTTTTGTTAAAAAATAGTATAGCAACGAAAAAATGTAATGGAACACCAAAACACTCTTTAGTTTTAAGGCTTTCTAAGAATTTTAAGAGTCGAGAATCGCTTTCAGCAGCCCCACGGAGAATCGAACTCCGATTTAGCGGATGAGAACCGCTTGTCCTAGCCGTTAGACGATAGGGCCGTAATTGTCTGCCACTATACCATAAAAATACTAAAAATCCAGATCTACACGAGCGACTGCCAGTACTCCTCTTGGCGCACGAGTGAGTGATGAGAATCTTCTGAGTGAAGTAAAAGGGCTTTTACTATCTTTTCCATACGAACACCCTGAGATCCTTTGACCAAAATCGCATCACCCTCACGAATAAAGTGCCCCAAAAAATCTGCAGCCTCGGTTGATTTTGCAAACCAATGAAATTCGGCGGCCTCGCCAATGTCCATAAACTTGGCACGCACACCGACAGCAATCACCACATCAGCTACCTCTGCCGCTCGCTTGCCAATCATACGGTGCGCCTCGGGCGTATATTTACCAAGCTCGAGCATATCACCAAGAGCTGCGATACGGCGCTCGGCGGGCATTTTGGAGAGAGCTTCGAGCGCGGCGAGAGCTGCAAGCGGCGAAGAATTGTACGTATCATCTAAAATCAACGAATTTTTTTGGCCATCAAGTAACCGTAAACGGCCTGGGGGATGTTCATATTTGAGAAGAGCTTCTGAGATCTCGATAAGATTGAGATCTTGCGCAAGCCCTACGGCTGCCGCCGCCAAAAATGCATAAATGCTCTGCTCGCCTACCACGCCTGGTACTCGGATAGGAACAGTCTTGCCCTGATAATCAATCTTAAATGTCATGCCATCGGGCCTGCCCTTTTTGAGACTCATGCGAACGCCCGAAGCGCGAACTTCAGCCTTGCGCGAAAAACCATAGGTGATAACTTTGCTTTTGAGTTGTTTCTGCATAGCAAGCACTCGAGGATCGTCAGCATTGATAATCGCAACACCTTCTTCTGGTAGCGCCTCGACAAGCTTTGATTTCTCAGCAGCGACTGCATCGGGCCCATCGAAAAACTCAACATGTACCGGCATATCGCCAATCATGGTGACGACACCGACATTGGGCTTGAGCCACGGCAAAACTTTATCAAAATCGCCCGGCCGGTCAACCCCCATTTCAAGTACTAAAAGCTCAGGATATTCATCACGAGAGATAACGCGAAGTGCGCCGTAAATGATATTTTTGAGCCAACCCAACGAAGAATGCCAAGCACTCTCAAGCCCTAAAATAGTTAGCGGCAAGCCCAACTCGCTGTTGTAGCTTTTAGGACTTTTGCGCATACGAAAATGCTCACCAAGTACCGCGGCGATCGCCTCTTTTGCTGATGTTTTCCCAACACTACCAGTAATGCCGATGATAACGGGCTTAAAACGACGAATGACGAGTGAGGCCTCGACGCGCAGTATCCAGAGAACAATAGTACGAAATACTTGCGTCATGATGTTTTGGGATCAAGTTCGTGCGGCCGATCGGGAATGATTTCAAAATAGGAGAATAGATGTTTCATAATTGAACGGAATGGTTGAGTAAGCGATTCAGATGCATAGCGGATACCTTGTGGCTTTTCTACATAAAGGAAAACAAGAAACTGTGGATCATAGGCAGGTCCGTATCCAAAGAAAGTATGCATAAATTCGCCGGAATATCCGCGCGTGTTTTTTGATGCAATTTGCGCCGTGCCTGTCTTTGCAGCTACTGAATATCCAGGAATCTTGCCCTTGCCGCCCGCAAGCTTTGTATCGACGACTTCTACCAACATACGCGTTACGGTTTTTGATGTTTCTTCCTGAAGAACGCGACGGGGCTCTTTTTGTTTTTTCTGGGCCACCACCCTGTCTTCTTCTCTAACTTCCTCTACAAGGTAAGGATCCACTAAAAACCCTCCGTTGGCAATACTTGCCAGAGCGCGCACAAACTCGACGCCAGTCATGGAAATGCCTTGCCCAAAGGACGCTGTCGCATACTCAACAAGTCGTGAACTTTCAAGGTTTTTTAAATTGCCACTCGCCTCCCCCGGCACATCAATACCCGTTTTTTCGCTAAGGCCGTAGCGATGCATGTACTCGCGAAAACGCTCTCGGCCAAGTTGCTCCATAACAAAAACACTGCCGATGTTGAGCGATTGCGATAAAATTTCTTGCACCGGGACAACACCGCGCGCCTTAAGATCAAAGTTTGCAATCGTCCTACCATCAATCACCCGCGTTCCTGTATCTTTGTAGGTTGTCTTGAGGTTAACTGCACCCGCGTCCATAGCAGCTGCCATGGTAAGAGGTTTGACCACCGACCCCATCTCAAACAAATCTTCGACGAGCGGATTTTTGAAGACACCGATATCTTCTACCGAGCGATACGAGTTAGGATCAAATGATGGCACTGAGGCCATTGCAATCACGCGACCCGTCTTTGGATTGATGATGATACCTCCCGCTGACGCAGCGCTATATTCTTCCTGTATTTTTTTTAAAACACTCTCAAGGTTTGTTTGAACCCCCGTATCGAGCGTTGTGACAAGTGAGGCGCCGTGTTCGGCGGGCGTAAGACTTGCATTACCAAACCACAGAAGCTTACCGCCCGATGTCTTCTCGCCAACAAATACTCCGTCGCGACCCAACAGGTCTCCATTATAAAAGCGTTCAAGGCCATACTGCCCCGTACCGTCAGCTCCCACAAAGCCTACAACCTGTGAGGCAAAATCAGCGGCTGGATAAAACCGCCAACGTTCAGGCGAAAAACTGACACCGGGCAAATCGGCCGCCTCTATCGTCCGCTTCAAAGAGGGTGGAATGCGATGCTCGATAACCTCGTAGGGGTCGTCTTTTTTGCTTGCCCGCGTAATAAATTCGTCTCTCGGCATAGAGGTACTGGCAATACGCGTTAAATCGTCATAAAGCTTTGCTGGGTCTTTGATAAGGGTCGGATTGATGTGTAGGAGCCAGCCTTCTTTAGTGGTTGCTATGGGCACCAATGCATCTTTTTCGTGTGCTAAAATTTCTCCTCGATCTGCCTCGAGAGTTTCCGTTGTCGCCTGTTGACGCGCTGCCTGATCGCGGTATTCAGCGCCGCGAACTATCTGTAGCCAACCGATGCGTAAAAGAACGGACAACAAAAGTACTCCCACAAAAACTGTGAGATTGGTTGCGCGTTTCAAAAACGCGTTCATGGTTAGCGAGCAAACCCGACTGCTGTGTTGTGGCGGATATAACGAGGACTTTCAAGTGCCACAAAACCCTGCAAGCGAGCTTGCGGTTCTAGTTCTTCGAGTGCGAGACGCAAGTAAGATGATTTTAATTCCGTATAGCGATCATCGAGCTCAGAGAGTTCGGCACGAGCCTTTCTTACGTCATGACTCTCAGTATAGGTAGCGTTGGCAAAAACAATGGAGGTGATGCCGGCAAAAACTCCAAGAAACAATAAAAGATAAGTTGCACGCTTCATAATGATTTCTCCCATACACGAAGCACGGCAGAGCGTGATCGTGGATTTTCTAAATACTCGGCGCGCGAGGCGTGCACTGCTTTTTTGGTCAGCATATACCCGCCCTCAGCATTGCGCATTGCTTGTTTAACTATCCTGTCTTCGAGTGAATGAAACGCGATAGCCACCACTCTGCCACCGGGCGATACGAGTCTAAATGCGGCCGCGAGGCCTTCGGCGACATTATCAAGCTCGCGATTGACCGCAATGCGAAGCGCTTGAAAAACGCGTGTCGCTGGATGCTTAGCACTCTTGGGTACGATGCGACTAATGATTGCCACAAGCCGCTCGGTTGTTAAAATGCGGCCATTTTTACGCTCATCTACGATCGCCTCGGCAATCTGACGAGCTCTGCGCTCTTCGCCATACGTACGAAAAATATCTTCGAGCTCATGAGCTGTCGATTGATTGATGATATGTGCTGCTGAAGTATTGTTTGATGGATCAAAACGCATATCAAGCACTTCGTCTTTTTGAAATGAAAATCCCCTGCCCGACGCATCAACGTGCCATGAGTTCATACCAAAATCGAAAAGCACGCCGTCAACGCGATTTAATTTGTGTAATGTTGCAAGCTTTTCCATGGTGATATATGAAGTATTTTCAATGATGAGATTTTTGATATTTTCTTTTTTTATTTTCTCAGCGATCTCCGGATCTTGCTCGATACCGAGCACCGTACCCAGAGGACCTGTCTTCTCAAGTATCGCGCGAGTATGCCCTCCTCCTCCCAGCGTTGCATCGATGTAGATTCCATCTTTGTGTGGCTGCAAGTATTCCATCACTTCTGCTATCAGTACGGGTTTGTGAATCATTTTTTTAATACATCCCTAGTTCTCCCAAGCGTTCGGCTAATCTATCAGCGTTGTCTTCAGTATGTTTGCGTATATCTGCCCAGCGTTCGGGCGACCAGACTTCAATGCGATCAAAAACTCCTACCACCACTGCCTTTGATCCAAGCTCGGCATATTCTTTGAGTGTGTCGGGAACCAAGATGCGTCCGAGGTTGTCGAGCTCTGATTCTGCCGCACCCGAAAGCATAAAGCGAACAAAGTTTCGTGTATCTGCTTGCCCAAGTGGTAGCTGCGAAAGTTTCCCGGCCATCGCCTCCCATGTTTTTGTAGGGAAAAGAAAGAGACAATGGTCGGGCCCTTTCGTTACAACCGCTTCTTTGCCAAGTTCTTTGCGCAAACGTGTCGGTATCGAAAGACGCCTTTTTTGATCGATCGTGTGTACGTATTCGCCTAAAAACATTGGTATATTTTATCCACCGAATTACCCACTTCTTCCCACTTTTCTACCACTATGTATTCAATATACACCACTAACCTATCCACTCACAACACTTTTGTGAAAAGAATTCAAAATCCTTGTGGATAAACAAAAAACGCCCCGAGAGGGCATTTTATGCACAGTTTATGAACCGTGAAAATTCGCCTAAACGACTTCCTGAAGGCGTTTCAAAAGAAAATCTCTATCAATAGTTGATAAGAACCAACCCGCCTGTGGCCCTGAGTCGCGGCCCAAAAACGAAAGATAGAGAGCACCAAAGAGATCTTTGGGAGCAATGCCGAGGCGTTCTTTGATCTCATGAAGTTTTGCATGAAAATCTTCACCGATAAGCGCCTGATTAGCTTCAACAAATTCAAGAACTTCCTTTAATGCAGCTTTTTGTTCGGAAGAAAGTTTTTTTGCTGGCTCAGGAACCTTGCTGGTCGCAAGTACAAAGCGATATTTGGCAGGAGCATACGTTGAGAGCCATTTGCGAGCATATTCTATTCGCTCTTTAAGTTCTTCTTTCTCTGCCGCCGTAAGAGGGTCCCCCTTTAGAGTCGCGAACTCATCTTCCACATTTAAATGCTGCATTTGTGCTACAAAAACAACACTAGAAAAACGTGGAAAATATATCTCTGGTGGCTTTCCAAAATATAAAATCTCAAACAAGCGAGCTTCATTATCATCAGTTTTCTGCCAATAGGCACTTGCTATCCTGTCATGCCAGTCATACAAAAGAGCTAAAAGCTCGCCGTTTGGATCAATAGACACCTGTACTACTGGCTCTTTACCGATAAGAGCCAGCCGAAGAATAGTATGCGGAAAATTATTAGCAATTTCGCGTGATGAAGCGCCCCTACCTGCCGACGAAGACATTTTTTTGCCATCCTTATCAAGAAAAAATTCATAGGGTACGTCGTACGGCGACTCAACGCTGAAAACATCGCGCGCGATGGTATCGGCAACTTCCCGGGCACCGCCCTTTGTAGAGTGGTCTTTACCTGCACCCTCAATATCAACACCGACCACCTTCCACTTTGCAGGCCACTCAACTTTCCACGGTAGTTTTGCCGCACCATCCCACGGAGCTGCTACGCCTGAAAAACCACACCCCACAGCTCCTCCAGGACCTCTGGTGCATATATAGCTCACCTTTTCTCCGTCCCATCCATGAGCCTCGGTGGTGCCAATTTTGCCACATTGCTCACAAAGCATAGAGACAGGTAACCAATCAGATTTTTTTACTGATCCCGAGACTTCTTTATAGATTTTGCGAATGCGATCGGCGGCATCAAGCGCTTCGCGAATAACATCATTCATCTTTCCACTCAAATAAAGTTCGCTTGAATGATAGTACTCGGGCTTAAATCCCGCCTCAGCGATTACCCCCTTAAACTCGTCAGCATAGTATTCGGCAAAGTTTTTAGCGCGGCTATCAGGAGATGGAACGCGACAAAGAGGTTTTCCCAGATACTCCTTCCACACGTCTTGATCGAGCTCTGACGGAATACCATCCATCGGATCAAAATCATTTATTTCATAAAGAAACCGGACGGGCACATTACCCGCATCCAACACTTGAGCAAGAGTACCGTGGATAGCGACACCTCGCATAGAACCGATATGAACGCGGCCGGACGCAGTTTTTTCATCACGCACAATCAATGGGCGCGCGTGCTTATTAAAACGCTTCTTTATTTCTTCGGCGTGTCTATCTGCCCAAAACATCTAGAAAGACGTTAGGCGATTTCGATAATAGAATATTCGATCTGGCCGCGCGGGGTAGATACCAGCACTTTTGCGTTTTTACGCTTTCCCAAAAATGCTTTACCGAGCGGTGATTCATTTGAAACTTTACCCTTGAGTGGATCTGCCTCTTCGCGTCCGACAATCATAAACTGTTCGTCACCATTTCCAATCTTGCGGCATTTTACTGTCGAGCCCAAGCGAACCTCGGAAGAATCAGTATTTGAAATAACTGATGCGCGCGACAAAATATCTTCGAGTTTTGCCACCTCGGCTTCGTTTACCATCTGCTCTTCTTTGGCCTCTGCATATTCTGCGTTCTCTGAAAGATCACCAAGACTCTTGGCAAACTCAAGACGCTCGGCAATCTCAACACGGCGGGTCGTCTTCAAGTTCTTGAGGCGCCCTTCGAGTTCTTTTAATCCTTCGGGTGAAAGATATTCGCGGTCATCTGAAAGTGTCATATATATGTAGTTACGTCCTAAACTATAAGGATTTTTATTGTAAGAGACCTAGGCCCCTCTGTCAACGCAAAATACCCTCAACCCCACCATGAGCCGTAATCCAACGAAACAGCTCAGAGGTAACAAAGGGGGCTCCGACCAAGTTTGAGCGAGGCCCAGACTCAAGAAAGAGAACAACACCGATCTGAGGGTCATCTGCGGGGGCAAAACCGATAAACCACGAATGTACCCTGTCTTTCTTCCCGCCTACCTCAGCGGTACCTGTTTTGCCCGCGATAGGGGTTTCGACCCACGAAACCGCCGCCGCAGTCCCCCCATCAGCAACCGCAGACCTCATACCCTCATGAACGGCTTTAAGATTCTTTGGATTAAATGAGAGTTTTTCAAATTGCTCTGCCGACCCTTCAGCATTCTCGGCAATGTGGAGATTCGTGAAAGTCCCGCCTGTTGCGAGGGCGCCAAGCGCACGGGCAACTTCTAAGGGATTCATGAGCACATCACCCTGCCCGATACTTGCGTGGTACGTATCACCAATACGCCAAATAGGATTTTCAGGATGGAGGGTCTTTTTTGATTCGGGGTCAGGAAGAAAGCCTACTTTCTCACCATCGAGATCAATACCAGTCATTTTCCCAAAACCAAATTTCTCAAGCCAAGATTTGATGCGCGCGATGCCCAATCCTTTGACGTCGCCGTTGCCTCCACCGATGGTATAAAAATATACATCAGATGAAACTGCAATTGCGCGGCGCAGATCGACATACCCATGGGCCTTCCAGTCAAGAAATCTACTCGGCTGACTTGGATTGAATGGATTTGGCAGCTCAAGAACGCCCGAGCTATAAATACTTTTATGCTCATCAATTACGCCTTCTTCGAGCGCTGCTAACGCAACAAAAGGTTTTATAATAGATCCTGGGGCATACGTTCCTGAAAGCACCCGGTTGAAAAGTGGCGATTGCTTGTCTGAGAAAAGTGCTGAAGCCTCTTCTTGGGTGAGTCCGCGTGCAAATGCATTTGCGTCATAGCTCGGCACGCTTACCAGAGCCGCGACTGATCCATCTTTTACAGAAAAAATGAGGCCGCCTCCACCACGAAATCCACGTTCGTGCATGGTACGATCAAGTACCTCCCATAGAGCTTCTTGGAGTGGCGCGTTGATGGTTGTTTTGATATTCTCGCCTTCTTCTGGCTGCACGATAAGCCCGCGGGAGATAATGGCACCGGCAGCGTCGAGCTCTTGATCTCGCCTTCCTGCAATCCCACGCAGTTTTGTGTCGTATCTACTCTCAAGCCCTGTCTTACCAATAGCCGAGACACCAATTGCATCGCGCCCAGCATCTTTTTCGGCCTGAGAAGGAATGCCAACATATCCGACAAGATGGCTAAACGCGTATGGGTGACGCATTGCCCTACGATAACGAATCTCCCCTTTTTCATCAGTATAGGCTTCATTCGTGGCGATAATTTCACCTGTCCGATCGTAGATGACACCGCGTGGCGGATCAATATACTCTGTCTCGATATAATTATTTTCTGAACGCCCAGTAAGCTCTTCTCCGCGTACAACCTGCAACCAAAAGGTTCGGCCTACAAGAAGGAGGCCAAAAAGCCCGAGTAAAGCGCCGAAAGAAAAAAACGCTCCCTTACCTATAGGCTTCTCGATAAGTCCCTCGAGACGCTCGCGCGAAAACCCAGGAATTTCATGGGCATCAAGAAAAACCTCATCCGGCGTGAGCCGATCATGCGAACGGATTTTTTTCTTCAGCCATCGCATAGACACCTACGGCATATGCCGCTCTTAATCCCATAATAAGCGCGAATACAAAAAAACCTGCAAGAAACTGTCGCAGAGCGAAAATGCCGCCACGAAGCACGAATACCCAGCTCATACTTCCTTGCTCAAAAGCAAACAACAGAAATACCAACAACGTCTCAACACTGATACCGGCCAAAAATGCGATCGCAATACTTACAAGAGATGAAGTATCAAAAAAAGTAATAAGCTTGCGTGCAAATATCCAGCCACCACCGAGCGCAAGCGAAATTAGACCGAAAGAAAATGGGGAAAAAAATTCGGCGACAAGGAGTGCTAAGGCGACACTTGCCCAAAAGAACCAGCGCATGCCCGGTGCCAAAAGCGAAATAAAGGGAGACGCGATAAGCATATCGATGGCAGTGTTCATAGGGTATTTATTGCTTCTTCCTGCAATTCAACCACAGAGAGTGTATAGAGATTTACCGGATTTTGTATAATAACCGTTATAAAAGGATCGGAGGGGCTATCGATAATCTCAACAACGGTACCGATACCAAGCGGCATACCCTGATCTTCCATAACCAAATCACCTTTTTGTACGTCTACTCCACGCGGGAGGCGCGCCTCAAGTAACATTGCTCCTTTGCCATGAAATTCAGCGGGTACGCCCGAGCGGCTTATGATGCCATGCACGATAAACCCGGGTGCACTAATCGCCTCGCCTTTCGATATCATGCTGCCTTTTGCAATCACAACACCAACCAGCGTATCACCAGAAAGAATCTTGGTTCCTTCGGGAGCGCTAGCGCTTATGATAAAGGTATTCTGAAACTCATCTGCGCGCCTAGCAATGATACGTACCGTGCCCTCGGCGACCCCTGCATCATTAGTAACAATTTGAGAAAATGAATGTACTCCCAACACAACACTACCCAACCCATCGAGTACGATACGTTCTGCGGGAACTAAGATCTTTGTAAAAAGGGCGATTGTTGCAAAAAAAAGGATAACAGCAACAACGACAATACGTATGCTAATTGATCGCCGTTTCATAATCTGTCTCAACCAGCACGGGTCGTAACATATCAAGGTCTTCAAGAATAATACCCGTGCCGCGTACTACCGCGGTAAGTGGATCTTCGGCTACACGCACCGGAATGCGCGTCTCACGTTCAATCAAGGTTGCCAGACCTCGCAAGAGTGACCCACCGCCAACAATCACAATACCCCGATGGATGATATCAGCTACAAGTTCGGGTGGGGTCATCTCGATCGTCTCTCTGACCGCCTTAATAAGCGTTGCGATTGATCCACGCATCGCCTCTCGGATATCGACATCAGTCACGAGTACTTCACGCGGAAGACCCGTCACCAAGTCACGCCCGCGCATGGTCGCCTCGAGTGCGGTAGGTTGAGGTAATACTGACCCGATTGCGATCTTGAGATCTTCGGCAGTACGCTCACCCAAAAGTAATTTAAACTCGTCTCTCGCGTATTGGATAATGTCATTATTTAAACGATCGCCTGCTACATGAAGATTTTTTGCCGCCACAATACCGCCAAGCGAAACTACCGCGATGTCAGTCGTCCCTCCGCCAATATCAACAATCATATTGCCCATAGGGTCTTGCACCTCGAGACGCACCCCGATAGCAGCTGCCATCGGTTCTTCAACAAGATACGCTTCTTTGGTGCCCGCTGAGAGTGCGGCATCGCGCACCGCTCTGCGCTCCACCTCGGTAATACCCGATGGAATACCAACAACTACGCGTGGACGCGTAAACATGCTCGGGCGCCCACCCATGGCACGGCGGATAAAATATCGGAGCATTTCTTCGGTTACTTCGAAATCAGAAATAACACCGTTGACGAGCGGACGAACTGCCACGATATGACTCGGCGTACGACCCACCATGCGCTTTGCCTCGGCGCCCACCGCGACTACATGCCCCGTTTTCTGATTGATAGCAATAACTGAGGGCTCATCAATCACGATGCCGCGTCCTCGCACATAGACGAGAGTGTTCGCCGTACCAAGATCAATGCCAATATCACTGCGCGTACCGGGGAAAAATCGATCTAACATACTAACTTTATAAACGATGCTGTATCCATTAAAGTCGCGTCTGACTCGGTACGTCTTTTTACTTCGATCTTTCCTTCTTTTACCGTTTTTTCTGAAACCACCACTCGCCACGAAATACCGATCAAATCAGCATCAGAAAAGCGCTCACCCGGAGTTTTACCTTCACGATCATCAAAAAGTACTTCGATGCCTTTCTGTTCAAGATCAAATATCACCTTTTGCGCCTCTTCTTTTACCGATGGTGACAAGGCAAGTACATGCACACGGAAGGGCGCCACCGACTCCGGCCAGATAATACCGCGGTCATCATGAGAAACCTCTACGATAGTACCCACGAGTCGCCCGGGACCAATGCCGTATGATCCCATAATCACCGGCTTCTTCTCCCCCTTCTCGTCAGTAAATGAAAGTCCGAAAGCTTCGGAAAATTTAGTACCGAGCTTAAAAATATTTCCTACCTCAATACTCTTATTGCTAGCAAGGGGCTTTTTACAGTTAGGACACGAAGTGACATCGCCAATGATCTCCTTATTACGAGCAAATGAGCACTCTTTACAGTAAATAATTTCGTCCTCCCCTGCATCGGATACGACTTGAAATTCATGCGAATACTCTTTGGTAAACGCGCCTCCTGATGCCTCCACACAATATGCCTTGAGACCTGTGCGCTCGAATATTTTATGATATGCAGCTTTTGCAACTTCATAAAATGCGTCGAGGTCTTCGCGCGTCGCATTAAAGCTATAAAGATCTTTCATCAAAAATTCGCGGCCACGGATCACGCCGGATTTTGCACGTGGCTCATCGCGAAACTTTGTCTGGATCTGATAGACGTATTGAGGAAGATCACGATATGAACTGATGTGAGAGAGTGCGATTTTAGTCACCGCCTCTTCGTGCGTCCAGCCCAGACAGAAATCTCTACCGCTTCTGTCTTGTAGTTTATAGGATTCTTCAACCTTCCAACGATCAGTGGTCTCCCATAAATCGCGTGGTTGCAATGTTGGCATATGGAGCTCGACACCGCCAATCGCATTCATCTCCTCGCGAATGATCGTATTGATCTTTTCGAGCACACGCCAGCCGAGCGGCAAAAACGTCCAAACGCCAGCAACCAACTTATCGACAAAACCACCGCGAATCAAAAGCTCAGCATTGACACTTACGTCATCTTTTGGTGCTTCTCTCAGCGTTTTTGCGAATAAATGTGACTGCAGCATGCGGGTATAGTAGCACCCACCCTGCGAATTGAAAATACCTGTATAACTTACAAGAGTCGCGCAATATCCTGCCAGGTGACCCA
>JBBTQY010000016.1:0-27081 GCA_038065475.1 Patescibacteria group bacterium | reverse complement strand
GGATGGGATGACTACTTCCAAGACGCCAAGACCGGAGAGGTCTACTGCGTCCACGCATCCGACGGGGTCAATGGAGGCAAATCCACCTACAGCCACGCGGACGAGCAGTACCGAGAAACTTGCTACCGTGCCATCGTCAAGAGAACGCGCGATCAGGCTGCCAGCGGCGTCAGCGAGATCCGGATCTCCCGCAACGAGCGAGCCCTGATGGATGGGTTCATACACACAGGGTGGCTCGACGAGGGGCAGAGCAAGGAGGGCTGCGAGGGCGGCTTCGTTGGTCACTGCAAGGGTGTACCGGTGATCTGTGACTTGGAGTCAGCGGATGATTTGCCGGCTCGGGGCATGGAGCGCCAAGTGACGATCACCCGTTGGTGGACCAACGGCCACCCGACTGAGGTTACGGTCGGAACGTCTCTCGGAGAGTTGCTCACCGAGGCCGTCGCCCGTCGAGCATGAAGACAACAACCCACACGGAGGGCATATCCGTGAGCCCGTACGCATCCAGCGTACGGGCTTTCTTATTTCTATTAAGTTTTTCTGAAAAAAGAAAATGCGCCGCCCCTACTTGGTGTCGGGGTGGCGCTCAGGTTTTGTCGGAGTGGTTGGCGGCTTTTTGAGGCGCTCTTGCTCGCGCATAGGACGCGAGCCATAGACGCTCGTTTCAGATTGCTCCGCTCCGATGTCGACGATTTGTGATTCTGCGCGCGGCACTTTTGGTAGCACATTCCCTCCATCAATTTCTACTGTATCTTCTAGCTTACTCTGCTAGATCAATGATACAAGCCTAAAGTCTTGACACCGTGGCAAAACTACCTACAATAGCTCTATTAGCACTCTTGAGTCGAGAGTGCTAAAAATTAAAAACCGCTTTCTATAATATAAAGCATTTATGACAATCAAACCGCTTGGTGATCGCGTACTACTCGAGACGTTGTCTCGCGAAGAGCGCGAAGGTAAAACTACGTCAGGTATTGTCATCCCCGATACGGCCGAGAAAGAACGCCCCGAAGAAGGGCGCGTTGTCGCGGTTGGCCCCGGCAAGATGACTGATGATGGTAAGATGGTTCCTATGAGTATCAAGGTGGGCTCACGCGTACTGTTCGCAAAGTATGGCCCATCAGAGATCAAGGTCGGAGGTAAAGAATATTTGATCGCACGCGAAGAAGATATTCTCGCGGTCATCGAACAATAATTAATTCGCTTCCGTATATATTTTATTCAGTCTTAACCCTAAAGGGCTCCGACGCCCTCATAAAATATACACGGTTCGCTCATAACTATGGCATCAAAAGAAATTGTATTTAATGAAAAAGCACGCGCCGCACTCCAGCGCGGTGTCGATACGCTCGCAAACGCGGTAAAAGTTACCCTTGGCCCCAAGGGTCGCAATGTGGTTATTGAAAAGGGTTACGGCTCGCCCGTCATCACCAATGATGGCGTGACGATTGCAAAAGAAATCTCAGTGCAAGACAAGGTTGAAAACATGGGCGTAGAAATCGTCAAAGAAGTTGCGTCAAAGACCAATGACATTGCGGGTGACGGTACCACGACCGCAACACTTCTCGCGCAATCGATTTTTAGCGCGGGTCTTTTGGAGCTCGCGGGTTCGTCTACGCTTTCACTTATGGCACTCAAAGACGCGTTGTTGAACGGCGCAGGTGAGATGGGCGAGCTTCTCAAAAAGAACGCACTCAAGATCGACTCAAAAGAAAAGTGGGCGCAGGTGGCGACTATTTCTGCCAAAGACGCTGAGATTGGCGCGCTCATCGCAAGCATTATCGAGAAAGTTGGCAAAGACGGCGTGATCACTGTTGAGGAGTCACAGACTTTCGGTGTTTCTCACGAAGTTGTTGAAGGTATGCAGTTCGACAAGGGTTATGTGGCACCCTACATGGTGACCAATCCTGATCGCATGGAAGCGGTGTATGATGATCCAAAGATTTTGATTACTGATCGCAAAATTTCTGCTATTGCTGATATTTTGCCAATTTTGGAAAAACTCGCGCAGTCAGGCAAAAAGGAATTGGTGATTATTGCCGAAGACATCGAGGGCGAGGCGCTCGCGACGCTCATCGTCAATAAAATCCGCGGTACGTTTCATTCACTTGCTATCAAAGCACCGGGCTACGGTGACCGCAGAAAAGAAATGCTCGAAGATATCGCAATTGTTACCGGTGGTACGGTGATCTCTGAAGACATTGGTTTGAAGCTTGAAAAAGCCGAGCTCTCAATGTTGGGATCTGCTCGCAAAGTAATCTCAACCAAAGAACACACCACGATCGTCGATGGCAAAGGTGAGCGCGCACATATCGAAAAACGCGCCTCACAAATCAAAAAACAAATGGAAGATTCTGAATCTTCATTTGATAAAGAGAAACTTCAAGAGCGCTACGCGAAGCTCGCGGGCGGTGTGGCTGTCATCCGCGTGGGTGCGGCAACTGAGGTAGAGCAAAAAGAAAAACAGCATCGCATTGAAGATGCGGTATCAGCTACCAAGGCTGCTATCGAAGAAGGTATTGTGCCGGGCGGTGGTGTGGTGCTGCTCTACTCTTCATATAATCTCAAAAATCTCAAAAAAGCTGATAACAAAGCTCCACAAATGATCGAAGCTCAAGAGGCAGCAACGCGCATCTTGCAGCGAGCGCTACGCGCGCCGTTTGAGCAGATTATGCTCAATGCAGGCAAAACACCTGCCGATGTGGTTGGCGGGCTTACCAAGGTATGGCTTGAGAAAGAAAAGATCGATGTTACTAATCTTGCGGGTGCGGCAAAGTGGCCCGTATGGGGTTATGATGTCTCGCGTGAAGATTATGTCGACATGATTGCGACCGGTGTCATTGATCCGGTCAAAGTGACTCGCTCAGCATTGCAAAATGCGACGTCAGCGGCAGCCATGCTTTTGACGACTGAGGCTGCAATTGTTGATATCCCTGAGAAAAAAGACGCTCCTATGGGCATGCCCGGCGGTATGGGCGGCATGGGAGGGATGGATTACTAAAAAATCCTTCCTTAAGGTATAAAATAGCCTCCAACGGAGGCTATTTTTGCTTATTGACTAAAAATACTTTTTATGCTATAAATTGACAAGGTTCACGTGTCGCTTCGGGGGCACGTGTAGTACCCTCATTAAGGAGGAGTGGAGAAATGACAAGACTGATTTTGGCGATTGTGATCACGTTGTTCATCAGTGCGTCCGGCGCGCAGGCGGACAACCGCCCGCCCGTCATCGAGGGTCCCGAGGAGGTGAACGTCAACCTCGGTGACCAGCTCGATGCGGTGTTCATCGTGAGCGACCCTGACGGCAGTCCGGATCTGAAAGGCAACCTCGTCAGCGTCACAACCAAGCTGCCCGCCGGCGCAACCTTCGACAACATGTCCGGCCTGCTCTCGTGGAGACCTTCGGCTTCGGGTAGCTTCCCCGCCGAGATCTCGGCGAATGACGGGACGGTCACGGTCACTCGGCATTTCAACCTCAACGTCATCGCTCGCTGATCGCGTACGTCAGCGCTTCGAGGGGTGCCTCTCCGGCTCACGGAGAGGCACCCCATTTATATTTTACGGTGCATAAAAATTAACTTTTTCTTTAAAAACCTTTCCCCTGTGGAAAGGTTTTTCGTTTTTATTAATTTCTTTTTGCTACACTATATATATGGAAAAGGCGCCAGGCCAAACTCCCGAAGATTTTCGTGATCAGCTCCAGTCATTTTTTGAACGTAACGGCGAGAAAGAACTCGCTGATGTTGTTGCTGCCGAAAGCAAAGACCAAGAAGCTAAAGCTCGGGCGCGTATAGAAAAAATTGATGCCGAGATTAATGCAGAGAAAAAAGAAATCGATCGCATCAATGAGGCGGTGCGAAGAGGCGAGGTGATTTACGGAGAAAATCCCGGTGACCGCGTACAAAAGGCAGAGGCACGCATCCGTGAGCTTGAAGACATGAAAGCTGGTCGGGAGAAGAAACCCGATATCATTGAGCAACCTAAGCAGCCCGAGGTTATTGAATTGACCGAAGATGACATAGAAGTACCCGAGAAAAAAGCTTTGCCAAAAAGAAAGCGTGATAGATATGATAAAACTCTTGAAGATGAGCCTGAAGTTATCGCAGAAAAACCCGCGGTAGAAAAAGAAGAAAAAGAACAGTCTAATGATTCGCTCGAGGGCGCGCGTCCCGATGTGCGCGAACGCCTGATGGCGGCTGGCATGAATGGGGTAGGCACACTCGCTGAGCGCAGCGTATTGATGCTGGGCGGCAAAGGCATGGATCTGTATGAGCGTATCGCAGGGTATCCAACGCTTAAGCGTGAGCGCGCACAAAAGGCCGCTGATGAATATGAGCGGGCGATCGAAGACAATAGGAAAAACCAAGAGATACACGCGGGTGACGCAAAGATGTTGCAAAAATTGCGAGGTGAAAAAGAAGGTCTCGAGAGAAACTTCGTTGAAGCGCGCACTGAACTTCGTAAGAAAGAAGTTGCCGAAGCAACGTTCAATACTCGAAAGCGTTCTTTTGAAGGCGGTATGCGCAAGTTTGCCTCAGATGTACTTGAAAAACTCAACAAGCGCTTTGCGCCCTTTGAACGCGAGCTCGAGGCAGCTCGTGCGACTGTTGAGCGTTCTCGAAAAACTATTGCATCAATTAATCGTGATATTGAAAAATTCAAAGAAGTCTTGGATGAAAAACGCGAGCAATTAAATTCTATTCAAGATCCGTTTGAGCGCAAAAAACTCGAAGCCGAGATCCAGGGGATTGAAGGTTCTATCAAAGGCAGTCTTCCGCTCATTGATCGTGTTGTCAAAAAACAAGAATTGGCACGCAAAGCACTTGAGAAAAACGAAGAAGTCGCATTGCCTTACCGCCAACAGCAGCGTCGCTTTGCCCGCGCAGCAGGGCTTGAGGCTCGCGAAGACATTTTAAGCAAAGGTACACCGCCTGAAGACTTGCCGGTGATGTCAAAGGTGGTGCGTCTCGATGAGCGCAGGGAGGGTATGATAGGCGCTGAGGGCGTTACCACTTTTATTGATAAATGGAATGGTGACATACTCAACGGTGGCAGGCGCATTTCAAACCCTGATCGTTTCAAAGAGCTTCTTGGCGGCGATAAGGCAATTTCGTCTCAGCAAATCAAGGATGCTCTAAAAAGGTATTTCCAAGAAGAAGCGCGAGCTCAAAAGCAGAGATTTACACCTAGGGAAGGGCAGATTATTGATGTCATAGCAAAGCGAATCGGACTTGATGTTTTTAAGGGAAAAAACGTTCTCAAAAAAGGTGAAATGAGACAATTAAGAAAAAAAGGGGCGCAAGCAGAAGTAGCGCGTAGAGCGGAGAGAAAAAGAGCGTGAACAATACCAATGACAATACATTAAATGTTCAGAGTTTGCGGGCAGAAGCGCATAGGTTTTTCGGCAGGCTCAAATATGAGCTTAGTACTCTCGAAAAAGATCTCGACGTTCTCAATCATGATTTGGTAGCGCTTGACGGTGCCGGGAAAAAACTCGCACATGATATTGAGGCGATTGAAGATAGGGCCGTAGAGCATATGGATAGGCAATTGATTGATTTGCTCAATGATGCAGATCGTGAGGCGGCTGCGGCTTAGCCCTTTTGTATTATTTCACTTTGTGGTATAATGGTGCTCATGAATACGACACTTTATATTGTTCTTGGCGTCATCGCTGTAGTCGTCCTCTGGGTGATTTTTGCCTTCAATCATTTTGTGCGTTTGCGCAATCGCGTGCGCGAAGCGTGGAGTGATATTGAGGTACAGCTCAAGCGACGCTATGATCTTATCCCAAACTTGATAGAGACCGTAAAAGGCTATGCCAAACACGAGTCACAGGCATTTGAAAATGTCACCAAGGCGCGCTCTGCGGCGCTTGCTGGTGGTGGCAATGCGCATGACCGTGCCGAGAAAGAAAACATGCTGACGGGCGCCCTCAAGAGTATCTTCGCCATCGCAGAAGCCTACCCAGATCTCAAGGCAAATACAAATTTTGCAGAACTCCAACGCGAGCTTTCCGATACCGAAAACAAGATTCAGGCCGCACGCCGTTTCTTCAATACCAACGTGATGGAGCTCAACACTGCTGTGGAGTCATTTCCGTCGAATATTATCGCAGGTACTTTTGGTTTCAAAAAAGAAGAGTTCTTCGATCTCGATGAGACTCCCGCTGCGCGCGAGCCGGTGAAAGTATCGTTTTAGGAAAACATGGCAACGCTCTGGACTCACAAGGATTCTAATATCCGAAAGACTTGGCTTTTGATGACAGTGTTTTTTGCGCTCGTCATGTCGGTTGGCTGGGTGTTTTCGCAGGCCTATGGCAATCCAGGTATTTTACTCTTTGCGGTCTTGTTGAGCTCAGGTATGAGTATTGCATCTTACTGGTGGTCTGATAAATTGGTGATTGCGACGACTGGTGCCAAAGAGCTCAAAGACGCAGAAGCTCCCGACCTTCACAATATTGTTGAAAATTTGGCGATTACCGCAGGTCTTCCCAAGCCTCGTATTTATATCGTGCAGACTGCACAGCCCAACGCATTTGCAACGGGCCGCAACCCCGAGCATGCGATTGTGGCGGTGACTACCGGTCTTTTGGAGCGTATGAATCGCACTGAGCTTGAAGGTATACTCGCACACGAAATGTCGCACATCGGCAATCGCGATATGCTTGTCTCAACCGTTGCGGTAGTGTTGGTAGGTGTTATTCAGCTTTTGGCTGATATGTTTATCCGCCGCATGTGGTGGAGTGGGTCAGATCATGAGCGTGGTGGGCAGGCGCAGCTTGTCTTTATTATCATTGGCATCGCGCTCTCATTGATTGCGCCTCTCATTGCAACGCTCATGCAGCTTGCAGTATCGCGCCGGCGCGAGTATTTGGCTGATGCATCAGGTGCGCTCCTCACGCGCTATCCAGAGGGTTTGGCGTCTGCTCTTGAGAAACTTGCTCAAGATCATACGCCTATGGCGCAGGCAAATCATGCGACCGCACATCTGTGGCTTGATGACCCCTATCAGGGCAAAGAGAAAAAAACGTCGTGGCTTACTAAAATGTTTATGACGCATCCGCCGATCGAAGATCGAGTTCGCATTTTGCGCGGTATGCGAGTAGACTAATATATTATGCATTTACAACGAAAGACAAAAATTATCGCAACTATCGGTCCCGCGTCAGAATCGCGGGAGAATCTTTTACGTTTGATCGAAGAAGGTATTGATGCCGCCCGCCTCAATTTTTCACATGGCGTGCAGGCTGATCACGGTCGCCGTATCAAATTGATCCGTGAATTGGAACGCGAGACGGGCAAATTTATCGGCATTATTGCTGATATGCAGGGCCCCAAGATGCGCGTAGGATCATTGCCCAAAGAGGGTGTACCGCTTCGTGATGACTCTGAGGTGATTCTTGATACAACTATTTCCAAATACGAAGGGGGCGCGATACCGGTACCATCGCCTATTTTTGCCAAGGGTGCTATGAAGGGCAGCCGCGTGTTTCTTGATGACGGGTCGCTTTTGCTCGAGATCATAGGTACCAAGGGCATTATGGGTAAACAATTTGTAGCTAAAGTGCTTCGCGGTGGTACGCTTTTCTCACACAAAGGTATCAACGTGCCTGAGCTCAAACTTCGCACCAATATTTTTGAAGAAAAAGACAGGAGCGATATGGCGTTTGCGATCAAACAAAAAGTTGATTACATTGCCGTATCATTCATTCGCAATGGTGACGATATGCGCGAGGCGCGTCGCCTCGCGGGCAACGCCCCCGTAAAACTCATTGCCAAGATCGAACGCCCGGAGGCACTTACAAATCTCGAAGACATCATCAAGGAATCTGATGCGATCATGGTTGCGCGCGGCGACTTGGGCATTGAGACGCCGCTCTGGCAGCTTCCTATGCGTCAGAAAGAAATTATTGCGGGTGCACACAAAGCGATGAAGCCGGTGATTGTAGCAACACAAATGCTCGAGAGTATGACCAAAAATGCTATCCCTACGCGCGCCGAAGTAAGCGACGTAGCCAATGCTGTGTATGACTCGGCTGACGCGGTGATGCTTTCTGCAGAATCTGCCTCAGGCAAATATCCGATAGAGGCGGTACATATGATGAAAAGTATTTTGGAAGAAACCGAAAAAGATGTGGGCTCAGTATTTACTGATGAAAAAGAAGAGCATCATGAGGTGCGTGTTGCGGTGCCCAAGTCTGCCAAATATATTGCCGAACAGGTAGGTGCCAATGCTATTTTGGTAGGCACGGCTACGGGCAGTGCGGCAGAGGCCGTATCACACTACCGGCCGCATGTTTGTATTATTGCATCAGCAGCAAACGAGCGCGTAGCGAGAGGTCTCGCTATTGTGTGGGGTATTACGGCGATTGTGATCAAAAATATCAAGAGCATTGTAGACCTCGAGAAAAAATCTTTAGCTGAACTTAAAAAACGCGGTTTTATCAAATCAGGTGACAAGGTAGTGTTTGTATCTGGTACCCGCTTACACGATGTGGGCAAGACTAATGCACTCTCAGTAGTACGAGTCTCGTAAAAAAATATGTTCGACAAGCTCAAACAGATAAACGAATTGCGTAAAATGCAGCAGATGGTAGCGGGTGAGCGGATAACAGCTGAACGCAATGGCGTGAAGGTGACCATCAACGGTACATTGATGGTGGAAGAAGTATCACTCAACCCCGATCTTTCGCAGGCCGATCAAGAACGCGCGATCAAAGATACGATCAACGACGCAAATAAAAAAATGCAAACCCAGCTCGCCCAAAAATTGGGCGGCATGATGCCACGCTAAGAAGTGGGAAACAAAAACCAAAAAGCGCCCGAGGGCGCTTTTTGGTTTTCATAACTCTTGACAGATTATAAAGTATCTGTTATCATGTTAAACACTTTGGGATAAGGGATCTCAGAGATAAAAAAGGAGGGTTCTTTCACAATGTTCAAGCGTATTCCGTGGGCGCTTCTCCTGGTCCTAGGCTGGATCATGGTGAGGCACTCAGGTGTCGACCTCAGCGTCGAGGGAGTGGCAATCTGGCCCTTCGTCGGGGTGTCGTTCGTCACCCTTATGGCGGAGTTCTACAGGAGCGGAGACATCATGATCCTCTCCTACAAGTTGGACCAGACGTTCGCAGTCGTTGCCACACTCGTGCTTGGTTACGGCCTGTCACTTGCGGTTCAAGACCCCCATGTCTTGGATCTGCTCGTGGCGGCGGTCGTACTGGCCGATGCGATCATCAGTCCCGTCAACTCGTTTCGCACAGCGCTGCGGAACATGCAAGCCGGCGTGGACACCACGGCGGCAGACGCCTGAAGAAGGAGGAGACAAGATGAAGAAGTCCATCCGTACGATCGTCGCCCTGGTGCTCGCACTGGGGTTCGTCACCAGCATGGCCGCGGCGCAGACCGCAGCCCCAACGGTCAAGGGCGCCATCGACATCAAGTTCAACTCCCGCGTTCAGCTCGACGATGGCGGCAAGCCGATCGCCGGCGTCAAGGACATCTACACGATGAGCCTGAACGTCACGGATCTGCTCATCTTCGGAGGTTCGGTGGAGCATCTGCCCCCGATCTTCGGAGGCCTCACCGGCACGAGCGAGAAGCAGACCTCGACCCTCGGTTACAACGTCGCGCTGCAGGTCCGCAATCCGGCGAACCTGTCGCAGACGAAGGCCGTCGGCAAGTTCGGCGGCACCGTTCCCATCGATCGTCGGGGGGCTTACCGTTACCAGGATGGCAACCTCCGGATCGCCGTCGAGGCGACCGGTAAGGCGGCCGACTTCACCAGCGCCTTCAGGGGTCTCGCCGTCGGCAAGGCTCCCAAGGGCGGCGAGACGCTCACCGAGAAGGTCAGCCAGGCGGCCGTGCCCATGTACAAGAAGGTCACGGGTGGCCAGACCGCGAAGATCGTCGTGTCCAACTACGATCGGATGCGGTACGAGGGCTTGGTCCTCGCGGCTGGTCCCGTGCAGAGTTACCCCGAGACTCAGGTCAGCGGAGAGGCGCTCTTCGACTACGACCGCTCGGTCTGGTTCTTCAACGGCGTGACCATGCGCTACCAGAAGGAAGGAAAGGACGTCACCGACCGCATCACGGGCAACGTGAAGTGGGTCGAGAGTCCCAGTCGCGCCACGAATGGCGAGGGGCAGTACGAGTTCGACGTTCGCGTCAACGAGCCCGTGCAGGCCGGCGAGGCAGCGGTCTTCGAAGCTGCCGCCGACGAGTCCGCGTTCTTCGCCACCGACACGACCTTGCCGTCCATGACCGGTACGGCCAAGTACAAGGACGTGATCAACGACGGGACGGTCACGGCCTCGACCGTCGCGATCGATCTCACCGGCAACAACCTGACGCCGGTGCAGGTGGTCAACCTGACGAAGCTGCTCTGGCTCGTCAACATCGTTCCCATGAACGCCGAGTAGGCTCTCCGAGAGCCAAGCGTTCCGCAAGGGGCGGGTGTATGCAAGTACGCGTGTACTGCATCCCCGCCCCATTTTATTTTTCAGAGAGTAAATATTCTATATTTTTTTTTGTTTTAGAGTTCGAGGAGGAAGATGGTCGCCAGTGGTATGAGTCCCGCGAGTGCTTGTAAGACCAAGACGAGGAGTGCGCCCATAAAGTCACGCGGCAGATATTTGATGGCAAAAAACGCTATGATCGGCAGTTGTCCCGCCAAAAGTAGTTGAAAGAGGTGAGCGGCTGTACCTTCGTCTTGCGCCGCCTGCGGCTCAGTGATGCCAAATATTGCTAAATACCCAAGCACTAGTGTGAGCGCCACGCCCGACATCACCATAGGTACCCACGCACTTGGTTGTTTAATAAGTGGGGCGGTCATAGAAGTATAACGCTCTAATCTCAATTTTGTTTTATTTTATAGTCTCAGTTCTGGGGGTTTAAGTAGTGATTTATTAACGCCAACTCAAATCCATCGAGAATGTCTTCAAGAAGAAAATATCTATCTCTTACTAACCATTGCTTTTTCCCTGCAGCTGTTATGTTTAACGTGTGTGATTCATAGTGTACGGGATTTCCTAATGCAGCTCGCTGAAATTCTTCCTTAGTTGGTATATGAGTATATCTTGCAGAATGGATAAATCCATTTCTTATTTCTATAATGTATTGGATTAGGTCTTCCACTGTAGTTTCTTTTTTTACGTCTAAGCGCTCAAGTCCCTGTGTCAAAATTTGTAGCTTATCTTTTGGGTAGTAATCACTAAAAAATTTTCTAGCCTTTTTGGTGCTTCCATGGTCTGCGTTGTAATCACTCAAGACTTTTTCTAGATCTGCGCTAGTATTTATATTTTTGATTTCATTGTTCGAGAACTTATTTTTGAGCCAATCAGCAAGATCTACAAATTTTTTACGAGACATCATTTTTTCGATAATTGAAAAAATAAGTATCAACGCCAAATCCGAGGTCAGTTTTCCTGTATCGGGATTTTTTATATTAAAATAATAAAAACGTATTACCTCATAGAATTCATCAAGTTTTTGTGGGTCTTTTGAAAGAGGATCAATGAAAGATTTTAAGTACTTGTCTTCTTCAAAGTCAAAGTGGTTTTCAAGGGCATAAAAACCAAGTTTGTTATTTAGAGCGTTTCCAAGAGCGACTTTTTGTTCACTCAGTACTTCAATTAAAATATTCGCAAAAGTTTTTCTTGCAAAAAGTGTACGCTCGGGTTTATTGTCCTGATGCATCTTTGTCAGATATAAAATACGAAGAGGAGGGATTCGTTGCGTTCCACACGCAACCCGGGGAATTTTTGCTCGAACCGGTGGCGCAAAATTCCCTTCGAATCCCTTCCATACTAGCACTAATCAAAAAAACAAAAAGCGCCTACCAGCGCTTTGTTTTCTTGATTGCGGAGAAGAGCTCGTTCTGGGCAAAGCGGAGGCGGGAGGATTCGAACCTCCGATGCGGTTGCCCGCATACTCGCTTTCCAAGCGAGCGCACTAGACCACTATGCGACGCCTCCGCCTTATCCAGGACTGCCGTTGTCGCGCTCCTCACGCGACCCGGGGCTTCGCCCGTCAAAAGCAATCCCATTGCTTTTAACCCACTCTCGCACCTCTCCAGTGCTTGCAATCATAGCAGATTTTCTTTTTGCTGCCAGTCAGCGGTATACTATATATATGAACAAAAACATTTGGGTGCCACTGCTCATTATTATTGCGTTCGTTGTTTTGGGCGCGCTTATCTACTACACCATGCAGTATGATCAGCCATCGCAAGAAACTCCACCGCCACCCGTAGCTCAGCACGAAACTATCAATGCCAAACATCAATATAAAGATGGCAGGCACATCATTGCCGGTGAAGCCAACGTACCTACGCCGTGTCATATTTTAACTACTGATGCACTCGTTGCCGAATCAATGCCAGAGCAGGTGACTGTCAGATTTGCTGCATCTTCGAGCGCTGATGTATGCGCTCAAGTACTCACGCCCGCGCGTTTCAAAGTAGAATTTCAAGCATCAGAAAAAGCTACTATCCGCGTCACGTGGAATGGTGATCCAGTAGAGCTCAATTTGATCCCCGCAGGAGCTGACGAAAATCTCGACGATTTTGAACTCTTTATAAAAGGGTAGTACTAGTAAAGGCTTTCGCAGCCTTGTTTTTCAGGTTTTTTTGTGGCATACTAGTGCCATGGCTAAACGCCGCGACCTAGTGCTGGAACACAATCAAGAGATGACAACTCTCGGGTCTTTTCTTGAATCGTACAATACCAGCATTCCCACTGGTTTTCCCAAGGTGTCGCTCGAAAATCTCAAAGACTTTCAGCGTCTTCACCCCATGCTTTTCAAAAACAAAGACGAGTGGTCAATCGAAAAGCACCGCAAGCGCTTGATGGATTGGCTTCCATCGCATCGATGAACATTACCAAGTTCGGGCATTGCTGCCTTTTGATCGAAGAAGCGGGCGCGCGCTTGCTTACTGATCCTGGCAATTACAATAACACACCCGATGTGCGTGACATTGATGCGATTTTGATTACACATGAGCATCAAGACCATATCCATATGCCGGCGCTCAAAGTGCTGCTCGCAGAAAATCCTCGTGCAATTGTCATTACTCACGAAGGCGTGGGCAAGCTGCTTGATGCCGAACATATTCCATATCAGCCAATCGCTGATGGTGGCGAGATTTTAATAAAAAATATTTCCGTAAAAAGTGTTGGGCATGAGCATGCGTGTATTCACAAAGATATTGCGCTCATACAAAATACAGGTTTTCTAATCGCCGGAAAGCTTTTTTATCCGGGTGATGCACTCTACAATCCCGGTGTGCCGGTAGAAGTACTTGCATTGCCTGTCTCTGCCCCATGGCTCAAACTTGCCGAAGCTGTTGATTATGCACGTGCCATAAAGCCCAAAAAAGTATTTCCTGTGCATGATGGCATGCTTCGCCAAGATCATCGCCTGGGTCCTACGCGCTTTGTGCCAAAGACATTACTCGAGCCATTGGGTATCGAATACGTTGATATGATCGAGGGGTCAGTGGCGGAGTTTTAAATAGCCCAAAGAAAGAAAATTGCCGGCGCCCAGTGGGGCGCCGGCCTTGCTCGGTTAGGGGAGGTCAGACCTCTGCTGCCGCGCCCCGCACCTTGGCGAGAAGGCGTTCGTAGATCGCCCTTGATTCGGGCGCGGGATTCTTCACGGAGGTCTTCTTGTTCACGGTGAAGCGCAGTCCGAAGCACGGTCCGTTTGTTTGGCATTGGTAGTGCCAGCTACTTCCGTCTTCCGGAAGGCTTCTCATGTCTTCCGTGCAGAATGGGCAGCTGAAAGTATATTCTTTTTGCATCCCTCGTTCCTCCTGAAGATTTATATATCATGAGTATCGTACATACGGCAAGTTGTATAACTATTCACAGGTTGAGTAATACACAATAGTGATGTATGATTTTTGCTTATGAACATCAAAAAAATTACCGCAAGAGAAATTATCGATTCACGAGGCAATCCAACCGTTGAAGCTGATGTTGTTTTAGAAAATGGCATCATGGGTCGCGCTGCGGTCCCATCAGGCGCATCAACCGGTACGCACGAGGCAGTTGAGCTTCGCGATGGCGACGCAAAGCGTTTTGGCGGCAAAGGTGTCATGCAAGCGGTACGCAATGTACACGAAGTGATCGCTCCCAAGCTTATCGGGTCCGATGCACGTGACCAAAAGGCGATCGATCAGATGATGATCGATCTTGATGGTACGGCAAATAAAGGCAAGCTCGGCGCCAATGCTATCTTGGCGGTGTCGCTTGCCGCCGCGCGTGCATCAGCACTCGAGGCGGGCACGCCGTTTTTTGAATATGTCTACGGTCTTTCGCGTGTAAAACGCGAGTACAGTTTGCCGGTACCGCTCGTCAATATCATCAATGGCGGCAAGCATGCAGCCAACTCGACTGATATCCAAGAGTTTATGATCGTGCCGCAGGGCGCCTCAACCTTTCCTGACGCCGTGCGCATGGCGACGGAAATTTTTCATGCACTGGGTTCGGTCATGAAAAAGCACGGTTATGGTACTACGGTTGGTGATGAAGGTGGCTATGCGCCCGCGGTCAAAGGCGGCAACGCCGAGGCGCTCACACTCATTGAAGAGGCCACGGCTGCCGCAGGCTACAAGCTCGGTACGGATGTATTTTGTGCGCTCGATGTTGCATCAAGTGAACTTTTTGAAAATGGTAAATACAATCTTTCTGCTGACGGTAAAAAATTATCATCAGAGGAAATGGTCGCATGGTACAAAGATCTCGCGTCGCGCTATCCTATTATCTCTATCGAGGATGGTCTCGCTGAAGACGATTGGGCAGGTTGGGCGCATATGACGCGTGAGCTTGGAGGGACTTTGCAATTAGTCGGTGATGATTTGCTCGTGACCAATAAAACATTTCTCGAGCGCGCTATCAAAGAAAAAGCAGGCAACGCAATCCTTATCAAAGTAAATCAGATAGGTACGCTTACCGAGACGATTGATGCGGTTGATACCGCCCACGAAAACGGTTGGCGCGCCATCATCTCACATCGTTCGGGTGAGACTGAAGACGTTACTATCGCGCACTTGGTAGTGGGACTTGGCGCTGGCCAGATCAAAACCGGATCAATGTCGCGCACCGATCGCGTCGCCAAGTACAACGAGCTCTTGCGCATCACAGAGTTGTTGGGTGATTGGGCAAAGTATGCAGGGAAAAAATAATATGGCCTATCTTATTTTAGTTCGTCATGGAAAATCCGAATGGAATAAGCTCGGTTTGTGGACCGGCTGGACTGATGTTGACCTAGCACCCGAAGGCGTCAAGGAGGCAGAGAGCGCTGGTAAGGCACTTCGTGATATTCCTGTGCATCGTGCACACATCTCAGCGCTCAAACGAGCACGCCAGACCTTTGATTATATCCATCGGGAGATTGAATCAAATCTTGATGATGAGGTAATCGCCACAAGCCCCGCACTCAACGAGCGCCACTATGGCGTTCACACGGGGAAAAACAAATGGCAGGTGCGTGATGAAGTAGGTGAAGAGGAATTTCACAACATCAGGCGCGGGTGGGATCATCCGATGCCCGAGGGCGAGACACTCAAAGATGTTTATGGTCGTGTTTCAATTTATTTTGAAGATACTATCAAGCCACAGCTGCGAGACGGTCACAATGTGCTGGTAGTGGCGCACGGCAATTCGCTTCGCGCGCTCATCAAACACTTGGAACAAATCTCTGATGAAGGTATTGCCGATGTCGAGCTTGGTACCGCCGAGGCTCATTGTTATGCTTTCGATGAAAAGGGCACATGCATTGCCAAAGAAATTCGCGCAGCCAATCCCAACCGGGTATAATACATATCAATGGCATTGATTGCTATCGCTGATGATATTCGCATCGAGTTGAAGTTTGGTCTTTTGACGGGCGCGCTCGTGTGTTTGTATGTCTTGGGTGAATTTTTGTTGGGCTTTCATACGACGCGTCTCGACATCGGCGCGTATTCCGGATACGGTGCCTCTGTCATTCCATTTGTAGTTTATTTTTTTGCTCTGCGCCGGTGGAAGCTTGATCGGGGCGGGGGATTTTTGACCATGCGCCAAGGTGTGCGCTCGGGTCTTTTGATGAGCATGATTGCCGCTACCGTCTTGGCGGGGTTTATGCTCGCGTACAATGCTTTTATCAACCCATCTTTTTTGGATAAAAATATTGACATGGCGCGTATAGAATTGGAGCGGCAAGGCAAGCTTCCGGGTGAGATTCGCGACACGCTTGAGTACTTGCGTGTTTCCAATTCATTTCCCCAGCAATCGGTATTTATCTTGGCCGGTGTGACGTTTGAAGGCATTTTAGTTTCGGCAATCCTCGCCTATTTTTTACAGAAGCGCCCTCCGGTGATTGACGAGGTTTAACAGTTTTGAAAGATATAAAAAAGCCGCTATACTCATCACTATGGAAGGTGAATGGTTCGGGCGTCTTTCGGAACGCGCACAGCAGCCACTTGGCAAACTCTCTGCTGATGATTTTTTGGCGCTCCTGCGTCCCAAATGCCGTGAGATTATCACGCGTGAAGGTCTTGAGGAAGCACTTCGCACAAAGCGCAAGCTTCGCATAAAATTTGGCATCGACGCCACGGGCGCTGAGATTCATCTAGGGCACGCAGTACCCTTGATGCTTTTGCGTCTTTTTGAGCGCGCCGGGCACGAGGTTCACTTTATTATCGGCGATTTTACCGGCAAGATTGGCGATCCCTCAGGTCGCACCGATAAGCGTCGCGAGATTACTGATAAAGAGATCAAAGAAAATATTAAAACCTACACCAAGCAGGTAAGTCCGATCTTAGATCTTAAAAAAATAAAGGTGCATCAAAACTCAAAGTGGTTGGGTAAAATGCCACTCAAGCGTTTTTTTGAAATGATCAGCGCTATTAGCTTTGGCGAGGTTGCTCAACGCGAAGATTTTCGTACGCGCCTGAAGGCTGGCTCACCCGTGAGTCTGCGCGAGGCAAACTACGCGTCTCTCATGGCGATTGATTCGGTGGAACTCAAGGCTGATATTGAGGTAAGTGGCATTGATCAATTGCTCAATGTCATGCAGGCGCGCTCGGTGATGGAAGCGCAGGGTATGGTGCCAGAAGTTGTTTTAGCGACACCTATGATCGAAGGTACGGCGGGTGATGGTCGCAAGATGTCAAAAAGCTTTGGCAACTATATTGCACTCTCGGCATCGGCAGATGATCAATTTGGTCTTGTTATGAGTATCCCTGACACTCTCCTTGAGAGTTATTTTGTAAGTTTCGGTGATATCTATGAGCGCGAACTCGACGAGCTGCGTGCGTTTATCGCGGCAAATCCGTTTGAGGCCAAAAAACAGCTCGGCATGCTCATTGCTGCATTGTTCCACGGCCAGAAGGCCGCACGTGCCGCGCGTGCTGCTTTTGAGCGCAAGTTTTCTCGCAAAGAGTTTAGTGAATCTGATGCTATCGATATTCATATTCGCACAGGTTTGCCAGCGCCACTTTTTGATATGCTCATGCGCGCACTGGGTGATGAGTATTCACGATCTCAAATTCGCACACTGATTTTGCAAAAAGCTATTCGTCGTATCAATGATGGTAAAGACGAGGTGCTCGGTGACCAGACCGATCTGGTACGGGCGGGCGATCTCATTCGCGTAGGTAAGCTGCATCTTTTTCGTTTTCAGGAATAGAGTATGAGTCAGACTTCAGAAATCAAATCACGCCTGGATGTTGTCACTCTTGTCTCAGGTTATCTTAAGCTTGAAAAGGCGGGGATCAACTTTAAGGCACGTTGCCCGTTTCATTCAGAAAAAACTCCGTCGTTTTACGTATCGCCTTCGCGCGATACGTGGCATTGTTTTGGGTGCAGCAAGGGGGGCGATATTTTTGCATTTGTCATGGAGATCGATGGCGTCGAATTTCCCGAGGCGTTACGCATGCTCGCTGAGCGTACGGGCGTAGTGCTCGACGGGTATCAGCCAAAAGAGCATTCGGAGAAGTCGCGACTTTTTGAGCTTGTCGAAGAAGCGACAAAATTTTTTGAATCAAATCTTGCGGGTGCCGCTGATGTAAAAAAATATCTGGTTGATCGTGGCATGTCGTCTCTGTCGATTGCACGGTTTCGTGTGGGTTTTGCGCCTGATAGCTGGCGTGCAGCGGGTGAGCATTTGGCGCGCAAAGGATATACAGTCGCCGAGATTGATAAGGCAGGACTTTCAGTACAAGGTTCGCGCGGGCCATATGATCGTTTTCGTTCGCGTATTATCTTTCCGCTTGAAGACGCGACAGGGCGCGTCATCGGGTTTGGTGGACGTATCTTTGGCGAGGCATCAAAAAGCGCCGAGGCAGCAAAGTACATCAACACACCGCAAACGCCACTCTATGATAAATCACGTTTTTTGTATGGCCTTGGTAAAGCAAAATCTGACATCCACCATCAAAAACGTGTAGTAGTCGTTGAAGGCTATATGGATTGCATTATGTCGCATCAGGCAGGTATCACCAATACGGTTGCAGTATCGGGTACGGCGCTTACCGATTCACACGTGAGTGTATTGCGCAGATTGACCGATACCGCGGTATTTTCATTTGATGTGGATGCAGCGGGTGTAGAGGCATCGCGCAGAGCGGTGGGTCTTGCGCACAAACATGATTTTCATGTGCGCATCGTGCCGATTGAGGGCGGCAAGGATCCTGCGGATATCGTCGTACAAAGCCCCGAGCGCTGGCGCGAATTTGTCGAAGGTTCGGTAGAAAGCATTGCATTTTTTCTCAAGCGCGCATCAGCGGGGCTTTCTCCGTCTGATCCTATCGCCAAGAAAAAAATAGGTGAGGAGATTTTACCTTTGGTCGCCGATCTGCCCAATGAAATAGAAAAATCTCACTGGGTCTCGGAGCTTTCACGCGTGCTTGGTGTGCGTGAAGATGCGTTGTGGCGCGAGCTTGGTAAATACAAGGCAGGATCTACCGAGGCACCGGCATTTGCCGAGGCAACTCGTACAGTACCAGAGGCTGCGCAATCACGCAAAGCAAAGCTCGAAGAGCGCATGGCCGGCTTTCTGCTGCTTGAGCCGCAGCTCGCCGCACTCGGTGACTTGCCCCTGCGCCACGAATGCGCACTTGCGTCTACTGCAGAGATATTTTCTATTTTGACAAAGCGCGCTTCCTCGGCTACGATTGAAGAGATTTTGAGCGAACTTCCAGAGGATGTGCGGAGTGTGGCAAACCGCTATCTCTTGGAGGCAGAAATACTCTCAGGCCACTTGCCGCAACGCGACGAAGAATTTGCAAATCTTCTTCATGCATGGCGCGAACTGTCTATCAAAGACAAGCTGATGCGCCTTCGTGAAGAGATTTCAGAGCTTGAGCGAGTAGGCGACCGAGATGCCTCCCGCGCGCTCATGGCCGAGTTTCAAACACTTACTACTCATTTAGCTACAGCGATACATCATTTAAACTATGGCGACCAAAAAAACAAAAAAGAAAAACACTAAACCAAAAACAAAGCCAAAACCAAAAAAAGTTCTTGTAAAAAAGCCAAAACCAAAAAAGGCGAGTAAGGCAAAGGCACCAAAACAAGAACAGAAAAAACTCTCACTTGAGGGCCAGATGGACGAGCTTGTTGTGCGCGGCAAGGCACGGGGATTTATCACCTACAAAGAAATTTTGGGGGCATTTCCAACTATCGAAGACAATATCACTATCCTTGAAGATTTGTATTCTCGGCTCGCTACCGGCGGCGTTGATGTGTTGGAAGCTCAAGAGCTTATCGAGGTAGACGAAAAGGCGCCGGCTGTAAAAAAGGGCAAGCGCGCATCTGCCGTTCCTCGGCTTGAGAAAGACAGTTCTCAGGACTCGGTACAGATGTATTTGCGTGAGATCGGGCGTATCCCACTTCTCAAGGGTGAAGAAGAGCGTCAGCTTGCTATGCGCATCGAGAAAGGTGATGACGACGCAAAGAGTCGGCTTACGCAGGCAAATCTTCGTTTGGTGGTTTCTATCGCCAAGCGTTATGTAGGCCGCTCATCAAATCTCTCACTTCTTGATTTGATTCAAGAAGGCAATATTGGTCTTTTTCGTGCCGTAGAAAAATTTGATTGGAGACGCGGGTTTAAGTTTTCAACCTATGCTACGTGGTGGATTAGGCAGGCCGTTACGCGCGCGATCGCTGATCAGGCGCGTACTATTCGTATTCCCGTGCACATGGTAGAGACTATTTCAAAATTTCAGCAGGTACGTCGTCGCTTGACTCAAGACCTTGGTCGCGAACCGTTGCCCGAAGAAATTGCATCCGAGATGATGCTACCGGTAGAAAAGATTTACTATATCATGAAGATCTCGCAGGATCCCGTATCACTCTACACGCCGGTAGGTGAGGATGAAGAAGATTCAACGCTGGGTGATTTTATCGAAGACGATAAGATGCTCTCGCCCAGTGAAGAAACTTCACGTGGTTTGTTGCGCGATCATATTAACGATATCATCAATGATTTGCTCCCGCGCGAGCAAAAGATTTTAAAACTTCGCTTCGGACTCGATGACGGTATTGTGCGAACCCTTGAAGAAGTAGGCAAAGAATTTGGTGTCACGCGTGAGCGCATCCGTCAGATTGAAGCCAAGGCGATAGAAAAAATCCGCCAACACGAAAGCGCCAAAAAGATCCAGGGATACTAATTATTTTTTCTTTGCTTCGTGTCCGCCAAAGCGGTTGCGGAGTGCAGATAAGATTTTGCCCGTATAGCTTGGGTTTTTTTCTGATTCAATACGAAATTGCAGCGCGTCCTCGATCACTTTTGCTTTGATACCCAGCTCTTGCGCGGCCTCGGTAGTCCAGCGTCCTTCGCCCGTGTGTGCCACTGAACCTGATATTTCTGTAAGATCATCGCCGTAGATCTCAAGCGCGTCTTGGAGCCAGCCCACGAGGCGTGATTCGATCACACTGCCATGGTTATAGATCGCAGCAATTTCCGAGAGATCAAGCTTGTAATCTGATGCTTTGAGTATTGCAAAGCCCTCGGCGAGTGCTTGCATCATGCCGTATTCAATGCCGTTGTGCACCATTTTTACAAAATGCCCCGCGCCAGCACTACCCGCGTATACATAGCCGCCACCCACGGCCAAATCTTGAAAGAGGCCCTCGAGTTTTTCGAAAATTTCGCGTTTGCCACCGATCATAAGTGATGCACCATTGCGGGCGCCAGTGGGGCCGCCCGAGGTACCGATATCAAGAAACTCAATGCCAAGTTCTTCGAGCGCTTGTGCGCGGCGTTGTGAGTCTTTGTAGAGCGCGTTGCCGCCGTCGATAATCGTGTCACTTTTACTCAGTAAGGTTGAGAGCCCGCTTTTACCCAAGATAACTTCTTCAGTCGTACTACCTGCGGGTGTCATCACCCAGATGATTTTTGGTGAGGGGAGGATATTCGCAAGATCTTTGAGCGATGGGGCGATTTCAATGCCGCTAAGCTCGCCTGCAAATGCGGGGTCGTGCGCGATAACACACCAGCCCTTTTCAGCCAGACGTAGCGCGAGGTTTTTACCCATCTTGCCGAGGCCTATAATGCCAATCGCACGTTCCGTGCTAGAAATGTTTTCGCTCCATCGTTCAACGTGTGACGCCTCACGCGTGATATCAGTAGTATCAGGCGCGTAGGAGGCGAGTGGTACTGTGCCACTACGCCACGCATCAATGATAGGATCGGTAAAGCGCCACATAGCCTTAATCTCTTCAGTCGAGAGAAAGAGTGTTTGATCACCCGTGATGCAATCGCGGAGGAGTTTTGCGTACTCTTCGACATACTGCGTTTTGCGCCCGTCATCACGATAGAGAAAATCAAGCGCGCGCGGCTCGGTACCAAAATCAAAGCCGGGTTTTTTTGACCAAAATGCCACGCGTATTGTCTCATGGGGTTCGAGTGCAAAGGTGACGGTGTTTTTGTGATGCGGTCCGTCAGTAGGGCAAAAACACGGTGTGGTATGTCGAAAGGTGACGACAATCTCTTTTTGCGCGGGGCCAAGGCGTTTGCCGCTCTCGATAAAGATTGGTACAGACCTCCATGCCGGAGCTTTGAGATACGCGCGTATTTTAAAATAGGTCTCTACATCAGAATCTGCCGATACACCTGCAATTGTTCGGTACCCCGTGTACTGCGCGCGAAAGGTTGCCTCAGGTATCTCCGCGGGGGTAAGTGTTTTGAGTTCTTCTAAAATCTCCGCGCGCTTTTTGCGGATTGCACCATGATCAAAGCTCGCGGGGCGATCCATAGTGACGAGAGCTAGCATCTGCAAAAGATGGTTTTGCCCTACATCGCGCAAGGCACCCACGCTTTCATAAAACATGCCGCGCTCTTCTACGCCAATGCTCTCATGTACGCGTATATCAATGCGTTCGATAAAACGGTTTGACCAGCTATTCTCAAAAAGATTATTTGAAAACCGAAAGGTCAAAATATTTTGTAGCATCTCTTTGGCGAGATAATGATCGATGCGGTAAATTTGCTCTTCGCGGTAGAGGGTACCCAAAAGCGCATCGAGGCGCTCGGCGGTTGCCAAGTCTTTACCAAACGGCTTCTCGACGATAATACGTGTCCAGCCTTCCTCCGGACTGCAGGGCTCAGTGAGGCCTGACGTTGAGAGATTGCGCGCGAGCGTTTCAAAAAAGTCAGGAGGTACGGCTAGATAAAAAAGCTTATTGGAGCATACGCCCCATTGTTTGTCGATTGCGCTAAGTCGCTCGGCTATTTTTTTGTAGTCACTCTCGGCCTCAAAATGTCCTTCTGCGTATTCAAACGATTCAAGGAACGCTGCAGATTTTTTTATATCAATTTTTTGTTTTTCTAAAATAGCCGAGACATGCGCGCGAAATTCTTCGTTTGTGAGTGATTTGCGCGCAACGCCGAGTACGCGAAACATCGAGGGGAGTACACCCTGCTCATTGAGCAGATGAAGGGCGGGGACGATTTTACGCGCCATGAGGTCACCCGTAGCACCAAAAACGACGAATACGGTGGGAATATTTTTTGCGGGATCAATAGGCATAGGGGTACTGTAGCGTGCTTTGTATCTTTGCTCAAATATGTTTGCCTACGAGATAGGATTGTTGACGCATGATATCTACTAGTACATAATTCTTTCGGATACATTGAACATACTGGTTATAAATCAGTCCAAACTTATGAAAGGGATGCGATGGAAATCATCGGTCGGGTACGCGTTTGGATCTATGATCGCGCCGTCGCTCCTATGACGGCAACCTGGTACCGCAAGGTTTTGGAGCGCTTACCTCCAGGGTGTGAACTTTTGGATGTCGGCATCGGTACTGGTAGTGCACTCATGATCAATACCAACCTACTCATCGAGAAAGATATTTTCGTCAGAGGTATCGATGTGGATAGGGCCTATATTGCTCACTGCAGGCGCGAAGTCGCTCGCCGTCGCCTCAGAGGGAGTATTGATGCTCGATGCGAATCTCTCTATGACCACTACGGAGGGCCGTATGATGCCATCTACTTTAGTGGCAGCTTCATGTTGTTGCCTGATCCGCAAGCTGCTTTGCGCCATGCGCGTTTGCTGTTGATGCCAGGGGGCCAGCTTTATTTCACTCTGACGTTCGAGCATCAATCCTCGCGCTTTATCGAGAGACTGAAGCCCTGGCTTCGCTTCCTCACCACGATCGATTTCGGTCGTGTCACCTACGAGTATGAATTTCGCAAGACGCTATGCGGGGGAGGCGTTGCACTCGAAGAGCTCAAGGTCCTGCACAAAGGCAGGCGACGCTCCGCGATACTTGCTATCGGGCGAGTCTAGTTCGCGCTCAACACAAAGCCGTAGCAACCCATCGTGGTTCTGCGGCTTTTTCTTTTTATATAAATATTTATCCGCCTGCCTGCCAGATGCGTATAGCATCAAGCGGGTAGACGAGCATCAAGATATTGAGTGTGAGGTTGTCACGAATGAGCCACAAGACGCCAAGCTCTAAGATAAGAATTGCAGTGATCGACGCCCAGCCTGGCGCGCGCCATGCAAACAAAAACCCGAATATCATAAAGAGTGTGTCAGAGAGCGAATTGAAAATACTATCACCATAGTAATCAAATGAAATGGTGACTTCGCGGTAGCGGTTGATGATGGACTCGGTATTTTCCAAAATCTCCCAACCCGCTTCCACTACGATAGCAATTGCGAGCATAGTGGCGAGTGACATGGGTATTTTTTTACGAACAAGCCATAGTATCCAGAAAAATGCCACGCCATGCAAAAAGTGTGATGGTGTATAGATGTCAGCAAATTGCTGTGACATCTGCGAATTGAGATAGATACCACCCCACAAGTTAATCTCATCACATTTACAAAATGGGGTGCGTGCCATACCAAAAAGAATTGCTCCTTGGAGTGCCAATAGTGCGACTGATATGAACACGATGGTTTTTATATGAAGTCGCTCAGTCATATTTCCAGTATAGAAGTTTTTAAAAAAGAAAAAACCGCACTGACATGTGTCAGGCGGTTTGGTGGTGGATTACCCGCTACTGTGGGTTGGTTTGGCGAACGAGGATCGCCACGCTTCGAGCCATGCGCCCACTTTATTTTGTCCGGGCGGTAGAGGATCGACCGAGGCAAAATAGTGGAAGATGGCGAGCGCGATCCCATAGTCTTGGTGAAGACATTCGAGTATCGGTGTGGGTGAGATCTGGATGAGCGTCGGCATAAAGGCGAGGTCGACTAGTGCGAATACGAGCGTGAGAGTCCGCATTCTTTGATTGTCGAAGAGAGGGTGTTTGGTCCGCGCGGTGCTCGAGAAGGCACTGTCTTCAGCAGAATCGCATTTCTTCGCCATCCAGAACCATAGGACGGTAAGCGGCAGAAAGAGGATGAGGATGAGAAATGAGGTGGGGAAGGCAAGGAATTGATGCCAGTAGTTGCCGAGCCCGATTATGAGCGAAAGCGTGCCAAGTGCGAAGCCAAGCTTGGCGAGGAAGAAATTCGTGCGGCCCGTAAGTCGCTGGAACTTGTGGCTGACTCGTGTTGCACCTGCGAGTACCAAAGTATCGATTTTTTCAAAGGTCATCTCAGACCCTCCACTAAGTTGATGGGAAATTTATCTTGCCTCCACGCTGATGTAGAGCATCTCGCCATCTTCTTGCCAGCTCAAGTTGTCGATAATGCTCAATCGTGCGGCCGCAAGTATCGGGCGAAATGTTTCGAGTGTCCACTGGTTGACGGTAAGTCTCGGCTCGACTTCGTTTGCGTGATTTCCCACCCACCGCTGGAATGTTTGTTCTCCCGCGGGGACGCTGATAAATCCGAGCGCGCCTCGCTTGATCACGTTGCGTATGGCATCGAGTGCTTCGCGCATACGGTGGCGCGGTATATGCATGAGAGTAGTACATGCCCAAAAGGCATCAAAGTGTTCTTGCGGGAAATGGCTGGAAAGATCGTAGACGCCTATTATGCGGAAGTCGGCTGCCGGCCAATATCTTTTGCCGATTGCGACGAGCTTTTCCGCAGGGTCGATACCTACAAAGCGTCGTATACCCATGTCGCCAAAAATGGGGATTGATCGCCCAAAGCCACAGCCTACGTCGAGCATTAGTGGATCCGGCGGCATGCCCGCTCTAAAGTGATGTATAAAACCATCGGCGTGGAGCGGTTCTGCTTCATCCGCGTAGCGCTCCGCAATGGCATTATATGCGGCGATTGTTGCCGTCTCTTCGGTTTCAAGAGTACTCATTGTATACCTCTCCCGATTAACCAAGTTTGATAGATTGTCCATCGTTAGCGTAGCGTTTCATTATCTCCAATTCAAGTTTTTTTTGTAATTTTATAAAAAAGAAAAAACCGCGCTGACACGTGTCAGGCGGTTTGGCGGCGAGAAACTTCATTCTGGCACCATACGATCGCGGTGGTCCATGATCGTGCGGCGACGGTTATCTTTTCTCCATGACGGCCTGAGTACGGAGAGCACGCGCTCTTTGAACCAGTCACCGATGCCGTCACGAGCAATGATGCGCATCTTGCCCGTTTTTTCGTTCGGTTCGGTTTCCACGGTAAGTGACCACTGCCAGGGTCGTTTGCGCATCAATCGTGTTTCGTCGATGAGCATGACCTGCAGGTCTCCTGCGGTTCCCGGCATCTCAGCTGATACGCGGAAGATGCCGTCTGAAACCCCATCATGCACAAACTCGAGCTGGTCTTTACCTCGGCGGTAAGGGTAGAGGATATCGACTTCGGGCGCACCCGAGACGATGACGCGGCCATCGTCTTCGATTTCGATACGAACCTTTCTGCGTTCTTGCGCCGTCCCACATTCGAGCTCGATGATGTTGTTGCCATCGTGGGTTGTATATAACATTTCGGAAGACCTCCCTTCTCTTCGCACCCTAGCAATCACAACAAAAAATCGCAACCATATAATTGCGATTTTTTGTATAAAACGGCGCGCTGCTCCGCGGCCTGGATTCGAACCAGGGACCCACCGGTTAACAGCCGGTTGCTCTACCGCTGAGCTACCGCGGAGCATCGCGCCCTTTTCAATGAGATAAATAATACGTCACATCTGCGAGAGTTTCAAGTATGTGTGTGCTAAGCGGCTTTGTGTTTTGCCTTCGCTATTTTTTGTAATATTTTCTCTACTCGTGCGATTGCGTCAGGATCATGGATCGAGAGAAGGGAGGCGGTTTTATTTTTCTTTTTGAGCATGGTGAGAATTTTTTTAAGCTCTTTATCGGTTTTAGTATCACTCTTACTAAGAAAGAGATATTCTGTTTTTTCGAGAAGTTCTTTACTGTGTTTACCGAGTTCTTTGCGGATGACTGTATAATCGTCGGCAGGGTCTTCTGATTCGGCGGATATAAAATGAAAGAGAACGCGAGTGCGCTCTACGTGACGCAAAAACTTTATACCCAAGCCCTTGCCTTCAGATGCACCCTCAATAAGGCCGGGGATATCAGCAAGGATTAAGTCATACCAAACACCCAGATGCGGTTCAAGCGTGGTAAATGGATAGTTGGCGACTCTACTTTGTGCACGCGTAAGTTCGTTAAGAAGGCTTGATTTGCCCACATTGGGAAATCCTACAAAACCTACATCGGCGATAAGCTTGAG
>JBBTQY010000015.1:0-71753 GCA_038065475.1 Patescibacteria group bacterium | reverse complement strand
TCGCACTCATCGGTGGATCTATTTATTATTTTGAATCACAAAAAGTAAAGCCATCGGGAGAAGTTGCAGAAAGTACGCCTGCAGATATTGCGCCGCGCGTCACTGATGCAGATATGCCGCCGCCGGAACTCGGTGAGGGTAGCCCTGCCGCTGCACCCACAGGTATTAAAAAAGCAGAGACGTATGCACTCGCCAAAGAAATTGTCTCGCCCGCGGGTTTTGTAAATACTGATCCGCTTAAAATTCAAGATCTTATCGGCAAAAAAGTTATTCTGGTAGATTTTTGGACATACTCGTGTATTAACTGTCAGCGCACACAACCGTATCTCAACGCATGGTATGAAAAATATCGCGATCAGGGGTTGGAGATTGTGGGCGTACATACGCCCGAGTTTGGCTTTGAGAAAATTTTAGAAAATGTTGAGCGAGCAACTCGTGATGCAGAGATTAAATATCCCGTAGTGCTCGACAATGACTACGGCACCTGGAACGCATACAAAAACCGTTTTTGGCCGCGCAAGTATTTAATCGATATCGATGGCTATATTATTTACGATCATATCGGTGAGGGCGGATATACGGAGACCGAAGAAAAAATACAAGCAGCACTTCGCGAGCGCATGGCGGTACTAGAAGAGCGGGGAAGTATTGCGGGCGGCACGGTAAGACCTGATGCTGATACACCAAGTTTTGATAAGCCGCTGAGTCGCGAGACATATTTTGGCGCGTGGCGCAATACCAATTTTGGCAACGGCACTCCGCGTGTGGAGGGCGAGCAAACATTTGTGCTTCCTGATACAAAAAATATTGACGCAGAAAAATTTTATCTCGGTGGTAGGTGGCAAATTACCTCTGAGTACGCAAAGAATGTGGAAAAAGGTGCACGCCTTGTATTTCGATTTCGCGCCAAAGACGTACACATGGTAGTGGGCGCCCCCGCGGGTGCCACTATTCGTGTTATGCAGGACGATAAGCCAGTTAACAGTGACGACGTCAAAGAAGGTCTACTCAAGGTAGGGGAGGCGCGGCGCTATAACCTCATCAAAAATGACTCATTTGGTGAGCATATACTTGAACTATATATAGAAGACGCAGGACTTGAGGCCTTTACCTTCACGTTTGGATAGGATTTCTCCTTATCTAGCAAGTGTTTTTTCGCTTTTTTGCTATGCTCGGGTGTTATTGACAAATACGTATTTTATTGATATAATAGTGCAAAGTTTAGTCCCTCAAACTCGCTATGCGAAAGCATAGCCACAGCCTATAGAAAGGCAGGTTCGAGTTATGCTCCGAAGAATCTGGGTGGCTTTCCGGTTCGTGCTGCTCCTTTTTCTGGCCATCGCGGCGCTCGTCTGCATTCTCAATCTGGCGGCGTCCTTCGCCCACGCCGATTCCCCCATCTTCGATGGTCTGGCCTGTTACCGGGCGAAGACCAGAGGCGAGACGTTCACGACCGACGCGGGACCCAAGATCTACGTCCAGCCCGCCGGGTTCGGAATGGGGTACGAGGAGTGCGATCTGAAGAGGCACAAACCCTTCATGGTCTGCATCCCGGCCGACATCCAGTCCGCCGACGAAGGCCCCTACGGCACTCCGCTCGACGCACCAGCATACCTGCTTTACCTGGTCGCGTGCGGCAAGACTGGTCTCGACTTCACCGAGGCGCTCGACTCGCGTCTCGGTGATGGTCTTGTAACGGCCAACGGCAAGCCCGGGCCCACCATGGTGGTGGTCCCCGCCACCATCTTCTCGCCGTAAGGCGCACGCGCTCACGCGCATACCCCCTCCCGGGTCGTCTGGGAGGGGGTTCTTTTTATGTTGTTGTATTGACATTTTTTAATAATACTGTAGTATTGGCGGCTGTATCGCACCTTCCAAATTCGTCTCGCAGAAAGGCCTTTTTTTGTTTGGTGCGGAACTTCGAACCCGCCGTGCTTCAAAAACACGGCACAGAGAGAAAGAGGATACATGACAACGAAGCGAATGTTGACCACGATGGCGCTGGCCGTCACGATGGCCGTCCTGGCCATGATCCTGCCCGCCAGCGCGTTCGCGCAGGCGGGGCCGCTCTTCGACCACCTCAAGTGCTACAAGATCGGCTTCAAGAAGGGTGAGCTGCAGGTCTCGGGGCACGCCTTCGACCCGCTCGTCTTGCGCCCCTTCCAGGTCCCGCCGTTCGCGGTCGAGGACGGCTGCAGGCTGCTGCCGCTCAAGGCGCCGCGACCCATCAAGCTCTGCATCCCCGTCGACAAGGTGCCGCGGCAGGCACCCGTGGGTGTCGACCTCAAGTCGGACTACTTCGTCTACAAGATGCGGTGTCCGTCGCAGGCGAACTTCGCGCAGGGCGTTTCGGACCAGTTCGTACGGGGAATCGCGCAGATCGACCGCAAGGCGACCACGCGTGAACTTCTCGTGCCGGCCTACAAGACGACCACGCCGCCGAATCCCGACTGCGGACCGACCGCGCCTCACCAGTGCGGTGGTACCTGCCCCGACACGACCGACGTCTGTCGGCCCGATGCCGCGGACATCTGCCGCTGTGTGCCGCAGATCTCGCAACCGTGCGGGCTCATCCCCGGTACCAACCAGTGCGGTGGCGACTGCACCACCGGGCTCTCGTGCAAACCCAGCACCTCGGGCGTACCCTGCGCCTGCGGCTGACCAAGCCCTGATCTCTGCGAGACGAAGCCATGAGGCCATGCCCCCTACCCGAACCGTCGGGAGGGGGCATTTTTCTTGACACCGCATCATCTTTTTGTTATTCTCGAGGGTACATTTTTATATGCCAACTATTCAGCAATTGATTCGTCACGGCAGGAAGCGCGTGCCCAAAAAGGCAAAGGCGCCTGCTTTGCGGTTTAGTTTTAATACCATCCACAACAAGCGCGTATGGCACAGCTCGCCATTCAAGCGTGGCGTATGTGTGAAGGTCACCACCCAGACTCCTAAAAAGCCTAACTCTGCTATCCGTAAAGTTGCGCGTGTACGTCTTTCAAACGGTACCGAAGTAACCGCGTACATCCCAGGTATCGGTCACAACTTGCAAGAGCACTCAGTGGTCATGATCCGCGGTGGTCGCGTAAAGGACTTGCCAGGTGTTCGCTACCACATTGTTCGTGGTGTACTCGATGCGTCAGGTGTTGAGACTCGCCGTCAGGCTCGCTCAAAGTACGGCTCAAAGCGCCCGAAGGCAAAGGCATAATTACTACTGAATATTTCTTATGCGTAGAAAACGAAATTACAAACGAGATATCATGCCAGATCCAAAGTTTGGCGATGAGACCCTGGCAAAGTTTATCAACCACCTCATGATCGGTGGCAAAAAATCAACGGCGCGTACCAGCATGTACGATGCGCTCGACGAGATCAAGAAAATCCAAAAGATCGAAGATCCTATGGTGGTTTTTAAAGCAGCGCTTGAAAATGTAGGTCCGCAGGTTGAGGTAAAATCTCGCCGCGTGGGTGGCGCAAACTATCAGGTACCTCGTGAAGTACGTGGCGATCGCCGTATGACTCTTGCGATGCGCTGGATCATCGCTGCTTCCCGCGCCAAGAAAGGCAAGCCGATATCAAAGCGTCTTGCTGATGAATTTATGCTTGCATCAAAAAACGAAGGCACCGCTATCAAGAAAAAACTCGATACTCACCGCATGGCGGAAGCCAACAAGGCCTTCGCCCACTTCGCGTGGTAAGCTACTGACTATATGGCACGCGACTATCCTCTCGAGCGTATCCGTGATATTGGCATTATTGCTCATATCGATGCTGGCAAGACCACGGTCTCCGAGCGTGTTTTGTTTTACACCGGTGTATCGCACAAAATCGGCGAGGTACACGAAGGTGAAGCAGTTATGGACTGGATGGAACAAGAGCGTGAGCGTGGTATCACGATCACGTCAGCTGCTACCACTTGTTTTTGGCGCCCGACGTACCTTCCTGACGCACATAAAAATAAAGATCACGAATATCGCATCAACATCATCGATACCCCTGGCCACGTAGACTTCACCGTAGAGGTAGAGCGCTCACTTCGCGTGCTCGACGGTGGCGTGGTGGTATTTGACGGTGTGGCAGGCGTAGAGCCTCAGTCAGAAACGGTATGGCGTCAGGCAGACAAGTACAAAGTGCCGCGCATGTGTTTCATCAACAAGCTTGATCGCACGGGCGCATCATTTGAGCGCAGTTTTAACTCGATCATTGAACGTTTAACTCCAAACGCAGTTGCGGTGCAGCTCCCAATTGGTCTCGAATCAGATTTTGCAGGTGTGATTGATCTTTTGCGCATGAAGGCCTTTCGTTTTCATGGTGATCATGGCGAGAAGATTGTGATAGAAGAAATCCCTGCAGATTTCAAAGCTGAAGCAGATAAGTTTCGCCATATTTTGCTCGAAAAGATTGTCGAGACTGATGATGCACTCACGGAACAATATTTGGAAGGCAAAGAAATTTCTTTTGATAAATTACAAAAAGCTTTGCGCGCTGCCACTATCGGATACAAGATTGTGCCGGTATTTTGCGGGTCAGCACTCAAAAATAAAGGCGTGCAGTTGATGCTTGATGGTGTCGTAGACTACTTGCCAAGTCCTTTGGACAGGCCGCCAGTCACAGGTAAAGATCCAAATACTGACGCCGATATCATCCGCGAGACATCTGATGAGGCTCCATTTTCCGCGCTTGCGTTCAAATTGCAGACTGATCCTTTTGTAGGTCAGCTTACTTATTTCCGGGTGTATTCGGGCGTTGTCGAGGCGGGTTCGTACATCTACAATGCAACTAAAGATCAAAAAGAACGTGTAGGCCGTATCTTGCGTATGCACGCAAACCATCGCGAAGAAGTAAAAGAAATGCACGCAGGTGAGATCGGTGCCATTGTAGGTCTCAAGTCAACTACTACTGGTGATACGCTGACCGATCCTGAGCATCCGGTGATTTTAGAAAAAATTATATTCCCTGAGCCTGTTGTAGATCTCAAAATTGAGCCAAAAACCAAGGCAGACCAAGAGCGTATGGGTTTTGCGCTCAAGCGTCTTTCTGAAGAAGATCCGACATTTCGTATCAGTAGCAACGGCGAGACTGGTGAGACGATTATCTCAGGTATGGGTGAGTTGCACCTCGAAATTCTTGTCGATCGCATGAAGCGTGAGTTTAATGTCGAGGCAAATGTAGGCAAGCCGCAGGTAGCTTACAAAGAAACTATCCGCAAAAAAGCCGAGGCAGAAGGCAAATACATCAAACAGTCAGGCGGTCGCGGTCAGTACGGCCACGTGCGCTTGCGTGTTGAACCAAACGAGACAGGTAAAGGCTTTGAATTTATCAACGAGATCAAGGGCGGCGCGATTCCTCAAGAATTTATCCCCGCGGTACAAAAAGGTATTCGTGAATCACTCGACAGGGGTGTGGTTGCGGGCTTCCCCATCGTTGACGTCAAGGCAACTCTCTATGACGGCTCATACCATGATGTAGACTCAAACGAAGCTGCATTTAAGATCGCAGGTTCCATGGGCTTCCAGGAAGCTGCCAAGCGTGCCGATCCGGTATTGCTCGAGCCAATCATGAAAGTGGAGGTTATTGTGCCCGCAGACTTCATGGGTGAGGTGACCGGTGACATCAACAGTAAGCGTGGACGCATTGAGCGCATGGAAGACCGTCTCAATCTCAAGGTTATCGACGCGAAGGTACCGCTCTCAGAGATGTTTGGCTATGTGACCAACCTTAGATCGCGCACTGAAGGACGCGGATCATACACTATGGAGTTCTCTTCATACGAAGAAGTACCAAAAAACGTTGCCGCCGAGATCGTAGCAGGCAGGAAATAAAAACGTATTTTGACCAAAAAGCGTCCGGAGCGTATGCGGAGGGGCGCTTTTTGATTTTTGCACAGGAATATTGACGAAAATATCGAGCTTGGGTATAGTGAGGGGGAAGTACCACCACCGAGCCCCCTTACCAGGGGAGCTCCTCGACAACGACGGAGGAAAGAAGATGACCCAGAGCATCAAGCGGTTCCGCATCGGCACCTACGCTCCGTGGACCATCGCTGTGGCGATGATCGTGGCCCTCGGCCTGCTCGTCCCGCTCGGCGTGGGCACGGAGCAGACGAACACCGGTTCGACGTACATCGGCCGCATGATCGACACCGGCCCGGACGACAACATCCAGCGCGACATCGCGCTCGTCCCGCGCGTGGAGCTCATGGCAGGCGATCTGATCGCCTTCGACTGGACCGAGCCCACCGTGACCCAGAGCAGCGGCACGATCGACACCAACCAGACCGGCGCGGCCATCGAGCTGACCAAGACCGAGTCCGGCGTGTACCAGTTCATGCAGGGCGGCAAGAAGGCCGACCTCACCACCGCGACGACCATGGCCCAGGCTGGCCTCGGCGTCTGCGAGACGATGATCTGCACGGCGTTCTACGACGACACGGGTGCCAGCGGCGCCATCAGCACCACCGCGGCCGGCATCCTCGTCGGCAGCATCACCTTCGCCGGCATCGACGACGGCTCGCGCGGCAGCCCGCACGACATCGGCGCACTCGCCAGGGTTCCGGGCCACAGCTCGAACGACCCGCAGGCGCGCACGACCAGCTGACGAAGCTTCTCGTTCCCCCGTTCCCCCGTTCTCTCGTTCGCACCCCCGCGAACACCCCGCACCACAGCGGAGCCCCCACGGGCTCCGCTGTTCTTCTTTTATATTGATTTTTTCTAAGCTATGCTTTGTATATGGCACACGAGCCCCAAGGTTTTGATGAGCGCGAGGTAGACGGTGACTTCTCTTTTGCCGAAGAACTGGCTACCGAAGACCTCGAGCGCACTGATGCGACGGCCGACGACCTTCCATTGTGAGGGAAGTCCCAAAGCCCTGATTTGATCCCGTTACATTTTTTTGGGTTTTCTTTTGTGGCATTGGGATTATTAGATATTAAACAGGCACTTTCTATAAATCATGCCTAGTAAAAATGTAACGGGATTGACAGGGGAGGGTATTTTCACTATCATTGGCGTTATCTAATAATTACTAGTTTTAATCGCTTTTTCACTATGGCAGCGGAAAAATTTGACCGTTCAAAACCGCACCTCAACGTAGGCACCATTGGTCACGTCGACCACGGTAAGACTACTTTGACGGCGGCAATTCTCCATAGCTTGGCACTCGCCGGAAACAAGGTGCGTGTTGAGGATGTGAGCCAGATTGACAACGCACCCGAGGAGCGGGCGCGTGGTATTACTATTGCACTCCACCACTCAGAATATGAGTCGGCAGTTCGCCACTATGCGCACATCGATGCGCCGGGACACGCCGACTATATCAAAAACATGATCACGGGTGCCGCCCAGATGGATGGCGCAGTGCTCGTGGTAGCCGCAACTGATGGCCCTATGCCTCAGACGCGCGAGCACATCTTGCTTGCAAAGCAGGTAGGTGTACCCTCAATCATCGTATTTCTCAACAAGTGCGATGCAGTAGACGATCCAGAGCTTATCGACCTTGTCGAGCAGGAAATTCGTGACCTTCTCACCAAGTACGAATACCCAGGTGACAAGACCCCAATCATCCGCGGCTCAGCTCTCAAGGCATTGGAAGGCAAGTCAGCCGAAGACCCAGCGGTCAAGGCAGTGCTTGAGCTTACCCATCAGCTCGATACCTATATCCCTGAGCCAGTTCGCGATCTCCAAAAGCCATTCTTGATGCCAGTAGAAGACGTCTTCTCGATTGAAGGACGTGGCACCGTGGTTACCGGTAAGATCGAGCGCGGTCAGGTAAAAGTAGGCGAGGAAATTGAAATCATTGGTATCCGCGACACACAAAAGACTGTGGTGACCGGTATCGAAATGTTCAATAAATCTCTTGACGAGGGTCAGGCAGGTGACAACGCTGGTCTCTTGCTTCGTGGTCTCAAAAAAGAAGATGTTGAGCGCGGTCAGGTTTTGGCAAAGCCAGGATCAGTCACCCCTCACACCGAGTTTGAAGCTGAGGTATATATCCTCACCAAAGATGAAGGTGGACGCCACACGCCATTTTTCGCTGGCTACAAGCCACAGTTTTACATCCGCACCACTGACGTAACAGGCGAGGTAACCCTTCCACAGGGCACCGAGATGGTTATGCCAGGTGATACGATGAAGTTCCAAGTAAAACTCGTACAGGCCGTAGCACTCGAAGAAAAACAGCGCTTTGCTATCCGCGAGGGTGGTAAGACGGTAGGTGCTGGTGTTGTAACTAAAATCAGCAAATAATTCTAACCCTTACTAACACATCACATGGCACGAGCAGCAGACAAAACTCCAACCGCGACCAAGCTCCGCATTCGCATCCGCGCGTATGACAACAAGGTCATCGACGCGTCGGTAAAGCAGATTGTAGAGACCGCGCGCAGGTACGGAGGCGAGATTGTAGGGCCGGTGCCGCTGCCTACGGAAATCCGTAAGTACACAGTAAACCGCTCGACATTCGTGCACAAAAACGCTCGCGAACAGTTTGAGATGCGCGTGCACAAGCGCATTGTCGATATCAAGGACCCAACGCCCAAGATCATCGATGCGCTCACCAACCTCAACCTTCCTGCCGGTGTTGATGTAGAGGTAAAGATGTAAACGAGACCAAAAGCCCCGCCCTGCGGGGCTTTTGTTTTCTAGAGAGCTTTATGAAATCAGTAATTTTAGATAAGACTAAAAATATTTTTACCCAAACATCATATTCAGAACAAGACATAATTTATGTTTTAGTGGGAATTTGTAAGTATTTGGAATTGGTTCCAGGTCGACAATCGAATTTTAAGGTAATAAGATTTTATAGAAATTGGATATGCCATGCATTTCTTACAAAAGATGCAGAGAAAATACTAAACGAGATTTATGTGCTCGCAAAAGCTAGTAAATACATAGATAATAATATTTGGAGTGAGATATTATCTCAAGAAATCAAAAAAGCTTTTTATAAATATTCCCTCGACGCTTTAAAATCTGAGCTCGAAGACTTCGGTAAGTCTGTTCTTGGTGTTCAAGTATTTGATTGGGCTAGTTTCCGAAAAAAACTTTATATTGTTCTCGAAGATGTTCCATTGCTAGTTAAAGAAGGCGAGGATGTCATTGTTAAACTTGAATATAAAAAAGTTACTCATCCCGTAGGACCTTACGATATAGAGCTTTTAGTAGATGTTGGCGGAAGCAAATATCATCTTGTCGCTAACGATCGCACGCTAGGCTATGAAAATTAATTTTTATTAGCTAAAAATAATTTTTATCTATGACCACACAAGAATTTACAAAGCCGGAGAATTTGGAACCTCCGCTTGGCGGAGGTTTTTAGTTTGTGCTAGCCTGTGCCAGAAAGGAGGTGGCTTGTGAGGTTGAATAGTGGCGATGTAATTTCGTTTGAGCCCCCGCGCACATTCAAGATCTATCGGGTCAGGGCCGGCAGTAGTAGTGGTCCTCCGCCCTCAGCGCGGACCGATCCTGAGAAGGTCATGTCAATCAACTTTTCGGGCAGGCTCATACCTGCTGATGGCGAGACCCTCATCGGGTTGCTTCTGGGTATCGGCGGACATACTGCTGAGAGACACGTGGTCAGGGGCGTGCCCTACTACACGATCAAGTGACACCCCGCCCCCTCGGGCGGTTTTTTATTTCGGATGGTATACTGAAAATATGGAGTCCCCCAGGAAACCATTCACGCTTTACACTTACTACCTTCTTGCATTTGTTGTAACTTTTGTTGCGATGGGTTTTTTGACAGCGGCATTTCCCGATATGAATGAAAATCTCTGGATAATGCTATGGCCAACATTCTTTATAGGAACGTTATTAGTTGGATATGCAAAATGGTATCGATATCGAAAACTTACCGGTTTGACTGGTAAAGATACACAGTCATATGGTTTGGGGAGCATGCCCGCTGGAATTGCTATTGGTACGGCCAAAGATTTAGTTGGGGCAAAGCGTCCTCAAGAGAAAGGGGAGCTCCCTCGGTACATCATATTTATTTTTTTTGTTTTAGTCTTTGTCGGTTTTTCCTTAATTATTAAATATTTTAGTTCTTAAATCCTATGACCACAAATGAATTTATGAAGCTGGAGAATTTGGAAAAGTATTCTTTTCTCTGGTCAGAGGCGCGGTGGGTGTAATATGTCTGTGATAGTATGTATCCATGAAATATACTTTATCTCCTCACGCAAAATTACGGATGCAGGAGAGATCTATTTCCGTAGCACTCATTGAGGAAGCATTGGTAAATCCAACAAAAATATTATATGATGCAAGAGGTAGATTGATGTTTAAAAAGCTGTATAAAAAGCGGCATATACCGAGACTGTTGATAGTTATTGGTGAAAAAGTAAAAGATACACTGCGTGTTATTACAGTTATAGAAACATCTAAAATCAAGAAATATTTATGAGCAAACAACAAAGAAAAATTTCATACGACCGCGGCAGCGAGGTACTTTCCCTTGCCGTAGGTAAAGGCAAAAGCGTTGATTCTGATATCAGGGGCAACGTGGTTATTGATGTTGATAAAAAGGGCAATCCGGTACGTATCGATATTCACGGTTTCAGCTTTGATACTTTTCGCGAAGGTAAGGGTAAACTGGAACATTTTCTTGGTTCCAAGGCCAAGGTTGTTCAATTAAAATAATTTGCGGTGTTGATGTCGAAGTAAAGATGTAGTCAAAGGATCCTGTCCAACCAAAAACCGCCCTTGGGCGGTTTTTGGTTGATCGAAAATACTCTTAGGAAAATAGTTTCCAGCTTATTACAAGTACAGTCGCAAAAAGGAAACCAATTATTGATCCTGTAGATTGCGCGGTATAGATTTTTTCTGAGCGAATAAAAAGTGAGAACAGTATTATTGTGAGAAAGGTACCTACTAAACCGGCAAACCAAGTTTCTTGTATGTTTTTCAGAAGAGCTTCTTGCGGGACATAAGCTTTTTGAGGCACAAAGCTTTTTACTTGTCCTAGCACATCTGATAGAAACACAAATAACCAGAGTAAACCAAAGGCAGAAGTACTACGCGCTAATCTTTGCCAGTAAGTCATAAGTTTATTATAAGGAGTTTTGGTTCTTAGGCGCTAGTATTGTTCTGTGCATAGAGGTTGATGCTTGTTGGTAACTTAAGGTGATATACTAAAGACGATATCAGTAATCTCATGCATATATGACCACACAAGAATTTACAAAGCCGGAGAATTTGGAAAAGTATTCTTTTCTCTGGTCAGAGGCGCGGTTAGTTATCGCCGCATTTGCATTACTGTTAGGCGGCACGCCGCCACTCTATTGGCTGCTTGGCTCTTCAGTTTTTTATGGACTGGTAGGCACCATCCTCACACTCTCGTGGCTCGTCTCGGGCGCGGCATCAGCATATCTCGGCTGGCGCTGGTATACAGGCGGGCAGAAAGTGTTTGGTAAAAAAGATATGCGTGATACTGTTATGTTTTTTGTCAGCGTGGTGTCGGGTATTAACCTTGGTCTTGTACCAATCATCGGCAACAATATTGGAATGCGCATCGCATGGGGCGGGTTTGTCTTTACGGTGACCGCTATCTTGTACATCGTTGCCGCAGTACATCTCTGGATGTACTGGAACGCGCACGGCAAAAAAGTTTTTTAAGAGATTAATATAAAAATATGTTACGAGATATCGCAGAATTATTTTTCTTTTATCCAGAGATAGTAATACTCTGCGCGTTTTTACTTGTGTTAGTACTCATATTCTTTTTGCCTCGCCGTAAAATAGTGAATATTTTTTCTTTGCTTTTGCACATTGTGGAGGTAGCTCTTATCGCTGGCATTCCCGCAGCATTTATCTTTTTTATAACTTTCGCTGCTTGCTTTGGTGTACAGGGAGAAGATTGGCGATGCTCCGCGGGACTCGTTGCTCTTCCTATTCTTCTGGGCGCGGGTCTTATTAGTATCGTGCGCTCGATTTACCGATATATTAAAGTTTCGCGCGCTTAACTCTGTATAAAATGACGAAACCACACCGTGGATGGTGTGGTTTTTTTGTGATGCCGTCTCTGGCTGCAGGGGATGGTCGAAAGTGCTTCGATGGGCTGGCGGAGCGAACAAGGGCGTCCGTTATCAGGGTGGGAGAGTTCCCCAACTTCGGCGCGTTCGCTCCGCCAGCTTTAGCCCAGAGAGTAAACCATTTTATCCTAGCGGTCAAGCCGTACAAAAAAGAAAAGAGGCGCTTCCGGAATGCTTCCAGAAGCGCCTCGTGGCGTTGGTGGCGTGTGTGCGCCTAGAGCTCGAGGTATCGCCGCACGGTGCCGATGAACCTGTCGTAGTCGAGGGGCTTGGTGAAGTATTCGACTGCTCCCGCATGGATTGCGTCGGCGATCCTGTCTGTATTGTTCGCCGACACCACGATGATGCGGGAGTCGGGCGCGATGCGGCGCAGTTCACGGATCATCCAGCATCCATGCTCGGCACCGAGCAGCTCGGTGATGATGAGGTTTGGACACTCACGCTGTGTGGCCGCGACCGCGCTCAATACACTCCAAGCTTCATGGAAACGAATTGAGTGTGTCCCGACCTGATATCCGATGAGCGCTTCCCATTCCATCCGGTAGCTTCGTGTATCTGCGAGTAGTACGGTTTTGCTGTTTGGCATGTTATTTCCTCTCGTCAGAGAAGGCGGGCAAGGTGGATCGTCGAGCCCGCGTTGATGTCGTCGAGTAGTGCGAACTTGCCGCCGGTCAGCGCGCAGACGAGCCCACCGAGACGGAAGCGTATCAGGTCGACGGCGCGTGCGCGACCCACCGAGCGCCCCAGGTTGAAGTTGATGCACGGAATATTCTCGCGCAGCTTGTCGTCGATGAACAGAGCGATCGTAGCTGAGTTCTTGCCAGTGAATTGGAACTTCAGCTTGATGTCTCGCGGCGTCTCTGACGCGAGAAGGGCGAGCAGGGTAAAGAGAAGATTGTAGGCCAGACGACCGGCTTCTGTGTCGTCGTCCGGTGTCATGACCGTGATTCTCTCGCCCGTTTTCAAGGTTACTCGCATCGTGTCCTCCGATAGCCCTTTTGGTAAAGGGGAAGCCCTGGGCCGCAGCCGCAGGGGATAGGGAAGAAATCTAGGCTTTTTATATACTATTTCTTATAAAATGTCAATAAAAAAACCGGTCACCGTTGATGTTGGTGACCGGGGTTGCGCGCGTGGGCGCTTGTTACGAGTTGGGAAGCTTCTCGAGTGTACGGTGGAGCGGCACGAACTCCGTTGGTGGCGACGCGTCCAGCGCGCCGTACACCACGATGGTCGTGCCAAGGAACTCCTCACGGGCTTCTCGGATCATGCCCAGTCCCTGGAGCACGCTCTCGAGCGGGCTCAGATTGGTTGTGATGACGAGAACTCTTTCTCCAGGCATTTCCCCCTCCTCTCTGCTCGGAGGCTCTATCCGAGCTGGGTGTGCCGGGCGGGCACGGCTTCGAGAAGTCGCCGAATGGCCGCCGTGAGAGCCAGAGGCTCCTCGAGTGGGATGGTGAAGAACTCGTTGGCACCCGCCGCGAGCGCCCGCTCACGCACACCGCCCAGAGTCTGTGCGGTGAGCACGATGATCGGCAGGTCTTGGAGCGTGTGTTGTCTACGCACGCCTTCGATCAGGCCGAAGCCGTCAAGTCCAGGGAGCACGAGCTCCGTGACGATGAGGTCGGGCTTACCGCCATCCATGATCACGTCGAGCGCAATACTGCCCTTGGTTGTCATGACTGCGCGGTAGCCAGCTCGCTCCAAACGGAAGCGCAAAAGGCGCCGGCTTTCCTGGTCTCCATTGACGATGAGAACCGCCTTCTTTTCATGTTGGGTCATCAACCCTCCTTCCGGTGCCTATAATAAACCAGTAAATGCTTATTGTCAATTCTTTTTTTGGTGCCTTGATCTTCCCTCTAGACAGCTCTTTTTCGTTGTGCTACAAAGGGGTCATGTTTCTCGGGTGATTTCCCCCCAGATAGTAACGGTAAGGCCTAGCCCCGCCGTGCGGGGTGTTTTATTACCCAAAGGGAGCAGCTCCAATAAGCGGGGTCTATGAAAAAATTCATCCTCGGCAAAAAGCTCGAAATGAGCCAAATATTTCAAGACGACGGCACGGTAATCCCTGTGACCGTCATTCAGGCTGGTCCCGTCGAGGTCTCACAGGTAAAGGGCAAGGAAAAGGATGGCTATGAGGCAGTCCAGGTCGCATTCGGCAAGACCCGTAAGGAATTTCGCACCGAAGATTCATTTGAAAAGGGTGCAAAAATCGATGTTTCGGTGTTTGCCGAAGGAGATCTGGTTAAGGTATCAGGCACCATGAAGGGCCGCGGTTTTCAGGGTGTGGTCAAGCGCCACGGCTTTAAAGGTGCACCCAAGACCCACGGTGTAAAGCACGCTCATCGTGAGCCAGGCTCGATCGGTGCGGTATGGCCTCAGCGCGTACTCAAGGGTACTCGTATGGGTGGCCGTATGGGTGGTACACGCGTTACGGTTGAGGGTTTGCGTGTCGCCAAAGTCGATGCCGAGAAGAATCTTTTGTACGTACGCGGTGCAGTACCCGGTGCACGCGGCACACTTTTGGAAATTTCTGCATAAACTATCATGGAAGCTCCACTCTACAATCAAAAAGGCGATACGGTAGGCAAAGTTACTCTCTCTGATGCTCTTTTTGCCGTTCGCTGGAGCCCTACACTTGTACAAGAAACTGTCGTTCAGATTCAGGCAAATCGCCGCAAGGCAATCGCTCACGTCAAAGATCGTGGCGATGTTCGCGGTGGTGGTAAAAAGCCTTGGCGCCAAAAGGGTACCGGTCGCGCACGACACGGTTCAACTCGCTCGCCCCTCTGGGTTGGTGGTGGTGTGACTCATGGTCCATCAAAGGACAAAAATTTTACGACCAAAATAAACAAAAAAGCACGCAGAAAAGCGCTTGCGGCAGCGCTCTCACGCAAACTCAAAGATGGTGAGATTATTTTCATCGACACTCTTGCAACCGAAAAACCAAAAACCAAAGAGGCGGCAACTTTCCTCAAATCATTCGGTAAGACTACTGGCTTTGCTGCATTTGGCGCAAAGGGTGGTCGTACGCTTATCTTGACGGCAAAGTCGCAACCCGAAACCATTCGTGCGTTTCGCAACTTGCCATATGTAGAAATCATGGAGGCGCGCAACATCAACGTCGAAGAAGCGCTTTTGCCAAAGTATTTGGTATTTACCAAAGACGCGGTGGCAACTATTGCTCGCTAATCAACTCATATGGCACTTCTTCCATTTTTAAAAAATAAAGAAAAAGAACAAAAACGCTCTGGCAAGAAAGTAGCAAAGACGGCTACCCACGATCACAAAGACCATGATCACGATCATGACCACAAAGAGTCAAAGGCCTTGACTCGCTTTGAGGGGGTAGAGCGCGCGGTACTCATCGCACCTCACGTGACCGAGCGCGCCCGCCAGCTCTCAGAGATTGGTCAGTATGTATTTCGCATTGCGGTGACGGCAAACAAACAAGCTGTTCGTAAGGCAGTTGAGCGCGCATACAAAGTGCACGTTGAGCATGTCCAGATTGTTGCTGCCCGCGAGAAAAAACGCCGCCGTGGATTGACGGAAGGTGTTAAAAGAGGGTATAAAAAGGCGGTGGTGGCTCTCCGTCATGGGGAGACCATCGATATTTTTTAATTGGTTATGAAATCATACGCACCTACAACTCCATCACGCAGACACATGACCGGTATCAACTACCGGGAAGTTTTGACGCACGGAGTCAAACCAGAAAAAAGCTTGACCCGCGGACGTAAGCGCCACGTAGGCCGCAACAGCGCAGGTCGCATCACGGTGCGCCACAAGGGTGGTGGTCACAAGCGTGTGTATCGTCTTGTCTCTTTTACGTATGACAAGCGTGATATCCCAGGCCGCGTTGCATCTATCGAATACGATCCAAACCGTACGGCATTTATCGCGCTCGTTATCTATCCTGATGGTGAGAAGCGCTATGTGCTTGCCGGCCGTGAGATGAAAAAAGATTCTGTCATTTTGTACTCTGAAAAGGCTCCGGTAAAACCAGGCAATGCCACGATGCTTTCACGCATGGTGCCAGGTACCTATGTTTACAATATTGAGTTCAAACCGGGTGGCGGTGGCCGCATGATCCGCTCTGCTGGTTCGTCAGCTGAGGTTGTCGCACAAGAAGGTCGCATCACGACTCTCAAGATGCCTTCAAAAGAAGTGCGCAAGGTCAATTCTGCGGCATGGGGCACTGTCGGCATGCTTTCCAACGAAGAGCATATGTTTGTCACTATCGGCAAGGCAGGTCGCTCGCGTTGGCTCGGTATTCGCCCGACTGTTCGTGGTACTGCTATGAACCCTGTCGATCACCCATACGGTGGTGGTGAAGGTGTGCAGCCACAGGGTACACGTCGCCCCAAGAACATGTGGGGTAAGGGTACGCGTGGTGTCAAAACTCGCAACAAGAAAAAATACTCGCAGCAGTTTATTGTTAAGCGTCGCCCAACCAAACAAAACGGTTAATCTGATACTATGTCACGATCAATTAAAAAAGGACCCTATATTGACCCAAAGCTTTTGATCAAAATCAAAAAGCTTCCAGCAAATGCAAAGACGACGGCTATCAAGACGTGGTCGCGTGCTTCGCAAATTTCTCCTGAGATGATCGGGTATACGTTTGGCGTGCACAACGGCAGAGATTTTATCAATGTCACAATCGCTGAAGAAATGGTCGGTCACCGCTTGGGCGAGTTTAGCCCCACGCGCAAGTTTACCCGTCACGGCGGTAAAATGCAGAAAGAAATCGAGGCGGCCGCAAAGGTCAAAGAACAGGAAGCTGCTAAAGCTGCCAAGGCTGGTACCGGTAAATAATTTTTATGACCAAAGTTCACGCATATCTCAATTCGCTTCGTATCGCACCCCGCAAGGTGCGCTTGGTTACTGATATGGTAAAAGGCATGGAGGTGCGTGCAGCCGAGGTTCAGCTCAGGACTCTTCCTAAGCGCGGTGCAGAGCCAATTTTAAAATTGATCCGCAGCGCGGTTGCCAATGCCCGTCACAATGCTAAGGTGGCTGAGTCAACGCCGCTTGTCATCTCTGATTTTCGAGTCGATGAGGGCCGTACGCTCAAGCGTTCAATGCCACGCGCGCGAGGCCGAGCTTTTCCTATCCGCAAGCGCACGAGTCATATTTCATTAACACTTGAGGCTCAAGAGCCAGTGTCAGGAGGTAAAAAATAATATGGGACATTCAGTACATCCATACGCACATAGAATCGGTATCCTTCGTGACTGGCGCTCACGCTGGTTTAATACGAAACAATACACGAAGTTTCTCAAAGAAGACGTCACCCTCCGCGAGTGGTTGATGAAAAAACTTCGCACCCAAATGATCTCAGGTATCGAGATTGAGCGTTCACGTAACACCATGCAGGTGATCGTTCGCACACCTCGCCCAGGTCTTTTGATTGGCCGCGGTGGCGAGGGGATTGAGCGTCTCAAAAAAGACATTCACAAAAAGTTTGCTATCAAAGATCTTCGCATCACGATCGAAGAAGTTCGCAATCCGTTTGGTGATGCGGCCTCCGTCGCGCGTCTCGTTGCACAAGATCTCGAAAAGCGCTTGCCGTTTCGCCGCACCCTCAAGATCAACATTCAAAAGGTGATGACCTCGGGTGCCGCCAAGGGTATTCGCATCCAGGTATCGGGCCGTCTTGATGGTTCTGAGATGGGTCGCGTCGAGTGGCTTCGCGACGGATTGATCCCGCTTCAGACCATGCGTGCAGACGTAGAGTTCGCTCGCGAGCGTGCAATCTTGCCCTACGGCACGATTGGTATCAAGGTCTGGCTTTATAAGGGCGAAGTTTTTGCCGAAGATAAGAAAGGCCATAACAAAGATAAATAAAACATATGTTAGTCCCCAAAAAGGTCAAATATCGCAAATGGCAAAAGGGTCGTTCTCGCAAGCGCACGGTTGAGACGCGTGGTGTGAAAGTTTCTTTTGGCCAGTATGCGCTCAAGGCAGACAGTACTGCGTGGATCAACTCACGCCAGATTGAAGCTGCTCGCAAGGTGCTCACGCGTTCTATGCAAAAGAGTGGCAAGCTCTGGATTCGTATCTTTCCTGACAAGCCGATCACGCGCCGCCCTCCCGAAGTAACGATGGGTGGCGGTAAGGGTGCGCCTGACCACTATGTGTTTCCCGTACGACCAGGCCGCGTACTCTTCGAGATAGATGGTATCTCAGAGGAAGCAGCACGCGAGGCGATACGCAAGGCCGGTGCCAAATTACCCGTCAAGATCAAGTTCGTAGCCCGCGGGTAAGGAGATTATATGAAAGCAAAAGATTTACGAACCAAAACAGAGGCGGAACTTCTCGAGATTTTGAAATCAACCAATCAAAAGATCGCAGAGTCTACCTTTCACCACCTTCGCGCACGTTCAAAGAATGTCAAAGAGGTGCGCGGACTCAGGCGAGAGCGCGCACGCATTCTCACACTTTTGGGAGAAAAACAATCATGACAACCAAACACATCCAAAAATTAAAAGGTACGGTAGTCTCGGCCAAAATGCAAAAGACCGTGGTTGTTGAGGTTGCACGCTTGAAAAAACACCCAAAGTATCATAAATTTATGCGTGTCTCAAAGCGTTACAAAGCACACATCGAGGACAACTCTTTGAAAGAAGGGGACAAGGTCACCTTGATGCCAATCCCGCGCATGTCACGCGACAAGCGTTGGACAGCGGTAAAGGAACAGAAATAAAGGAGATATATGGTACAACCACGATCACTATTGGTAGTAGCAGATAATACGGGTGCACGCATCATCCGTGTGTTCAAGGTGCTCGGTGGTACCCGCAAGCGTTATGCGCGCATCGGCGATATTGTGATCGCATCAGTACAGATTGCCGAACCCCGCAAAACGCTCAAGAAAAAAGAAATCGTCCGCGCGGTTATCGTGCGCCAGCGCGCACCGTTGCGCCGCAAAGACGGTTCGTATATCCGTTTTGATGACAATGCAGCAGTCGTGATTGATGCAAAGGGCGAGCCTAGAGGCGGTCGTATCTTCGGCCCCATTGCGCGAGAACTTCGCGACCTTGGGTATACCAAGATTATTTCACTCGCACAGGAGGTACTCTAATGAATACGCTTAAACTCAAAAAAGGCGACACTGTCGTCGTTATGAAAGGAAAAGATCATGGCAAGAAGGGTAAGATCCTTCGCACCTTTCCTGTCCTCGGCAAGATAGTTGTTGAGGGTGTCAATGAAAAGACTCGCCACACTCGCCCACGCCGTGGGGGAGAAAAAGGTCAGCGCGTAAAGGTAAACCATCCAGTATGGGCAGCCAATGTGCAGGTCTTGTGTCCTTCATGCAGCAAGATAACCCGCGTGGGTTTTGAGATGCATGATGGTACAAAGACGCGCGTTTGCAAGAAATGTAAGGCAAGTCTTTCCTAAGGAGATTATATGAAACGAATTTCAGAAATACATAAAGAAAAAGCGCTCCCGACATTCCAAAAAGAACATGGGACAAAAAATATTTTTGCCGTCCCGCGCGTTCTCAAAGTGATTGTCAACGCTGGTGTCGGACGCCTCAAAGATGATAAAGAGCGCGAAGAGCTCGCGCGCTTCTTGGAAATGGTAACGGGCCAGAAGCCTCAAAAGCGTCCAGCACGCATTGCTATCGCATCATTTAAGACGCGCGTTGGTTCACTCGTCGGTTATCGTGTCACCTTGCGTGGCAAGCGTATGAACGATTTTCTTGATCGCTTTGTAAATTCAGCTATTCCTCGCATGCGTGACTTCCGCGGTATTCCGCTCTCATCGGTAGACGAGCACGGCAATCTTCATGTAGGTATCCGCGAAAATATTATTTTCCCCGAGATGATCGGTGAGGATGTGCGTCGTATTTATAGCATTCAGGTGACGGTGGTAACCAACGCCGGGTCGAAAGAAAAAGCAGAAACCCTCTTTCGCTTGCTCGGGTTTCCGCTTGCTAAAAAGTAATTTTTTCAGTATACTAGAGCGACCTTATATGGCAAAAACATCAGTGCGCATACGCGCAACACGCAAACCAAAGTTCTCGACGCGAATCGTTCGCCGATGCTTTCGTTGCGGCCGCAAACGCGGCTATATGCGTGATTTCGACTTATGTCGCATTTGTTTCCGCGAACTTGCCAACGAAGGTATGCTGCCGGGCATTAAAAAATCATCATGGTAAGAGATCCACTTTCAGACTTTTTGGTACGCGTGAAGAACGCACAGGCTGCTCGTCGCGAGACGACGCTTGTTCCGTATTCAAAATTTTTGTGGGAGGTATCAAAAGTTCTTGAACAATCTTCTTACATCAAGAAGATTGATCGCCGAGGCAAGCGCGCAAAGCGTTACATCGAGGTAACCCTCGCTTACAACCCAGAAGGGGAAGGACGTATCGATGGTGCTCGCCGTATCTCAAAGCTCTCACGCCGTGTGTATCGCGGAGCGAGCGAGATCCATAGCATCAAGCATGGATACGGCGTACAAGTTATCTCTACCTCAAAGGGTTTGATGACGGATCGTGAAGCGCGCAAGGCACGCGTTGGCGGCGAAGTTTTATTTGAAATTTGGTAACTATATATGAGTCGTATTGGTAAACAACCCGTAGTGCTTCCCGATGGCGTGACTGTTGCAGTCTCCGCTGGTTTTGTGGAGGTTAAAGGACCGAAAGGCACCCTCAAGCGCGCGCTTCCTTTTGATATTGGTGTTACCCAAGAAAATAATATAGTGACGATCTCGCCGTTGCATCAGACGCGCGAAGCACTCAAGCTTTGGGGAACGATGCGCGCACATATCGCCAACATGGTGAAGGGTGTGACTGCAGGATATGATATCAAGCTTGAGATTGAAGGCGTAGGATTCCGTGCCACACAAAAAGGTAAGGATGTTGAATTGGCACTCGGGTTTTCCCACCCCGTTCTTTTTCCTGCACCCGATGGTGTTGAGCTCAAAGTTGAGAAAAACACTATCTTGGTTTCTGGTATTTCAAAGGACGCAGTAGGAAAGGCCGCGGCAGAAATCCGCGCACTCAAAAAACCCGAGCCCTACAAGGGCAAGGGTATTCGCTATGCGGGCGAGGTCGTGCGCAGAAAGGCAGGTAAGAAGGCGTCATCGGGCGCATAATCTCTATGAAACAGACAGCAAAACAACGCACTGCTAATCGTCACCGCCGCGTACGCGCGAAGGTGTCGGGTTCGGATGTACGTCCGCGCCTTGCACTTTCTCGTTCTTCTCGCTATCTTCAGGTGCAGGTTATCGATGACACCAAAGGCCTCACGATTGTAGGTCTTTCTGATATGGCAATGAAGCTCAAAGGCACCAAGCAAGATCGTGCACGTGCGCTTGGCAAACTTATCGCTGACAAGGCAAAAGAAAAAGGTATCACCAAAGTCGTATTTGATCGCGGAGGTTATCAGTATCACGGACGCGTGCGCGCATTTGCCGAGGCGGCTCGCGAAGGAGGATTGGAATTCTAATATATGGCACCACAACCACAACAACGGTCAGGAGGAAGACCATCAAACAGGCCGCGTAGAGAGCGTCCGGCTGAAGAGGGGCATCACCGCCTTATCGATCTTCGTCGTGTAGCTCGTGTTATGAGGGGCGGTCGTCGCTTTAGTTTTCGCGCGACGGTTGTCTATGGTGACAAGCTCGGCCGCGTCGGCGTCGGTGTTGCCAAAGGCAATGACACCGCAAAATCAATCGAGAAGGCGCTTCGCGTTGCTCGTGCATCAGTCATTGTCGTACCGATCACCAAGTCAAAATCAATTCCCTATGAGGTTGAAGCAAAACTCGGCTCGACTCGTTTGCTCTTGAAACCGGCCCGCGAGGGTAGAGGATTGGTAGCAGGTGGTCCGATCCGCACGGTGCTTGATTTTGCTGGTATCGAGAATGCGAGTGCGAAACTTTTGTCGCGTACGACCAATAAACTTAACAATGCTCGAGCAGCCATTTTGGCACTCAAGCAATTACGACCATATGCAATTACACAGCGTAAAAACGGGTAGTCCCCGCAAAAAAGCAGTACGTATTGGCAGAGGCGGCAAGCGCGGCAGTTTTTCCGGCCGTGGTATCAAGGGTCAAAAAGCACGCGCAGGTCGCCGCATTCGCCCTGAGATGCGCGACCTTATCATGAAAATTCCAAAGCGCCGAGGTCATGCCGTGTATTTTATTCCGCGTAATTCAATCTCAATCAAACTTTCTGCTCTCGCAAAGAAGTTTCAGAAAGGCGAAGTCATCACCCCCAAAGAGCTCTACAAGAGGGGGCTTATCAAGCGTATCGGTGGCAAAATTCCCGCTGTTAAGATCGTAGGCCCCGGTACCATTTCAGCGTTTGCAATCAAAGGTTGCGAAATCTCCGCTAATCTTCAAAAATAATTATGGCAAATATGTGGCAAGCACTTAAAGACAGAGATTTGCGGAGACGCATCCTCGTCGTGCTCGGATTTTTGGCACTCTTTCGTTTTCTTGCCATTATTCCTATTCCCGCATTTGATCCTCGCGTGCGGCCTGATTTTTTGGGCAGCAACTTTTTGGGACTTCTCAATATTTTCTCGGGTGGCGCACTCGATAATGTCTCCATCGTGATGCTTGGCGTAGGGCCCTATATCACAGCATCGATCATCATGCAGTTGTTCACTATGATCTTCCCATCGCTCAAAGAAATGTATCAGGAAGATGGTCAGACAGGCCGCAAAAAATTCAATCAGTACTCGCGCATGCTTGCCGTGCCTCTTTCGTTTTTGCAGGGGTATGCGCTTTTAGCACTTTTGATGCAGCAGAATATTATCCCGAAGCTCGGTGCTTTTGACTTGATCACCAACCTCATTGTTGTTACCGGTGGAGCGCTGCTTCTCATGTGGATTGGTGAGGTAGTATCCGAATACGGTATTGGTAACGGCATTTCACTTTTGATCTTTGCTGGTATCGTGGCGGGTGTTCCCTCGAGCGTTCAGCAGACTCTCTTTGCCTATGATGCCTCCCAGTTACCAACTATTCTTGCGTTCTTGATTGCTGCTCCACTCATCATTGCAGGTACGGTGATCATTACGGAGGCTGAGCGTCCAATCCCGATTTCATACACCAAGCGCGTGCGTGGTATGCGCATGTACGGGGGAGTATCGACCTATCTTCCGCTTCGTGTAAACCAAGCCGGTGTTATTCCGATTATTTTCGCAATTTCTATTTTGCTTTTTCCATCACTTATTGGCAACATGTTTGCGGCATCTCGATATCCTGCCATCGCAGGTGTTGGTAATACGCTTTTGACGATCTCCAACAATCAGTGGATTTACGGCGGCATGTACTTTTTGCTTGTATTTCTCTTTACCTATTTCTACACGTCAGTGACCTTTGATCCTGACGCGATCTCTTCGAACTTGCAGAAACAAGGCGGTTTTATCCCAGGCATTCGCCCAGGCCCTTCAACCTCTGAATATCTTCGCAAACTTATCACGCGTATTACCTTGGTGGGCGCACTCTTCTTGGGTGCTATCGCAGTCCTCCCACTCGCCATGCAAACGATTACGGGTACGCAAGCGCTGGCTCTTGGCGGCACTGCACTCCTTATCGTTGTCTCGGTAGTTATTGAAACTATCAAGCAAGTACGCGCGCAGATGACTCTTCGCGAGTACGACTAGATGTCACTACCCGACTAATCTCTTGGCCATTTGATCGCTAACAAGATCGGAATTTTTTCATGTTATCATATTTACTATGAACTCCTACGAGGGGCGCAAATACCGCGTACAAGCGTATAATCCAAGTTGGCCAAAGCTGTTTGAAGAAGAAGCGAAAGTTCTGAATAAAATCTTTGGGGAAGACGCACTTTCCATTGAGCATATCGGAAGCTCCGCTGTTCCGGGTATGGATGGGAAGTCGGTCATTGATATTGTAATTTCTGTCAAAGTTCTTACGTCGGCAAAAAAATATGTTGTCCAGATGAGAACTCTCGGGTACGAGTTTTTACCAGAATATATAAAACCAGATTCTTATCTTTTTCGAAAAGTGGAAGACGGTTTTAGTATTTTTAATGTTCATGTCTTTGAAGAAAGTCATCCGCATGTTGAGGAAATGCTGGTAATCAGAGATTACCTACGTCGGCACCCCGACGAGGTGAGTAAATACTCTCAATTGAAAAGGGGGCTTTACGAAAAATATCCTGATGATTACGGCGCTTATCGTAAGTTTAAAGATGAGTATATGGAAGGACTTGAGAGGCGAGCAAGGGAAGAACGGAAGTAGAGACGGCGAATATTGACGATCTTGCGCGCAAGATATATGATAATATCATATTATTTTATCATAAAGAACTATCATGACTACACTATCAGTACCCGTACCCCCCCATCTTGAGGAATTTATAAAAAAGCAGGTAAAACTGGGAAAGGCAGCCAATAAAGCGGCCGTTGTTCGCCACGCGCTCGTACTCCTTGCCGAAGAAGAGGCGGTAGAGGCTGTGCTCAAGGCGGAGACAGAACCCACTTTGAGGGGTGATTTGAGGGCGCTTGCCAAGAAACTCAAATGATACAAGTTAGTTTCAAGCCCACTTTTATACGCCAATTCAATGCACTCGAAGAAGAACTTCAGGAAGAAGTGGTAGAAAAGCTTGAGCTGTTCAAAAATATAAAAAATCACAAGCAATTAAAAGTACACAAACTCAAAGGGCGTCTTGCAGGAAGATATAGTTTTTCAGTTAACTATCAGACAAGAATCGTATTTATATACGAGAAGAAAGACGCGGCTGTTTTTCTAGCCGTCGGAAGTCACGATGTCTACAAAAAGTAGTTTTTCTCTAAAGACTCGCCTAATGGCGTTTGGCGTGCAATACTAAAAATATGACGTTGCCCCACCCCGCGGTTATCATTTTCATTGGCCCACCGGGGGCGGGTAAGGGTACGCAGGCAAATCTCTTTGTGGAAAATCACGGCGGGTATCGTCATTTTGATACCGGTCGTGCGATTGAAAAAGCACTTGCCGATCCCAAGCGTCAAAATGATCCCGAGGTGCGTCTTGAACGCGAGCGTTTTGAGAAAGGATATCTCACCGGTTCACATTTCAAGATGCAGATCATCACTGACGGGGTTAAGCAAATCGCGCACGAAGGGCTTGGTATTATCTTGTCCGGGTCTCCACGCACGCGAGAAGAGGCGGAGTTTATCATACCGTTTCTCGCGAGTATCTATGGTGAAGGGCAGACGGCGATCATAAACATTGAAGTGCCACCAGAAGTTTCTATCGGTCGCAATTCACGCCGGCGCATATGTAAAAAATGCGGCCAGCCGCTCATCTCGACGCCAGAAAATGACGCGATGGATTTTTGCCCTGTATGCGGGGGCGAACTTATCCGCCGCGTGCTCGATAAAGAAGATATTATCGAAAAACGCCTCGTTGAGTATTTGCGGCATACCAAAGAAATTGTCCCGTTTGCGGTGGCAATTGGTGTACCGGTACTCGAAGTGGCAGGCGAAGGAACTCCCGAAGAGATTCACGAACGTGTCAACGAAAAAATACAAAGCATCGCTTCATGACCATACAAAACGATCAACAAATAAAAAATCTTCGTGAGGGTGGCAAGCGGCTTGCTGCTGTTCTTGCGGCTGTGCGAGCACGTGTGGCGCCGGGCGTTACTACGCGTGAGCTTGATGCACTCGCAGAAGAGTTGATCATAAAATCTGGCGGGCGCCCGTCGTTTAAAGATTATCGTACTGATGGCACCAAGCATGCATATCCTGCGACACTTTGTGTCTCGGTCAATGATGAAATAGTGCATGGTATCCCGGGCGAGCGCGCGCTTATCGAGGGTGATATCGTCGGTCTTGATATTGGTATGCAGTATGAGGGTATTTTTACCGACACAGCAATCACTGTGGCAGTTGGCAAGATTTCATATGAACAAAAGAAGCTAATTGAGGTGACACGTCGCGCACTCGAGATTGGAATTGGCGTCGTGCGTGATGGCGTGCACATCGGTGATATTGGCGCGGCTATTCAAGAATATGTAGAAGGCGAGGGCTTCGGCGTCGTACGCGAACTCGTAGGGCACGGTGTTGGCGACAAGGTACATGAAGATCCCGAGATACCAAACTGGGGCGAGCGCGGAACGCGCGAAGTATTGCGCGAGGGCATGGTGATAGCGCTCGAACCGATGGTGACATTGGGCTCGCCAAAAATAAAAGTGAGTAAAGATGGCTGGGTTTGGTCAACACGCGATGGCAAACCTGCTGCGCATTTTGAACATACGCTTTTGGTTACAAAAAGAGGATCAGAGATTATTACGAAAGTTGAGTAGATATGATGATGCGCATGCTTGGTATTGATTACGGTGGCAGGCGTGTAGGCACTGCGCTCTCGGATGACGCAGGCACCATGGCATTTCCCCATAAAATTCTTGAGAACAATAAGCGACTTGTCGATGACATTGGCGATTTAGTAAAAAAAGAACAGGTGACACGTATTGTGGTGGGCTTGCCCCGTGCGCTTGGAGATATGCACGATACGGACATGACGGGAGAGGTGCGCGCGTTTGCAAAAAGTCTTGAATCATTCGGTGTTCCTGTCGAACTTGAGGACGAATTTCTTTCTTCGAGCGAGGTGACGCGGCAGGGTGGCACCAAGGGTGCTATTGATGCGTCCGCCGCTGCTATTATCCTCCAAAGTTACTTGGAGCGACGCAAGAATATGCTACTATAGGGGACATGGAACCCTATCTGTCGGTCATCATACCCGCATACAACGAAGAAAAGCGTATTAGTACCACGCTTGCTGCGATAGAGAAGTGGCTTGGCACACAGACGTTTTCTTCAGAGATTGTTATTGCTATCGACGGCGCAAAAGACGGCACCGCTCGCGTTGCCCAAGCGTTTGCATCAGGCAAAGATAATGTGCATGTTATCGATCGCAAAGAAAATCGGGGCAAGGGGTATACCGTGCGTGAGGGGATGATGGCGGCTCGTGGGCAAGTTCGCCTTTTTACTGACGCAGATAATTCGACTGATATTAGTCATTTTGCCAAGATGAAGCCACTTTTTGATGCAGGTAAAGATATCGTCATCTGCTCGCGTGATGAAAAAGATGCGCCTGGTGCGCGCCAAGCAGTACCTCAGCCTTTTGCAAAACGGATGATGGGCAACATGGGAAATCTTTTTATCCAGATTGTAGCGGTTTACGGCATTTGGGACACTCAATGCGGATTTAAAGCGTTCAATAAAAAATCAGCAGAGAAGATTTTTGCCGTATCCAAGATTGACCGTTGGGGTTTTGATATTGAAGCATTGGCGCTCGCGCGTCACTTTGGGTTTTCAATTGCTTTTGTACCCGCTTATTGGGTGAATGATGCAGCGAGTCACGTAAAACTTTCGGGCTACATCGGCGTACTGCTCGAGACCGTTAAGGTGCGCTGGTGGCTTATCACGCGTCAGTACGAAAAATAAATATTTATGAATCAGGGACCAGAGCTTCGACAAAACCCTGTGAGCGGAGATTGGGTTCTTGTAGCACCCGCCCGCGCACGCAGACCCAATCAGTTCAAAATTGATATCGGCAAGGCAACACCCAAAAAAGATTGTCCATTTGAAGATCCACAAAAAGCAGGCAATGGTGAACCGCTTGAATGGTATACGGCAGAAGGCGCTCGCGGCAAAGGACCACTTGCAAAAACTTGGTCACTCCAAGTAATCCCAAATAAATATCCGTTTGTTACTAAACATAAAGGCGTTTGCCCCACGCCGCCAGGTGAGGGTTTGGCGCGCATGATGGCAGCAGTCGGTTTTCATGAGGTAGTAATCCCGCGAGGGCACAATACTTTTTTGGCAGACATGAAACCAGAGGAGGCAGAGCTTATCATACGTGCATACCAAGACAGAATCTTGGCGCACAAAGATGAGGATTGCCTCGATTATGTGCTTGTGTTTCATAATCATGGTGCGGCCTCAGGCGCCTCGATTTGGCACCCGCATTCGCAAATTTTAGCATTGCCATTCGTACCACATGATGTGCGCCAGTCTGTCAACGGATCGCGCGCGTGGTTTGAAAAGAAGGCGACGTGCGTGCACTGTGAAATTATTGCGGCAGACGAAATCTCGGGGGAGCGACTTGTCTATCACAACAAAGAGTTTGTCATCGTCGTTCCGTATGCGCCAAGCGCATCTTTTGAGTTGCGTATTTTCCCGCGAGACCACGGATCACATTTTGAAGAAATAACACCCGAGCAGCGTTTATATCTTGCCGATGCGTTAACGGCTGCCCTGCGTCGCCTCAAGAAAGTGATTGGCAATGTACCGTACAATTTCTTTATTCATACTGCTCCCGTCGACAAACAAGATTATCGCTATTACCATTGGCATTTAGAAATTGAACCCAAGACTTCAATCTTTGGCGGTGTCGAGCACGGTGCCGGTATTCGCGTAATTGAAGTAGCGCCCGAGGCAGCGGCGGAATATTTAAGGGGAGCGCAATAATATGAAAAAACTCATCGTAGCCAATTGGAAGATGAACCCAAACGACAAAACATCAGTACAGCGTTTTTTAGCTGCCCTCGCTCGTGCGCGTGCTGCATTGAAGTATGCTGATGTTGTGGTGGCGCCACCCTTTCCCTATTTGGCACTCTTCTCGCGTTCTAGCGCCTATGCGCTTGGCGCTCAAGATATTTTTTGGGAAAAGGAAGGAGCCTACACTGGTGAAGTCTCAGGGTTAATGCTTAAAACGTTTGGCGCAGAGTATGTGATCGTCGGTCATTCGGAGCGGAGACGTATGCACGAGACTGACGAGATTGTCGCAAAAAAAGTTCGACGAGCACTCGATTCCAAACTCACTCCTATCGTATGCGTGGGGGAGGAGCGTCGTGACGCTGATGGAGTCTTCTTTTCAGTTATTCGAGCTCAGCTTGAGCATTCGCTCGCATCGGTTAAACAATCAGAAATAGGCCGCGTCGTCGTTGCCTACGAGCCGCTTTGGGCTATCGGCGCAGGACACAAACCCGCTACGCCCAAGGACGCAGCAGAGGCAGCGCTCTTTATTAAAAAAACAGTCGCCGCTCGTTTCGGTTCCACCCGCGCCAAATCACTCCGTGTTATCTATGGCGGCTCGACCGCTCCCGATAATGCTGCTGATTTTTTGCGCGAGCGCGATGTTGCCGGATTGTTGGTGGGTCGCGAGAGTCTTAACCCCAAGTCATTTATTGCTATTGTCCAATGCGCTCGTACCACTTCGTAGACATTCCCAAGAACCTTCGAGGCAAGACGGTGCTTGTACGCGTTGATTTCAATGAGCCGCTCATGCGCGGCCGCATCAAAGACAGTTTTCGTATTCGCCATACGGCACCCACGATTAAGCTATTGCGGTCTCGCGGTGCGCAGGTTGTACTCGCAGCGCACATTGAAAATGAAAAAAAACGTCAGCTTTCGCTTCGCCCACTTTCTCGCGTGATTGGCAAAATGCTTGGCGTACCCCTAGCGTTTGATGATTCATATGATGCGAGCCGAATACGCAGTGCCGCTGCAAAGAGCACTATACTGCTGGAAAATATCCGTTTTCACAAAGGGGAAGAAAAAAACAATCCAGCCTTTGCGAAGCTGCTTGCTTCATTTAGTGATATCTATATCAACGAAGCATTTAGTGTCTCTCATCGTGATCATGCATCAATCGTAGGTGTGACGCGATATGTGCCGTCATACGCGGGACCACTTTTTCGGCGCGAGGTAGAACGCCTGGCACACGCCCTTCATCCCCAAAAACCATTTTTGGTTATTATTGGTGGCGCAAAATTTGAAACTAAATTTGCACTTCTCAAAAAATTTGTACCGCGAGCTGATGCAGTATTTGTCGGCGGCGTACTTGCCAATACCTTTCTTGCCGCACATGATCTTGAGGTCGGCAAATCTTTATATGAGAAAAAAGCCTTGCCCGATATCAAAAAACATTTTTTACTTTCAAAAAAGATTATGTTGCCATTCGATGTGCGACTTGGAGACAAGGGCAGGGTCGAGAGTGCTTTTGAGGTAGGGAAGGGCGACTCTATTTATGATATTGGCCCCCAGACCATCGCGGTACTTGGTGATATTGTGCGTACCGCCAAAACTATTTTGTGGAACGGCCCACTCGGTTATTTAGAGGGCGGGCATGATCAGGGGACGCGCGATCTTTTGCGTCTGCTTGCGCGCGCAAAAGGCAAGGTGATCATTGGTGGTGGGGATACGCTCGAAGTGCTCGATGAGATGAAGATTGGTAAGAGTTTCTTTCATGTTTCTACCGGAGGTGGTGCTATGCTCGATTTTTTGGCTGATGGTACCTTGCCAGGCATTGATGCTCTTCGCAAAAATAAGAACCTATGAAATACTAAATATATGATTTTGCTCAAACCTCTTCATCCCAATCGTTGGTTTCTTTATTTTATGCTCGTTGCGTTCATTGTTTTGCTTGTTGTCTACTATGCGGCGCAAGTTTATCTCATAGAAGAAGATGCGCGGTACCTTGAACAACCAATAAGCGAACAAAGGGCCACTCCGTTGCCGATGGCAACGGTTTCCGTTCCCACCGTGGAGCGAGAATGATATACTGTCCAAATGCGGCATATTGATGGCAACGATTTTAAAGAAAAAAACGGCTACGAGATAGGGGGGCGGTGGTATCCGCGTGTGACAAAAATACTCGAGGTTAAATCAAAACCAGCGCTCCAAAACTTTTTCCGTGAGATGGGTAGTTTTGAGGCAGCTGAAGCTGTCAAAGAAAAGTCAGCTCTCGAGGGGACACTCGTACACGAGACTGTGCAAAAGATTGCCATAGGCGAAAAAACAGATATACCTGCGGAAATCGCACCCGCAGTCGAAGCTTTTTGTGAGTTCAACGACGAGCGCAAAATATTTTTTCATCCTGAATATATCGAGCAACAAGTTTGGTCAGGCCGTCAGCGCTATGCGGGTACGGTAGATGCGCTCGCCGAGGTAGATGGCAAGTTTGGTGTACTCGATATCAAAACGTCTACTGGTTTTTATCCTGAATACAATTTGCAGACAGCAGCCTATGTACAGGCGCTTCAAGAGTATGAGGTGAAGTTGGCACTCAAACTCCCACGTCAGATCGAGACGCGGTGGATCTTGCGTATTGATCAGCATAAAGTATGTACGCTGTGTGGATCAAAGTTGCGCGAGAAAGGCGGTCGCGCAAAAATCCGCCCCAATGGCAAAAAGACGTGCCAGGAAGACCAGCATGATTGGGGTAAGGTAGAGGGCGTCGTCGAGATGCGCGAGTTTCCGTACTATTTCAATGACATGAAAGCATTTAACGCTGCCAAAACCCTTTGGGAGTGGGAGAATAATTATTGGTTGCGGCAGGTGGGGTATTTAAGCTAAAAATGGCACTTTTCTTTCTCGCGCTTTTCATCGTAATAGAGGTGAGTCTTTTGGCGTGGTATACATCGCTTGTATTTGATGTGCCCAAAAAAGCTTTTTATAAGGAAAGTGCCGATAAGCAAGCGAAAAGATTTTTTATATTTACCGCTTTGTTTCCTTTTGTTGTTGTATTAATTGCGATACTTTTCTCAGTTACCGCAAATAATTTCTATAAACCTGCGCCGTTTGTCTGTCCGCCAGATTTACTTTCGGTAGACGGAATAACTAAAGCATGGCCTTATATCGAACAAGGTGTTGGTTTTTTTATCCTATTTATTCCAATGCTTATTTTAATAGTGAGTATTGTCCATCGATCGAAGGCCGACAAACAGGAGCGCGACATTTATACACGCGTGATATATCTTATTCTGGTTTATATTTTAGCTACAATAACTGCCGGTATCTTTGTTTCATTCGCAGTTAATACTGGGAGGTCAAAGTCTGTGTCTAGTTCAATTAAAGCTAACATGTCTGGTTTCCGTTCGTACATGGAGCTTTATCATGATTCATTTGGGATGTATCCCAAAATTAGTAGCACTGGCGTAATAGAGCGCTGGCAAGAACTGAGTAAAGAATTGAGTAAAGAAAAAGATCATTTGATTAAATTACCCAATCATCCTTGTTTTGAAGAGACAAAACTTGCAAAAGGCCAATATATTCACACCTCTTCTCTAGATGGTAGTCAATGGATGATTAGAGGATATATGCCTGTTGATAAAAACTGGTGTGTCGATCATCTTGGTCATTCGCAAGAGATCTCGTTAAATGGTGATAACTCGAATTTTGATTGTTCTCAAATAGTAAAATAAAATGAATCAAAAAATTATCGCCTATACCGATGGGGGATCGCGGGGCAATCCGGGACCCGCGGCACTTGGGGTTGCATTTGTCGATGAGAAAGGTCATGTGACCAAACAATATGGCGAGCCGCTTGGTGTGCGAACAAACAATGAAGCTGAATATGAGGCGATTATCTATGCACTCAAAAAGGCAAAACAGCTTTTTGGAAAGGATAAAACAAAAACTATGCAGATGGAGATACGCATGGATTCAGAACTTGCATGTCGCCAACTCAATCACGAATATAAAGTAGAAAATGAAAATATCGTACCTCTTTTTTTGAAGGTATGGAATTTGATGATTGATTTTGGCGAAGTATCATTTGTACACGTGCCGCGCGAGAGAAACAAAGATGCTGACCGCATGGTCAACGAGGCACTTGATCGAGGTACACAAAAATCCCTACTATAAAATCTTACAAAGAAATATCCGTACTATTTGATGAGATTGGTTGGAGAACTGATTTGAAATATACAGATGTACTCCAAAGATCTCACAAATAATACAAATATTTCTCTCGGTGAGTATCTTGCGAGGCGCGATGTCGTGCTGTGGAGTGCGTTTGCGTTTATCGCAGGTATGGCTTTGGATCTCGGGACGTTCATATCGAGCGTCTTTTTTATAGCGCTCAGCATCGGTCTTGGTGTGTGTATTGCGGGCGCATTTTTCTCGCGCAAAATATTTGTTGTAGCGTTGGTGTTGGGATTTTTTCTTTTTGGCATTGTACGAGCAGATGGGGAAGCATTAACGTTTTCTTTCTTTAGGCATATAGCGCCGCCACTCGAATATGTGCGCAATCTTTTTGCTGGCGGCCTTGATACGGCGCTCCGGGAGCCCGAGGCATCATATGCAAAAGGTATTTTGCTGGGTGATCGCCAAGGTATGTCATACGAATTACGCCAAGCGTTTCGTAGGACGGGCACATCACACCTGACAGCACTCTCAGGGTACAACGTGACGGTCATTGCCGAATATCTTGGATCGCTTTCGCGTGGCATCGCCCTGCCAGCACTTGGTATTGCCTTTTTTGTTATTGCTACGGGAGCTGCAAGCTCGCTGGTACGGGCTGCACTTATGGGTGTTTTAGTATTGGTTGTGCGTCGTGCCGGGCATCACTATATGGCGGGGCGTGCGCTTTTGTATGCGGTGGTTGCTATGCTTTTTTGGGAGCCGAGTATTCTTTTCGGTGATATAGGGTTTCAGCTCTCTGTTGCGGCTACTGCTGGTATTATATTTTTGGTGCCACGCTTTGATAGAATATTTCTATTTATACCAAAGCGTTTTGGTATACGTGAGGCGCTCTCGACTACGTTATCGGCACAAATTGCCACGTTGCCATTTATCGTTTTTTATTTTGGGTTGCCGTCCATCGTTTCCATACCAGCGAATATTTTGATTATTGTAACCATGCCAATTGCGATGGCGTGCGCGTTTGTCGCGGGGGCAGTCGGTATATTTGCTAGTAGTGTATCAACGTTTGTTAGTCTTCCCGCCATGCTTATTCTTTGGTATCAACTTTTTATTGTCGAGTGGTTTGCTCGGTTATACTGATAGTATGGAGCGTCAGAAAGGTTTTATTTTAATTATCTTAGTCACTGTCGCAGTGTTTGCGTGGTATGTTGTTTTTGCAGAGTCGGAGCATAAGCTAAAAGTCGTGTTTTTAAATGTTGGCCAGGGCGATGCAATATTTATCGAGACTCCTTCTGGCGCGCAGGTACTTATCGATGGTGGTGCAGGCGCGCGTGTACTCGGCGAGCTTGCTGCAGTCATGCCACTCTACGATCGGCAGATTGACATGGTAATGGCGACACATACCGATGCTGATCATATCGGCGGACTTACTGAAGTGTTGCGCAGATATGATGTCGGTACGGTAATAGAAAATGGCATAGTTGCTGACACAGCGATATGGCGCGAGCTACGTGCATTGATAGCTGATGAGGAAGCTGGGCGACACGTAGCCACTGCGGGAGATCGATTGATATTGGGCGGCGGTGCTTTTATTGACATTCTGGGGCCCGCTAGCGGCGAGCGCGATCAACCTCAATCAAAAGCAAACGACGTTATGATCGTCTCACGTTTAGTGTACGGCGAGGACGAAATACTTCTGGCCGGAGATATCGAGCGTGATGACGAGGTTCGTTTGGCACTTTCTGGTATAAATCTACAAAGTGATATTTTGAAAGTGGCACATCACGGGTCAAAAAATTCTTCGACAGATTTATTTTTGGAGCGCGTGAACCCCAAGGTTGCTGTTGTGTCGGCGGGGGAGAGTAATCGATATGGTCACCCGCACAAGGAGGCGCTCGATCGCATTTTGAAGGTTGGTGCAGAGCTGTTTCGTACGGATAGAGATGGCCGTCTTTGTTTTATCAGTGATGGAAGGGGGTGGCAGCAGTGTTCTTGAAAATCCTTCCCTGTGTGCTACGCTTGATACTAATACCATAGTGTATTTAAACCCATGAATCATCCAAAAGAAGAGCGCACATTTCTTTTAGTAAAACCCGATGGCGTCAAGCGCGGCCTTATTGGTGAGGTTATCCGTCGCCTTGAGCAGCGTAATTTAAAAGTCATTGCGCTCCAGATGGTTCTGCCCGGTCGTGATAAATTTGACCAGCATTATCCCAAAGATCCAACGTGGGTAAATCGTATCGGCGAGAAGACACTCAACACGTATAAAAAATACGGCTACGATCCTATCAAGGAACTTGGTACCGAGAAGCCTGAGGAGATTGGTCCTATGGTACGCGGATGGTTGCTCGATTTTATGTCATCAGGTCCTGTCGTCAAAATGATCGTAGAGGGCGTGCATGCTATCGATATGGTACGCAAAATCGCCGGCAATACCATGCCGTCCAACGCTGAGATGGGCACCATTCGTGGTGATTTTTCAGTGGATTCTCCAGCATCTGCAAATCGCGAAAAACGCTCAGTACACAACTTGGTACATGCATCAGAGACGCCTGAAGAGGCGGCACACGAAATAGCTCTCTGGTTTGCGCCTGAGGAAATCCATGGATATCGGCGCGCCGAAGAAGATCTTACTTTCTAGAGTATGGCGATGGCGCTCCGCATCGCCCTTTTCCTCATCTCGCTTGTAGCGATTTTAGGTATGCATGTGGCGAGCATTTCTCCTGAGCGTGATTGGTATAATAGCTTCTGGTGGCTTGATTTGGTTTTGCATTTTGCGGGTGGAGCATGGGTCGCCTGTCTTTTTTTAGTATTTGTGCGTTATACAAATCCGCTTGCCGTTATCTTTTTTGCAACCATCGTCGCTCTCTGCTGGGAGATTTTGGAATATCAGTACAACGTGCCATTTTTTGGTGTAGGGGAGGCGAGTTTTGCTGACTCGTTGTGGATTTTAGATACCATTATCGATATAGCGCTTGCGGTTACCGCTGCGACTATAGTCGCCGTGCTCGCGAGCCGGTATACTAAACATAATGTTTAAAATTACTTTTTGTGGCGGTGCCCAAGAGGTGACGGGTGCCAACTATCTTATTGAGACAGAAAAGGCGCGCATACTTGTTGATTGCGGTATGTTTCAATGTCCGCGTTTTTGTGCTGCGCGTAACGTAGATGAGTTTCCGTATGATCCGTCGACGATCGATGCTCTTTTTGTTACGCATGCACATATTGATCATACAGGGCGTATCCCAAAGCTTTTTAAATATGGATTCCGCGGCAAGATTTTTTCTACAATTCCGACAAAAGATTTTGGTAAACTGATGCTTGAGGATAGTTTGGGTGTACTAGAAAAAGAAGCGTCTCGCAATGGAGAGGAGGCGTTTTATGCGATGGAAGATGTCGAAGGTGCACTCAAGCTTTGGGAGGGCGTGCCCTACCATCAACGCTTTACCGTTGGCGACGTTGCCGTGACGCTGTATGAGGCGGGGCATATTTTGGGTTCCGCCATGATGCTCTTTGAGATTGGCGACAAGAAAGTTTTATTTACAGGCGACCTGGGTAATACGCCGATGCCCCTTCTCAATCCTCCCGAATCAATCGTGGGGGTGAATATCATGATTATCGAGTCTGCCTATGGTGATCGTGTTCACGAAGATACGGGCGAGCGCAAAGTAAAACTTGAGCGTGCGATTGAAGATGTAGCAAAACGCGGTGGCACGCTGATGATCCCTGCGTTTGCACTCGAACGTACTCAAGAGCTTCTTTATGAATTTAACGAACTTATGGAACATGGGCGCGTACCACGCATTCCGGTGTATCTCGATAGTCCTCTATCTATCCGTGCTACTGACGTGTATCGCAAGCACATGAGTTACTTTAGCCCTGATGCCAAAGCAATTATTAAAGGAGGGGATGATCTTTTTGATTTTCCCGGTTTGCATCGTACCCTGACATCGGATGAATCAAGAGCAATAAATAATGTACGCGGACCCAAAGTGATTTTGGCGGGTGCGGGTATGATGACGGGCGGCCGTATCTTGCATCATGCGCGCCGTTATTTGCACGATAAAAATAGCATCATTCTTTTTATCGGGTATCAGGGCGCGGGCTCTATCGGGCGACGCATTATGGACGGCGAGCATCAGGTCAATATTATGGGTGATAAGGTTTTTGTTAACGCCGAGGTACGTTCAATTCACGGATATTCGGCGCACGCAGACACCAATATGTTGCTTGAATTTGTGCAGCAAAGCGTTGATACACTCGAGAAAGTTTTTGTTGTCCAGGGTGAGCCGTCAGCCGCGCTCTTTCTCTCGCAACGTATACGAGATTATCTTGGGATACCTGCTAGCGCTCCGCGTCTTGGAGAGACTCACAAGTTCTGATATTCTTGAGTTATGAATAAACCCGCACACAATCATCTGAGACTCAAGTTTTGCGTATCGGGGGCGGCAGAGACAGGTCATTGTTCGACAGATGCACTCGATAAGGCAAAGGCTCTTGGCCGCGAGATAGCAACCATGGGCGCGACACTCGTTAATGGTGCCACTACCGGTTTTCCGTATTGGGCGGCGATTGGTGCTAAAGAAGCAGGAGGAATGACTATCGGCATCTCGCCTGCAGCTACCGAAAAAGAGCATCGCGATTTTTTCAACCTCCCTCTCGACTATCTTGATGTCATTATCTATACCGGAGCCGGCATGTCAGGGCGCAATCTATTACTGACACGCTCGACCGATGCCGTTATTGTAGGCTGCGGCCGTATTGGCACACTCAATGAGTTTACCGTTGCCTTCGAAGATAAAAAGCCTATCGGGGTACTGACCAATACTGGCGGTACGACAGATATGATTGAACAAGTAATCAAAGAGTCACATCGAGCAAAAGACAATCCTTTTGTTGTTTTTTCCGACGATCCAAAAGAATTGATTGCAAAACTTGTAGCGATTCTTGAGCGAGAAAAAGTAGACGAGGTTTAAAAATCTTCTATGTTCCGTACGCTCAAGGCGGTCGGGCTTTTGGCAGGCATGATTATTGGTGCCGGTATGTTTGCCCTGCCCTATACGATTGTGAAGGCCGGTATTGGATGGTCACTCTTTCATACAGTTATCGTTTTAATTCTTGTTACTCTCACACATGCTCTCTACGCAGGTGTTATTTTAAAAGACAAGCGACATGCGCGTCTTCCGGGATATGCGCGCCAATATTTGGGTGAGGGTGGTTTTTGGATAACACTCATTTCACGCTTGCTTGCCTATTGGGGTTTTCTGCTCGCCTACGGCATTATCATCGGTGATTTTCTTGCACATATCTTACCGTTCTCAGAGATGGCGCTCGCCATTTCTTTTTTTGTTATTATCTCACCACTCATTCTTTTTCGCCTTTCACGCATTGGCTCAATCAATTTTATACTCACACTGCCAGAAGTTTTTTTGCCAATTATTTTCTTTTTTATATGGTGGCCTCAGTTTGATTTTTCTGCAGTGCCGTTTGGTGGAAATGGTGATTGGTTTTTGCCGTACGGCATTTTTCTTTTTGCTCTTTCAGGTGCATCAGTGATCCCTGAGGTCATCGACACTCTTGGTGCATCTGCACATAAAAAAATATTTCCCGTTATTGTTGTATCTGGTGTTATTGCGATACTTATCTATGCCGCATTTAGTATCACGATCATTGGATTGGCAAACGGACTGCCTCCGCACGATTCGCTCTCGGTGCTCGCCTCAAGTATTGGCGAGCGAGCATTTATCATAGGAACGCTGCTCGGACTTCTTGCGGTGATTACTTCGTATATTGCGCTCGGGCTGGAGTTGCGTTACACATTTGAGTACGATCTTGGTCGTTCGTCGCGTATTGCGTGGATGCTCACAGCATTTGTGCCGCTCGTGATTTATCTTGCAGGGGTGCGTAGCTTTATTTTACTTATCGATATTATCGGTGCGGTTGGTGTCGGTATTGAGGGAACAATTATTGCCTTGCTTGCACGTCGCGTACTCGGTACACAGATACTTGTTGCCGGTGGTATTGCTGCGGCACTCATTGTTGGTGCTGCTTTTGAGTTGATACGCGTTTCCGGATTTCTATGAACAAAAAAGAATTACTCGCAGATCTCCAGCGAGAAATGATTGAGGATGCTTTGTTGCCGCTACAAGAATCTCGTCTGGTATTTGGCGAAGGTAACGAAGATGCAGAAGTATTGTTTATTGGTGAAGCGCCAGGTTTTCATGAAGATCGATTGGGGCGTCCGTTTGTAGGGAGAGGAGGAGAGTTACTCACTGAGTGTATTAAAAGTATTGGTTGGCAGAGAGAGCAAGTATATATTACGAACATTGTGAAGCGGAGACCCCCCGACAACCGCGATCCATTACCCGAAGAGATTGAGGCATATAAACCATATCTTGCGCGTCAGATCGAAATCATCAGCCCGCGTATCATCGTGCCACTGGGAAGGTTTGCTATGAATTATTTTTTGCCTGATGCGAAAATTTCTCGTGACCAAGGAAAAACTTTTACGGTTGGAAAATATAAAATCATGCCGATGTTTCATCCAGCAGCAGCGCTGCGCGGCACGACCGTGCTCAATCAATTCAAAGAAACGTTTCAAAAACTGCCAGCTGTTGTTTCGGGAGAAGTTGAGGTGATTAAACCAGAAATTACAGAAACAAAAAAATCTTCCGAAGAAGAATCACCGCAAGTCTCGCTCTTTTGATGAGTAGTAAAGAAAAGACGATAGAAATAAGGCGGAGCGGGGTATTGACAAATACAGACAAATATAGTACACTAGGCAAGCAGTTCCTTTTTTAACTTGCAGTATTTGCTTGAAATCATAGTCACAGCCATAAGATTCTGGATGCCCGGTATTTTATGGCTGTGACTATGCCGGTCACGCTCCTGCCTCGGATGAGAGGTGTCGAGAGAAAGGGCAACTAAGCCTAAGGAGACCTATCATGTCAGACTTCGCAATCAGTGACGTCCTGCCTGGGAGACTTAACGCGCTCGTCAAGAACCTCATGGCGCAGATGGGCATCACCGATCCCAACGAGGCGGTTCGCCGCGTCAATGCAGGGGAGTGGGTGGTCAACATGGTCAAGAGGTTGGCGCGCGTGGGTGAGATCACCCTCCCCGCCCGTCCCGATGCCTTCGACCCGGCCGCATTCTACAAGACGCGCGAAAGTCTTTACGTGTGGGACGGTTTTCGAGACCGGATTCTCCCGGCCGCAAGGCCAGTCGAGTCGCTTCCTGCGATAAAGGCCATCTCGTTCGATCTCGCAAAGCCCGCAAACGACGCGGAGATCAGGAGAGAGCTTCCCGAGCATCACGTCTTCGAGAACGCCTTCGCATTCTCGGCCTACCTCGCAGGCATGATTTTGCGCCAGCCGAAAGGTCGCGCAGGCGCGCTCCTCGCAAACGGTTACGCGAACATCTTCTATGTTCGTGGGGTCAACGCCGAGGTCTTCGCGGTCAGCGTCCGCTGGAACTCCGACGGCGGGGAGTGGTGCGTGCGCGCCTACCCGCGGCTCGACCGTCGCTGGGTTGCCGGCTATCGTGTTTTCTCCAGCAACTGCTTGCCCGCCGAAGCTTCAGCGCAGGCGGGCTGATCCTCGCAACAGAGCCCTTGCGCACTTGGGCTCTCGGTCCCTTGGACTCTTTGGCGCATGCCGAAGGGTTCAGGGGACCGTTTTTGTTATACTGATTTATTCTCTGTTTTTATAATTTTTGCTAATCTAGATAATGAAGTTTTTGTATTGCTCCGGTTACGGCTTGGGCAGAGGGCTTTAATATACTAAGCATCAGGATTGTCAAGGCTACGGCTTTTGCGAGAGTATGTTTAGCGTATTCTTAAAAAACAACAGCAGTTGGTGGCTACCATTGGCGGACTTCGATGTCCCATGTTTGATACAACCCGGAGAGTATTCGATGGGCGGTGGTAAAGATGATGGTGGCCACATTACAACCGAGATCTTCACGGTCAACGTCAACTGGAACTCCGACGACGAGAAGTGGAACGTGAACGCCAACCCGCAGAACGACAATCGCTGGAATGCCGGCAATCGTGTTTTCTCAAGCAACTCCCGCGTTTCTCCCGCCTTACTTCGAGGTGGGAGTTTTTGATAGTAAGCCCTTTCTCCAACCGCCCAACATTCTCCCAACTTCTACAAGACGTTCACCAAGATGTACATATTTTTTGCTATCGAGTGCGCGTACTTCCCATGCCAGTTGCAAAAGAAGCTTTAGAAGATCTACTCGAGAGATAGCTCGATCAAGAAGTCCAATCTTTGTATCTTTTGATGCGTAGCTCGCTAAAAAACAATACTCAATGGACGTAAGAAATAAATCATCTATTTTAGAGCCGAGTGTGTAGCGATTTTGTTTGGGAAAGTCAGCAAGATATTTTTGCCAAAGTCCGTAGGCGTCTTTTAGTTTTAAGACAACCGGGATCAGTTTTGGTTGCGAAGTTGGGCGGGGGGGGGGTACTTTCAGGAGTATGGGTCGCAAGCAATTTATTCATACGTACGATGATATCATTTCCAAAGAAAATTTGCTTGCGGCTTGGCGGGAGTTTTTGAAGGGCAAAAGGAACAGAAAAGATGTTCAGGCGTTTCGGTATAGATTATCGGATAACATACAATCTCTCCACGACGATTTGAAAAACAAAACATACAGGCATGGAGGGTACCACGCGTTTAATATTTCCGATCCAAAACCTCGCAATATTCACAAGGCATGTGTTCGAGACAGACTGTTGCATCACGTTTTATATAGGGCGCTCTATCCATTTTTTGATAAAACATTTGTCGCTGATTCATATTCATGTAGGAAAGGCAAAGGAACGCATAGGGCGATGAACGGGTTTCGCGCTTTTGCCGGAAGAGTATCAAAAAATCATACCAAAACAGTCTGGGTTCTTAAATGCGATATCCGAAAGTTTTTTGCCTCGATAGATCAAAAAATACTTTTGGAAATCGTCGATGGGTATATTTTTGACAAAGACGTTGTTCGGCTCGTCTCGCATGTTGTGTCCAGCTTTCACTCAACACGAATAGGCGTTGGTTTGCCGCTCGGTAATCTCACGAGTCAGCTTCTCGTAAATATTTATATGAACGAGTTTGATCAGTTTATGAAACATAAACTAAAAGCTGAATATTATATCCGATATGCTGATGATTTTGTTATCCTATCGCAAAATAAAGAATGGCTTGAAAATATTTTGAATCATATTAGCAATTTTTTACAGGAGCGATTGAAACTCCAATTACATCCTGATAAGGTATCAATAACTACTTTTGCATCGGGTGTCGATTTCCTCGGCTGGACGCATTTCCCCGATTACCGAGTATTGAGAACGACTACAAAAAAGAGAATATTTCGTGGTATCAATGCGAGTCACCATAAAAGAGAAACAATACAGTCATATTTAGGAATGATAAGCCATGGTAACACTCAGAAACTTAAAGGAAGGATTGAAAATTTTATAAATAAAAATTTGGTATAAAAGCATTCGGGCCCGTCTGTGAGGACGGGCCATGTGCGAAGAGAAAATTGTGCAAGTTGCGTGGAGCAGGAAAACTGCAAGGAAGGGAGAGGTGTGGTGGTGACACGTGAGTGTCAATGTCGGTGGTGACCATTACGCTGGCCTCGCTCTTCTCTGAATTTCGATGCTCTTAGGATCTGGTATAAGTATAAGGCGTAAAATTTTTTTATGATACGTCTCACTGTGGAAAACTTTTACGCGCGCTATACTATACATATACGCTATGAAGAATAAGGATATTTTAGATATACTGTTTGCGATAGCCGAGTATTTTACGGTATTCAATGAACCGTTTAAAGCGCGTGCGTACGAAAAAGTAGCTGAGACACTCTCAAGCTTCGATGGCGATGTGCGAGGGATTTATAAAAATGGCGGCACAAAAGCTCTCGAAGAAATTTCTGGTATTGGCAAAGGTATTGCTCAAACAATCGAAGAATTTTTGAAGACTGGTCGCGTGCGCGAGTTAGATGCTATGCGAAAAAAAATGCCGGTCAATATGCAGGAGTTGCGAAGCATCGAGGGTATTGGTCCTAAAGCGATAAAAACACTTTATGAAAAATTAAAAGTAAAAGATGTAGCAAGTCTCAAGCGAGCAGCGCTCGCGGGCAAAATTCGCAAGCTTGAAAAATTTGGTTTGAAATCAGAGGAGAAGATTTTAAAAGGTATCGAATTTTTTGAATCCTCACGCGGAAGATTTTTGTTGGGGGAGGCATTGCCGATTGCACGACGCATTACCGACGATTTACGAAACATCAAGGGTGTCTCACGCGTAGAGATTGCGGGGTCGATTAGACGGTGGCGCGAGACATCGGGCGACATTGATATTTTAGTAGAAGCTACAAATGCAGATAGTGTGATGAGCGCGTTTGTTGTGCGCGAAGATGTGGCACATATCATCGCGCACGGCGAGACCAAGAGCTCGGTGCATCTGAAAGACGGTATCGATGTCGATGTACGTGTGTTGCCCAAAAAATCTTTTGGGGCCGCACTCATTTATTTTACCGGTTCGAAAGAACACAATGTGGTTTTGCGGTCACTCGCACTCAAGAAAAAATTAAAACTCAATGAATACGGATTGTATCGTGGTACGCGTATGATTGCGGGTGCAACAGAGGAAGAAGTATACGATGCGCTCGGTATCGTAATGCCGCCGCCCGAGTTACGCGAAGGCGACAAAATTATACCTCCGCCGAAAAACTTAATTAGCTTTAACGACTTGCGGGGGGATTTTCAAACACAAACAGATTGGACGGATGGCACAGACTCACTCGAGGCGATGGTGCGTGAAGCCAAGCGCTTGGGCCATGAGTATATTGCGATCACTGATCATACGCGTAGCTTGGCGATGACGGGCGGATCAGATGAAAAAAAATTGTGTCGTCAAATGCGCGAGATTGATTTGCTCAATAAAAAAATATCCGGCATCACGATCTTGAAGGGTGCGGAAGTAAATATTATGAAAGATGGCTCGCTCGATATTTCTGATGAGGTGCTCGCCGAACTTGATATCGTAGGTGCCGCGGTTCATTCGCATTTTAATTTATCAGAGTCAGAACAGACAGAACGCATCATGCGCGTAATGTCGAATCCACACGTTGATATTTTATTTCATCCGACTGGACGCGTTCTTAAAAAAAGAGACCCGTATGCAGTTGATATTGATCGTATCATCACATATGCAATTTCAACTCACACGGTTTTAGAGATCGACGCGCATCCATGGCGACTTGATTTGAAAGATGATCATATAAGGCGCGGAGTAGATGCGGGTGCGATGTTTAGTATTGATACCGATGCTCATTCGCTTGCAGAACTCTCGTATTTGGAGTATGGTATAGGACAAGCGCGACGCGCAGGGCTTCCCAAAAACCGTGTTCTTAACACGCTTGCATTGCCGGCGTTACAGAAGTTTTTGGCGACTCCAAAACAAAAGCGTCATCTCTTATGACAGATAAAGATGTGAAAGTTGAGCGATCCGCGGGAGCGATCTTGTTCCGGCGGCAGGGTGGGCGCGTCTGGTACGTGCTTCTTCAGTATGCGACGCGCAATCACTGGACGTTTCCACGCGGACGGCTTGAGGAAGGCGAGCGACCTATTGATGCGGCTCGTCGTGAGATCGAGGAAGAGACGGGTATCTCGCGTGTGAAATTTATCCCCGGATACAAAGAAACGATTCATTTCCGCTATCAATGGCCACCGAAAACTGAAGGGGCTGAGCAACGACTTAAATTTATCACCTTTTATTTAGGTGAAGTTTTTGGACGCACTATCAAAATATCGGAAGAACACAAGAATTTTGTTTGGGCGCCCTATGAAAAGGCAATGAAAATTATCAAACACAAAAATAGCCGAGAGCTTTTGAAGAAAGCAAACCTTAAAATAATGCGCATGGGCGAAAAGAAGCCGCCTTTGGTATCATAAAATCATGTTTCTATCTATTCTTTTGGCGAGTATCGCCGAGGCTCTCGTATCGTTTCTAGCCGGGGTTGCCGTTATTCTCAACGAAAAGCGTATGATGCGTGTGGTGCACTGGGTTATCAGCTTTGCCGTGGGTGTGATGCTCGGTACGGTCTTTTTTGATATTTTGCCCGAAACTTTTGAGTTTTTAGCGCCCGAGGCGGCATTGCCATGGGTACTCGGTGGGTTTCTTGCCTTCTTTGTGCTCGAAAAGCTCCTTTTCTGGTACCATTGCCATGACGGCGTGTGCGAGACGCATGCGTCTGCGTATCTAGTGCTCATTGGTGATGCCATTCATAACTTTATTGACGGCATATTTATCGCGTTTGCCTTTAGCGCAGGATTTCCTACGGGCATTCTTGCGGCAATCGCGGTTATTCTGCACGAGATTCCCCAGGAGGCAAGTGACTTTGCGGTCATGCTGCACGGCGGGTTTAGCCGCAAGCGAGCTTTGTTTTGGAATACCGTGGTATCAGTCACGACAGTGGTGGGTGCCATCATTGGGTATTATCTGACTGTTTCAGTCGGCTATATAGGCGTGCTCTTAGCGCTTGTTGCGGGTAATTTCCTGTATGTAGCGGCAGCAGATCTCATCCCCGAGCTGCATCACAAGCACGGTTCACGCTCGTCAATCATGCAAATTGCGCTTATTTTAGCGGGTGTATTTCTCGTCATGACCGTAGGCATATTTGTCCACGAATAGGAGATAGAGTTAAACCAAACAAAAAATCCCCGTACGGGGATTTTTTGTTTGAGCTCTATTTTACCTGGGCGAGGACTGCGTCGAATGCCTTTGGGTGATGTTCGGCAAGTGTCGAGAGGATCTTGCGATCAATCTTGATATCTGCTTTTTTGAGCGCTCCCATCAGCTTGCTGTAGGAGGTACCCGAGCCCTTTGCTGCTGCACTAATCTTTACATTCCAGGTCTTGCGCATAACGCGCTTTTTCTTTCTGCGGTCTTGGAATGAGTGGGTATAGGCGTGGAGCAGGGCTTCTTTAGCGGCGCGCTCTTTTTTGCTGCGCTGCCAGCGAAATCCCTTGGTTTGTTTGAGGACGGATCGGCGACGTTTGAGCGCGCCGACACCTCGTTTTACGCGTGTCATGAAAGTGTGTTAGTTGGGGAGATAACGGTCTTTGATAATTTTACCAAAAGAAAATTCTTTGGTTTTGTTGTTCGCCATTTGGCGTGAACGGCTTTTTTTTGCGCTAAAGTGGTTTTGATGCGGCCGGCGCTTGAGTACTTTCCCGTTTTTGGTTACTCGGACTCGGCGCAGGACTGCTTTGTTTGTTTTTGCCATGATGTTCGGGTTCTATGGTCATAAGGAGTCCACGGGGACCTTTCTTGGGCTTTTCCGCAATCTTGTGAGGGACGGTAATCGCCTCAAGAAGTTTGGTGAGCCTGTCGTGAACAAAGTTTTTATCAATATATTTTTCTCGGCCGCGCAAGGTGAGCTGAATCTGGAGGCGGTGACCCGCTTTCAAGAACTTTTCTGCTTGCTTGGCTTTCATGACGAGGTCATGTGAGCCGGTACCGAGGCGTACGCGAATGCCTTTTATCTCAATCTCGTGCGACTTCTTTTTTGCCTTTCGAGCATCTTTCTCGAGTTGGTACTGGTACTTTCCCCAGTCCATGATGCGAACTACGGGGGGCTTAGCCGTAGGCGAAATCTCGATAAGATCGAGGCCGGCATCTAGTGCAAGTGCGAGGGCCTCGTCTCGTGATTTGATACCAATATTATCACCCGTAGCCCCGATGACTCGGAGTTCAGGTGCGCTAATCGCTTGATTGATGCGTGTTTTTGGTACCAACGTTTCTATAGTGTAGTGATATTCTGCTCTAAAGTCAAGAGTAGGTATAAAAAGGGCCCACCCCGGCGATGGTCGCCAAGATGGACCGCGGTCCTTCAGTTGTGGTGGGCGTTCATGCTCGGGTGTGTCGGAGGGTAGTAGACGTCCCACGAGATCTCGTCGTCGCTCTCGAGGTCTCGCGTGCGTGCGAGGTACCGTACCTTGAGGGTGCCGGCATCTGTCTCGAGCTCAACGTTGAATACGGGTCCTCCCATGCCGCCGATCGAGTAGACGGCGCCCGTCGAGGTCACGACGCCTTCCATGTTGGGGCGTCGGATGCGCTGCTCCGTACGGGACTCGCGGTGCATCTCGCGAGCGGTATTGAAGAGAACTTCAGCGATCTCTTCGGTGATAGGGCGCCCCGTAAACCAGAGGCAGATGACTCGTTCATGTCTTCGCACGCTTCCTCCCTTGTTGTCGGCGAAAAAGACTCGCCCGCTCTCGAAAGATTATGATAAAAAATACTTTTTTTGTCAAGACCAACCAACATGGCTATCAACAAGAATCATTTTGCCTTGCGCTGTCAGTCTTTTATAGTATGAAAATATGGAAGGTATGATCCGCGATAGATGGTTTTTCTGGGCCATTTCACTCATCGTTATCGTCGGGTTCGGGCTCTGGGGATACATCCAGTACACGATTCTCGAGATCGATAGTGAGATAGATTCAGTAGCAATGGCTACGGTATCGTGCCCACAGTGCTAAGTTTTTGATATACTGGACGTATGTTGAGGATTTTCCTTATCCCATTTCTCGCGCTTTTTTTGGTGATGACATTTTTAGCGCACGATGCACACGCAGAACATGATCACCCGCATACACTTTTTGGCGGTGAGCCAGCCTCTCCACTGCACGGTGACAATCGCAAGATGTTATTGATCGCCCTGCTCTGCGGTCTTTTTATGCTGGTACAGACTACCAGGGCACGCATGACTCTTTCTCTCTATTTTTTGCGACACTCGATAAATTGTTTTGTTGTCTTGGTGCGGGTCGCACGGCATGATCTTTTGATATTTTTTCAGCGAGGCATTCTCCACACCAAAGTCTGGTAAAAACCTTTTTTAAGTTTTTATCAGACTAATCTTTATTCCTTATGAAAAAAATTGCAGTATTGGCGATGGCAGGTTTGTTTCTATCACCTGCGCTCGCGTTTGCACATGAGCATCATGTCTATAAAATTGGCAATAATCTTTATGAGTTTACGGTAGGATCGCTTGCCGAACCTATCGCAGTAGATGACAAGACGGGGGTGGAATTGCGTGTCAAAAAGCTCGGTGCTGCACCCGCGCACGAAGATGACCATGGAGCTGCAGCTGGCCATGATGAGGAGGGTGCTCCGGTCACTGGGCTTGAGCAGACACTCAAGGTTGAGCTTACCGCGGGCGGTAAATCAAAAGAGCTCGCACTCACACCCGCGTACAATGATCCAGGTGCGTATCGTGCGGTTTTTGTTCCAACCGTGATGACGACCTACACATACCGTTTCAAGGGCACCATTGATGGGGTAGCGGTGGATCTTTCGTTTACCTGTAATCCCGCAGGTCACCCACGCGCAGAAGATGACAATACCATGATCAAGATGACTGATGCTGTCGCGCGTATGTCAAAGGGTGGCGCGTTCGGCTGCCCTATGGCCAAAGCTGATCTTGGGTTTCCTGAACCGTCTGCCGATGTCGTCGGCATCGGTGCGCGTATTGATAGAGCCGAACAATATGCTGGCAAAGCCAAGACTGTCGGCGCTGTTGGTATATTGATTGGTTTGATTGGCGTAGGTATCGCTGGATTTGCTCTCTCTAAGGCCAAAAAAGTTGTCTAAAAAAGTTATCGTCGCATTGGCTCTCTGCGCGCTCATACCTGGGCGCGCATGGGCGCATGCGACACCCACTATCTATGAGCCTGACTCAGGTGCGCGCCTTGAGGCGGCGCCCGAGCGTATTACGATTGTTTTTAGTGAGCGCATAGAAGAGCGCGCGTCGAGTATTGTAGTTTTTGCGGCAGACGGATCTCATGTCGAGCAAGGGCCCGCGCGCGTTGATCCGGTCGATGCTCATCGTTTTTTAGTCGAGCTTGGTGCATTGGCACAAGGTTCATATACTGTTTCGTGGCAGGTAGTGTCATCTGATGATGGGCATTTTACCAAAGGTGCCTACGCGTTTGGCATAGGGGTGGCCGCAGCCGCAGGCGCCGAGCGTTTTGAGGTTTCGCATAGCTCGGCAGTACCCGAGGCTGTAACACTTTGGATAGAGTTGATTGGGCAGGCGATACTCCTTGCGGCACTCGTGATGTTTGCGTGGGGTGAGAAGCGGCGCATGTGGCGTCTCGTGATATTTGGTGCGTGGCTTGTAGTGATTGGTGCTGTTGCTTTCATAGGACTCAAAACAAATCAGCTTGCGGGTGTACGTGGCGCGAGTCTCACCGATGCGTTTATGCCGTTTATGTCTACCAACGCAGGTATGGCTGCCGCAGCGCGCGCAGGGCTTGCGCTCGTAGTACTTTTTACGTGGCAGCGCGTACGAGTACTCGCATGGCTTGCAGTAATCGGCATGGTGTTTTTACGTTCACTCATCAGTCACGCAGCTGCCTCAAAAGTGATGCCTGAGCTTTCAGTGGTAATCAACACGGTACATCTCTTTTTTAAAGACCTATGGATCGGGGCGCTCATCATAGCGGTTGAGGCGATATTACCACTCAAGGATCGTACGCAGGTAAATATATTTCTCAAAAAACTCGCGCGCCTGACGATTATTTGTTTGCTTGTGGCGGGTATCACGGGCGTGTACATTGTATGGCTGCATCTTAAGGGATTCGGCAACGTACTCGGTACCTCGTGGGGTAGGATGTTTGTCATCCTTTCTTTGTTTGGTGGCATGTTGTTTGCGGCACGCATTGCTGGATGGTACGCGCTCCGCATGCGACCTGCACTACAAAAATATCTTTCTTTACTATTGGTGTTCGAAATGTTTGCGGGCGTGTTGGCGCTTTTTGCGACGGCATTCATCATCATCACGACGCCACCACTTGGCGCGCCCGAGATGATACTTCACCAGGTGGAAAGCAATGGCGCCACACTTACGCTCGAAGAGCGTCTTGCAGAACCCGGCACGCTCATCGTCGAGGTAGAGAGTGAGATGCCCGTGCGCAATACTATAGTGACATTGACTAATAGCGCGTATAACATCGGCCCGATTGTAGCGCCCATCGAGAAGCGTTTTGACGGCGGGTATGCAGTGCCCAAAGAGGTGATTACTCCCGCAGGTGCGTGGCGTTTTGATGTGACGGCACAGCGCGACGGAGTATATGACGCTGTAGCTTCATATGAATCAAATTGGCCACTAGTTGAAAGTGGGCGCGAAAAAATATTGGAGATGATGCTCGGTGCAGCATTGGCGGGTATTATTATGCTCTCAGGCTTTCTTTGGTGGTGGACGGGCAGCATGACGTTTGATGGCGAGTTTGTGGTATCTGATAGAGATTTTTGGCGAGGACTTGGTGCGGCGCTCCTGTGTGCCTGCGTTGTATGGGTTGCAAATAGCACGTTACTCAAAGGTCCTTTTCAGCGATCATGTGAGGCGTATGGAGACATGTGGCATACGATGCAACCGATGCGTGATGGCGAGGCGCGCTCGCAGGCAGCATTTGAGGGATGTATGACGGCTGATGGCAGGAATCACTTTACCGATGGGCGTGATTACGAATATTTCAAAAAATAAAAATATATAAAAAAACAGCCTTGGCGTGTGACGCGCAAGGCTGAACGGACTCATCGCAGAGTGATGAGGTTTTGGAGGAATGGGTTGGAGACAAGGGTTTCAGCAAGACCTTGTCTTTCCGTTTTGAGTCTCGCGAGACACTCCTCGAGGTGGCGAACTGAGGCCTCGAGTTCTTGGTTGGCTGCTTCAAGCTCGCTGATGCGTCGCTGAAGCTCAGCGACTTGCGTCTGCCACGAGTATTCGTCTGTCGGCGCTACTGATGGAGACGCAGAGTCGTCCACGTACTTCTCGAGCGTGAGAGAGGTTGATGGGGGGGCAGGGAGTGGTATGGGATGCACGGTAGACGTGCCTTTGGAGCGAGCTTCATAGTCCGCAACGGCTTCAGTGATCGATGGCATGGGTACGTTTGTCCCTTGTCCGCCGCCATTGCGTCTCCACAGTCCCAGAAGCCGTTGGTTGTGGCGCGAGCAAAGCTTCCGAGTTACGCTCATGAACTTGGTCTCTGTGCAGCCGGGCCATGCACACTTGAGCGGTTCAGATACAGGCGCTGGTTTTGCCGCATTTGGTACAAGCGTGGGCGGTGGAGATACATCATCACCACGCAGAGTAGGTGGGCGTACGCCGATGCTGCCACGGATGCTCGGTGGCGCAGGTCTCGTGGGTCTGGGTCTCGGGAGTCTTGCTACTTGCGGTTGAGTTCCATCTCCGGTCGCTGTTTCTCTCTGGGGGAAAACGATTGCGGTACCGCGCCCATCGATCTCGCCTATTTTATTCAGGCGCGCAAGCTCTCCGAGGGCTTCCTCGGCGACTTCTCGGCTGATGCCAAGATCTTTGAACTCGGTGATGATGCCGTTGATGGAGATTTCCTCGCGCTCGTAGAGTGTGAGGTCGATGAATTCGAGGAGTTCACGCGTCTCGCCATCAAGCTCAGGAGGTATCTCAAAGTATCTGGCGAACTCACGAGCGTTCACGAGGACTCGAGGTTCTTCTCCCTTACGTTTCGGTGTACTGACAAAGCCGTCTTTTTGCATGCGGGCGATGAGTGCCTTGGCCGGCGGTATTCCTTGCACCCCCGTTGCCTTGCTGATGGCGGCGCAATCCGGATATCCTGCTTTCATTACGGCTTCTACGGCTGCTCGGTACTCTACGTCTTCTTCGGGCGCTGTTTGCGGTTGCATACTTCGTCTCTCCTTATGTTCCTCCTTCAGATTTCAAAGGGTCTAGCCTTGGGTTCTATTTGCATCGTATCTTGCGCATGATGATTTAGGCAAATCAAAAAGTTATCCAGTGCTGACAGAGTGTGGGGTTTTCCTGTAAGGTGGGCATTATGAAAAGTGCTCAAGAAATATTTAACCGCATACAAGATATCAGGCGCGAACAGCGTGATCTGAAGGGCGCATATAAAGACGCGCTCGAAAATACCAATGGGTATCGCGAGATTGTGCAGGAATACAACAAAATCCGTGATAAAAAATTGTCGATAGAACAAAAGATCAAGCGTGAGTCAGCGGCTGAGTTCGCAAAGCTTGAGAGTATGAAAAACAATCTCAAGAGCGATCAAGAAATGCTCAGTGATATCGCCCTCACGCACATGATGAAAGGGGAGCCTGTCGAAATTACCGATGAGCATGCAAACCAATACGAACCGGTATTCTCGGTGAAGTTCAAAAAGAAGGGATAATAAAAACGACCTATCAATAAAAAAGCCCGACCGTTGTGTAAAACGGTTGGGCTCTCGGTCGTGGCTTACGCGCTCCGGCCCCGCTTTATTTCGAAGGCGAACGAAGCGGTGTCCACCACATCCTTCATGTTGTTGTTCGGGCGCACTATCTCGAGCAGGAAAACGAGAGTCTCGTTTCCTTCTTCATCTTGCTGAATCTCGTTATCATACCGTATGGCCGCGTTTTCGTACTTTCGATACGACTTGTCTTTTTGTAGTACCCATGCGGTGAAAGAACCGTCGTCATCTCTTCGCGTCTGCCAGATTACTTCTCCTCCCTTACTTGAGGAGTAGAAGAGACACTTGCGACCCGTGCCGGAGTTCTCATAGAGCGAACGACCGAGCCCTACGGCTTGAATAGTGCTGTCGTGTTCGTGCAGTACCGGCTCGAAGTCCTTCACCTTCTCCCCGGTACAATCTGGCACTGAGCTGGATTGCGACGCCTGTGGCGGGGGCGTTGAGGAAGTCGGGGGAGCCGCGAGTGCTACGAGCAAAAGAATCGTGGACAACACATGGCCTCCTTGTTCTCTTCTTGCGAAGATCTACTTCTTTTCTTATAGATTAGAAAAAGCCGAGTTGTCAACAATAATTTTTCAATTTTTTTATCATAAAAAACGGCTCGCACGTGGAACGCGCGAGCCGGAACGGTTTGTTTACGGCGACCCCCGTTTTGGGTCGGCTAAGGTTTGATTGAGTAGAGATAGAAGTTGCGAGCGTTGGTGCCGCAGATTCTGCTCGCTACCTCCAGCCCACACCATGCTGCAAGTGCACGTTCCATCACACGAAACCGGTCTGTCCCGTTGAACTCCGGTGTGAACGCAGGCCAGCGCGGTGCCCATCGAGGATTGATGGGTCGTCCGCGTTCGAGCGAGGCCGTGAGCCGTGGGAAATCTGCCTCGGCTTCCTCGATGTTGGTAAAGCCCGTGACTGGTGCATCGGACCCGACGGTGATGGTGTTTGCCCAACGCCAGTTGGCCGTATGCGCGACGTAGTCGACGTGCCGAAGCCACGACTCGATGCCATTGTTTTCAGCATCGAGGAAGAAGGTCATGGTGTAGATGCCGATGATGCCATCCCGTTCCGCCACCCGGCGGATGATGTCGTTTGTCGCGTTACGGGGATGATTGTAGGCTTGGCGGCTGCCCGTATGCGAGATCATTACGCGACCTGAGTACGCCTCGAGTGCTTCGAGAGCAGTACGCTCTCCTGTGTGGGAGAGATCGAGGATGAATCCGCGTTTCGCGAGCTCCCGGAGGTATTCATGCCCGAGGGCGGTGAGTCCCGTGTCGTTCTCGGTCAGGTATCCGCACCCGTAGATGGCATCACGCTCGTCCCAGTAGGCGACTTGCATGACGCGCACCCCAGCCTCCTTGAGCTCATCGAGTCGATCCCATCGATCTTCAATGAGACAAGGGTTTTGAATTCCCATTACCACGTAGACGATGTCGGTGTGCTCGATGACCCTGAGGTCACGGCCGTTTCGTACGATTCGGAATTGGTGCGGAAGACTCTCCAATCGTCCCTCAGTCTCGCGCACCTCGTGGATGAGGTTTTCCCATTTCTGATGGGCCGGATGGGGTCCAGCCCACTGAACAAGTCGCACGCCGCTCTCGCGCAAGCGCGCGAAGATCTCGGGCGTGAACTCTGGCGGCCCCATTTTGCCGCCGATGAAGCCGAGCGTGTCGGCATAGATTGGTTGCATTTGCTGCGGCCTCCTTTGCCGCTCGTTGTCAGGCTGGCTAGTCCAAATCGTCATCGAGCTGGTCGAGTGGTGGCTTGCGGCGCACCCAGCGATTCCCACTCGAGGGGACTCTGTAATCATAGCTTTTGATTGGCGACCCCAAGAATTCGGCTTTGCTCTCGGCGCCTCTGCAGCAGATGCTGTCCTCGCAACAGTCCTGGCTAAAGACAGTCTGTGTCGCTTCTCTTTGCTTGCAAATTGTGCAGAGCATTTGATTCTCCTACAAGGTTAGCTGCGTTGTCGGTTGTAAACGAACTATTTCAGTGGAAGTGGGCGGAATCGAACCGCCGTCCGAAAGTTCTTCTCAATAAAAATTTATACAGGCGTACTCAAGCACGAAGCAAGAGAGTTTGCTCGATTAGTTTCGCGCGCGGGTATCGAGCATAGTGCGCACTAGCTAGGGATTATAACACCGGCATTCCACGCACCTAGCGGTTGCGGACCGATGCTCTAGCACGTAGTGGCTAGAGAAACGCCTGCGGCTTAGGCAAAAGCCATCGCCGGCTGGCGGTTAAATAAGTTTGCACTTATTGGCGTGTGGCATTTTTGAAAGAGGTGACCACACCTGCTCTTGCCTGATTTTCAAAGAGTCGAGACCCCGTCGAGGCCTGTCACTCCCAAAAATTGCCCCAAGGCAATTTTTGCGGTCGCTGCTCTCGCCGATAGGCGAGACATATTAACCAGCGACCTATCCCTTTGCATGCTGGGGGCGATTTTTGGAAGTACCAAACTGCTCTAGTATTTTTTCAATTCTCGAGAAATCGATCGTTTGACCTCGCGTGTCTTGATGACTTCGCGTTTGTCAGCTTTCTTTTTCCCGCGCGCAACACCAAACTCAAGCTTGATGGTACGGGCTTTATTATACAACTTAATTGGTACCAATGTCAAGCCCTTCTCATGCTCCTTGCCAGCGAGGTACGAAAGCTCTTTTTTATGAAGTAAAAGCTTGCGTGTGCGGTCAGGCTCATATGATGGCGGAGTATTGGGTTGTTGGTAGGGGGGTATGCTGGCGCCTACCAAAAATGCCTCGCCCCCACGGATGAGCACGCGCGCACCTTCTAGATGGGCGTTGCCCGCGCGTATTGATTTGACCTCAAAGCCAAAAAGCTCGATACCCGCCTCATAGGTTTCGAGTATCTCGTAGTCAAAGTGTACTTTTTTGTTTTCGGTAGACATGATTTTCAGAGCAAATGCTTTATTCGCGCGGCTTAACCCTAAAGGGCTCCGACGCCGTCGCTCGAAAGCATTCGCTCTTCAAATATAGAACAAATATGGTTTTTGCGTTAGAGTGATGCCTATGGAGCGGAATCTACGTACCTATATAGAAGATGTCTTGCGCCGCGAGATAGGTAGTGACGTGCCTTTTTCGGTCGAGCGCCAAGAGGTAGCGGGGCGGGGAGACTATTCGTCAAACATCGCGCTTGTACGCGCCAAAGTTGAGAAGCGCTTGCCCATGGCGGTCGCCGAAGATATCGCCATACGCGTCAAAGAAAAACACCTACCTGTTTTCAGCAAGATCGAGGCAGCTCAACCCGGCTTCCTAAATTTTTATTTTGATAAACAGTATCTGACTGAGATCTTGCGCGATTCTTTCGCGCCGATGCCAAAGCCAAAGCTTGGTACGGCATCGGTTGAATATGTCTCAGCTAATCCTACGGGCCCCATGCATGTGGGCAATGCGCGCTCAGGACCCATCGGCGACGTAGTGGCGAATCTTCTCGCTGATCGCGGATACAAAGTAGTGCGTGAATATTTTCACAACGATGCGGGCGCGCAGATTGGTCGCTTTGCCAACTCACTTTGGCATTGGTATTTGATCGCGTGCGGAGAAGAGTCAACGCTCGCAGAAGACGGCTATCAAGGTGAGTATGTCCAAGAGATGGGCAAAGCCGTACACAAAAAATACGGCGCCAAGATTGTTAACAAACCTGATATTTATAAAGAACGTATTACCAAAGTCGCGCTCGCGCGCATGCTCAAAGATAACTTGGCTTTGGCAAAGCGTATGGGTATTTTGTTCGATAAGGTGACTGCCGAGAGCGATCTTGAGGCGAAAACCAAGCGCGCGCTCGCCCTGCTTGATAAAAAAGGATTGTTGACCAAAAAAGAAGGTGCCACGTGGTTTACACCTAAAGACGACAATTTGGGCGAGCGCGAGGCAGTCGTCATCAAGAGTGACGGCACCTATGTCTATTTCGCAAACGATATTGCGTACCATGCAGAAAAATTTAAACGCGCAGATTTAGTGGTAGATGAGTTGGGTGATGGTCATGAAGGCCATATACCAAAACTTCGCGCAGTTGCTGATGCCTTTGGATTCCCTCAAGAAAATCTTAAGATCGTGGTTCACGGTCTTGTAACACTCAAAAAAGATGGTCAGGTAGTTTCGATGGCCAAGCGCAAGGGCAATTTTGTCACCGCCGAAGAATTACTCGATACCGTGGGCAAAGACGCCTTTCGGTTTTTCATGCTGCAGTACGCGCCACGCTCTGCCATGACCTTTGATATAGATTTGGCACGCGCCAAATCAAAAGACAATCCTGTCTACTATATACAGTATGCGTATGCGCGCGCATCAAGCATTCTCAAAAAAGCTGGATATCAGCAAGGGCGCAAAATAAATTATAAAAAAGTTGCGTGGCCGGTACTCGAGACTGAGGCTGAGTGGGCGCTTATCAAGATGGTTTTGGCATTGCCCGACGTGATAAGTCAGACCGCCGAAGATTTTGCGCTCCAGCGCCTCTCGCGCTTTGCGGTTGATTTCGCTCGCGCTTTTACGCATTTTTATGAGACGACGCATGTGATTGGCGAACGTGCCGATCTTGAATACGCGCGCTTAGCGCTCGTTTCTCTTTTCCGTGATACGTTGCGTCGTCAGTGCCAGCTCATGGGCATCTCAACTCCGGAAACGATGTAAACAGTTGCGTCTCTCTCAAAAAACAATTACTATCTTCACATATGGATATGCAACAACCACGAAATGTTATTATCGGACTTCTCGCACTCTTCGTTGTATTTGGCGGAGTTGTTTGGCTTGGTACGAGCGCGCCCGCAAAACCGGTAGACAATGCTGGTACTGCCTCACTGACCGATCAGGCAACGCAACCGTCTTCTGAGACAATGACTGAGCCCGAGGTTATGCAATTTCAAGGAGAAACTGTGAAAGCAACAATCAAAACACAAAAAGGTGATATCGAACTCGAGCTTTACCCTAGTGTCGCACCAAAGACTGTTTCAAACTTTGTGGGATTAGCGAAAAAAGGATTTTACAACGGATTGACGTTTCATCGGGTAATCGCAGGCTTTATGGCGCAGGGCGGCGATCCTGTCGGCAATGGCACGGGTGGTCCCGGCTATGAATTTGAAGATGAGATTAATCCAAAAGTTCTTGACGTGCCCGCTGAAACCATTGCAGGCCTCGAGAGTGCTGGATACAAATACAATTACGAGCTTAAGTCGATGAAAAATGACGTAGGTGTTATTTCGATGGCAAATCGAGGGCCAAACACCAATGGCAGTCAGTTTTTCATCATCACGGAAAGTGCTCAGCCGCATCTCGATGGTCGCCATACCGTCTTTGGTCGTGTAACTAAAGGAATGGATATCTTGCTTAAAATTGCGCAGGGCGATGTTATGACCGAAGTAGTTATAGCCGAATAATCTTGTAAAAAATTCGATGTCAAAATGCGCCCATGGGCGCATTTTGTTTTGGTATTGAAAGAGGGAGGTATTTCGATTATGATAAAAAAATGCGAGACGAGCTTGGAGTCCTTGGATTTTGGACCCAGAAAAAAATTTTTGAAAAGAGTATTCGGCAGCGCGCGCGGAAAGCAAAGCGCTTTGTTTTTTTTGAGGGGCCGCCTACCGCAAATGGCATGCCGGGCCTGCATCATGTGGAGGCGCGCGCATTTAAAGATGTTGTGGCGCGTTATAAAACTATGCAGGGGTTTTTGGTTGAGCGCCGTGCTGGGTGGGATACTCACGGCCTTCCTGTCGAGATCGGCGTTGAGAAAGCGCTCGGTTTTAAATTAAAGCAAGACATTGAGGCATACGGTATCGAACCTTTTAATCGCAAGTGTAAAGAATCGGTGTGGTCATATACCAATCAGTGGGAGAAGGTTACCGAACGCATGGGGTATTGGCTAGACACAAAAGATGCCTATGTCACATACAAAAATTCTTATATCGAATCACTCTGGTGGATTGTCAAAGAGTTTGCCTCACGCAAGCTACTCTACCAAGATGACAAGGTGGTGCCGTGGTGCGCGCGTTGTGGCACCGCATTATCATCGCACGAGCTCGCCCAAGGATATAAAAAAGTAAAAGATCCTTCGGTTTATGTGCGTTTTCGTCTCAAGACACGCCGCGCGTCTTTGTTGGTTTGGACGACAACTCCATGGACATTGCCTGCAAACGTAGCGGCAGCCGTTCATCCAGATCTCGAGTACGTTACCGTTGATGATCGGGGTGAGCAGCTTATCGTGCTCGGGTCGCTCGCGGCCAAGCTCTTTCCCGGTCTCGAGCCGCTCTGGCGCGAGCCCGGCTCAAAGCTTTTGGGGCTTGAATATGACGCGCCGTATCCTGCGCCCGATATTCCATATCGGGTTGTGAGTGGTACCTTTATCACCGATCAAGAAGGTACTGGTATTGTGCATATTGCGCCCGCATTTGGTGATGACGACCTCAAGGTAGGCAAACGCGAAGGTTTACCCACCTATGTAACCGTCAACGATGCAGGTCAATTTACCGATGCGGTACCACAGTGGCGCGGAATATTTGTCAAAGAAGCTGATCCGCTGATCGTAAAAGACTTAATACAGAAGGGCCTTCTTTTTAAAGAAGCATTGTATGAGCATGATTATCCGTTTTGCTGGCGATGTGACACGCCGCTTATCTATCGCGTACGTAAGTCATGGTGGGTAAAGGTGAGTGCGGTGCGTCCCAAGATGGTGGAGGCAAATAAATCTATCAACTGGCATCCCCAGCATCTTCGCGACGGGCGTTTTGGCCAGTGGCTCCGTGAAGATAAAGATTGGGCGTTTTCTCGCGAGCGTTACTGGGGCACGCCGCTTCCTGTCTGGACGTGTAAAGAGTGTGGGCACGTCGATGTCATCGGCTCTTTAGCAGAGCTTACTGAACGCGCACCAAAGTCTTCGAATACTTATTATCTGATGCGCCATGGTTTTGCAAAAAATAATTTGCTCGGTATTGCCACTGCCAAGCTCAATGATTCATATGGGCTTTTGCCGCGCGGAAAAACAGAAGTAAAGAAAGCTGCCGCAGGTCTCAAAAAAGCCGGTATCCAGCTCATTGTATCCTCTGACCTGACGCGCACGCGCGAGACGGCTGCAATTCTTGCGCGCGAGCTGCGCGTTCCTGTGCTGTTTGATGCTGATTTGCGCGAACATAATCCAGGAGACTATGAAGGCGAGCTTGTCGAGGATATGTGGAAGAAACATACGGCCGAAGAAATTCTCACCCATCCGTTTCCGGGAGGTGAGTCATGGGCCGATGTTAAAATTCGCAGCCACCGCTTTTTCCAAAGACTCGAGAGTTTGCATAAAAAGAAAAAAATTCTTGTCGTAGGGCACGGCGATCCTCTTTGGTTTTTGGAGGGGATTATGCGAGGCATGCAGCAACCGGACGAAATCTCTCCCGCAAAATATCTCAAAAACGCCGATGTGCATCGCGTAGCTCCCGTGGCCGTGCCACGCAATAAGCTTGGCGAGACGGATTTGCACAAGCCATTTATCGATGATTTTTTGGTTACGTGTCCCGGGTGTTTGACCAAGATGGATCGCACACCTGAGGTTGCTGACGTATGGTTTGACTCGGGCGCTATGCCGTTTGCAGCCGAACATTATCCGTTTGAGAATAAAGAACGCATTGATAAGGGTATCGCATATCCCGCTGATTTTATCTCAGAGGCTATCGATCAAACGCGCGGATGGTTTTATACGCTTCTTGCGGTTTCCACATTGCTTGGCAAAAAAGCTCCGTACAAAAATGTCATATCGCTCGGACACCTTCTAGATAAGGAAGGCAAGAAAATGTCAAAATCGCGCGGCAACGTGGTGGAGCCCATGGATCTATTTGAAAAATATAGTGCTGATGCTGTGCGTTGGTTTTTCTTTACCATTAACCAGCCGGGTGATTCAAAGCTTTTTGATGTCTCTGATCTCGAAAAAGCTAAAAGAAATTTTATTGACCTTTTTCTCAATACACTCAATTTCTACGAGATGTATAAGCCCGTAGCAAAAAAGACTTCGCGCAAAAATGCGCTTGATTTGTGGATGGAGGCAAAGTGCGCGCTCGTCAGCGCTGAGGTTACTCGTCGCATGGATGCCTACGATGTGGTGGGCGCGGCGCGTCTCATTGAAGATTTTGTAGGTAACGACATCTCACGCTGGTACGTGCGTCGCTCGCGCGAGCGAATGCGTTCGGGCGAGGGAGTCAAGGTTTTGCGTAAGACGCTTTTACAGACGGCGATTCTTGCTGCTCCCTTTATCCCGTTTACCGCAGAGATAGTATATCGTGCTGCCGGTGGCAAACGTGAGAGCGTGCATTTGGAAGATTGGCCGAAAAAACAGACCTATAACAAGGCGCTTGTCGCCGGTATGGATGAGGTGCGAGCACTTGCTGCACGCGGCCTCGAGCTTCGCGCGCGCAATGGCATCAAGGTACGCCAGCCGCTCGGCGCGTTGTTTGTAAAAGGGATGACACTGCGTGACTCATCTCTCCTCAATATTCTAAAAGAAGAACTCAACGTAAAAGAGATTACCGTGAATCGTAAATTGACTGAGGACGCAGCACTTGATTTGGTTATCACGCCAACACTCAAAGAAGAAGGCGAGGTACGCGAGCTCATTCGTTTTGCTCAAGACGCTCGCAAGAAAGCGGGCCTTTTGCCGCTCGATACGGTGGTACTCGTGATCACGGGTTCATTTTCACCCGCAGCGCTCGCAGTTATCAAAAAGGGTACGCGCGCCAAACACCTTGAGGTTAGCGATACAAACAAAGGGCCCAGCGTCGTCTCTGTCGAAAAAGCATAGCGAGGTATGAACAATTACTATGGCACTGATGCCGTCGTGCTTGCGTCTCGCGAGCGTGGCGAGGCTGATATGTATCTTACTTTTTTTACCAAAGATTTAGGTCGGATTGATGCTATCGCCACCGGAGTACGTCTTGCCAAATCAAAGCTACGCGGGCACTTAACCCTTTTTACCCCGTTACGCTTGATGCTGACTCGAGGCGGGAGCGCGTGGCGTCTTATTGATGCTGAGGCTCTTGTGCCCGTTGATAACCCCACCTCGCATCGCAAGCGATGTGCTGACTTTATCTTGCGCATCACCGGAGGGGAAGAACCCGATCTTGATTTGTGGGATTTGGTTGCGAGTATCAACGCAGTACGTACTTTTTCTGATGAGGCGCGTTTCAAAATACGAGCCCTTAACGTCAGCGGCTTCTTACCCGACATTCATGAGCAATCAAGATTTTTTTCCGCCAGAGCCCGAGCCTTTATCTTAGAAAAAGATGATGATACGCTTTTTGCCGATCCCGATGAGCGGGTAGCTTTTGAAGAGGGTATCGAGGGGATACTCCGCGCAAATCACATGCTATACTATTTTCATGGCGCTCGATGATCTCAGGCGGCGGCTTTTCAAAAAAGGCGAGGGGTTTGAAGACCGCGAGCATTCTTGGCGTCTTCGCCGAAATAACGCGCAGGCGCCAGTATCTTGGAAAGAAGAGCCGGTAACTGCAGAAGATTCTATGCAAAAATTTCTTCGCAAACTTTTGTGGTGGGGTATCGGGGGCGGTCTCGGGGTGATCGCGCTCGTGGTACTCGGGTATTTCGTCATCTCGGGGAAATTTGCTGTTCTCGGCATCGACTCACGCAAAAACATACTTCTTACCGTTGAGTCAGCCGATGAAGCTATTGCTGGCAAAAAACTCGTCTGGCGCGTAGTGTATGAAAACAAAAATGACATCGCACTCGATAAGGCAGTGCTGGTCTTTACCTATCCTCCTATGACGCAACCGCTCGCGGGCGATTACATGAAGGGCGGATTGCGTCCGGAGCGCCGTGAGCTTGGTACTATCAATCCTGGTGATAAAAAAGAAGAACTTTTTTCTGCAATCGTATTTGGCGCACAAGATGAGATTCTTAAAGGACAGGCCAAGATCGAATATCGCCCGCGCGATTCGTCAGTACTTCTTGCTAAAGAAACTTCTTATCAGTCTCCCGTTAAAGGGTCGCTGTTGGGCCTCGAGTTGATATTACCCAAGGAGCTTAAAGCGGGGCAGCAGATTGATGCCCAATTGTCGCTGGTATCGAGCGCCGAGACGCCTTTTCGCGGTATTTCAGTTGAGATGATGTATCCTGATGCATTTGAATTTATCTCATCAGATATCAAGCCAACACGCGGCAATACTATTTGGACGATCGGCGATCTTGGTAAGGGGGAGACCTTCAAGCTTTCTATCAAGGGGCGCATCAAAGATTCAATCGCACCCCAATCAATGAAGGCCAAGGTGGGTATTTATGACCGCACAAAAAATGAGTTCGATACCCTTACCTCATCAGAAAAAACATTTGCCATCACGCCGCCACTCTTGGTCACGAAACTTGTCATTGATTCTGCCGATGATCTCGATATAGGAGTGTTACTTGCCGGTACTTCGGTCAAAGGCATCCTCCAGTGGCAAAACAATCTTCCTGTGGCAGTATCAAACGCTACCGTTGAGGTAGTTTTTGAAGGCGAGGCGTTTGATATCAAAACGCTCTCAAGTAGCCGCGGAGAATTTGATCAGAGTCGCAATGCTTTGCGCTGGGTGCCGGGGCGCATCCCCGAACTTTTGGTGGTAGACCCGGGCGAGACGGGGACGTTTGAATTTACTATCGCAACCAAGAAAATAATTAGCGTACGCAATCCCGCACTCGTGTTTAAATCTATTATGCAAACACGTGAATCACCGTCAGGATATGAGGGCGTTGATATCTCGGGTGAAGAGGTGGTGACCTATAAACTTGCTACACGCGCTACTTTTTCTCAAAAAGGTTATTACTATGATTCTCGTATTACCAATTCGGGACCTCTACCCCCGCGCGTTGGTCAAGAGACGACGTATCTTATCGTATGGTCGGTGACTAATGCGACCAACGATCTTACCGACGCTGTTGTACATGCGACGCTTCCTTCATATGTAAAATGGCGAGGCGTTGTCGATCCGCCGTCGGGCGCCCCCATTACCTTCAACGAGGCCACGCGCGAAGTGTCATGGATTCCTGGCAATATCCCTGCGGGCACCGGTACTACCAATCGTGCGCGTGAGGTGGCGTTTCAAATAGCATTGACACCTTCTCTGCCTCAAGTAGGTCAAGCGGTGGAGCTTGTCTCGGCCGCAAAGTTTGAAGGGCGTGATTCGTTTGCCGATATCACTATTACTCAGATATCGGATCGGACGACTACCTCTTTGCGCGATGATCCGCGCGCGTCACGCGAGGGGGGATCGGTAGAGGAGTAGCGTTGGCATAACGTCTTACCCGTGCTAGGTTTTTTCTATGACTTCACTTGAAACAATCGTATCGCTTGCCAAACGCAGGGGATTTATATTCCCCGGGTCTGATATTTATGGCGGACTTGCCGGTACGTGGGATTATGGCCCGTTAGGAGTCGCGCTTAAAAACAATATCAAAAATTTGTGGTGGCAAAAGTTTGTAACCGACCGCGAGGATATGTATGGAGTTGATACAGCACTCTTGATGAACGCCCGCGTATGGGAAGCTTCAGGCCATGTCGCTGGTTTTTCTGATCCGCTCGTAGAATGTAAGAAATGCAAAAAACGCTTTCGCGCTGATCATGTTGATGGTGCCAAGTGTCCTGAATGCGGGGGGGTGCTTGGTGAGTCACGTCAGTTCAACATGATGTTTAAAACGCATGTGGGTGCCATGGAGGATTCCGCTGCCGTATCGTATTTAAGGCCTGAAACGGCGCAAGGTATTTTTGTGAATTTTAAAAATATCGTCGATGTATTTCATCCTAAACTTCCCTTTGGTATCGCACAGGTTGGTAAAGCCTTTCGCAATGAAATCACGCCTCGAGATTTTATTTTTCGCATGCGGGAATTTGAGCAAATGGAAGTAGAGTATTTTGTTCGCGAAAATGATTGGCAGCGAGCGTTCGAAGAGTGGCGCATGGTCATGCTCGCCTGGTGCGAGTCTATCGGTCTTGACATGACGTCGGTCAGTGAGCTTGAGATTGCTGCTGACGATCGTGCGCATTATTCAAAGCGCACCATAGATTTTGAGTTTGAGTATCCGTTTGGCAAAAAAGAATTATACGGTCTTGCCTATCGTACCGATTATGATCTTACCAAACACATGGAATATAGTTCCAAGGATCTTGAGTATTTTGATGAAGAGACCAAGGAGCGACTTAAGCCGCATGTCATCGAGCCGTCGCTCGGAGTTGAGAGAACGATACTCGCACTCCTCGTATCGGCATATCGTGAAGATGAGATAGGCGGCGACAAACGAGAATACTTGGCGTTCAAGCCATCGGTCGCCCCCATAAAGGCAGCTGTCTTTCCTCTTGTTAAAAACAAGCCTGATCTCGTCGCAAAAGCTCGAGAAGTTTATACCGGACTCAAAAAAGAATTTGGCAGCGTTATGTTTGACGACAACGGCAATATTGGCAAGCGCTACCGCAGGCAAGACGAGATCGGTACGCCGTGGTGCGTGACAGTTGACTATCAGACGCTGGAAGACGGTACGGTAACCGTTCGCGATCGTGATACAGCAAAACAAGAACGTATTGTAATCTCGGAGGTCGCAGCACTATTTCGAGAAAAGCTCATCTAGGCATTTTTTGCCAATATACACCCGCTTTCTTTTCGGGGTTTTTATGATATGATGATCGTATGAAATTTACCGAAAAGAAATTTAAAAATGGTCTCCGCGCTATCGTCGCTCCCATGGAATCAACCCAGACAATCACTATTTTGGTATTGGTAGGCACTGGATCAAACTACGAGGCGAGGAACATCAGCGGTCTTTCGCACTTTTTGGAACACATGTTTTTTAAGGGTACGACAAAATATCCTAAGCCCGGTGAGCTCGACCGTCTACTTGATTCGGTGGGCGCAATCCACAATGCTTTTACTACGCGAGAGGAGACGGGCTACTGGATCAAGGTAGATGCCAAGCAGTTTGATTTGGCGCTTTTGTTTGTTTCTGATATTTTGCAAAACGCGCTTCTCAAAGAAGAAGAGATTAACCGCGAACGAGGAGTTATTCTAGAAGAGATGAAAATGTATTGGGATGACCCGCGCCGCTATGTATGGTCGCTCTTCGAAGAGTTGGTGTACGGTGACAACGCGTACGGGTGGGACGTGATTGGTACCGCTGAGAATATTCGTACCATTAAGCGTTCGGACTTTCTTAAATACTGGAAGAGTCAGTATGTCGCGCGCAATACGGTTGTGACGGTTGCCGGCAATATATCGACAGAGGAAACGTTGCGCAAAGTTGAGAAGGCGTTTGGTAAATTGCGCGATGGTGCACCCGCGAAAGCTGCTGTGTTCAAAGAACCTGCGCCCGGGCCGCGCATGCGTCTTTTTGAGAAAAATACTGATCAATCACATATCGTGGTTGGTGCATTAGGCTATCCTCTTGAGAGCAAAGATCGCGTGGTAGCTGATGTGCTCTCGACGATTTTGGGTGGGTATATGAGCTCGCGCCTCTGGGCTGACATTCGCGGTAAGCACGGGCTTGCCTATGCAATACGCGCAGGCCATGACGCCTACCGCCATACTGGTTACTTTGGAGCCTATGCGGGCGTGCCGCATGAGCGCAGCATCGAGGTGGTTGAGCGCATTGTGAGTCATTTAGATAAGATCAAAAAAGGTGGTGTTACCGCAGAAGAATTAAAACGCGCGAAGGACAATATCAAAGGGCATTTGGCTATCTCGCTTGAATCGACCGATGAAGTCGCGTCTTTCTTGGGTACTCAGCAGATTTTGTTAGGGAAGATCAAAAAACCCGACGAGCTTATAAAAAAAGTAGAAGCTGTCACACGCCAAGATATTGCGCGCGTAGCCAAAACTCTTTTCCGAAAAGACAAGCTTTATCTTTCCATGATCGGTCCAAAACTTGAGAAAGGTCCGTACGAGAAAATTCTTGCAAAAGCTCTGTGAGTCGCCATCCCCGCACTACTATTGATGTCTCGACAAGTACGCTTGTTCGTCTTGCGCTCGTAGTGCTTGGGATTGTATTTCTGTGGTTCATACGCGACATTTTGATGATTATTCTCGTCTCGATAGTTATCGCATCAGCGGTAGAGCCCTTGGTACAGTGGTTTATGAGATGGCGAGTCCCACGTGTATTGGCTACTCTGATTATTTATCTTTCCGGTATGGCGGTTATGGTCGGCATTTTCTATCTTTTGGTGCCGCCACTCGCAGGCGATTTCCAGCTTTTTTTCTCGCGCCTTCCATCGCTTATCGAGACAGCACTCATTGGTTTTCAGGAAAAAGTTCCATTCCTCTCGTTTGATTTTGTTATCGAGGCAATCCGGGCGTCTGCGCTAAACGTTGATCAATATGTGCATGAGGCAGTCAATGGTTTTTTCAGCTTTTCCTCAGCCTTTTTCTCAGGAGTTCTTTCATTCGGTTTTATTGTCATCATCTCGTTTTATTTGACCGCACAAGAGGATGGCATTGCCGATGTGCTTCGTATTGTCACGCCTAAAGAATACGAAGAATACGCGCTTAGTCTTTGGGCACGCTCACAGCGTAAAATCGGCAGATGGCTTCAGGGTCAGCTTCTCCTAGGTCTTCTGGTCGGTGTACTGGTGTTTATTATGCTCACGGTGCTCCGGGTTGAGCACGCATTTCTCTTTGCGGTACTCTCCGCGGTTTTTGAGCTGATTCCGTACTTTGGTCCGGTGATGGCGGCGATTCCCGCTATTGCCGTGACCGCTATCAAAGATCCACTTTTGGGGCTTTTGGTCGCTGGCATTTATTTTTTGGTTCAGCAAATGGAGAACCACCTTATCTATCCGCAGGTGGTGCGCAAGACGGTAGGTGTTCACCCACTGTTGGCGATTATTGCACTGCTCATCGGTGGGACGGTGGCGGGCGCGGCAGGTATTATCATTGCGATTCCTCTTGCGGTAGTTCTCGTCGAATATCTCAATGATGTCGTCGAGAAGAAACGGACGATTTAGCTCTGATTGATTATGGAGAAAAAATTTTACATCACCACGCCTATTTTTTATGTAAACGCGGCACCTCACTTAGGCCACGCCTATGCAGATGTGGTTGCAGATACACTTGCGCGATGGCATCGTAGCCGAGGCGAAAAAACTTTTTTTCTTTCCGGCACCGACGAGCATGGTGCAAAGATCGTACGTGCTGCCCAAAAAGCTGGTCTTGCTACCCAAGACTTTGTGGCAAAGCATCGTGATGAATTCAAGAAATTGCTCACGATACTTGGCGCCTCAAACGACGCATTTATCTACACTGCCGATCAAGAGCGTCATTGGCCAGGCGCGCAGGCATTTTGGGAAAAGCTTGTCGCCGCAGGTGATCTTTACAAAGCAACGTATAAGGGTTTGTACTGCGTAGGGCACGAAGCGTTTGTGACCGAAAAAGATCTTGTTGATGGCAAGTGTGTTGATCATGGGCAGGCACCCGAAGAAATCGCGGAAGAAAATTATTTTTTTTGCCTTTCCAAATATAAAGATCAAATCAAGACTGCAATAGCAGCCGATGAGATGCTCATTATACCCGCAAGTCGCAAGAAAGAGATTCTTGCGTTTTTGGAAGAGGGGGTTGAGGATGTTAGTTTTTCGCGCCCATCGAAAGATATTTCGTGGGGCATCCCGGTACCAGGAGACCACGAGCACACGATGTATGTGTGGGCTGATGCGCTGACAAATTATATTAATGCTCTCGGGTATGGCAGCCGTGATGATGCCAATTTCAAAACTTTTTGGCCGGCTGATGCGCATATCATTGGTAAGGATATTTTGCGTTTTCATGCGGTTATTTGGCCGGGGATGTTGCTCGCCGCAGGCCTTTCGCTGCCGCGCCAGCTTTTGGTCACTGGCATGATTCGTTCGGGCGGACAGAAGATGAGTAAAACGCTTGGCAACGTGATGGATCCTATTGAGTTTGTCAGCGAATACGGCAAAGACGCGTTTCGATATTTTTTGTTGCGCGAGATACCGCTCGGTGAAGATGGCGATTTTACGCGCGAACGATTCAGTGATGTCTATGAAGGTAATCTCGCGCACGGTATTGGAAATCTTGTTTCGCGCACCGCTGCCATGATCAATAAATATTTCGATGGAGAGATTGCGGCGCCATCAGCAGAAATGCTCGCGGGCGTACCGACTCGCCGCGCTCTCAGACATGAGGTGCTCGCGTCCCGCGTTTCTCTCGAAGGATCTTCCCTCGATCACTATTTTGAGCGCGATATTGCCGAAGAATTTTCGCGCGCAATGTTTGAGTATCGTCTTACTGATGCCATCACAATGCTTTCCGGATTTTTCTCGCTTCTCGATGGTTACATTCAAGACTATGAGCCGTATCGCTTGGTAAAAACTGATCCTGATAAAACAAAAGCAGTGTTGTGGAATGTGGCTTTGCATATTATCAAATCTGCAAAACTCTTAGAGTCCTTTATGCCTGATACGGCCGCAAAGATAGCAGGGATTTTTGGTGCGGATCTTGCGGCTGACAAAGACCCCACTGTGATAAAAGTACAGATGAGCGAGGCTTTGTTCCCATCAAAAAAACATGAAGTGGAGACTCATTGATATCCATGCGCATGTAAATTTCAATGCCTTCCGCGAGGACGGTGACGAAGTCATGCGGCGCACGCTTGATGCGGGCGTAGGGATGATTTTGGTGGGCTCCCAATACGATACATCGGCACGTGCTATTGAATATGCCGAGCGATATCCTGAAGGTGTATGGGCAGCAGTCGGTCTTCACCCGATTCATGTGGGCGGCGAGATGCATGTTGATGCCCAAGAGATTGGTGCTGCAGGCGTACCAGGGTTTTCCACCCGCCCCGAAGAATTTGATTATGCAAAATATAAAAAACTCGCAGAGCATCCGAAGACCGTTGCGATCGGTGAGTGCGGGCTTGATTATTTTCGATCAGGCGGGACGCAGGCCGAAAAAGAAAAACAATTTGAGGTATTGCGTCTGCATATCCGTTTGGCCCGCGAGGTACAAAAGCCACTTATCATTCATTGTAGAAATGCCTACGATGATTTGGCGCGCATTTTAATAGAGGAGAGGGCGGGGGAAGTCGGTGGTACGATCCATTTTTTTGCAGGCACATGGGCTGATGCTCAAAAGTTTTTAGATATTGGATTCGGACTTTCATTTACCGGCGTCATCACCTTTGCGCGTGATTACGATGAAACAGTAAAAAATATGCCGCTCGATAGAATTATGGTAGAGACCGATGCGCCCTATGTCGCCCCCGCGCCATATCGAGGTAAGCGCAACGAACCGCTCTATGTAGAAGAAATCGCCAAAAAAGTAGCCGAGCTGCGTGGTGTTTCTTTTGATGAAGTTGCCAAGGCGACGGTGAGTAATGCGACGCGGATTTTCCATTTGAAATAAAAAGAGCCCCAGGTGGGGCTAGGTGAGTGTGATAGTACTTGCTTCCCGCATGAGACGTGCGAGACAAATAAGCTCTTGTGTCTCGAGCTTGTCGAGAAAGCGCACGACGCGGCAGGGGATGTTGCGTTTCGCAAAGAAGGTCGCGTAGGCTTTGATGTAGAGCTTGAGCGCTGGGCGCGACCGCACGACGCGTGATCCTCCGTCGATCTTTCCCATTTCCTCCTTGCAGCGGGAGCAGATCTCAAAAAGGTAGAAACGCTCGAGAGAGCCGTTTTCTTTGTTGCATGCATTGCATGGCGGGCGGCGCGGTTTTTTCTTGGACAAAGTCGCCTCCTTCCGCTGTCACTCTACGGTATTGCGGGAGTATCGTCAAACATGGTACGAAGAGGCTGTACGCTCTTCATACAGAAGGAGATTGCCCAATGTTGGCAAATATCTTGGTTGTTGTCGTAGCGCTTTTGCGCACGCTGGTCTTCGGTGTCGTTGGCATCATCGTTCTTCTCTCCATGCGTCTTGCGGGGAGAGATGATGCCACTCGAGCGCGATTCATTTGGCAATGGGCGGCTCGCCACTGGGCACGGCCTATCCTTTGTAGCGCTGGGATCGTGGTGGAGGTGCGGGGGATAGAAAACGTGCGTCGGGCGGGGCGCTCTGTAATTACGCCGAACCATCAAAGCCTCTTTGATATCCTTGTCATGGTCGCATACACGCCAGATGCGCGTTTCGTTGCCAAGGTGGAGGTGCTTGGCTACTTCATCATTGGCGTGATTGCGCGTCTCGGCGGTCAGGTGATCATTGATCGCGAGAAGCGCAGGGAGGCGATAGGCGAGATCCTCACGGGTGTCGCGGCAAATAATGTGCCGATGATCTGTTTTCCCGAAGGAACGCGTTATCGCGAGATCGGACTTTTCAAACGAGGCGGATTTGTAGGAGCTATCGACGCTCAGATTCCCGTTGTGCCCACCGCGCTCTCCGGTGTTGTCGATGTATTGCCGCCGCGTGCCAATCCATTGCAGCTCACAAGAAACCGCAAAGTGATCCTTGAATTCGGCCAACCTATCTACACGGTTGGCATGTCTATCAACGAAGCTTCGGGCCTTGCGGACATTGTGCGCTCACAGATTATCGCCATGCAGGCGCAGCACGTTTTATGCGCCGCACCTTCCGGGTGAGGCGCTTTTTTCTTTGCCACGAGGCACTTTTTGGCGTACGATGAGAAAACAAATGAAGAAATATAATCCGCAGGCACTCGAGAAAAAATGGCGGCCCGTATGGCTTGAAAATCGCACTTACGAGCCTGATTTGGATAATGCCAAAAAACCATTTTATAACCTCATGATGTTTCCGTATCCTTCAGCGGAGGGTCTTCATATCGGCAGCGTGCGTACCTTTACCGGCGTTGATATCTATAGCCGATTCAAGCGCATGCAGGGTTACGATGTGTTCGAACCTATTGGGCTCGACGGATTTGGTATCAATGCGGAAAACTATGCGCTCAAGATAAATAAAAATCCTAAAGAGCATTCCAAAGTTACCGAAGAAAATTTTTACCGTCAGCTGGGCGTCATTGGCAATAGTTTTGCATGGGAAGAAAAGCTTGAGACCTATAGCCCCGAATATTATCGCTGGACACAGTGGTTGTTTATACAGCTTTTTAAGGCAGGACTCGCATATCGCAAAAAAGCGGAGGTCAACTGGTGCTCCAAGTGTGCCACCGTGCTTGCCAACGAGCAGGTGATTGCGGGCGAGTGCGAGCGATGCGGTACGACCGTCATCAAAAAACAGCTTGAGCAGTGGTTTTTCAAAATCACTGATTATGCGGATCGTTTGCTTACCGGTCTCGACACGATTGATTGGACAGAAAAAATAAAAATTGCGCAGCGGCATTGGATAGGCAAGAGTGAGGGGGCCGAGATTGAATTCGCACTCACGAGCATCGCGGGGCAGGAAGCTGGCAAACATAAGCTTAAAATTTTTACTACGCGGCCTGATACGATTTTTGGCGCTACGTTTTGTGTGGTTTCACCCGAGCTTGCGCAAAGCTGGCTCGAGGTCGGCTGGCAGGCCTCTAGCGATGTGCGCGCGTATATCAAAGACGCGCTTACGCGCCGTGCAGCCGCTGACAATCGTAGCGAAGAAAAGGACAAGACAGGAATTTTCTCAGGTATTAACGCTATCAATCCTGCGACACAGAAAGAAATCCCCGTATGGATTTCTGACTATGTGCTGGCAGGTTACGGCACGGGTGCCATTATGGCCGTGCCTGCCCACGATGAGCGCGATTTTGAATTTGCCAAAAAATTTGGTTTGCCGATTGTGCACGTGATCGCGCCTACATTTGGTACGAGGCAAGGCAATGAAATTTCAAAACGTGCGGTTATCTCGGCTGTCCGCGATCCAAAAACCAACCGTGTTATCGTACTTGATTGGGGGCCACGCCAAGAACGCTTTGGCGGCAATATGCTTATC
>JBBTQY010000014.1:0-3067 GCA_038065475.1 Patescibacteria group bacterium | reverse complement strand
AATAAACTCTTCCTCACCCTCGCCCTCCTTCTCCTTCCCCTCTTCGCATTCGCTCAAGCACCCACCGGAGGGTTAGTACCTCAGTGGTGCCAAGCAGGATGTCCCTGCTCATTTTGTGATCTATACAATCTTGCTGACAATGTCATAGGGTTTTTACTCTACAGTGTTTCTGTGCCCATTGCTGCAGGAGCTTTTTTGTATGGTGGTGTACTCATGCTGACATCGGGAGGAAACCCTGGGCAGATTACTAAAGGGAGAGGAGTGATGACGAGTGCTGTCATTGGTATGGCGCTTGCGTTCTTTGCATGGGCAATCTTTAACACCATTCTCTCGACTATTGGATTTGGGATTAAAGATGCAAGTTGGTATGACATACCAGAATGTGAATCGGGTGGAGGTACTACCTGCAATATTGATTTGGGGCCTGAGGTAGTACCGGAGCAGCCGGGGGCGGGGGGAACTCCTCCGCCAGGCGGACCGCCGCCCGAAGGAAGCCTTGCACATGAAGAAGCACTTGCGATGCTCAATGGGGCTGGTATCGATGTCGTCTCTACAGGAAACTGCCAAGAAAACCGCGAAGGATGTACCTATCTTGGAGGATTGTCACCGGAAATTATCAATAGAATCATTCAGGTTGATATAGGATGCAACGGTTGTGTTATAGTAACAGGGGGGACGGAGCCAGGACACGGCTCGCATGGCGCTGATCATCCAAATACGGTAGATATTGATTATAATGACCGAGTCATCCCCTCACTGCGAGGCAACGGAATCTCTATAGATGCAAACTTTGGAAAAGGAGCTACGTGCGAACGCAAGCTTGGGGAAGAAACTATAAAAGTTGATTGCGACAGCTCTCCCCCACCAAATCACATACATGTTGAACTCTAAATTTTTTATACCGATAGCAAGCTTTGCCACACCGCTTTTTGCTCGTGCGGCAGAATATAGTTTGAACTATAAAAACCTACTCAAGCTCAACTGCGACAATATCCCTGCATGTCTCGAGCTCATTTTTAATGCTGCAGTTGATATAGCATTCCCCATCGCCGTTATCTTCATCCTTTGGTCGGGGTTTCTGTTTGTCTCAGCAGGAGGCAACCCTGAGAAGATAAAAACAGCGCGTACAACCCTTCTTTGGGCGATTATCGGCCTTGTAGTCGTGGTCGGAGCATGGACGCTCTCAGTCGCCTTTAAGGACTCATTCCTCGGCCTTTAACCATGACCTCTTTCCACAAGCTGCTTCCCAAAAAACCCCGCTGGGCTATACTAATGATAGCGGCTCTTTGTATCGTGGCAGGCACGGCTTCTGCGGCGCTCGATAATATTTCGAAGTCCCCTACCAAATCTCAAGACTTCGCGGGAATCTTGGGAGGGATCGCCAAATTTGTAACAAGTTATGGCACTCCTATCGCAGCATTTTTCTTGGTACTTACAGGTTTTATGTTTGTTGCCGCACGTGGCAATGCTCAAAAACTTGAGGAAGCACGAACGATGCTTTGGTGGGTCTTAGTAGGAACAGCTATTATTGTAGGCGCAGGACCAATCGCCACCATGATCATTGACTTTGCAAAGGAACTCTAAAAAAACCTTGGCAAAGATCGTCGTCCGTTATTATCAATTATTCACAACCAATATTTACTTTATGAGTAAAAAATTTCTCACGCACGCGGCTGTCTTGGCAATCTCACTTGCCCCACTGGCAGTAGCAGCACAGGGTACTGGCATCAAGGACTTTATTAGCGGAACATTGGGAGATATTGTTGGCGCGTTGATCAACTTCTTGATCGCAATTGCAACCCTCGTATTTATCTTCGGTGTTATCAGATACATCGCTGCAGGCGGTGACGCTGAAAAAGTAAAAGAAGCAAGAAGCTATATCATCTTTGCAATCGTAGGGCTCGCCGCAATCCTCGGTATTTGGGGCATGTCACGCTTCTTGGTTGCGGGTCTTGTAGGTGAAGATACTTCGATCCCAACGCTTTCTATCTAACCCACATCTCGCATGCCAGCGCTCGCAGATGTCCAAGCAATAGTCGGCACCATTGTCGACAAGATCGTCAATCCGTTCTTCATGCTTTTATTCGGCATCGCGACCCTCCTCTTTATGTGGGGAATCATCGAGATGATGATGAACGCGGAAGATACTGAAGCACGAGAAAATGGTAAACGACACATTGTCTGGGGAATCTTGGGAGCGGCAATCATGCTTGGAACGGGTGGGATCATCCGCCTCCTCATGAGTATCTGGAAATAGTAAAGAAAAACAAAAACCCCTCCGATGGAGGGGTTTTTGTTTTCTCTATATGCCGTAGGTATGTCGAAATGCGAGAAGAAATCCTGCGCCAAGCAGAATAAAAAATATACCAAAAAACCGCCTGTGTGTTGTCTGGGGCGCTATTATTTTTTTGAGTTGCCCCAAAGCCCAGGGGGCCAGCAGCCAACCGAATGTAAGCGCTATGAAATAATGATAGAGAAAAAACGGCCTTCCAATGATAAAAAACGGTAAGAAACCGATGCCGTACCCTGCGAGCGCAAAGAGCGCTGGTTGCGGCAAGCGCCGATACACAAACATCGCGCCCGCGAAAATAACGCCGATACATACCGTGCCCCATCCAACAATATTAGGACCGAGCACCAACGAGCGCGTACCTCTATCCCACATACCCACAATCCCCTGACCCAAGGGCCACTGCCACGGGCGTGACGACCATCGATGCTCAGCTACACTATAATTTGCCCGGTACATAATCTCTGTATAACTTGGTAAAAATGATATCGCCTCACTCACATCCCACGGCTTTGGATATGCGAGCGCAGGCACCGCATCAAATGAAAATCGATCAGTAAGAAACCCTCCCGAGAACTGCCCGAAGAAAATAAAAAAAGTGGTGACATAGGCGAATAACGAACCGGCAATCAATATCGCCATAGCACCGAATTTTCTTTGCCGCAGAGACAAAAGAAGTGCGGCCGCAAGAAACGCCAGACCAATCCACTTGGTCGAGAGTGCTGCGCCAAAAAATAAACTCGCAAATATCAATCGGAAAAGCCCTCCTCTTTGTTC
>JBBTQY010000013.1:0-13692 GCA_038065475.1 Patescibacteria group bacterium | reverse complement strand
AATGGTGGGTGTGGGAGGGATCGAACCTCCGACCTCTTCATTATCAGTGAAGTGCTCTACCACTGAGCTACACACCCGAAATACTGGAGTGCTTACTCCAGTAGTTTAAAATGTATTTAGCGAAGTGTGAATGGCACGACGCCCATGATGCGAGCGCGCTTGATGGCTTCTGCCAAGCGGCGCTGGTGCAATGCACACAAGCCCGTGCGGCGGCGCGGCTGGATGCGTGCCTGCGGTGTCATGAACGTACGAAGGGTTTCATTGTCCTTGTAGTTCACGACACGTGAATTGGTCGTGCAAAAATGGCATTGCTTGCGCACTGCGGGCGCATGCTGGATGCGCGGCTTTGCTTTTGGATTTTTAGAATGGGATTTCATCGGGATTTATTTCGCCTTCATCTGGATATTGTATGGTTTCGACCTCTTCTTTTTGCTGCTGGCTCATCTCGTTTTGTGGGGCACCACCTCCGCCCATATCACTGCCACGTGGGCCCATCTGCATTTCTTCAGCGACAATTTCGGTGCGTGATTTCTTCTGGCCATCTTTTTCCCACGATCGGGTCTGGATGCGGCCTTCGATAAAGACCATCTTGCCGCGGGTGAGATACTGTTTGGCAATTTCCGCTAAACGTCCAAACATCACAATGTTGTGATATTCGGCCATAGTCTGACGCGCGCCGCTTTTGTCTTTCCACACGCGATTGGTGGCAATACTAAACGTGCAGACCGGCTGGCCTGAGGGCAAGGTGCGCATCTCAGGCTCGCGAGTAAGGTTGCCGATGATGAATACTTTATTGAGGTTCATTGGTTGGGGCTTCTTCGCCAAACATTGCATCAAGCTTCTCATCAAGAGCTTTGGCGTCTACCGGTACTTGTTCTTCTTTGTTGACGCGAGGCTTCATTGGTTTGCGAGGTGATGGCTTGTGCCACTGCATAAGGGTAAAGCGAATGACTTTAGGATCTTCGCTCAATTTCTCTTGGAGAGTGGGTGCGTTTTGGCGCTCAGTCGTAAAACGGATAGCACCAAAATAGGCATCAGTAGCCTTACGGATAGGATAGGGGAGGTTCTTGCGCTTTGGCGTGTCCCACGTGTCGATAGTCGCGTTAAAGCCACCCAAGATCTCGCGGATCTCATTTTCTGCGGCTCCTGCGTCTTCCGCAGAGAGGGCAGGACTCAAAAGGTAAGCCAATTCGTAATATTTTGTATCTAATACCATAGAGCGACTCTACCAGATTTTGAGCTGGTAGGCAAGGGTTAGGTTATATCTTAAATTCAATGACATCACCGTCTTTGACGATGTATTCTTTGCCCTCAGTACGTACTAAACCCTTCTCACGAGCCCTGGCTACGGAGCCAGCATCAATCAAGTCTTCCCAAAAAATGATCTCCGCGCGGATAAATTTTTCTTCAAAATCAGAGTGGATAGCGCGCCCCGCACGCTTGGCCGTTGATCCTACGGGAATAGTCCATGCGCGCGTCTCATCTTCACCAGTAGTAAAGTAGCTCATGAGCCCCAAGAGTTTGTAGGCGGCATGTGCCAATTCATGCAAACGCGGTTCCATACCAAGCTCTTGTTGCTCTGCGATAGGCATACCCGCAAGCTCCGCTTCGAGTTTAATATTGAGATAAAGCTTGCCGTCCGAGGCGGCTGGTAGCGGTTCGGTCGTGGTGTTGTAAAGATATAAGATCGGCTTTGCGGTCAGGAGCTGAAATACGCGAGCGTCTTCCCGAAGTTCTTCAGGTATGAGTGATCCCGAGGCGACAATGCCGTGAATCTGTCGCGCAATCTCTGCTTGTTTTTTTGTATCAGCAGATCCTGAACGTGCTTCTTTTTCAGTACGTGCGACGGCCTTTTCCATAGTCGAGAGATCGGCCATCATAAGTTCGGTCTCGATGATACCGCGATCGCGTTCGGGGTCTATAGAGGACTCGACATGTATAATATTGGTATTTTCAAACGCCCGTACTACTTCGACGATGGCATCTACCTCGCGGATGTGTGCGAGAAATTGGTTGCCTAAGCCTTCGCCCTCAGATGCGCCTTTGACGAGTCCTGCGATATCGACGAACTCAATGGCGGCAGGAACGCGCTTGCCGCTTTTTGAAAAATCTGCCAACGCATCGACGCGCGCGTCTTTTACCTCGACAATGCCGATGTTTGGCTCGATGGTAGCAAATGGATAGTTTGACGTATCAACTTGTTTTTGGGTGAGTGCCTGAAAAAGTGTCGATTTACCGACATTGGGAAGACCCACGATACCGATTTTGAGAGACATGATAGGGATGGTAAACTAATAATCAATGTATGTAAATCCTGATATTTTTAAAGCTTACGATATCCGCGGCGTTTTCCCTGAAGAGATCAACGGCAAGACGACGTATCTAATCGCGCGGGCATTTGCTGAATATATACGAGGAAAGTCAAAAGTGCCTTTGCGTATTATTGTGGCGGCTGACGCGCGCCCGTCGTCTCCTGAGCTCAAAAAGGGTGTCATCGAAGGTCTTCTCGATGAAGGTGTTGATGTGATTGATATGGGTCTTGCTACAACTCCTCAGCATTATTTTACGGTGGTGCGGTCAGGCGCTGATGGCGGCATTATGATCACTGCTTCGCACAATGTATATCGCACCAACGGGCTTAAATTTACTAAAAAAGGTGGCGAGCAAATTGGCGAAGGGCTTGAGGTGATGCACCAGATGGTGCGTCGGTCTATTTTTCAAAATGCGCCAACGCGCGGCAAGTCAGTAGAAGTGCCCGTGACACGCGAATATATTGAGTATTTGGCATCAAAGGTAGACCTGTCAGCTACAAAAGATCTAAAAATTATTTGTGATGCGGGAGGCGGGATGACATCACTGTTGCTCCCACAAATGATACGCAACGTACCATGTAAATTGACGGTAATGAATGGCGATCTCGCTTTTGATATGATGCACGAGCCGCTCAATCCAGCGCGTGAAGAAAGTTTGGCGCCACTTAAAAATGCGGTTTTGGATGCTCGGGCTGATTTTGGTGTAGCGTTCGATCCCGATGGAGACCGTTGCGGCTTTGTAACTGCCAATGCGCGTTATTTCCGACCTGACTACGTGGCTGCGTTTTTTGCCAGAGAACTGCTTAAGACAAATCCGGGCGCTGCCGTGGTCTACGATGTGCGTTCATCAAATATTTTTCGTGAGACGATTGTAGCCGGCGGTGGCCGCGCGCTCGAATCACGCGTGGGGCACCGGTTTATCAAAGAGCTTATGCGCAAGGAAGACGCGATTTTCGCGGGTGAGATGTCAGGACATTTTTATTTTAGAGACGCCTTCTATATGGATTCTGACTTTTTGCCGATGCTTTATATGATGCAATTTCTTACAAAACTAGGTAAAACCGCCGACGAAGTGCTCGACGAATTTGCACTCTACCCGTCATCGGGCGAATTGAGTTTTAAGGTAAAGCCAGGCGAGAACTTTTTGGAGCAAATTGCTGCGCACTATAAAGACGCGCATGAAGTAAAATGGGTTGATGGTCTTTCAGTTTATTATGTAGATTGGTGGGCAAATGTGCGGCAATCAAACACGGAGCCGGTAGTGCGTATCAATGTTGAGGCGCGCACGCGTGAAATACTCAACGAAAAAGTAGACGAGCTTAAAAAACTTCTTGGAGTTTAGAAAAGGCCGATGTTCTTTTTGGCCTCCGCCAATGTTTTTTGTGCTATTTTCTGCGCAGCTTTTGATCCGTCGATAAGGAGTTTCTCGATAGCTTTTTTGTTTTTAGCAATCTCAAAGTAACGCGTTTGGATCGGTTCAAGTAGCGCGATGAGTGAACTGGCAACCGCTTCTTTGAACTCACCATATCCGCGACCTGCAAAGCGTGCCTCTATTTTTTTAATATCTTCGCCAGATGCTAAATGCATAAGGAACATGAGATTTGAAAAGCCAGGCTTACTCAATGGATTGTACATGATGTCGCTGCCCGAATCAGTGACAGCGGTTTTTATTTTTTTAAGGATTTGATCGGGTGTATCAAGGAGGCTGATATTAGTGTTCTCACCATGTGATTTTGACATTTTTTTGGTGGGGTCTTGAAGTGAGAGGATTTTGAGGTCTTGGGCAATCTTTGACTGCGGCTCGGGGAACATCTCGCCAAAGCGTGTGTTAAAACGACGTGCGATCTCTCGCGTGAGCTCGAGGTGTGGTAGCTGGTCTTTACCAACGGGTACCACATCAGCTTTGTAGGCAAGGATGTCAGCTGCCTGTAGCACCGGGTAGGCGAGAAGGCCAAGGTTTGTAGCTTTTGGATTTTCAGCAAGCATTTCTTTGTATACAGGATTGAGCTCGAGCATTGATTTGGGGACGATCATGCCGAAGAGAGTTGCCAACTCAATTTGCTCGGGTACCAACGACTGCACAAACATTGTCACTTTTTTGGGATCAACACCGCATGCCAAGTACAGCATGACGATCTTGAGCGTATTTTCACGGACATTTTTGGTATCTTCGAGTGTGGTAAGCGCGTGTACATCCGCCACCATCAAATACGTCTTATATTCTTTTTGATATTCAATAAGTGGCTTGAGTGCACCAAAATAGTTGCCTACATGGAGGTGGCTGGTAGGTCGTAATCCAGTCAATAAAACTTGTTTTGGCATAGTATTTCCTGAATGATATTACAAATTATCGAAACCTGCTTTGGGATTATCGTGGGTTACTTTTAAATTCGGCATCGCTTTTATTATCTGTTCGATTTCATTCTCCGGTATATGGTTTTTTGGAGAAATATTTAATTGTGTTAATTTTTTAAATTCATAAAGTTGAAGCGGCAAGCTAGTTAGATTATTGCTGCCATAAATATGTAAGTAGCATATATTTTTTCGGTTGCCGTATGCTTTCTTGAGGTCGGGAAAAGTGATTGTAAGAGTTTCACAGCTCTCCGCTTGAAGTTTAATATTTTGTATTTCTTTGGAGATATTACTATAACGAATTGTCTCATATTTTTCGCCGATATACTGGAGACCTCCTTGTCGGTCTACAAATAGTGCAACGCCAAGGAGAGCAAGGGCAATGTAGGCAAATCTTTTAGACGTATTCTTGGCAAGGAGTGAAATAACGACAAGGATTAAACTCAAGATACCGAAAGCGTAAGTTGCAAAATGTCCATAGAGCCAGATGGCAATACTGAGCTGTCGATTGTTCGGAAAATAGATAAAAAGACTTGCCACGGTCCATACGTAAGGAACAAGGGAGAGGATGAAGGCGATGATCGCTGTCTTAGAATTTTTAGTCTGGTTTGGCATAACCAGATTCTAGCATCAAAAAACCGCCCTCGGAAGGGCGGTTTTTTTTGAACACTAGGTTTATATTTCTATGACTACGGGGATGACCATAGGTCTGCGTTCAGTGCGTTGGAAGAGGAATTGGGCGATTTTTTCGCGGAGTTCTTCTTTGACATACTGCACGTTGAGTGGATGCATTTTTTCAGTCATCTCCTCAATATGTTTTTTGGTTCGATTGCGAGTTTCGTAGAGCAAATCTTTGGATTCTTTGAGATAAATAAATCCACGCGAGATGATATCAGGTGATCCACGCACTTTACCTGTTTTTTCATCAATGATCGCGATGATGACAAAGATGCCGTCAGACGCCATGGCTTGGCGATCGCGGAGCACTACTTCTTTGATATCACCCACACCAAGACCATCAACGAACACGGGGCTTGAGTCGACCGCTTCTTTAGTAAGGGTGATAGTGTCGGCGGTGACATTTACAATGCGCCCGTTCTCAGGGATCACAATGTTTTCATCTTTGATTCCGAGTTCTTTGGCAAGTCGCGTGTGGAGCTTGAGCATATAGTAGTTGCCATGAATAGGCATGAAGAACTTTGGCTTCATGATGCCTATCATAAGCTTGAGGTCTTCTTGCTGGGCGTGACCACCAGCGTGAATATCCATCATTTGATAATGAAACACTTCCGCGCCTTCACGATAAATCGTGTCTTTGAGATACTGCACGCTACGTTCGTTACCAGGGATGACCGATGACGAGAACACCACGGTATCACCCGCGTGAAGTCGCACATGGCGGTGTTCGCGTGTGGCAACGCGCATGAGCACTGCGCCACCTTCACCCTGTGCACCCGTGCAGAGGAATAAGATTTTTTCGTCAGGGTGATTGTTTACGTCTTTGATATCGATCATGAGCCCCTTGGGAATTTTTAAATACCCAAGCTCTTGTGAGAGGGCTACGTTGCTCTTCATTGAATAGCCGTCGATAGCAACCTTGCGGCCGTATTTGTGCGCGAGCGAAATGAGTTGTTGCAAGCGCGAGATGAGGGAGGCAAAGGTAGCGACGATAATGCGGCCCTGAGCTTGCTTGAAGATATCTTCAAGATTTTGTTCGATGTCTTGCTCAGAGAGTGAATGACCAGGTTTTTCAGCTCCCGTCGAATCAGACATGAGGAGGAGCACACCATCTTTGGCAAAGCGCTCCATCTTGCCATAGTCTGCGGGCACATCGCCTACGGGGTGCGCATCGAACTTGAAGTCAGCCGTATGGCAGACGGTGCCGACGGGCGTATGTACTGCTACACCAACCGTATCGAAGATGTTGTGATTGACGTGGAAAAATTCGATGTTAAACACGCCGAGTTTGAGTTTACTATCTTGTTTTACTTCTTCAGTGCGCAGGCGCGGCAAGTGCGTAAAGTCGCCCTGTCGCTTGAGGATAATGGCACGCGTGAGCGGCAGGGTATAGATCGTAGGGCTACCGAGCTCTGCAGAGAGATAGGGGATTGCGCCAATATGGTCGTAGTGGCCATGGGTGATAATGACGCCGCGGATGTTTTTCTTTTTGGTTTTAAGGTATGAGACGTTAGGAATAATAAAATCAATTCCCGGTGTACTCTCTTCGGGGAATTGGAGTCCCATATCAAGGATGATGATGTCATCACCATACTCGAGAAACATCATGTTACGCCCGATTTCTTCGACGCCACCAAGTGGTACTACACGGAGCACACCTTTTTCTGCTTTGCCAACAACCGTTTGCTCAATGCGAAACGATGGTTTGCTGGGTGTGCGGCGTGGGCCGCCTCGGTGAGAAGGTCGCGAGCTTCTGCGCGGAGGGCGAGCTGACCTTTCTGCTTGTGGTTTATTGTCCATAATCAAAAGGAAAAATAAAAAGGTTAGTAATATATTTTTTGCACATGTGCCGAGGGGGGGAGTTGAACCCCCACTCCCTTGCGGGAACAGCGCTCTGAACGCTGCGTGTCTGCCAGTTTCACCACCTCGGCGGGTGGTATAAATGTGCGATATAGTTTTTTACTATGGTACGACCAGTATATCGCGCTTTTACTTCTTTGTCAAGATTGCCAGTGGGTTTGAGAAATCGCCTGCAAATATATTCCAGACGCTCTTGGTTTGAGTATACCACGCATCGATAGTGCTAAAACGTTCCTGTGGAAATGGTATGGTACCGGCCCCAATACCCCCGAGATCTTTGTGGGTCGCATACAGATATCGTGGGCTGTAGAGAAAAAGGGCGGGGCGATCTTTAGAAATTTCCTCTTGAAAGAGTGTATAGAGCTCTTTTCGTTTTTCGTTACTTGTCGTATTTTGTGCGTCTTCCAAAAGCTTGTCTACTTTGGTATTTGCGTAGAGTGCGATATTTGAGCCTGGGTGTTTGATTTGCCGCGCATGCCAAAAACCAAGCGGGTCGACATCATAACCCATGACAAGGCCGTAGAGGAGCGCATCATAGTTTCGCGGGCGGATAAAGTTTTGATCAAGATCTCCTTTTTCATATGCCTGCACGTTGACTTCAACACCTATCTCGCGCCACATGTCGCGCAAAAGTTCGGCGGTACGAACGAGCTCAGGCGTTTGAATGGTGGTAATAGTAAAAGATATTTTTACGCGATCCTTCTTGCCCTCGAGTTTTTCAATGATACCATCGCCATCAGTGTCTTCGTATTTTGCTTTGGCGAGAATTTCTTTTGCACCTTCAATATCTTGAGCGGTGCGCTCAAGGGTTGATGCATGGGCAAAGGTGCCCGGTGGAATCGGCAGTGATGTCGCGGTAGCTCGTTCGCCAAGTATTTCGCGCACAATGCGATCGCGATCTGTCGCCCTGTCGAGTGCTTCGCGCAACACGGGGTCATGAAGTGGCGTATAGGTGTCTTGATTAAAGAAAAGCCCTACAACGCGTGGCAAACTCATTTCATGTACAGTGCTCTCTGATGGTATCTGCCAAGTGTGATCAATGCTCGCAGTATCAACCGCGCTATCTTCAAATGCTTCGCGCAGCGCAGCTTCGGTCGGGTAGAAATAAAAGACCATAGTATCGAGATACGGCGGGCGTGGTAAATATCCCTTGAATCGTTTGAGATTAAAAGCGGTAATGACGCCGCGACCGTCTTTAGTGACTTCGTCTACATAAAAAGGCCCCGCGCCTACTGGTTGGGCGTTGAGTGCTGAAAGAGGAAATGCTTCAGGTTCGATCTCGTGCCACAAATGGTGCGGCAAAATGCCCATGGTCGTATTGCCCAAAAATGGTGCATAGGGGCGCTTAAGGCGAAAGACAATTTCTCGATCGTTTTTAATTTCGGTATCAACACCTTCCCAGTGGGCCAAGCGATGGCTGCGGATGGCGGGATTTTTTGCGAGATCAACGGTAAAGGCAATGTCTTTTGTAGTGAGTGTTTCGCCGTCATGCCAACGGAGTCCCTCACGTAACCAAAAAGTGTAGGTCAGACCGTCTTCTGAAATCTCAAAGCGCTCTGCGAGCTCTGGCAAGAAGCCGCCGTTGCCGTCGGGCTTCACAAGTCCTGCATAGATGATGCGCGCAAGATCGCGATCAACATCAGATAGGGCAAGAAGCGGATTGATAAAGCGCGGTATGCCCACGATACCTTCAGTAACCGAGCCACCGTTTGCTGGAGTTTCTTTTGAAAGATCGCGATCAACGCGTACCAAAAGAAGATTGACCGATGCCCATGCAATAATCAAAAATACGAGAAAAGCTATTTTCTCATTGCGGGTGAGGGCATCGAAGAGAGTTCGCCACTCGGAGCGCGTTGGCAAAAGCCGGCTCATGAATCGTTAGCGCAAAAAGAGCGGAGCGAGGGTAGATGCTACGAATAACATGCCAAGGAGGATGGTGGCACGAAAGAGCCACTTTTCTGCGCCCCGGCGAGAGTTGTAAGTTGCGGAATCTCCACCAAATGATCCGCCCAAGCTTGAACCGCGCTGCTGCAAGAGCACCAATGCGACGATGAGTATCGAGAGGAGTATTTGAATGTAAGGCAATACTATTTGCATTTTTCTAGTATACGCGGATTATCCTCGGACGACAAGCCGTCGTTGGCGGCGCCTATGAAATGAAATAGCAAAGCGGTGCGCCTCGTCTCTTAGCGCCGTAATAAGATTGAAGAGCGGTTGAGGAAGAGTTTTGAGCGGAAAGGGTGCGCGCCTGCCTGGTACATAAAGTTCTTCTTCGCGTTTAGCGATTGATGCGATGGGTATGTTTTCTTTTTCTGCGAGTTTTGCGACCGCACTCAGCTGACCCTTGCCACCATCAATGATAATAAGATCAGGCCTTGGCCAGTCATCACGACGCAGGCGGCGGCCGACTACCTCGTAGAGTGAAGCAAAGTCATCAACGCCTTTAACCGTTTTTACAATAAATTTTCGGTACTGGTCTTTGGCTGGCATGCCGCCCACAAACACTGCCATGGAGGCGACCGATGACGAACCTTGATGATGCGAGATGTCAAAACATTCAATGCGCTCAGGCGATCGTTCAAGTCCTAAAAGTTCTGCCAAGAGTCTTTGTGCGCGCTCGCGCTCTGCTTGCAGATCATTTTGCAAATAAGGTTGGTGTTCAAAAATGCGCGCAAGGCTGGCGACTTGGTCGCGCAATGCTTGTGCCTCTTCGTAATGACGTGCATGAGCGGCGCGTTCCATGCGTGCGGCAAGTTCACGCGCGAGCGTTTTGGTTTTGCCCGTGAGTACTTTGCGGATGGACGTCATATTGGCCATATATTGTTTTTTGTTCGCAGGCGAGACAGGCATGTCAGCGCAGCAAAATCCAAGACACTTGCCGATCTGTGCATTCACACATTTGCGTTTATGCTTTGGTTTTGGTGGACAGGTGCAGTAGGGGAATGCGCGCCGCAAGAGCATGATGACGCGCTTGATAGCAGCACCATCAGTAAAGGGTCCAATGGCGCGCGTTTGCGCGCCCGTACCGGGTTGGTGGGTGAGATAGATACGTGGAAAAGTGTCATGGGAGAATGCGACAAAAAAATAATTTTTGTCATCACGCATGACGAGATTATATTTGGGCTTATGCGATTTTATAAATGATGACTCAGTGATGAGTGCTTCAATATCAGACGAGAGCTCTTTCCATTCGACATTGGCGGCCGCACGCACCATATCGTCTTTCCAGCCACCCTGTGCATATGAGCGCAGGCGCGCACGTAGATTTGCCGCCTTACCTATATAGATGACGCGCCCGCGCTCATTTTTAAAAAAATAAACACCCGGCGCTTGCGGTGCTAGTTTAATGATTCCCGAGAGCTCTTGCTGCTGCATATATGCATCTTATGGCTATTTTACAGGTCGGTCTACCCATGTCTTGAAGTCTTGTCTTACGGGCGGTATAATGCATTACCTTCACAGAGGAATATTGTTATGGCAAAAAAAGACGATCAGCATTTCATCAAATTACGGGGTGCGCGCGTACACAACCTCAAGAATGTTGATCTTGATATTCCCAAAAATTCTCTCGTGGTTATCACCGGGCTTTCAGGCTCCGGCAAATCGTCACTCGCGTTTGATACAATATATGCGGAAGCTGAGCGTCGCTTTGTCGAATCGCTTTCAAGTTATGCACGTCAATTTTTAGGTATCAAAGAAAAACCTGACCTCGAATCGATCGAAGGACTTTCACCTGCGATTGCGATTGATCAGAAAACAATTTCAAAAAATCCGCGCAGTACGGTAGGCACGATTACTGAGATTCATGATTATCTGCGCCTACTCTTTTCGCGCGCCGGCATTCCGCACTGCCCCAATTGCGGTAAACCCGTGCGCCGGCAGACGCCCGATGAAATCATGAAAAAGATTATCTCGTTTGGTCCGGGTGCCAACGTATTGCTTTTAGCACCTGTCGTCCGCGGTAAAAAGGGCGAGCACAAATCAGTGTTGGGCGAGGTTGAGCGTGGTGGTTTTTTGCGCGTGCGATTTGATGGTGACGTTATGCGCATCGAAGAGGCAAAGGATCTTACGGTTGATCCCAAGAAAAAACATACTATTGAAGTAGTGATTGATCGGCTTGTGATTGATGGCGAGCTTGATAAAGCGCGGTTGCGTGATTCAATCGAGACGGCGATCAAAATAGGCAAGGGATTTTTAGTAGCAAATAATACACAGGAAGATATTTTGTTCTCTGAACATTTGGCGTGTCCTGACTGTGGCGTTTCTCTTTTTGATTTGGAGCCACGCGCGTTTTCTTTCAATAGCCCGTATGGTGCGTGTCCCGCATGTACCGGTATCGGCTCAACGCTCGAGGTTGATCCAAAGCTTGTGATCCCTAACGAAAAACTTTCATTACTCGAGGGTGCCATTCAGCCGTGGGCACGTGCATCGCACAAGGTTGGCCGTCAGTCATGGTATTGGTGGATGCTCGAAGATCTAGCTTCGCGTTATCATTTCCCGCTTGATAAGCCGGTGAGTACATTACCCTCAAAAGTAGTCGAGGTTATTCTCAACGGCGAAGAAGGTGTATTTGAGGGCGTTATTCCAAATCTCAAGCGCCGCTGGAAAGATACCGAATCTGAATGGACGCGAGGCGAGATCGAAAAATATATGATAGTGCAGGCATGTAGCGCATGCGGCGGCAAGCGTCTCAAGCCGGAAGCAATCGGTGTGACAGTTGATGGTAAAAATATTGCCGATGTTTCCGATATGGCAATCGCTGAGGTGTTGCCGTTTTTTCGCACATATATAAAGAAGGCGCCACGCGAGACGCATTTAATACTCAAAGAAATCATTCGCCGACTCGAGTTTTTGATGAATGTTGGGCTCGAATACATGACGCTCTCGCGCACCTCGACCACACTTGCGGGAGGCGAGGCGCAGCGCGTGCGGTTGGCGACGCAAATCGGCTCGCAGCTCACGGGCGTTATTTATGTACTCGATGAGCCTTCGATCGGGCTTCATTCGCGTGATCACGCAATGTTGCTCAAGACCATCAAGCATTTGCGCGATTTGGGCAACACCGTGCTTGTAGTGGAGCATGATTCAGAAACCATGGAGGGCGCTGATTGGATTGTAGATTTGGGTCCGGGCGCGGGTAAACACGGTGGCAAAGTAATTTTTGAAGGAACCTATAAAAAAATATTATCTGCCAAAACACTTACGGGCGAATATTTATCGGGTCGTAAAAAGGTAGAGATAGCACATCGCGATAAGCGCAAAGGGCGTGCCAAAGATTGGATCACGCTCGAGGGTGCATCGGAGCACAACCTCAAAAACGTTACGTTGAAATTGCCGCTTGGTAAATTTGTATGTATCTCGGGTGTGTCAGGTTCGGGTAAGTCGACACTTATCAATGATACGCTCTCAGCGATTTTGCTCGAGCATTTTTATGGTACACGCGCTCCTATTGGCGCATACAAAAAGATTTCAGGTCTCGACAAGATTGATAAGGCAATTGTCGTTGATCAGTCGCCGATCGGTCGTACACCACGCTCGAATCCCGCAACCTACACCGGCATGTTTGGACCAATTCGCGATATGTTTGCCAAAACCCGTGAGGCACGAGCACGCGGCTACGGCCCCGGCAGATTTAGTTTCAATGTAAAGGGCGGGCGATGCGAAGAGTGTGAAGGGCAGGGTGTCAAAAAAATCGAAATGTATTTTTTGCCCGATCTCTACCAAGAATGCGAAGAGTGTCACGGCACGCGCTATAACCGCGAAGCACTTGAGATTGAATATCAGCGCAAAAATATTGCGCAGGTGCTCGACATGTCGGCAGAGGAGGCAGCGACCTTTTTTACTGATATCCCCGTAGTGCGCGAACGCGCAGAGACATTGGTGAAGGTAGGTCTCGGATATATGAAGCTGGGCCAGCCCGCCACTACGCTTTCAGGAGGTGAGGCACAGCGTGTAAAACTTGCGACCGAGCTTGCGCGCCGCTCGACTGGCAAAACACTCTATATATTAGATGAGCCGACGACGGGTCTGCATTTTGATGATATTCAAAAACTCATGATCGTACTCGACGCGCTTGTAGAGCGGGGTAATACGGTGCTTGTTATCGAGCACAATATTGATGTACTCAAAAACGCTGATTGGATTGTAGACTTGGGACCCGAGGGGGGATCGGGTGGCGGCACAATAATCGCCGAGGGCACGCCTGAAGAAGTTGCCAAAGTCGCCAAATCATACACGGGCCAGTGGCTGAAAAAGACCTTAAAATAATGAGCTTTTCGTATATTGACAATTTATATAATTAGTGTATAATACTAAAAGATAAAAGCATAAATCTTCGATCTTTTTACTTTTTGGCCCCGGGATACTGTTTCCGGGCTTTGCGGAGGAGTCATGAAGGAAGCTCCCAAGGAAATCCCAACGCGGACGTGGGCGGGCATCTTCGATTTTCGGGTCGAAGGTCCCACTAACCAGCGGGACGAGAATCATTCGC
>JBBTQY010000012.1:0-37250 GCA_038065475.1 Patescibacteria group bacterium | reverse complement strand
ATTGCGCGGAAGAAGATTGCATGTTCGGTTACATAAAAATCATCAGCAGTGACCACGTCAACGACTTTGATCATCGTATTTTTATCGATAAGGATCGAGCCGAGTACTGCCATCTCAGCTTCGCGGTTATGCGGAGGTATTTTGAGCGGATCGGTCATATCAATAATTTACTCGCCTTTCCCGAGGCGAGCAATTGCCAAAAAAGCGATTTATGTTGTCTTACAATCTATATCTTGTGGACTACGGGCCCCCGAGGCGTGTCTTCTATGCGCCAACCCTCCGCCGCGAGCTTTTCTCGCATTTCATCTGCTTTTTGCCAGTCTTTTGACCTACGATATTCTTCACGTGCGTCTGCTAGCGCCTGGATGTGAGGTGGGGTGGGGGAGGCTGTGGGGATATGAGCGAAATTAAGACCAAAAAGATGATCGGCCCAGAGTACCGCGGGACGCGAGGCGCTTTCACGGATACCTTGCCAAAGGCGAGCAAGTGCTTGTGGCGCGCCCAGATCATCAGCAAAGGCAGCAAGAATATCTTTTTTCATATCTTCGTCAGCTGCTGCTTTGCGTTTTGGTAGCTTTGCGAGCGCCCCTACAAGTTTGAGTCGTGCGGCGCGAGCGCCCTCTAGAGCTTCCCAGCTAAATGAAAGTGGTTTTCGATAATGCGTGCCAAGTGTAAAATAACGAAAATCAAGCGGATCAAAGCCGCGTTCACGCAGGGTTGCGATGGTGATATTGGTCTCGGGTGAAGATTTTGACATCTTTTCATCTTTGACGGTAAGGAATGCACCATGCATCCAAAACCGCGAAAAGGTTTTGCCAGTAGCTGCCTCACTTTGCGCGATTTCGTTGGGATGATGAATCTCGCGCAGGTCTGAGCCCCCACAATGGATATCAAGTGTTTTACCAAGATATTTCATGCTCATCGCCGAACATTCGATATGCCAGCCAGGGAAGCCCATACCCCATGGCGAAGGCCATTCCATATCACGTTTCTCGCCTTCGGCTTCCGAAAACTTCCACAAGGCAAAATCGGTCGGGCTTCGTTTCTCACCAATTGCTACGCGGGATCCAGCTTGTATAGTGGCGCTATCGCGACCAGCGAGCTCGCCATAATTTTGGAGCTTTGAGGTATCAAAATAAAGACCGTCAGTGGTGCGATAAGTAAAGCCCTTTTTCTCAAGCGTTTTAATAAGAGCTATCTGCTCGGGAATATGCTCGGTGGCGCGTACAAGTTTGGTGGGAGGCAAATTGTTGAGCGCTGCGTTGTCTTCTATAAATTCTTTTTCATAATATTGGGCGATTTCCCAAGCCGTTTTTTGCAAGCGAGCCGCTTCTTGGGCGATTTGGTCTCCGCGATCTTCACCTGTCTCCGAGTGAGTGATGTGACCCACATCGGTAATATTCATCACGTGTTTGACGCGCCAACCGGCAACCATAAGAGTGCGCCGTAAAAGGTCTTCAAATATAAACGTGCGGTAATTGCCAATATGAGGAGATTTATATACGGTAGGTCCGCACGTGTAGAGTCGTACCGTATTGCCTATGCTTGGCTCAAAAGGCCGCTCGGCGCGTGCGAGCGAGTCGTAGAGTGTTACAGCCAGTTTTTGTTTCTGAGCCATTGCAAGATGATGATACCAACTACAGAGTTCGTTGCAAGAAGGATCCAAAATGCATTCGGATGGCTTGCGAGTGGGATATTGTTGATATTCATGCCAAAGATATTGATGATGACCTGCATGGGTAGCAAGATAAATGAAACCACAGTCAAAAATCTGACAGTTTCGTTGACGCTGGCTGACAACAGCGACACATTGGTCTCATAGATCACGTCAAGAGTCGCACGCAAGTCTTCGACGATATTCCAAAGTTGTGTATATTCACCCAAAATATCATTAAAATAAGGAGCGGAGTCAGATCCAAAAAATTTCTTTCCATGCTCGGCGAGTGATCTGAGCACCGTTTCTTGTGGTTTGAGGGCTTTTTGAAAGTTTAAGATATCTCTACGCAAACCCGAGATCTCTTGGAGGGCTGCGCGTTCATTGCCATTAAATACTTTGTCTTGTACAGCATTGATCTTTGATTCGAGCACGCCAAGCTCGTCACGTGATACCGAAAAGAGCTGTTTGATGATTTGGTAGAGGAGTTGGCCCGATGAGCGGCCAAATTTGCGTTCACGGATAGCTTCATGGCCCGCCAAAAACTGCTGAAAGTTGTCGAGCTGAGGGATATCTTCATAGTGCATTGTGATAAGCGTATACGGGAAGATGACGAAATCAATCTCACGACTGAGCGTTGTGTGTGTTTTTTTATCAAAGACGGGAAAATGGAGCACGAGATACAAATGATCGTCATAATCCTCAAGCTTTGGGCGATAGGTGGCAATCAGAAGTTCTTGGGCAACCAACGGATGAATGCCGTGCTTGCGTGCAAGGTCAGCAATTTTTTCTTCCGTAGGTTGCTCAAGGTCTATCCAAGAGACATGTCGCGAAGACACTTTATCCATAGCCTTATTGTACCCGATGCTCTCCCTTGCCCGCAATATAAAAGTATGGGAAAATGATGAGCAATATGGTTGGCGAACGACGCTTTTTTGTTTTTGTCGTGGCATTGGTTGTTGTCACGGGTTCGTTTGGAGCTGGGACGTGGTTTGGCTTCAATGAGCGCGCATCGATCGAGCGCGTTTTTGGCGTTTCCAATCAAACACCTACCGGCGAGCTCGGCGAAACTCTCAAAGACGTTGATTTCGAGCCCTTTTGGAAGGCATGGGAAACTCTTGAACGTAAACACATTACTGAAGAACCCATCGATCGCCAAGCACTTGTGTGGGGGGCCATCCAGGGTATGGTTAGCAGCTTAGGTGATCCCTATACCGTATTTTTCCCACCAAAAGATCATGAAGATTTTCAAAGCGAGATCAAGGGCGAATTTTCTGGCATTGGCGCCGAGATTGGCATTCGCAAAGAAATTCTGACCGTTATCGCACCCATCAAAGATTCGCCGTCTGAGCGCGCAGGACTCAAGGCGGGTGATAAGGTTCTTAAGATAGGCGATTTGTTTACAGAAAATTTGACGCTTGATCAGGCGATTCACAATATCAGGGGTGAGCGTGGTACCAAAGTCATCTTGACCATTGCGCGCACCGGAGAAGACAAGCCGCGTGAGGTCAGTATCACTCGCGATATTATCCGTGTACCCGTTATTACGACTGAAAAGAAGGGTGATGTATTTGTGATTGCGCTCTTTAGTTTTTCAGAGAACTCCAGCCAAGAATTTCAAAAGGCTGTTCGTGAGTTTTTACGTTCGGGCGCTACCAAGCTTGTACTTGATTTGCGCAATAACCCTGGCGGCTATCTGCACAGCTCCATTGATATCGCGAGCTGGTGGTTGCCTGAAGGTGAGATAGTCGCACGTGAAGAGTTTCGTGATCGCGAGACGACTATTTATCGCAGCGCAGGGTTTGGTGCTCTCGAAAAGGTACCGACCGTACTCCTCGTCAACCAAGGATCTGCTTCTGCCTCTGAGATTTTGGCCGGAGCTCTCCAAGAGCACAAAAAAGCAATACTTATTGGTGAGAAAACATTTGGCAAGGGCTCGGTACAAGAGCTTGAAGACATTACTGACAAGACTTCGATCAAGATTACGATCGCACGATGGACCACGCCATCAGGCAAGTCAATTTCAAAGGAAGGCCTTGCCCCTGACATCGAAGTAAAAATTACCGAAGAGACAGATCCTGAAAAAGATCCGCAATTAGAACGCGCTCTTGAGCACTTGCGTACGGCGCGCTAGGATACTCTTATGAAGGTCATCCTCCTCAAAGATGTTCCCCAGCTCGGTCAGCAGGGGAGGATTCTCTCGGTAAAAGACGGCTACGGCCGTAATTTTTTGATACCACGGGGTTTGGCGCGCGCAGCAGACGCCAAGGTAGTCAAAATGGTAGAAGACACCCGTGCCGTCCAAGAGCGTAAAGAGCAGGAAAAACGCGATGCTTTTGAGGCCGAAAAGAAGGCTCTGGGTCAGTTGGCGCTTGTTTTTCGCAAGCCAGCCAATGACCAAGGGCATCTGTTTGCTGCAGTCACCGCCGATGATATTATTGCTGAATTGCGACGCAGAGGCTTTCGTACCATCGAAAAGCACGATTTGTATGGTGTGCCGATAAAGCTCGTGGGTAAATTTGATATAGAGATCAAAATGAAAAAAGAACGCGTGTATATCTCAGTGCGTGTTGAGGCAGAGAAGAAAAAATAAACTATGCGCAAATATATTTTTATTACGGGTGGAGTTATGTCAGGTATCGGCAAAGGAGTCGCTACCGCCTCACTCGCCAAAATTTTGCAGTCATACGGCTTTAGGGTCTCAGCTATGAAGATCGATCCGTATATCAACGGCGATGCGGGCACTATGAACCCCACCGAGCACGGTGAAGTGTTTGTGACTGATGATGGCCTTGAGTGCGATCAAGACATTGGCAACTACGAGCGTTTTTTGGGCACGTCACTGCACAAGGTCAATTATATGACCACAGGCATGGTGTATCTTTCGATGATTCAAAAAGAGCGCAACCTTGAGTATGGTGGCAAGTGCGTACAGGTGGTGCCCCATGTACCTGAAGAAGTAATCGCGCGCATTGAGCGCGCCGCGGAGAGCACTAAATCAGATATTATGCTTATCGAGATTGGTGGCACGGTAGGCGAGTATGAAAATCTTTTGTTTTTGGAGGCAGCGCGCATTATGAAGCTGCGCCGGCCTGGTAGCGTGCTCTATGTGCTTGTGAGCTACTTGCCAGTGCCCGGTGTGATTGGCGAGATGAAGACCAAACCAACCCAGCACGCCTCACGCTCGCTCAATGTAGCGGGCATCCAGGCAGATATTATTTTGGCGCGTTCAGCAGTACCACTCGATAAACCTCGCAAAGAAAAGCTTTCGTTTGCACTCAACTTGCGCGATGAAGATATTATCTCGGCGCCCGACGTAAAATCTATTTACGAGGTTCCGCTCAATTTTGAAAAAGACCAGCTTGGCATGATAGTGCTCAAAAAGCTTGGGCTCAAAAAGAAAAAGACTGATCTACGTGAATGGAAAAAACTTGTATCAGTTATTCGCAATACCAACAAGCCGCGCGTGCGCATAGGCATTGTGGGCAAGTATTTTACGACTGGCGCCTTTGCGCTTGCTGACTCGTATCTTTCGGTTATTGAGGCATTGAAACACGCTTCATGGTCACTCAAATACGATCCCGAGATTTTGTGGCTCGATGCCGAAGAATATGAAAAGCATTCAGAAAAACTCAAAGAACTCAAGGTGCTTGATGGTATTGTGGTACCGGGCGGATTTGGCTCACGTGGCATCGAAGGTAAGATTAATGTGATTGAATATTGTCGCCGCGAAAAAATTCCATATTTTGGCCTTTGCTATGGTTTGCAGCTGGCTGTCGTAGAATTTGCACGCAATGTCGCCAAGTTAGACGGTGCGCACACTGAGGAAATCACCAAAAAAGGGGAGTATCCGGTGATTCATATTTTACCCGAACAGCAGGCGCTTTTGGACAAAAAAGATTATGGTGGCTCGATGCGCTTGGGTTTGTATGATTGCAAAATTGCAAAAAACACTATTGCCGCGCGTGCGTATGGCAAAGATCGAATAAAAGAGCGCCATCGCCACCGCTATGAGGTCAACGCTCAGTTCTTACCAAAGCTTACCAAAAAGGGTTTGATTGTTTCTGGTACTAATCCTCAGCGAGGACTTGTTGAGATTATCGAGCTCCCCGATCATCCATTTTTTGTAGGCACCCAATTTCATCCCGAGCTCATGAGCCGCCCGCTCACCCCACATCCGTTGTTTATAGAATTCATCAAGGCAGCGATAAGGACACATAAGTAGATGTAGATTGACAAATAGATAAAAACCTGATATAATGCATAATAGGTAATTTTGGCATGCTCTAGCAGCGGATGCTGTGGGGCAGGAGAGGAGAGAGGGAAATGTTGTTCTTTGCAATGCTGGGGTATGGAATCGTGGCGGTACTACTGATAAAGATTGTGCCGCGCACCACTGTCGCGGTCGTTGCAGCCGGATTGCCGCTTGGCATGGGCTGGGTGACACGGCCCGAGATGGCGACCGATGCGGCTTTCTGGGCGAGCACTGGACTCAGCCTCGCAATCGCAGCCTGGGCAGCTCTGATCGACCTCAAGGGCATCGTACACTTCATGCGCGACGTGCAGTGGGGTGCCCTCTGGCACATGACGCGCGGCGGGAAGGTGCTCCCCATCGAAGAGGAGATCACCAGCGACGTAGAAGTCGAAGAAGAGCAGGCAGGCGAGCGCGCCTGATCCCAGTCAACAATTCTCTTTTTGCAGCAGGGAGAATCTAGCGAGGAGATGATACCATGACCGATGATCAGATCGATAAGGCAGTCGATGACTACCGCTTCATGCTGCGCGAGCATCGAGACGAGATCGGTTCGGCGGGTAAGGTGCTCGGATGGCCCGACTATCTCGCCGCTCAGCTCGCGCTGATTCGCAAGCACGTGCAGGCGTATCAGGCCGAGTCCGAGCCGATGGCCACCCAAGTCATCACCAACGAGCTCATCCTTGCCTGTGGGGCTTCGTATCCCACCTGTCGCAGGCGCGAGTCCAAATACCGTGGCAGCGGTATTTGGGATTGAGAACGCCCATCAACGCCCTTCAGGGCGCAACCAAAAAGGACCTTCCGGCAACGGCTGGAGGGTCCTTTTAGCTTTTATATAAGAATGTATTAGACAACGCTAACCATCTTTCTGACGACAATAGTGCCATCAAAGTGGCGCTTGCGCTTGTCAGCAAATACTACTTTGCCGTCGCGGATTGCATAGATAGTGTCATCTTTGCCTTTGCGCGTTCCTTCACCGGGCATAAACTTTGACCCGCGCTGGCGGATGATGATTGAGCCATTTTGTGCTTTTTGACCACCAAAAAGCTTCACGCCAAGGTATTGCGGATTTGAGTCTCGTAGGTTCGCGGTTGATCCACCCGCTTTGGTATGTGCCATAATTACTTATATTTTGAGTGTAAGCGATAAAATGTAATTGTAATTATGAGCATCTCGCCGAAGTCTTGGCGTAGGCGGAGGCCCTATTTACAATAGATACATGCTACATCAATTTACCGAAAAGATCAAGACCTTAGTAAATACGTATTTTTGGGGTCTTGCGGCATTTCTTATTATTGTAGTTGTGGCGGGGCTTTGGCGTATTTTTGTTGTAAAACAAGTAAAAATTGAGCCTCGGATAGAGCGGGGCGCCTTTCAGATAGACCTTGATAGGGAGGGAGTGGGCAGCTTTGTAGCTAGCAAAAATGGCGCCGTATACTACCCAAAAACGTGCAAATCAGCCTCGCGCATCAAGTCTGAAAACCGTCTCTTTTTTGCATCAGCCCTAGAAGCTGAAGGTGCGGGGTTCCGGCGTAGTGCACAGTGTGGTAATTGACGAACTTTTGCGCAGTGCTAGCATAAAAACTAGTAGGGGCGCGAGTTCTTTCAGACGGTCGGTACCAGGTGGTGGTGAGGAGTTGGTGACGAGCTTGCTTGTTGCCAGGGGTGGCGGCCCACGTCTGAGGGGGCTCGCGCTCCCACGTGTCTTTAAGGCCCTGTGCAACATTGCACAGGGCTCGAGTTTTTTTAGGCCTCTTCTACCGCCTCATCGGGCGCTACGTTTTTGGTAGACGCCTTGAGCATAGTAAAGCGTTTGACGATGCGTGCCTCAGCAAGTAGTTTTTCTTGAATATCTGTAGGGAGCTTTGGTAAAAGTTTTTTGAGTTTTTTATCATCAGGTGAGAGTATCTGTTGCCAAAAATCTGTAGGTTCAAGTATTGAGGCGATCTTAGTGCTGTCCCAGCTCGTGCGTTCTTGCTGACTTCGTGCCAGAGACCCACCTTCACCAAAAACTCTATCGAGCTTGTTGGCGTCAAGATATTCATTGATACTGTGTGTGATTTCACTCAACCTGTCTTCGCGCTCATCGATTTCTTTTTTTAATATAAAATATTCTTTGATAAGCGGGCGCGCATCATCAGGGGGAGCGTCTTTTTCTTGTGCGCGATAGAGGTGCCGCCAAGCAGGGCATATGGGTTTATATCCACACCAGTCGCATAGCACGCTGGGTTTTGCGGGGAATTCTCCGGTCTTTTGGCGTTCTTCGATACTATGAATCGTATCGATAATATCTTGGCGGGTGCGGTCAAGATCTGCTCGCGAGCGTTTTGTCACGAGTTTCTCGCCAGCCTTCAAAAAGTAGAGGGCGAGGGTAACATGTTCAGGGTCGATGTGCGGCCATTTTTTCTCAAGTGCGAGCTGGTAGATAGCAAGCTGGGTATTGGCATCAACTTTTTCTTGCGCAGGTAGTTTGCGCGAAGTTTTATAGTCAATGATTTCAAAAAAGCCTTCACCAACTTTATCGATACGATCAATGTTGCCTGCGATCACGTGGGTAGCGCCAGTCTTTGGGTCTTCGAGTGGTACCTCAAAATGTGATTCGAGATCAATAATATCAAAGTTCCACGGCTGATTTTTTTCATAAAACGCGCGTATCATGCGCTCACCAGAGTCGAGATACCGCGGCTTATCTGAATCAGCTACTGCAGTACTTTCAGAAAATGATTCGCGAAAATGTGCCAACACTTCTTCTAAAGTAGGAAAGAGGGGATCGCGCGAAAACATAAACCGCAACGCAGCATGTACCGAAGTGCCAAAAATAGCCTCAACACCTTTGGGTACACGAATGCGATCTATGACGTTAAATTTATATTTCTGTGGGCACTGATTGTATTCTTCAAGTGCTGAATGTGATACGCGCATAGTCACATTCTACAGGAAAATTGGCGGTGGGGAGTAGGGCTTTCTCAATATAGAACAGGTCGCACAAACCTTCTTTCCCGACAGAAAAATTGTATGCTAAACGGAATATTAGAGAACATATATTAGTTTTAGTCAAAGATATAAATAGCTTTCTACACAGATCAAAAAAAGTAGATTTTAGGCGCCCTTTGTTCTAGTATGGACGATATGTCTCTGACGATAGAATATCTCGACTCGGCCGTGGGAGAAGAGTCTGTGAGTGTTTTGATAGGGAAGGACATTCTTCTCAAATTTAAACCCCAGCCCTCTGTTCTTACCGCGAATCCTTTTTTAAGAAAAGTGATAGAAACGCCCGATCTTCTATTAGATAGGATTAAATTAGAAAAATTAAGAGATTTACAGCGTCTCACAGATGAAATAGCTGAATCTGCAGATAGAAGTGTCCAGTTCAGAGATACTTTTAAGAGTGTACTTACAGAAAAAGATGAAAACGATGAAGATGGTGGGAATCGGTACATAAGGGCAATAAAAAAACATCACGACGGAGCTGTAGATAAGTCGCATCAAATATCGAGAATAGAACAAGAGCTCAATCTGTATTTAGCCAGCGATCACAGGTGGTATTTCTGTAAGCACTGCTGGGGATTTCTTGGGGCCTTGGAAAGTCTTCCAAAGGCCTGTCCCGCTTGTAAAACGCTAACTTCTAAGTCAACCGAAGATACAGAAAGTGTTTATAGATTTCTTCAAAGTGATGTGAGAAACTATCTAGAGGGCCTTTGGTTCGAAGACTATGTTGCAAAGCTTTTGAAGAACATAGGGCTTGAAACATGGGTTAATTGTGAAATAATGGGAGCTTCGGGTGTATACCATCCAATTGATATACTTGCTATAGAAAAAAAGAGTGGGAAGGTCGTTATATGTGAGTGTAAGCGCTCTGGAAGAAGTGAACATGCACATAGACTCATAACACAATTTTCTGATATTCAATGCAGTAAGGCAATATTGGTAAGTATGAAGAAGATGACCGGTGATTCAATGGTAAATCTCTTATATAAGAAGCCCGGTCTATGTTTAGTAGATGGGATAGACAGTAAGGCCGACTCTGATATTGAAGAGGTATTAAGAAAAGAAATTATTGAAAAATAAATAATAATCATGACATTAGAAAAATCCGGCATTCTGACTTGGAATGAAGAAAATATAAACAATGCACCAAATAAGGTAGGTGTTTATATAATGCGAAGCTCTTCAGCAGACGGCTTTGTTGTGGGAGGGGATGCGACAGGAAATTTAAAAGAAGCTCTGTTAAAAGCTTACAAAGAAAATATCGCCAATGTTAATTTCTTTGAATGGCAGGAGACGGCAACTCTTGAAGAAGCTCAGAAGTTATATGAACGAATAAAACATAATGGCTGAACATATAGCAGACGAGTGCAGACTTTGACAACAAATAGAGAAAAGCAGTAGCTGGGACATATTGTCTTACATGATAAAAACTCGCTAGGGAAGCGGGTTTCTAAAAAACCTAACAGGTCGCACAACATAGATTTTGCGACCTATTATATATAGACTTTCTATATTCTAATCTTCCGCAATTGAGAGTTATAGTAATACTTTTGTATTACTCCTAATAGACCATATAACCGTGGTTTTACAAAAAAGCTAGATAAAATGGCTTTTGTCATCCCCAATGACAAGATTGTATACATTAGTGTTAAAAATGGATTTTTAAATATATCTATAAGTAATTTTGGTTTATAGTCCAAATACCAAAAAAATAAATATAGTGCTAAATGAAAGAAGCTATATACATAGGCGATACGCGCTTCAACCTTAAAACCAAAGATATCAAAAAGTACTCTTCTTTCCCCTTTCAATCTTTCTGTTTGAGTTATTATTTCAAGGGGGCCCCAAGGTTCGGTTGATTTTAAGTCATCATATAATGAGACATATTCGCCCCATAATATATATTGGAGGTATGAAATAAGATAGAAGCAAAATTTTATAATAGATTTTAATATTTTGCGAACAAAAATGAGCTTTGTCCGCAGCCAGAATCCTCGAAGTGTTTTCGTTGGTTTATGATGTAATTTATTGATTTCTTGTATAATCGTTATACCACGTATTTCTTTATTATTATGAAAAAATACACCACTTTTAGTGTTCAAAAAATATTCATTTTCGGAGATTAGGTCTATAGGATCCCAGACTCCCGAAGTGGGCAGGCCTATCGAGAGTCCATCTCTCGTCTTTTTTCCGTAAGTAACTGTTATATGTAGCGGCTTAAGCGAGGTTTCCTTTTCGAGATCCTCTTTCCAAATACCAATTTTATACAGTGAAGCATAACCATTCGCGTGCTCCTCATAAGCACTAAAACCTAGGCTTTCCGTCCACTCAACAAGATGTTCTTGAAAGATTGCTGACGGTAGTTCAAATTTTTTAATAAATTCTTGGGGGGTCACAATAATATTATCCTACTGATATTCAGGATAAACACAACACATAAACATCTTATCCACTCCCAACACACAAGAATCGGGGTTTTAGGGCTTGCAGAGTTATTTTGAGGGGCAGAAAGTGAAGGTAGATAGGATTCCTTTTTTGCATGAGGGTCTCCCCTTGCGACCAACAAAAAGAGGCACGAAAATTGCATACTTTCTTCTGGCTAGCGCTCGAGCCACTGGCTCATGAGATGCATAAAGTCTTGGAGAAAAGCTCTGCGTCATTCGCCTACAAACTTTTTTCGTATTTTATTGGGGGCCCTCATGTAAGAACGGAGCCTTTTTATTTTGCCCAAATGAATATAGACAGATTAATATAAATAGGCTATAATATTTACCAGCATTGAACCCGTGCATATTGCACAATCTCTGGAGGACAAGGATGGCCAAGAAGATGTGCGCCCTCGGTTGCGGGCACCGCGTCGGGAACGGTGATCGTCACGCGGTCGGGTTCTGCCCGCCCACGCGCGGTGCCCGTGGAGGTCGGCGCGATCGGGCTCGGCGTCGCGTCGCCACGCGGCGGGAGAAAGAGCTCGCGGTGCCGATCCCCGGCACCGGCATCAAGCACGGACCCTCCAACAGCTAGCCAACAAGGCTAGCAAAAACCATCGCCCCGCAGAAGTGTTTCACATCTGCGGGGCATTTCTTTTTTTATTTTTTATTTACAGCGTCTGCTTTATTTCCAAAAACTTGAGACCAAGTCCCAGAGTTTCCAAAACCAGGCACCGGCATAGTTTTGCCATACCCACGTGATACCTTCCCACAGAAATATAAAATTTTCTTTGATTGTTTTGTTGTTGACGAGCGAGCTCAAAGACACGCCGAGCAAACTCAAAATCACCACTGAAAGGATAATGATAATGCCCAGCTGGATGATGCCTTTACTGTAGCGAGTCGTTGCGCGATTGATGCGGTTCATGCGATCCATGAGGCTTAGTATATCAAATGGCGCCCAAATACTCGAGTGGATTGAGATAGCCACCAGCCGGTACCATGCCGCAGTGCTTGGTCTTGGCGAGTCGATACGTATTGCTAGCATACACGGTAAAATGCAGGTGCGGGCCCGTCACATAGCCAGTATCGCCGGCAAATCCTACAAGGTCTCCCCTTTTGACCTCCTGGCCTTTTTTGACGGAAATCCCCGAGAGGTGCGCGTAGAGGGTCGAGAGGTTGTTTGGGTGTTCAATAATCACCCACCGGCCGTAGGAGCCTCCTGGGCAGAGGGTATCGGTATTACCTATGTCCTTCACAATACCCCCTTCAGAGGCCAAAATTCGGGCTCCTATGGCCGCCTTAAAGTCGACACCGTTGTGCCCGTTGCCTTTATAGACGTCAGATCCTTGGGTGGTCGCAAACTCAGTAAATCCAAAGCCCTGGGTCAATTTGGGGTTTTCAACCGGCCAACCCAGTACTCCCGCCCGTTTTGAGGGCAATAGTGACGAGTCGATAGAGCGGCGCAATTCATCTTCAACGGCTTGCAGTTCTTTTTGGATCAGTGCGCGTTTTTCCTCGCGTTCGCGCAATAGCTGCTGATATTTGGTCTCTTGATTTTTGCTCTCACTCAGTAGCTTTGATTTGGTCTGGTTGATGCTTTGCTGCACCGTCTTGCGGCCGCTCAAATCTTTACGTTTATTTAACAGCTCTTCTTCTTCGCGTTTTTTACGCTCAGCTTCGGTCTCTAAGCTTTCTTTGTGTTTGCGGAGTGCCGCCAGACTTTGACCTAGTTGTTCTTGTACGCTTTCGGTTGCTTCCCGTCTTTCAAAAAATTCTGAGAGCGTGTTGTTGCCCGCCAAAATTTCAATCATCGAAGTATCGTCTTCTTCGTAGAGCGATCTGACAAGTGATCCCAATACTTCTTTTTCTGTATCAAGTGCTGATTTTTTCTCACCGATCTCAATATCAAGCTCTTCGAGGCGGAGTTCGGTGCGTTGTATTTGCTGTTCGGTTAGCTTGATGTCGGTGTTTATTTTTTTTATTTGTGTTTCAAGCTTGGTGATTTCGGTTTTGAGTGTTTTTGATTGACTTGATTGTTTATCAAGCGCGCCCTGATACTGGGCGATTTCTGCCTCTAACTTTTTAATCTCAGCCTCACGGCCGGTTATTTTTTGACGCAGCTCGTCAACTGTTGCTGAGCCTACAGTGAGTGGCAGTAGGGCAATCGCTAGCGCGGGAATGATAAAAAGCTGGCGCAATTTACGCATCAAGTTTTGCGATAGCTTTAGTAATGCGTGCGCGCGATTCCTCGAGGCCTAATACATGGTGTAGTTCAAAGGGTCCTGGCGAAATAGCACGGCCTGAAAGCGCAACGCGAAAAGGCCAAAGCACAGTACCTTTTCCTTCTTTCTGAAAAAGATATTTAAGCGCAGCCTCAATGCCTCCAGTGTCAGGAAGACTTGCTAAAATTATTTCCAAGACTTCTTTTGCTTTTGCTCGTTCAATTTTGCCCTTCCAAAGTAGTAGCTCGGCATCGTAGTCTGGAGGATTAAGTATTTCACGGATTATTGGGTCTATTTCCGTAAGTTTTGTAATGCGTGGGAGGACAACATTAACGTACTCAGCGATGCGTATATTAATCTGTGTTTTGGTGTCGGCGGAAATATACGGATCTGCGCGCCGCGCTTGTTCATCCGGCGGCAATCGTCGAAGGTGCTCACGGTTGAGCCAATCGAGTTTTTCGGTTTCAACTATTGCGCCGCCTTTTTGTACGCGCGTGATATCAAATTCTTTTATGATAGTTTCCAGATCCATCACTTCACCCACTTCATCTTTGGGGTGCCAACCTAAAAGCGCCAAAAAATTAATCAGCGCTTCTTGTATGTAACCTGCATCACGATACTCCCCCACTGATACGGCTCCATTGCGTTTTGAAAGCTTGGTTCGGTCTTTGGCGAGCAGTAGTGGCAGGTGTGCCCACTCGGGTTCGGTAAAACCCAATGCGCGGCCAATCATGATTTGTTTTGGCGTGTTGGTGATGTGATCTTCACCTCTGATGACGTGAGAGATCTTCATTTCGTAGTCATCAACGACTACTACAAAATTAAAAAGAGGCTCGTCAAGATTTTTAGCAAGCGAGACATCACCAAAAAGTTGAGGATCATACGTAATATCGCCGCGGATCATATCATGGATAACGATAGGTTCGTGCTCATCGTTACGAAGGCGCACAATGCCCGATGTTTTGCCCACATCGCGATGATTGCAGATATGGCGCGGAGGTTCTTTGGCCTCGCGTTGACGCAGACCTTCTGCCTCGAGTTCTTCCACGGTGTGCGCACACCAAAATGCTTTACCGGCATCAAGTAGTTTTTTGAGATATTGCTTGTGGTTTTCTACGTGTTCTGATTGGCGATAAAATTCATCATGCGCAAACCCAAGCCAGGCGAGGTTTTTGATAATATCGTCTTCGTATTCTTTTTTTGAGCGTTCTTTGTCGGTATCTTCAACGCGCAAGAGAAACGTGCCACCATGTTGCTTGGCAAAGACAAAATTAAAAAGTGCCGTACGGGCAGTGCCAATATGCATAAAGCCCGTAGGAGAGGGCGCAATACGTACGCGTACCGGTTTATTCATGGACTCCAAGGCGAATAAGTTCGTGGGCAATCTTGCGTGAGGCATCAATGCGGGCAAAGGTGCCTGCGGCCTGCTTCATCTCTGAGGCGCGTACGGTATCAGTAATAATTTTTTGAATCTCAGATATGAGTACGTGTGGCGTCAGGTTCGCCTCTTCTATAACTATTGCCGCACCCGTGCGTGCGTAGTTGTAGGCGTTTTCTCTTTGGTGATTTTGTGCCGAATCAGTTATCGGCACCAAGACGGCCGGTAAGTGCCAGGCCGCAAGTTCAAAAATACCGCCCGCACCTGCTCGTGATACTGCCACGCCCGATACAAACGCCGCATTACGGAGCTGACTTGCACTCAAGAGTGGAAAGGCATGGTAGCGCGATTTGTGTGGTGAGTTAGCAAGTGTAACTGCAGCCTCTTTAGAAACTGCGTCATGATTTGCCGCACCCGTCGAATGAATAATCTGAAACTTTTCTACCATTTCAGGAAGTACTGTGAGAATGATGTCATTTATTTTTTGTGCACCTTGTGAGCCGCCCAAGATTAGTATTACAGGAACACCCGTCTCAAGATTAAAAATATCATAGGCCTCATCTGATGAGCCGCCTAAAATTCCCGGGCGTATAGGGTTACCCAAGAGAGCTACTTTATCGGGCGGAAAATATTTTGCTGCTTCGGGAAATGAAACGCCAATGCGTCGCGCAAATTTTGCTGCCCACGTATTGACCACGCCTGGTACCGCGTCAGACTCATGAATCATGACCGGTATGTGATAGATGCGTGCGGCAACAAGCACGGGAAATGCATCGTAGCCACCTTTTGAAAAAATAATATCAGGTGGGCTGATAGTAAATTTCCAAAGAGCACGTAGCGTGCCACGAAGCGTTTTGATACTGTCAGTAAAATTGAGTAACGAAAAATAGCGCCGTACTTTACCGGCTGGAATCAGTTCAAAACTTATTGATTCTTCGCGCATCGCCTCAGGGTCAAAGGGCTTATCACCCATCAACGTAAGATCGAGCGATACGATGCGCTCTTCTTCTGCGATGTCGCGAAGTGAGCGGGCAACAGCCATGAGCGGATAGAAATGGCCGCCCGTACCGCCACCCAAGAGTACTATCTTCATATGGATTTACGTTTTGAAATTTGTACCAGCACACCCATCTCAAACAGGAGAAATGCCACCGCGGTACCGCCTAAACTCATAAACGGCAATGGGATGCCCGTAAGCGGCAAGAGGCCAGAGAGCGCCGCGGTATTGATAATAGCTTGCGTGACAACCAAAAGAGTAATGCCGGAAGCAAGAAGCTGGGCAAACGAATCACGCGTGTGTGCTGCGGCCAGCATACCACGTATAGTGAAGAGAAAAAAGGCGCCCACGAGCACAATAACACCCATAAATCCGTATTCTTCGGCAAATACTGCAAAGATTGCATCACCATCGGGTTCAGGTAAATAAAACTTTTGTCGCGAGAGTCCAACTCCCCTGCCCCACAATCCACCCGATCCAATTGCGAGTCGCGCTTGATTGATCTGGTAGCCAATACCTTGCGGGTCGGTATTTGGATCAAGAAAAACTAGCCAGCGATTGATGCGGTACGGCTCTAAAATACTCATGCCGAGCAAAAAGACGACACCCAGAAGAATTATGAGTCCCACCTGTCTCATGTGCCCACCGCCCATCACAAACATGCCGAGCGATGTAAACGCAATGACACCAAAAGTTCCAAGGTCGGGCTCGGCAAGCAAAAAAAGTCCCACAATACCGGTAATGGCTAAAAAGGGTACAAGGCCAAAGGTAAAGCTCCCGAGTTCTTTTTTGCGAGCGTGAATCCACGCGGCGAGATACGTGATAAAAGCAAACTTCAAGAGCTCTGAGGGTTGGAAAGAAAAACCGAAAAGTACAATCCATCGTGTAGCGCCTCCTACGGTAAGACTAATGCTAGGTATCGTGAGCATGGCGAGCATGACAAGTAAGCTGCTAATAAGGAGTAGGGGTGCCCATTTTTTCCATGCGATAATTGGTATACGAAGGCCGGCAAAGAAAAAAACACCGCCGAGACCAAAACCCAAAACCAGCTGGCGCAAAAAATATGAATACGAGTTGCCAAAGTTTCGCACTGATCTGGGCGCGGAAGCTGAGGCAAATGTGATCATGCCCACTACAAGTAAAAAGGCAATCACGCCTAATAAAATTTTATCGGCATGTTTTGTCATAGACGCAGGCGCTTTACTGCGCGTACAAATTGCGCGCTTCGATCATATTCGTTACGAAACATATTAAAGCTCGCTGCTCCCGGCAGCAAGACTACAGCGCCCCGCGCATTTTTTGAAAGACGCACCGCTTCACTCATAGTGCGTGCTGGGGTTGTCTCATCGATCATTTTCTTGAGCTTGTTACTGAGTGATCCGGGAAAGAGAATAACTTGCGGATGATAGAGTTTTATCGCACGAGCAAACTCGCGCACATCAGCTAACGGAAACTTTTTATCTTCCCCACCCGCGATAATAGTAATCTGCTTCCACTCACGCGCGACTGCAGCAAGTGAAAACGCGGCGGCTCCCGGGTTGGTTGATGTAGTATCGTCGATAAATACAACATGGCGAGTTTTGCGTATAACCTCAAGCCGTCCTGCGGGCGCATCAAAAGCCAGAAGACGCTTTTTAATATCTTTCTCAGGCACACCAAACGAACGAGCAACCGCAACAGCGATGGAGATCGCAGGCCGCGCCACACGCCATGACGTTTTCTTTTCATAGGGAGGTAGCTGACGCTCGCTGATCCATCGGCAGCTGCCTTGGTAGTCTTTGGGAAATGCGCGCGTGAGAGTGTTGTCATACCAAACAAATGCACGATCTTTCTGTGCATGTTTGCCGACAAGATTCATCTTTGCTTTTGCATACGCCCCAAACGACGCATAGCGGTTGAGGTGGTCAGCAAATAATGACGTGATGACCGCAGTAGTTGGCCCGCGTGATACAAGATCGAGATCAAAACTAGAAAATTCAGCAACAATCCAGCGTGGGAGTTTTTGTGTTTTAAAAATATCAAAAAACGATACCCCGGGTACTCCTACCGCAACCGCGTCTTTGCCAAGAAGATGTTTGATCAAAAGTGTCGTCGTCGTCTTTCCTTTGGTACCCGTCACGCCAATGACGCGCTCACGGGGCATCAACGACAAAAAGATATCTGCATCGTTGGTTATTGGTATGCCGCGCTTTTTTGCCTCACGGATATAAGGAGAGTCGAGCGGTACGGCGGGATTTTTGATGATGAGATTTGCGCGCCTGATGTCGCGCATATCGTGCTTGCCAAGCGTGTAGCGTATTCGCGAGTATCGCTTGAGCTGCGAGAGCGATTTGGCCAAGTCTTTTTTTGTTCGCAAGTCAGTGATTGTAAGTTTATAGCCAAGGTCTGCGAAAAAACACGCAACGCCAACACCGCCACCGAGCGCGCCAAGCCCCAAGATCAGTATTTCTGGATCGTGACTAGCCGCGGCGAAGAATTTTGCCTGCAAGCGCTCCCGTAGGAACTCCTTTTTCAATCGCAAGCCGTCCGTTGATGAATACATATTCGATGCCTTTTGGATACTGATAAGGTGCGCTGTAGGTTGCGGTATCCTGAATGCCATCAGGATCGATAACAACGATGTCCGCAAGAGCGCCTTTTTTAAGCGACCCGCGCTCGCCTGCAATGCCGAGATGTGCGGCCGGTATCGCTGTCATGCGCTTGATCGCTTCTTCCCATGAAAATATTTTTGACCTACGCACCAAGCGATCGATAAACCTCGGGGCGGCGCCATACGAGCGCGGATGAGTCAGGTCTTTGCGTCCTTTGGGGTCGCCAACGCCATCGGAGGCAAACATGCTATAAGGTTCTTTGGCAATTGTTACGAGATGTTTGCTTTTAAGCGTCTTTGAAAAAATAGTCACACTCAAGCCGTTGACCACCAATATTTGTACGAGTGTTTCTTCGGGAGAGAGGCCTGATTGTGCTGCAATCTCCGCTACTGTCTTGCCGATAATTTTTTTATCTTTCTGCGCTTCTGCAATGACGATATTGTCATAATGAAGCGTGAGGCTGCGTATTGCTTCAAGTACTGATTCGCGTTTTGTCTGATCAGAAAGTGTTGCTAAAATTTTTTCGCGATCCCCTTCCGTCATCCATTCGGGCAAAAGATTTGAAAGAAGTGACCCCGTACGCAAATACGGGAAAAAATCTACTGAGACGGGCAGGTTTTCATACTTGCGCGCTTTGCGTATCATCAAGAGTGCCTTGGGAAAATCTTGCCACGCTTTTCTGCCGATAGCTTTAAAGTGCGCGATATGTACCTGCGCACCCGATGATCGGGCGATGTTGATTGCCTCTGCAACCGATGAGAGCAGTCGCCGGCCTTCGTTTCGTATATGAATGCTGATAACCTTGCCTTCGTTGGCCACGATGCGTGCGAGTTCTACAATTTCTTCTTGGATAGCCAGTGTATTGGGCATATGAGCCAAACTTATCGAAAGCCCAAAGGCGCCCTCGCCGAGTGACCGCTTGAGAAGCATTTTCATTGATTCGAGCTCTTGGCGCGTGAGTTCTCGTGCGTCATCTTCGGTGATGTTATATCGAAGTGTTGAATAGCCAACCATACTGCCAAGATTGACGCCCATGGGGTGGCGATCAAGTTCTCCGTAAAATTCTTCCATGCTGCGCCAGTTAATATTGAAATTCGATACGTCGGTCCATTTTTGGATAGAGCTGATAGCTTTTTGATCGACGAGAGGGGCTAACGATGATCCACATACGCCGCCGATAATAGTAGTGATACCCTGCGCAAGTAAATTTTCTTGTGCTGGATACGTAAACAGTGTCCAGTGGGTATCGGAATGACTCGTGACATCAATAAACCCAGGCACGATGTATTTGCCCGCGGCATCAATAACGCGCGTTGCGCGCCCCCTGCCAACGGAACCAATCTCTTTGATAGTTTCGCCGGAAATACCAATATCGCCTCGGTACATGGGAAACCCAGATCCATCGATGATAGTGCCGCCCTTAATGATATAAGAATACGCTGCCATATTATTTACCGATGAGATGAATAACCATGCCCATAATGGCACACACGACGCTCACAATCCAAAAACGCATAGTGACTTTGTAGTGAGGCCAGCCCAACGCTTCAAAATGATGATGAATGGGCGCTGCCAAAAAAACTTTTTTGCCGCGAAAACGCTTTGATGCAATCTGGATAATATCTGACCCCGCCTCTACTACTAAAGGAAGTGCGATGATTGGCAAAACGGCTACAGCACCCGTTAAAAATGCTACGACCGTAAGCATCGAGGTAAGCCCGAGCATGCCAGTCTCGCCCAGATAAAAACGCGCGGGTGGAATGTTGTACCACAAAAACGCAAGCAGGGCGCCGATGGTCACCGCAAGAAATGTCGCGAGATCAAGTTGTTGCTGAAAAAAAGCGATACCGCCATACGCGGCAATGATTGATGCAAATACGCCGCCCGCTAATCCATCAAGCCCATCAATGACACCACCTGCAAAGACTGCGAGCATGGTGAGCATGAAAAACGGTATAAAAAGAATGCCAAGAGTAAGGTCACCCCAAAATGGAATATGAATACCGCGCATCTCGAGCGGCCCATAAAACCACCACGCACCAACTGCACCAATCACGAGTACCGCGCCTATGCGCGCCTTGAGATCAAGCCCACCCCCCACATACGTGTCGCGTCCACGTACTGCCATCCAGTCATCAAGAAATCCAGTCAATGATCCCGCGAGAAGGGCCGTTAGCGGTAGCCAGGTTTGATTGCGCGAGAGAAATGAAAGTTTTGAAAAAAGTGGGCCGCCATATATCTCGCTTAAAACCCAGAGACAAAGAGCAATAAAAACAACGGTGCCCCAGACGAGTATGCCCCCCATGCGTGGAGTATCGACTCGCGTACGTTCTTTGAGAATGCCGGAGATCACCGACGCTTGTTCGCCGGTTGTGGCTTTACGTGCAATCTGCGGGCGCCACATTTTGTATGCATACAAATAGTGCGTCAAAAGAGGGGTGGCAAAAAACGCCACAAAGAAGGAGAAAGCCGAAAGGCCAAAAACTTTTAAAACATCAAGCAATACCGCCTCTTCCATACCCTTTATGGTAGCATACCTTTCGTCTCTCGGAGGAGGGAAGACGCCTCAATGATACGCTGCCCTGGTTCTGCCCCCAATAAAATAAGGGTTTGGGGTCGCCCCATGACCACTTCGTAAATAATGACGATAGATTCGCCTGCCGAGGCGGTGGTGCCAGTCTTGCTACCTACAAAATTTACAATATATGGAGTGAGTGCGTTGCTATTGATGAGACTATGCGGCACTTGGCCAAACGATGTGATTACTTTTTCCGCTTCACGTGAGGGTTCCCATACGAGTGGGGACGTTTGAGTTGCGCGTATTAATTTAAGAAGGTCATTCGCTGAAGAAAAATTACTCGGTTCACCTTCAAGTGTATCAAGGCCCGTTGGATTGCGATACAGGGTACGTGTCATGCCAAGCCCACGAGCTCGGTCGTTCATCAACGCAACGAACCGTTCTATTTTTTCATCAAACGTGCGCCCGCCAAGACGCTCGCCTACTGTCTCAGCAATTGCCATTGCCATATCGTTTGATGATGGCATCATGAGCGCGTAAAGCGCATCGCGCAGAGCGAACACTTCGCCTTCTTGAAAATCTCCTGCCTCCCCCTCCGTCGCGATAGCTTCTTTAGAAAGAATAATAGGAGTGTGTATCGATAGTGTTTCGAGCGCTAACAATCCTGTCATGATTTTGGTGATACTCGCAATCGGGCGCTGAGTATCGCTTGCTCGGTCCGCTGCGCGCCAAGTATCTGCAAGATCAGCGACTAAAATACTTTGTGATGTATACGAAGAATCAAGATTAATATGAATAGGCGTTGGCAATGGTACTGTCGGCTCTATAGGTGGCGCCAGTGCCGGTATGACAATACCAAAAGCGGCTAGAAAACTTGCGAGCGCGACAATGGCACCTGAGAAATCACTCATATTCTTTAAGGTCTTTTGCTATATCGTCATAGCTGGGTAACTCGGCGCTCGATGTAATGCCAAGATATTTAAAAAGATCGAGTGTCGGGCGATATAAAAACACGCGTGCATCTTGCTCGTCTTGAGAACGCTCAATAAGTCCGCGAATCAAAAGTGCGCGCAGAGCAAATGCCGAATTGACACCGCGCACATAAACAATAGCTGAGCGCGATACGCGGCCTTTCCATAAGATAATCGCGAGCGTTTCTAGCTGTGAACGTGTCAGGTCTCCCTCGAGCCGTTCTTTGGCAATACGCCCTGATACCTCGTGGGTTTCCGGTGCAGTCACGAGTGTATAGGTATCTTCACTCTGCAAAAGCCGTATACCATGCTCGGCTAAACTTTCTTTTAATACTTCGAGCGCCTTTACTATCTCACGTTTGTCCGCGCCCGAGAGGCGCACCAAATCTTTGAGTGCCAGTGGCTCGCCCGATACAAATAAAAGTGCTTCGAGTGATTGCGGTAGATTGTTGTTATTCTGTTCGTCCATGTTCAATATGTATTAAATCAAAATTTGATGATTGACGCACACTGAGCGCACCCAACTTAATAAGCTCAAGCATTGCCAAAAAAGTAACGACAACCGTCACCCGCTCTGCTTTACTGCCTACAAAATCATGAAAAGTTTTTACCATGCCACTTGATATACGCTCTTCGAGCTCTTTGATCTTTTCTTCGATGGATATTATTTTCTTGACCGTGCGCTGAGGCAGTTCATTTTTTTGTGGGATTGCGGTGATAATCTCACGCAACAAGAAAATCATACGGTTCAGGTCAATGCCTTTTGCGGGTGGTAGAAATGATGGCGCGACCAGCACCAAAGGTTCCCGCCCAAAGAGCTCTTGGCGAGCTTTGACTCGTGCGCCGAGCGCGTCAGCCATATGTTTGACGATTTGATAGGCGCGGAGTCGATCTTCAAGCTCTTTGATATCCCCCTCTTCCTCGCGCGTGAGCATAAAACCCGGCAAGAGCGAACGCGATTTGATGAGGATGAGGGTCGAGGCGATAACCAAAAAATCAGCAAGCTCTTCGTGATAGCTCTCGCCAAGCTTTGCTTTGAGATCTTCAATGTAACGAAAATAATCCTCGGTAACCGTACCCAAAGATACTTCGTTGATCGAGAGTTTTTTGTTCTCAATCAGGTCGTAGAGGAGCTCGAGTGGCCCTTCAAATTTTTTGACGCGGACTTTATATGCCACGCCTACAGTATAGCCAAAAAAGACCTGAAAATAAAGAAAAACCGCCTATGCGGCGGGTTTTTTCTTGATTTGGATTCCAAACTCGAGGAGCTGTTCGGGTGGGACTTCGGTGGGTGCATCCATCACGGCTGTCTTGCCTCCCGCCGTCATAGGAAATGCCTGCACCTCGCGAAGTGCGGTCTCGCCCGCAAAACACATGGTTAGGCGATCAATACCAACTGCAATACCACCGTGAGGAGGAGTGCCTCGCCGAAACGCCTCTAACATGTGACCATAGTCACGCTCGATTTTTTCATCATCAAAACCCATCACACCTAATACTTTTTTGAGAACTTCAGGCTCATGCGCACGGATGCTGCCACCACCTGCTTCATATCCGTTGAGCACGAGATCATACTGATCGGCGATAATTGATTCGATCTCCCCCGCCAAAAGTTTTTCGCGATGCTCAGGTATTGTGTTTGAAAATGGATTATGGGTAAAGGTCCACCCTCCACCATTCGTGTGTTCAAAAAATGGAAAACGCGTGACCCATGCAAACGCAAGTGTACCGTCTTTCTTTTCTTCTTCGGTACGTAGGTCAAATTTGTCAGCGCCAAATTTTTCCATCGCCTCGGCATAGGTAAAACGCGGAAATGGTGTTTCTTTTATTTTTTTACCAAGTTTTTCTGCGACCTCAATCATCATACCCTCGATGATATTGAGAATATCTTCTTGTTTGGCAAAGCTCATCTCGAAATCAAGCTGAGTATGTTCAAACCCTCTATCAGCGCGAAGGTCTTCGTCACGAAAACATCGAGCGATTTGAAAATACCGCTCAAATCCCGATGCCATGATGAGCTGTTTGTATTGCTGCGGACTTTGAGGAAGGGCGTAAAATTCTCCGGACTGAAGGCGTGACGGCACCAAAAAATCACGCGAACCCTCCGCAGTAGCCTTAGTTAGATATGGCGTCTCAATCTCGACAAATGATTTTGCAAAAAGATACTGGCGGATTGCGTCTACAAGTTTTGAGCGAAGGCGGATATTGTGCTGGAGGCGTGCGCGGCGCAGATCAAGGTAACGATATTTGAGACGCACCTCTTCACTGACTTCATACCCATCGCCTGGCAATTCAAATACTGGAGTTTCCGCGGAGTTTAGTATGGTGATACCCCGTACTTCGATCTCAACGCCACCCGTTGGCAGTTTATCATTTTTCATTTTGGCGGGGCGTTCTTTGACAAGCCCTTGTACGCCAATCACCCACTCAGTGCGCACTTGGTCAGCGGTATCGTGCAACTCTTTACTGTCGGGCGGCACTACCATCTGTACGACACCAGATTCATCACGAAGGTCAATAAAAATTAATTTGCCATGGTCACGGCGCACATCAACCCAACCGGCAAGTTCCACCTCGGCACCTATATGTTTCGGAGTATCTACAATATGAATCCGCTTTTCCATAGACTTCAATATATCAGCAATTTGCTTGTTTGGGAATAAGAAAAAGAGGCTACGTGGAGCAGCCTCTAGATGTGCGTGAAGTTAGAAAGGATCATCTCACCATGTTCGGTAAAGAGTGACTCGGGGTGAAATTGTACGCCGATCATGGTTGGAAACTCAAGTGACGCTATCGCCATCACCTCGTGCTCATCAGTTTCTGCGGTAACAGCAAATGCAGATTCGCGTGAGGCCACGAGCGAATGGTAGCGACATACGGCAAATGGGCTTGGGATTCCTTTGAAAATCCCCTCGCCCGCGTGGTGTACGGGCGAGGTTTTGCCGTGCATTTGCCGCCAATTGCGCTCCACTTGCGCGCCAAGCGAGAGCGCGATGGCCTGCATACCGAGGCATACGCCAAGTATCGGTATATGTCCACGAAATCTGGCGATAGCTTCACCAAACAGTCGGACATCAATTGGGTGTCCGGGACCCGGCGAAAGCACAATGCCGTCAGGATGCGTACGTAGAACTTCGTGCATAGTGGCGTTTGTGCGCAGTACTTGTACTGTCATGCCAAGTCGTTCAAATGCGCAGACAAGGTTGTAGGTAAACGAGTCAAAGTGATCGATGATCGTTAGGCGTTTCATCACAGCTCCTTTAGCGCTGCGCGTATCGCATTTGCTTTTGCCAAAGTTTCCTCGTATTCGCCTTCCGGTGTTGAGTCGGCGACAATACCGCCACCCGTCTGCCAGGAAAGCGTATTGTCGAGTAGCAGTGCACTTCTGATGAAGATACAGGTATCGAGCGTATGGTCCGTCATCCATCCGAATGCACCGCCGTACGGGCCGCGCTGACTCGCTTCGAGCTCGCTGATGAGTTGCAAAGCTCGCACTTTTGGCGCACCTGAAAGCGTCCCTGCGGGCAACGCGCCAAGACACGCATCGAGTGGATTGACGCCGTCACGCAACCTCCCGCGAATATCAGAGACGATATGCATGACATGACTATAGTATTCAACCTCCATCAAGGTTGAGATGGTGATGGAGTCTGCTCGGCATTGTCTGCCGATATCGTTGCGGCCGAGATCAACCAGCATTTGGTGTTCGGCGCGTTCTTTTGGATCTGTAAGAAGCTCTTGTGCCAGTCGCGCGTCTTCTTCGATATCTCCGGTTCTACGCCGCGTACCTGCAATCGGTTTTATGCGCATCTGGCTATCTTTGACACTCACCATGATTTCGGGTGATGCGCCTACGAGTACCGCTGACCTACATGCACTCCCGAGACGCATATGGAACATGTAGGGTGATGGATTGAGCGTGCGCAGTGCCGCGTAGAGCCCCACACCGAGTCCGCAAAATGGCATGGAAAATCGCTGCGAGAGTACGACTTGAAACACATCGCCTGAGGCGATAGATTCTTTGGCGCGCTTCACCATCGTATAGTACTGGTCGCGCGTCATGTTTGAAGTAATGTTACCCATCACACGATCGGCGGGAATTTTTGCGTGCGATGAAAGAATCATACGTTCCATCTCTGCGATCGCGCGGCAACCCACTTCGTACGCACTACTTTCCGCAAGACTCGTGGGTGCGTTGGCAACGCCGTAGGCGATGCCGGTCGCATGGTCAAACACAACGACTTTGCCAAAGTGGTAGAAACACGTCTCTGGTAGACGATATGGGTTGTGCGCGTGTGGTACCACAGTCGGTTCGATATGGCGCACCGCTTCGTGACCAATATAACCGACAAGACCTCCCACAAATGGCAATAACTCGTGCGGGGCCGGTGTATTGAGTGCAAGATCGGCGTGTGTATTTGCGCCTAGTATAACGGGTGCGTCAGGCGCGTCCCAACACACAAACGAGTACATGTTTATGCCATCTTTAACTGCGCTCTGCAAAATACACGCAGGACGCGTAGATTCAATCAGCAGCGTGCGGTATGCATCGAGTGGATCTGCGGGAGCATAGATTTTTCGCACAACCGGGGTCCACCGCCGACCTTCGCGCCGAGCCTTTTCAACCTCATGGCGAAACAACAGAAAATCATTCATGGCTACATCCCCTTTCCAACAAGTTGTCAAAGAACTCGTGTGTTTTTTTGTATGCCCCATGCAAAACAAAAATCCCACCCTCTCGGCATAACAAAAGTTACGCTGAAAGGGCGGGATTCTCCGCGGTGCCACCTCTCTTCCCCACTCAAAAAAGTAGGGCGCTTTCACCACCTCCATCTTGCGACGACAATGGTTATCCTATGATTACGGGGGAAGCCGAGTTTCCACTATCGCAGAAACCATCCTGTTTGCATTATGCAAACCATCAGGACCCAGTCCCTCAATGGCGCTATGCCGCAAGGGATCCTGATATGAATTTTGTAGTTGTGAGGATCTGTTTTTACCATACCAGCACATAGTAAAATCGTCAAGAAAACAAAAACCCCGCATAATGCGGGGTTTTTGTTGCCTGCGCCAAATATAATTTATTGAGACAGCGCCGCCTGTAAACCGAGTAAGGTTTCGCGAAGCCCTTGAAGCGTGTTGGCAAGTGCCGGCCCAGTATCAGTCGATGTAATCGCGACTGAGCTTGGTATGCCAAGCTGTGCAGTTGAGCAGCTACCTACTTTTTTGATAAATCCGAGAGAAGCCCATCCGTCTACGCCCGAATTAAAATCAATATTGTACCAAGTGCCCCCGCTGTTGGCTTTACCCGCCAAAATACATCCTTGCATTCCAGCTGGTTGCTGCCCGACCAATGGGGCCTGTGAGCCAAGTGTGGTGCCAGCGGGCCCACTTCGTATATTCAGATTTGAAGATCCAACTTTCATACGATCAACTTCGATCCGGTCACCAACCTTAAAGTAATGTGGCAATGGAAGATCTTGAATATTGAATCCACCCGCGACACAGTTCGGAGCATAAGGAACATTTCCCCATCCAGGAAGATCATAAATTCTGTTTTCAGCGCGATATTCATCAATGGTCATCCTACGCCAATCATACGAACCGTCAGAACCTCTCCACCAGACAAAGAGGCCGTCGGATTCAGACCTCCCATTCATTTTAAACACAGTTGTATTGCCGCCCGAGGCCTCAACCAACATGCCGTATTTAGTCATCCAGGTACCTGATTGACACGTAAGAGTACCGCCGTTGTAAGACTTGCTCAATCTTGCCTCCGATCCTGCAGGAAAGTCAGTGCCGGTATATGCATATACACCCGTGTCTGTTACGAGCGCTGTATCGGCCCTGACCCATACCATTGTTCCTGTCTGTGGACTTCCAAAACGTTGAGGAGAAATATTGAGGCCCGAGGTGTCTGTCATAAGAGATTCCGTCTGTGCTACCGGAGAACAGCTCTCAGGAACCGCAGGACCAATCACCTGCCCTCCTGTCGCCGTGAAGTACTGACATGGGCAAGAAGTGCCTGGTTTTTGATAGTATCCGCCATTTGTCGAATTCCAATTGTTTGAGCAAGAGCTACCGGCTGGTGGAGGAGGTGTAGTGGCTGGAGGTGGTGGAGGCGGCGTAGTACCTGAGGTTGAAGTTACCGTAAATGTACAACTTGAGCCTGTAGTGCCATCATTCTTCTTTGGAGTGAGGGTTACACTTGCCTGACCTGCAGTCTCGAGGAAGATGTTACCCCATTGAGCCTGTGCTCCTACGTTTCCTGATGTTAGATAGGTATCTTTACAGTTTCTTGGATCAGTTCCGTCATTGCATTGGATTGGACCTGACCATCCTGAAGAGACAAGGTAGTCAGCATTGATTGATGCCCACGGTAGCGTAAAGGTTTCGTTTACAGCTTTTGTGATCGTTGAAGCACTTGAGCCGTTGATTGTACAGCTTGGGGTTGTGCTGCCGCTTGGGGGTGGTGGGGGCACCACGCCCCCTGGTCGTACCATCGCACGAATTATTTTACGGCAAGTAGGTCCATACACATTAATACCTCCGGGCGCAGGCTTGTGGGTAAAAAACCCTACAAACAAAGTACCAGGCTGCGTTGCAGTTGCCTGCAGGGTACAGGTGCTGCCCGTACAGTTGGTGAGTCTGGTCGGACACATGGAAGGTGCCAATGGCCCTCGCCACTCACCTACACTGATTGATTGGTCGGTACCTCCGGTGACATTGATAGTGAAAGGTTCATTGTAGTAAACGGTTTCGGGCGCACTGATAGTACACGTACTTAGGGTTGGCTTGCGATACGTTACGCCGCCACAGGTATATGAAGCGCCATCAGCATTGGCGAGACATCCTCCTGAGCCAGGCGCTGGCCAAGTGCCTACATAACATTGAGCTGGAAATGGTGAAGTGGAAGAGCGCCTCTTGGTGCCAAACTCTGTCGCAACCCAACCCTGAGGTCCTGCATCAAACACCACATATTCCCATGTGCGCAAAGCGTAATAAAATGGTTCGCCATAGATAAGTCCTTCAGAACCTGCTGGCACTGTTGCAACAACAACACCTGAACCCGGATCTGATCGTACGTTGAGGTTACTTGTTGCAGTGAAGGGTTCGCCTGCGCCTGTTGTAGATGCGGGCGGTGGAGTGGTTTGCCCTGTTGGGGGAACGACAGGTGTCTGCCCAGTCAAAGATGACTCGACAGTACTCATGATACTTGGATCTACGTTAAATGAGCGTAGGAGCTCAAGTATTGCGTCGATCTCCTGCTGTGTGAACGCAGCGGCACTACTCACGCTAACCGAGAGTAGAAATGCAGCGCCTATCCCAAGAAAATATTTTTTCATTGTGAGAATAATAAATGCGCGTATAAAAATCGCCTACCACCAGTATATATCTCTCAGCACAAAATGAGTGTGCATAAAGATACGTTCTCGATTATGCTTTATTTTCCTTCTCAAGCGGGAGAAGTATAAAAAAGGTGCTGCCTTTGCCCTTGCCGGGTGAGGTGGCACCGATAGAGCCGCCGTGTGCCTCAGCAATGAGCTTTGCGACGTAGAGTCCAAGTCCAAGACCTTCAGTATGCGCCGCTTTTTGTTCTTTGCCGCGTACGAATTTACCAAACAGTTTACGCGCCTCTTCTTCGCTCAAACCCGGACCCGTATCAGTAACCGAAAAACGGATAGCATCCCCTTCCTGAGTGAGTTTTACTACCACCTTACCCGATGGCGTATATTTAAACGCATTGTCTACAAGGTTAAGTGCAATCTGGCGAAGTTTATTGGTGTCACCACTGATAGCGTCGTTTTTAAAATCCTTTTCCCACACGAGTTCCATCTTTTTATTTTTTGCCACAATCTGAAAATCAGTCACAATGGGATCGACAATCTCAAGTAAATGCGCCGGCTTCATATCAAACTGCATACGCCCGCGCTCCATACGTGAGAGATCGAGTAAGTCATTGACCAAGGTGATTAGGCGTTCGTTTGATACGTACACCTTTTCAAGCGGATCACGGATTTTTGTCTGGAGCTCGCCGAAAGTCCCCTCGCGCATCATAGAGATATACCCCTTAATAATTGAGAGTGGTGTACGCAGTTGATGCGATGCAATGGAGATAAAATCAGACTTTGCCTCATCAAGCCGCTTAAGGTCTTTGTTGGCAACTTCGAGATCAAGAGCAAGACGTTGAGCGTGTTCGCGTATTTTAACTTCCTTTAAAATTGTATTGATAAGTAAAATGCCAAATATAAGTATGAGTAAAAATACGATAGACCGATAGATGATCAGGGAGAATTCTTGAGCAAAAATAATTTCTGAGAGTGTAACAATGGAGAGTAAAAATACGAGTACGCTTGCCCCCGCCACTTTAATGTCAAATAATTTATGTCTTAATATCGCATAAGAAGTAAAGGCGATAAAAGGAAAAACAAAAAGTGCGCCTAAGGGAATAAAGGTATGAATACGGAGAAAGGCGGGAAAAACAAAATTAAATATTATAATACATAAAAACATTAATGTAGCCCCTGTAATAATCAGTTTTAGCTGCCTTCTTTTGTCATTGATGGTTTCTTTAAGCGCCCTTTTTATCAAAACGGTCATAGCCGCGCAGACAAGGGTTGTCGCTATAATTCCGAAGAATATAATACCCTTTTCTACTACTAGCTGCGGAATACCGTTACTGGGAATCGCTTCTATATTTGAGAAAACATACGGGGTAAGTGTCAAAACGGCGGTCAATAATATTACCGGCAACAGCATCGTCCTGTACCATTTTGGAAAAGCCTTCGTTTCATTGGCTAAGGCGAACGCCAAAAGTAGCAAGAAAAATGCCTGCCAAATACCAAAAAAGATTTCTAGTCTGAACAACCACAATATTTCTTGGGGAGATGAAACACGATATGCTGCATAGTTTACCAACCCCCACATTGCCGTTACGAGAGTAAATCCAAAAAAAGTTTTATTAGTTATGCTTTTTGGATCATTAAAGTAAACAGAAAAACCCAAGACTATAGTGGAAGCCACGGTAATGCCCACTGAAAGTAAATCAAGATTTTGAATAAGATCCATGGCTTATGAATATTTTAACAAAATAATAAACTTTTTGCTTGTTTATTGATAAAAAATTATCCATGGATGTCCACATAAACAGATGGAATGTGTTGCCCTGCTCTTTTCAGAATCACTGTTTTGAGATAAAATAAGAACGTTGTGAATAATAAGCCAGTAAACGATTTTCGACCATTTAAACTCCCTTCCAGTATTGACCGAGCCATCAAAGAGCTCGGCGCTCACTCGTCTGCTTACTGGGCGCGCCAAGGTGAAAAAATGGCTCTCAGCCTATTCCACTGGATAACAACCTCTACACCTGCATATCGTGCCTTTCTAAAGAAATGTCGCGTACACCCTAGAAACATAAAGACGCTCGAAGATTTCAAAACGCTCCCCCCAACCTCAAAAGATAATTATCTACGTCCTGCAAATTATATTGATCTCTTCCCTAATCAAGATATTGTTTCAGCAACAACCATATCGGCAACTTCTGGCTCCTCCGGGGAGCCATTTTATTTTCCACGGAACGGAACTCATGACGACATGTATCAATATGAAGCTGAGATTTTTCTTAAGGAGCAATTTCAAATTGATAAAAAAAGCACGCTTGCGGTTATGGGCTTTGGTCTCGGTATTTGGATTGGTGGTATTTTTACATATAAAGTTCTTGAACGTATTAGCAACAAAGGCTATCAGCTGACAATTGTACCAACAGGCACTAGTAAAGAACAGTTTATCGCCGCTATAAAAAAATTCGCACCTTTTTATGACCAAATAATCCTCATGGGCTATCCCCCATTTATCAAAGACGTCTTGGAAGAAGGAGAGGCCCAGGGTATTCGTTGGAAAAAACATAATATTAAAATCCTTACCGCAGCAGAAGGCTATTCGGAAAGATTTCGTGAGTATATCGCCAAAAAATCCGGCATTACAAACATGTTGCGCGATATTGTTAATATTTACGGCACAGTTGAGTTGGGAACGATGGCACATGAGACAGCATTTTCAAATCTCATTCGACATATTGCTACAAAAAACAAAAAATTACATTCCGTTCTTTTTCCCGACATGCATATTACTCCTACACTGTGTCAATATTATCCTCAACTCGCGTATTTCGAAGAAGTGCTAATTAACGGCAAGCGCGAGATTCTTGGTACCGGATACGGTACACACATGCCACTCGTACGCTATCGATTTTATGATTTGGGCGGTGTTATTCCCTACGAAACAATGCTTGAGAAACTGGCCAATCATAATATAGACATTAAAGCAGAAATGCGACAATATCATATTGGGCCACGACTTGTGAGAGATTTGCCCTTTGTATATGTGGGCTCACGGTCCGATGCTACAGTTATTTTTCGAGGAGCAAATATCTATCCCGAAGAAATTCGATATGCTCTTGATGATTCTTCCCTATCAAAATATATTACTGGACGGTTTACCATGCTGCGCAGTGAAAATAAAAAGTTAGATCCTGTTTTGGAAATTCATATTGAATTGCAAAAGAACGCCAAAGGCAACATGAGACTTGAAAATTCTATCAAAAAACAAGTCGTTCTTTGTTTGTTGCAACATAATTCTGAATACGGAGATGTATACAAGTTCAATAATAAAAAAACAATTCCATCAATTGTTTTCTGGCCCCATCAACACCCACTTTATTTTGCCCGACAGGGCAAACAAAGATGGATAAAAGAATAAAAACAATCTAAGTTATTTTTCTAACCAAGCAATATTTGGTTTTTTACGCAAACATTTTGCACTCGGCCGATCAGCGCGTCCCACACGAAACATCATAGTTATAACATCACTCGTCACGCCGAAACCCTTAGCAATTTGCATGTAAGCGGTTTGTATAAGTTCTGCATGATGAGGAGCGATCTCTTTGCCGCCACTCTTGATGCGAAAATAAAGAAATCCTATTCCAGTCAAAGGTTGCACGCCCAAATTCATCTCTGTGGCTGTAAGCCAAAATCTCTGCATAGCCATGCCACTTTTGAGATAAGATTGGGGAGAGTCGCTTGGTGCTGTAATGGCCACTATAACCCCCGATTGTTTATAAAGTTTTGCGTTGTCTCGAGAAACAAGCCGAGAGATACCAAGCTTATTCAATATTCGTACGAAGAACTGGTAGCGAAATAAGCGAAAGCCAATAATTTGGGCCCCCTTAAGTTCAAGGGTTTTAACAAAAAAACCTTTTTTTTCTATATCCTCCTTCGTACTCCAGGTGATATGGTCAAAGAGAAATTGGCGAAGTTTTTTATTTTCCAAAACAACCCTTTCATTAACACTTGCGGCGTCTGCAAGCATAGCAATAAGCCCCCTATCATCAGCTATCAAAATCCGAATATCTCCGAAGGAGCTAGCGGCAGAGATAAGTTCTGATTTCTCATCATCTGTTAGTCGGTCGGTCTTGTAGGGCTTTCTATTTGATACTCTTTTTGTTATCCAACTATAAAGAAAATTGCTATTTTGGTGCTTTTGGACGAGAAAAATAGTGGCTACAAGATCCGAATCGTATCCACCAGGAAACAACGAAATTGAAACTTCGTAGCCAAAATGCGATGCGGCGATTTTTATATTTTCAACAAGTGCGCCACATGCAACAAGTGAAGCTCGCTGGTTGTGATTATATAGAGAAGTATCTTTCGTCGGCACATTTAAAACGTTTATTTGCCCACCCAATACTTCAAATCTCCACGGTTGACTATTATCTCCAGATGGAGCCCAAATGGCGATGTTTAATATTTTTTCAACATCTTCGCGCATAACATTTAATCATCTTTAAGGAGCCACTCCTTGGCAATCGAGTCAGCAATCTTATTTGTTGCCATATTATTCTCTTTGCTTTTTTGTAAGATGCTTATGAGTGTTTCTTTTATCCTATATATTTTAGCGTCCACGCGCTTTTGATCATATGCTCCCGGATGCTCAAATTCGTCGTAGACTGATATAAGACCGCCGGCGTTTACTACATAATCGGGCGCATAAAGAATGTTACGTTCCAACAGAAGGTCGCCTATCGTTGCATCTTCAAGTTGATTATTCGCCCCGCCAATAATCATACGGCATTGCAATTCATTAACCGTGCGCCTATTAATAGCATGATGGAGCGCGCACGGCATAAAGACGTCCACTTTCTGTTTGTGTATTTCAGATGATTCAACAATAATTACTTGAGGAAATTTTGCCCGGACTTCTTCCAGAAGTGTCGTATGAGCATCAGTGACAAAAATAGTGCCCGCTTTTTCATAAATAAGCTCAAGAAGTCCTTGCCCGATTTTGCCAAGCCCCTGTATAGCAAACGTTTTGCCATTGATTGAGCTTTCGCCGTCTAGAAACTCAAAACATGTCTCTATGCCCATATATACACCGAGCGCCGTAGAAGTCGTGACATTACCATTGAAACCGACAAAAAAAGAACTTAGGGTACGCATATATTCAATATCCTCTTGGAAAAGTCCGGCGTCAGTGCCCGTGATAAACTCTCCGGCAAGTTTATTAACCTCTGCAGCATACGCAGACAAAAGCTGCTTGCGCTTTTCAGAAGTTAATATTGTTGGCGCAAGAATAACACCCTTGGCTCCTCCACAAGGAAGTCCTGCCATGATCGCCTTACGCGACATAAGCCGTGAAAGTCGTAAGGCATCGCGAGCTCCATCTATAGAGCTTTCATAGTGCCACAGTCGCGTCGCCCCAAATGATGGAGCATTCTTCCTCTTACGATGAATTGCGATAAAACCTTTAAGACCGGATTGCAAATCATTAAGCTCAATGATTTTATAATGACGATCATATTCGGCAAGTTCTTTAAACTCTATACTTTCATTGCTCGTCGCAAAATAGTTTCGAAAGAAACCCATATTTACAGTCCGAAGATTTTGCGGAAGCCATCAGCAACTGCTTTGCGTCGTGTCTCAGATTCCGGTGTATTATAACCAGGCTCTAAAAGCGCATCGAGTGAAATGAGGGCGCGATTATTCTCGAGCGGCTGGCCATTTAAAATTTTTCGTACTGCATAAGCAACTGCGGGGCCGTTAAGAAGTGCGGCACCCCCCAACTGCGGCCACGAAACTACAGTTTTACCCATCTCAAGGAGTGAGTTTTGCATGCGTTCGGTTACATTTTCAGGGCCTACATGTTTCGTGATCATCTTGCCGATACCAAATTTATCAAGCCCCGCGAGCATCTCATATGAGACATCGCCCATGCGGCCATGGAAAAACTGCGTAGTTTGATCAAGATCGTAGCGCTCGATATCAAGCACGCCATTATCTCCATTGTCAGCCGCCATGACTACGGCGATTTTATTCTTGCGCGCATGCTCGCGGATTAAATATTTGACCGCCAAATTATCAATCTCATCAATGACTACCGAAAGGCCGTTGAAAAATTGATCAATATTTTCAGGTGTGACGCCATCAAAAATCTCTATCTCGAGATACGGATTTACTTCATACATTTGTCGCGCGGTCACGGTAGTCTTTTTAACACCGAGGCCATCGATACCGGTGCGGATGCGATTGGTATTTGAAAGCTCGAGCGTATCATGATCGGCGATCTTCCAATGTCTACCACCGCCCTGCAACACATTGGCGAGTACTACGCTATTGCCCACCGACAGGCCCGCGATACCAATAGTTGAATTGTAATATTTTTCTTGCTCTTCCTGATTGATAAGGTTCTTATTGCGCGCAGTGCGTACTTCAAAAAATTCTTTTTCTTCTAAAATATGTACGATAAGTGCTCGCCATGGATAGTAGATCCATCTCCCCTGCTGCCAGAGTGGAGCCTTGGCCTTGACGCCTGCTAAATATTCAGCAAAAAGAGCTTTGAACTCGGGCGCATAGACCTTTGATGGATTTAATACTTGAAAATATTCTTCGAGCTGTACCTCATAGCTATCACTGATCTGCTGAATCTTCTCCGTCTTAAGTAATTCCTCCACTGCTGCTCTGTCGACATCAACTGACAAATCAAAAATCTCTGGCTTTATTGAGTCCTCATTTTTCTTTTGTAACAATGTTTCAATACTCATATCATTATTTTATCGGTTTTCCGCCAAGGCTAGTAATCATCTCCATATCATCTTCTGGGGCAACTTTATTGCGAATATCTTTACCACATACCCGGCAGTGGTAAACGATACTGTACTCCCCTCCTTTTTCTTCAACGCCAATTGGCTCCATAAGGCCTTTACAAACCGCACTCCGGTCGCCAGGGTTTACGTCCACATGTTTTGACCAAAGACACTTGGGGCAGTGATTGGTATAACCGTTGCCTTCCACGCGTGTACCGCAACGCTCGCAAACAAAGTCTTCAATTTTTCGCTGAAATTTTGGAGTTGCCATTTATGTATAAATTCTTTTAATGAGTGGGTTGATGCGTGTGACGATTTCATAATTTGAAGTATCAGCAAGATAGGCAAGAGCATCAGCGGTGATACCTTCACCAATAATTGTCGCCTCGTCACCTACTGCAACACCTTTGATATCGGTCACGTCGATAATAATCATGTCCATCGATATGCGGCCAAGGATTTTTGCAGGCCTACCACGCACGATAAAATATCCAATACTTGAGAGTGCTCGCGGATAACCATGCCAGTAGCCCACGGGACAGATTGCAATCGCTGAATGACGCCCGAGCTCTTCGGTAAAATCATATCCTACACGATTGCCGGCGGTCAGCTCTTTGATCTCACTGATAACAGTTTTCCACGAAAGTGCTGGCTTGAGATGCGCCTGATGATGAAATGCAGCTTCTACTTCTTTTGAAGGCCAGAGGCCATACATGCCGATGCCTACACGAATCATATCATAATGCGCCTCCGGGAAAAGAATGGTGCCCGATGTTGCGGTGGCGTGCCGAATAGGCCTAAACCCTGCGTCATGCACTACGTCAATAACTTTCTCAAAGAGTGTTATTTGTGCCTTGGTGTCTTTTGGAAATGCTGGATTTTTGGCAGCAGCAAAGTGCGTATAGATGCCTTCAAAGCGCAGGTTGGCATTTTTCTTTTTAAAATACGGAAATACTTTGGTGATATCGTCAGGCAAAAAACCTTGCCGATGCATGCCGGTATCAATTTTGAGATGCACATGAAGTCGTTTGGTACGAGTTGCAATACCAATTTCAGTTATGAGAGCCGCAAAGTTTGAAATAGTCACACTGATACCGGCACGAGCTGCCTCAG
>JBBTQY010000011.1:25284-28270 GCA_038065475.1 Patescibacteria group bacterium | reverse complement strand
GCATGCCTTATCCACGCCGCCAGCGTTCATCCTGAGCCAGGATCAAACTCTCAATAGAAAATCTATTAAGTAGTGATCTGATTTTGCCACGAACTCAGTCGCGTCAAAATCAGGCTCTTAAAGAAATATCACTAGACTCGCTCTGCCGAAGGCAGAGCGTCTCTAATGACGAGTACCTTCGACGGATTTTTGATATTCCATATACATTTGGGAAAATGTATATGTCTCTAAATTTTCAATGTTCCTTCAAAAACAAATCCGCGACTATCTTCGATGGGGGTCAAAAACAATCGCGGACCTACTTACCTTTTCAAAATGTAGCGATTAGTTACATTACCATAGCCATCATTCTCCTAGGGGACATTATAGGCGACCGCCTGAGGCCTGTCAACCCCCTATGTGGCCAAAAACCTGTTGTGAAATAAAGGCTTTTTGCCCTACGACCGAAGTGCGCTCTCGATAATCCGCTTATACTCCCAAGCGCTTTTCCGTATAGAGCGCTCTTGTGTCTCATAGTTAATCTCGACAAGACCGAAGCGAGGCCAGAAGCCGTCAGCCCACTCAAAATTGTCGAGCAGCGACCAGTAGAAATATCCACGTACATCTATGCCTTCCCGCATAGCTTTTTGCATCATAGTTACATGATCTTTGATAAATTGTGTACGCCGATCATCGGTCGCGTTGGCAATACCATTTTCAAAAATATATAAAGGCTTTTTATAGCGGATCATATCTTTGAGTATCCAGTAGAGCCCTTCTGGATCAATCGACCACTGAACATCGGACTTATGTTCAAGATTGCGATCTGAAAAATAATAATTAACACCCATGAAGTCCTGGTATCTGTGAATACGGCGCACAAAAGAATGATTAAAGAAAAAATCTTTTAGAAAATTACTACGCCGTGAAAACCAAATAACATTTTGCGCAATACCAACCTCCGCATGTTTATTTTTTTGTTTGATGAGTACATATGCTTTTTTGTGAGCAGATGCGAGCATGTGGTTTGCACGCCAATACTGCCCGAGTGCTATGCGTTTGCCTGGTGGCCAATTGCCTCGCAAATATCCATGAGCTGTGTACACATTGGGCTCGTTGAGCGTAATCCAAAATTTTACATCAGGCAAAGCATCTGCCATGCGAGCTGCAAAACGTGTGAACTGTAGAGGAGCTTTACTATTTATCCAGCCACCATGATCACGAAACCAAAGTGGCACTGTCCAATGCCAAAGTGTCACAAATGGCTCAAGCCCGTGCTCACGAAGAGAGGTGACAACGTCACGATAGTGTTGAATTTCGCGCTCGTCCCATTCGCCTTCTCGAGGTTCAACGCGCGACCACTCGATAGAAAATCGGTGCGCGTTGTGACCCAAGTTTTTTGCAATCTCAAAATCATCACGAAACCGATGATAGTGATCAGCAGCAAGACCCGATGGCATCAAGTGATGCTCGCGCTCAAAATCCGACCAGTCGTTGCGAGTATTGCCCTCAACTTGATGGCTTGATGTTGCAGCTCCCCAATAAAAAACTAGGTCTTTTTTTGATGCTTGCGTCTCCACGCCTCAATCATAGCATGATTGCCTGATGCGAGCTCTTTGGGAATACGATATTTTTTCTTTTGATAGACAAGGGTTTCGGGTCGCGTATACGCAGGGATACCAACGCCAAAACGCGCTTCTTCGAGTGATTCAGCGCGCCCCAAGACGCCCGAGATTTGACGTGAAATCGCATCGATCATAACCAACGCCGGTAATTCGCCACCCGTCAGTACATACTCTCCGATAGAAACCTCATCAGCCCTCAATATCTTTTTTACACGCTCATCAATACCTTCGTAATGTCCAGCAATAATCACAAGGTGATCATATTTTTTGGTATATGCCCGCGCGATACTATTGGTAAATTGTTTGCCGGCCGCTGATGTGATAACAACACGTATTTTTTTACTCTTTTTTTTGATTGCGCCAAATGCTTTTAAGATTGGTTCGGCACGCATGACCATGCCGGGGCCGCCACCGTACGGCTTGCTGTCTGCTGTTCGATGCTTGTCTTGAGTAAAATTGCGAATATCAATCACCTCAATTTTGATAAGTTTATTGTTTTGCGCGCGCGCCATTATCGATTCGCCCAAATACGAATCAAATGCTTTCGGAAATAAAGTTAAAATAGTAAATCGCATATATATAGTATTGTTAGTATATCACTTAAAATAAAAGACCCCTCGCGTAAAATGTTGAGGGGTCTTTTATTTTGATATCAACGATTAGAGGTTCAAGTCGCTCAAATCGTCCATTACTTTTCGTTCTTGCGGCGGGCGGCGTTCGCTGCCTTCCGGCTCTTCGATCTTGAGGGTGACGCGAGCATTGTGCTTCATGCCAACCACACGAAGGAGCGTGCGAAGAGCTTTCGCGGTATTCCCGTTGCGACCGATGACCTGGCCCATATTGGCCGGGTTGACCTTGAGCGTGAGGAGTACCCCCATCTCGTCAACCTTGCGATCAACTTTCACATCGTCAGGATTATCCACGAGCGCCTTCACGACGAATTCGAGGAAGTGTTTGTCTGCGTTTTCTGACATAGTATGTATCGTTCAGTTATGGCGACCTTTTGAACTTCCTTGATCGTAACAAAAAAAGAAGCCTTGAGCAAGACTTCTTTTTTGTTTGCAGGTAAGTATTATTTTACTGCGCGCTTCATCAAACTTGAAACAGTTTGGGTGATCTGTGCACCCTTCGAGTGCCAGTAATCAATGCGATCACGCTTGAGCACAATACGCTTTTGGCGAGCGTCATAGTTGCCAAGAATCTCTTGAACGGCACCCGACTTGGGAGCACGAAATGATTCAACCAGAACAACCCGGAATGACGGGTCATTTTTGCGGCCAACTCGCTGTAATCTGATTTTAAGCATGATGCAATAGTAAAGGAAAATCTATTTCTCGTCAATATTTCAATATACACAAAAAGTTGTGGCGGGGCTGCACGTG
>JBBTQY010000011.1:1817-25274 GCA_038065475.1 Patescibacteria group bacterium | reverse complement strand
GCACGTGGGCAGCCCCGCCGGAGCACTGACTTAGTTGGACAGCTCTCCCCTCACACTTCGAGGAGACCAGAGTAATCGCAATCATCACCCAGAATGATTGCAAGAGTTCATGTGCGGTGAGGCGTGATTTCTACCGCGAACTATTTCCTCCTACCAAGCTGGTCCGGCATGTGAGGGAGTCCAGCGCATTACCTCCCTTGCCTAGCTTAGTGGCTCCAGGCGCTCAACCTATTCGTACCACTACAGGAATGCTGGGTGCATTCCTTGGCACGAACTGGCTGGCTGGCTCGGTCAGGTGGGGGTTCACCCGACGTCGTGGCCAGACGGCCCAGAGAAAATTTCAGAGAGTCTCTTGCCGGGAGACTCACTGTCCTGAGAGGGTCCCCAATTCTCTTTCGAGAATCCTAACCCATACGCTCCGAAGAGCGCGAAACGCGTTCAGGAAGACACGTTTCTTCTTTCTTGAATGGCAGCCCGATAAACAAGCTAGCCGCAACGGACGTTCAATTGAGTACCCTCCTTTCTTGATTGGGTCAAACGCTTACGCCCCAAAAGCGCCAGAAACCCAACAGAAAGAGTATAAACTATATATATTTTTTTGTCAACCCTCTTTGGCGAACTCTTTTGCCTCTTCAAGCTTGAGGGAGATGACGCGAGAAATACCGTCACCGCTCATGGTAACACCATATAAAATACCTGCGCGCTGCATGGTGTGGCGGTTGTGTGTGACAATGATAAGTTGAGTCTTTTTTGCTAACTGCTCGAGTAAGTCTCCGTAGCGTTGTGAGTTTGCCTCGTCGAGCGCGGCATCGGTCTCATCGAGCACTAAAAATGGCGGTGGGTTGACCGCAGACATCGCAAAGAGCAGCGCCACTGAGGTGAGTGCGCGCTCGCCACCCGAGAGCATATCGAGACTGCGCAAACGTTTACGCGGAATATCGAGCTCAATCTCAATGCCGCCTTCAACGATCTCGCCTGTCTCACTGACCGCTGGGGCAACATATGCGAGCTTCGCCTTGCCGCCACCAAATACACTACGAAAGAGCGCTAAAAATTCTTCGTTGATACTTTTGAGTCCCTCAGAAAATTTTTCGTGCAGCTTTTGATCGAGCTCGCGCATCAGAGTTTTGAGTTGAGAAGCCGCTTCGTTGATATCGCGCAATTCATTGGTCAGAAACTCATCACGTGATTTGGTATCTTCATATTCTTTAACGATTGAAATATCGATACCGCCCGCCTCCTCGAGCTTGATGCGCAAGCGTTCAATCTGCCGCAAAAGTTGCGCGCGATCAGTGTCTCCCACAAACGGCTCGGCTTGGGGAAGCGCATTCTCTTCGATCTTAAGATCACGCATAAAGTTTGCGAGCTCGGTGTGGCGTATCTTGTATTTCTCACCTGCAAAATCAAGCGTGCGGAGCTTAGTACGAATACTTTCTAACTCGCGCTCTTCAGTACGAATCTCATGCTCACGTTCTCGCAACTCACGCAAGGTATCTTCACGCACCGCGCCCGTCTCCTCACGTTGTGTGCGAAGCTCGGTAACCGTACGCTCAATTTCGCGAAGCTCTGATGACATTTCTTGTTTCTTTTTTTCGAGCGCTAGGTCAGCAGCCGCATCACGCTCACCAACTGAGAGTTTTAAGAGTTTCTCGAGACGAACTTTAATATCATTGATGCCTGATTTGAGTGTTTCAAAACTATCTTTGTCAGCAATTTCTTTTACAAATGAAAGTGTATCGCGCAGCTCACCTGCAATCATCTTTACCGATACTTCAGAATCTTTTGACCCTGCGCCTGCCGCCAAGAGTCCTTCAATACGTCCGAGTTCACGCTCAAGGGCGCGCCTGCGCTCATCAAGCTCTGTGAGTTTTTCTTTAACGGCATCTTTGATCTCGAGTCCGGAAAATGATTTTTCGGCGCGCGCAATCTCACCTGCGAGCTCTTTGATACGCACTGATTTTTCTCGCAACTCGTCCTCTAAAGGATCGCGCTCGCTGGAGGCATCTTTGTTGATCTCGGCAAGCGCTCCATGCTCGCGAGCGGCCCAGAGGCGTGCTTTTTCTTGCAGATCTCTGCGATACTCTTCAGTCGCTTTCATTTTTTCTGCCTGCGTTGCCAAATATTTGAGGTGCGGGCGCAGCTCGCGAACTTGAGCATCAATCTGGCGCAAATTGTTTTCAGTCTCGCCAAGCTTACGTTCGGCATCACGCTTTTTGAGATGATATTCTTTGAGTCCAAGTGCCTCTTCAATCATTTCTTGGCGATCACGTGGAGATGCCCATAAAATCCTGTCTACCTCACCTTGCGAAATAATATGATGCTGGGTGGAGCCAAAACCAACTGTTGAGAGAAGTTGAAAAATATCTTTGAGACGCACCTGCGAACCGTTGAGCAAATATTCATTGGTACCATCGCGAATCACGCGGCGAGAGATGATCACCTCATCAAACTCGTAGGGAAATTGTTTTTTGGAATTATCAAAAATAAGCTTGACCTCGGCTTTGCCAAGGCGCGCGGCTTTGTCAGACCCATTGAAAATAAGATCTTCACCTTTTTTACCTCGCAGTGATTTTATTGATTGCTCACCCAGCACCCAGCGGATTGCTTCCACCACATTGGATTTGCCCGAACCGTTTGGCCCTACGACTGATGTGATGCGCGAGGGAAATTCAAAAACCGTTGATTTGCCAAATGATTTGAAGCCCGAGAGTGTAAGACTCTTAAAGTACATACTAACCCCAGCCTTTTTCGCGCAAAGCGTTTTCGGCCGCCTCTACTTCGGCATCTTGCTTTGATGGGCCGCTACCCTCAGCTACCATGGTACTGCCAAGAAACACGCCGACAAAAAATTTCTTTTGGTGGTCAGGTCCTGCTTCACGCAACACTTTGTAGTTTGGCGTGACGCCCACGCGATCCTGTGCCGCTTCCTGAAATGAACTTTTGGGATCTTTCCAAAGGCGCTTTTCTACTACCTCATCGGCGCGCTTTAAAAGACAGGTTTTAATAAAATCAGCACACGCGTCATACCCCTGATCAAGATAGAGCGCGCCGACAAACGCTTCAAAGGCATTGGCCAAAATATAGTGACGCGCACGACCTGTGTCTTTTTTCTCGCCGCGCGAGAGCAGCAAATAATCACCCATTTTGATTTCATGAGCAACATCGGCCAAAATCTCAGCATTTACAAGAGCCGCGCGAATGCTCGTCAATTCGCCTTCTGGTTTTTCGGGGAAACGCGCAAAAAGATCTGCAGTAACTACAAGCTCCAAGACAGCGTCACCCAAATATTCAAGCCGTTCATTGTGCCCGAGTCGAAACCCAGGATTCTCATTGAGATACGAGCGGTGTGTAAGTGCCTGGGTAAGTAAGTCTTTGTTTTTAAATGTTATGCCGAGGGTAGATTCAAACGCTACAGGGTCAATCATAGATTCTCGAAGATTTTGCGAATGTCGTCGTACATTTTAAGTCCTGATAAATCTGCTTTACGAAACCACTTTGCTTCCACAAGCCCTCCAGATGATTTGAGATGCAAATCTTTTTGTGTGGTCGAGCCGAGGAAATATACTACACGCCTGCGTACTGCGCCAGACTCAGGATCGTGCGCCACGTACTGATTCTCACAGAGCTGACGAGAAAGCTCAAGGTTATCGATGCCGATTTCAGTCATCACCGCGCGGCGAGCACCGTCTTTATCGCTTTCATCGGTTTGGATTCGTCCCTTGGGAAGGGTCCAGTATCCAAAAACATCATGCACAAGCGCTATATGATCATCTCTCATCACAACAGCACCTGCACGACGTTCGAGTGGAAGCTTTTCGAGTTCCTCGGGACTGTATTTTTTGGAAGTTTCATCTTTACCAGGTTCTCCCAATTCACGATATACCGTGCCCAAGACGCCGTTGACGAATTTGCCAGAGTTCTCCCCGCCAAATGTTTTGGCGAGCTCAATGGCTTCGTTGATCGCTACCTTTGGGGGCACCTCCTTGTAAATACCAAAGAGAAGTTCCCAAAGCCCGATCCGTAATACATTGCGATCGACAACGGCGATTTGTGAAAGAGGCCATTCGGGTGCTGCGCGTTCGATGATTGCATCAAGCTGCTCGCGTTTCTCTGCTACACCCGCGACAAGCGCACGGACAAAGCCAGCGTCATCAAGCCCGGGGCCAAACTCTTCGAGATTGCGCGCAATAATATCTTCGGCGACCTCTTGGGGTGCGCCGTTAAAATCCCATTCGTAGAGGGATTGCATTGCAATGGACCGTGCCAGATGCCTCGATGCCATAAAGTGTTATGTGGTGTAGTGTGTGAAAGAACGAAGAAGCGAAATGATATCTTTTACTTCTTTGAGAGCGCTTCTGCATCGAGCCCCTTATCGGTACGCGCCGCTTCTTCTTGCGCGTTGAGCTCTTTTTCTTTTTGCTTACGCTCTTTTTTGTTTAGTTTACCCAACACGTCGACAATCTGCCGCCCCTGATAGGTGCCGCAGTTAATACAAGCAGCGTGTGGGCGAATGGAATAACCGCATTTCTCGCATTTGGCGAGAGTTTGCGCCTTGATCGCATGGTGCGATCTTCGATTGCCGGTATGTGAGCGGGTATGCCGCATCCGTACTGTCATGCAGATAAGACTACCATAACCTCCATTTGAAGGCAAATAGCTTTATCGCCTCAAAATAAGGCTTTTTTGGGCATATCTATATGGGTCTTGACATATATGAGATAATATGCTAGGATGCTGTCAGAACAGTTGAGTTTGTTCTGCGTAAACGGCGGGTCGCTTCGGCGCCCTACACTCGCAGAATGATACTCACCAGAAGCTTGCCCAAGAGGCAGGCAGAGGGTTGAAAACACCATGAAGGATCCGAGCGTGACGTTCACGAAAACCTTTCCGCTGATGAAGGATTCCGGCTACTCGACCGACAACGTCGGCGACAACGCGACCTGATCGGGCTTCGGCGTCGCGGCCTAGCGAGGCTGTCGACGCGCAACGAGAGTAGACTCTCCCCGCGTGTCCGCCGCGCTTCGCGGTGAGGACGTTTGCGGTCGAGAGCTACTCCGTCGAGGGTCTCCTCTGCACGTGCCTGTGAAATTCCAGGCGCCAGTTGTAGGAGAAACCCTCGCGGTGGAGCCCTTGGCCCAGCTCGTGCCTTGCCCGGCTCCCCCCTCGGAGTCGCTCCTGGCAAGCTGCGCTTCGTGGCTCCACGCGGCTCCCGCGGGCGCGGTCTTCGGATCGCGCTCGCGGGCAGTCCGCTCAACCTTGTACATTCACAAGAAAATAAGATACTGAACCATCACGCGAAAGCGAGATGAATCAGTACTTTGTTTTCAAAGTACCGCAAGGCGTCTTGACCTGATGAAGGGAAGGAATGCTAAGGCGGTGCTGCGCAGGACCCAATAGTACTATGGTATAATGCTCCAACATTGTCCTAAAGTTCTAACTTGGAAAGGGTCCTGCGCTCGCTTTCATCACCTTGGGCGGGCAACGCTCGGGTGCAGAGCGGAGTAGACAAAGCATGGAAGCATCCATGGCTGAGTCCTCCGCTCTTTTAGTTTGCTCGGTAGTTTTCTCTATTAATTCGTGTACAAAATGTTTTGCGATGAATAGTCGAGAGACCGTATTTTTGAATATTTAAAATATGTACTTTTGCCCCATACCCCTTGTGTGAGGCAAAGCCATATGCTGGGTATTTAGTATGAAAACGCATCATGGCGCGGTCGCGCGTGACTTTAGCCATGATGGATGCGGCGGCAATAACCGGAATCTTTTCATCTCCCCTTATAATGCTCTCTTGGCGAAACTCACGCGGCGCACGAAGCCCCGCATCGAGCATTATATAGGAAGATGCGGGAGATACTGCGAGTTTTGCCAAACCCCGCTCGATAGCTACGCGCGCCGCGTGCGAGATCCCGTATTTATCAATGTGAAGAGCGGATATCGAGACTACCGCATGCGCTAACTTTTTATGACTCTTGATAGCTTGAAACCACTCTTCGCGCTTTTTGGGTGTTAGTTTTTTTGAATCACGAATACTTGCAAAAAATACCTGCGGCATGCGCACGGGCATGACTACAAGCCCCACCGTGATGGGACCTGCGAGTGGACCCCGCCCTACTTCGTCTATACCAACGATGTATTTCGGCACACCTCGCACTCGTTGTCTAGCGTTTCGTGTCATGTCCTTTTACGATACAATTTCTGTATGAAATTCGTCCATCTGCATACGCACTCACACTACTCGCTTTTGGATGGACTCTCAAAAATCGACCAGCTGGTCGCAAAAGCCGTCGAACACCAAATGCCGGCGCTTGCACTCACCGATCACGGCAATTTGTATGGCGCAATTGAGTTTTATCAAAAATGTAAAAAGGCTGGCATCAAACCAATCCTTGGTATGGAGGCATATATCGCGCGTCGCGACCTTCATGAAAAAGTCTCTGGTATTGATGATAAACGCTATCATCTTATCTTACTTGCCACCAACGCTGTTGGCTGGCGAAACCTCATAGAACTCGCGAGTATTGCCGCACTCGAAGGCTTTTATTACAAACCGCGTATTGATAAACACTTACTCCGTAAACATCACGAAGGTATTATCGCCCTCTCTGGCTGCATGACGGGTGAAATCCCGCGCGCACTTTTAGCAAGCGAATCGGAACGCGCGGAAGACTTGGCTCACGAATATGTCGATATTTTTGGCAAAGAAAACTTTTTTATTGAGATCTCACATCACCCCGCAATTCCCAATCATGAAAAACTCCAGCAACAACTCATAGCGCTCGCGCATAAGCTTGATATTCCACTGGTCGCAACTCAAGACATTCACTATACCAACGCTGATGATGCGGGCGCACAAGACGTACTCTTGGCGGTACAAACCAACTCGCGTCTTGATGATGATGACCGCCTCACTATGAAGCGTGATGATTTTTCATTTCGTTCAACCGAAGAAATGGCGAAGCTATTTGAACACGTGCCCGAAGCCATAGAAAATACAGTACGCATCGCGGATCGGGTTAATATCGATATTCCTCTCGGCATCTTGCAACTACCACACTACGAACTTCCCGAGGGCGAAACCGCAAACTCATATCTTGAAAAGTTGTGCAATGAACGATTGCCTAGGCGCTATCCTGACAATACTGACGCAGCACGTGAGCGTCTTGCGTATGAATTGACAGTCATTGAAAAATCAGGATTTACTGAATACTTTTTGATCGTGCAAGATTTTATTAATTGGGCAAAATCAAAAAGCATCGTTGTAGGCCCTGGGCGCGGGTCAGCAGCGGGGTCACTCGTAGCTTATGTGCTCGGCATCACCAACGTTGATCCTATCGCATATAATCTTCTTTTTGAGCGCTTTATGAATCCTGAGCGCATCAGTCCGCCTGATATTGATGTGGACTTTGCCGATACACGTCGTGACGAAGTACTCGAATACGTAGCAGGCAAATACGGCCGCGACCATGTCGCGCAAATAATCACTTTTGGTACCATGGCTGCGCGTGCCGCTGTCCGCGATACAGGTCGTGCACTCGGATTCCCCTACGACTACTGTGATCGCGTCGCCAAGATGATTCCGTTTAATCCCAACCAAGGCCACAAAGATGGGTATCTGCGAGAATGCATCGAGATGGTACCCGAACTCGCGGATCTGTATAACCGCACCGACGACGGCAAAAAACTTTTAGACGCAGCAATAAAACTCGAAGGCGTGGTACGTCATGCATCCACCCATGCGTGCGCCGTGGTCATCACTAAAGATCCACTTACCAACTCCATCCCCCTCCAATACGCGACGGGTAAAGAAGATCAAAAATCATCAATCGTCACGCAGTTTGAAATGCACGCCATTGAAGACCTTGGTATTTTGAAAGTAGATTTTTTGGGCCTTTCAAACCTTTCGATCATTGAAGAGACGTTGCGTCGCGTCAAAAGAATTCATGATAAAGATATCAATATCGATGTTATTCCGCTCGATGATCCTAAGGTTTTCAAAACACTTGCCGAGGGTAAAACCGTTGGCGTCTTTCAGCTGGAAGGTGCGGGCATGACGCGTTTTCTCAAAGAGCTGAAGCCAACAAACATTGAAGACATCGTGGCTATGGTGGCGCTCTATCGGCCAGGCCCCATGGAACTTATCCCCTCATTTATCAAGCGTAAACACGGCGAGGAAGAAGTAAAATATCTCCACTCAAAGCTTGAACCTATCTTGGCGCCCACCCATGGCATCATGGTCTATCAAGAGCAGCTGATGCAGGCCGCGCAAGCCTTGGCGGGCTTCTCGCTGCCTGAGGCAGATACACTCCGCAAAGCAGTCGGCAAAAAAATCAAAAAACTTTTAGCTGAGCAAGAAAACAAATTCGTCGATGGCGCGGAACGCACGATCGGTTCGCGCCGCCTCGGTGAAGAGTTTTGGAAACTTGTCGAACCCTTTGCACGCTACGGGTTCAATCGCTCACATGCCGTCGGATATGCCACTATCGCGTACCAAACCGCATACTTGAAGACACACTATCCGGTAGAGTTTATGGCCTCACTGCTCAACTCTGATGAAAAAAATATTGATCGCATCTCCTTTTTGGTTGGCATCGCCGCGCAAGAAAAAATCAAAATTCTGCCACCTGATATCAATGAGTCGCGTGCGCGTTTTTCGGTGACAAAAGATGGAGATATTCGCTTTGGCCTGGGTGCAGTCAAAAACGTAGGGCATAACATTGTCGGGCTTATTGTTGAAGAACGCGATGCTCATGGACCGTATACATCACTTGCCAATTTTCTGGAGCGCGCCAAAACACGCGACCTTAATAAAAAATCGATTGAGGCACTCGCAAAATCCGGCGCGCTCGATATCTTTGGTGAGCGTAATCAAATCATCATGAACATGGATCGTATACTCGGCTACGCACGTGAGGCACATCACGATGCACACAGCGATCAAACATCTCTTTTTGGTCTTATGGCCGACCCCAAATCAATCCCGCAGCTCAAACTTGAAGTCGTCGAGCCCGCCTCGCAAGATGCAAAACTCAAATGGGAAAAGGAACTCTTGGGTCTCTATGTCTCGGGTCACCCGCTTGAGAAAATAAAACACCTGCAGGCAAAATCAAAAACTATTCGCGAGCTCAAAGAAAAGATGCCGGGCCGCTCGGTGACTGTTTACTGTATGTTAAGCGAGGTTAAGCGCATCCTTACCAAAAACGGCGATCCTATGGTATTCTTGAAGCTGCAAGACGATTCGGGCGAGATCGAGGGGGTTATGTTTCCATCAGACCTCAAAATCTATGGTCACATGCTTATACCCGAAGGTCTTTTTGCGATACAGGGTAAAATCAATGAACGCAACGGCACACCAAGCATGATTTGTAACAAAGTAGAACCGATCACCGTATAACTCATGAAAACATCAAATAAATCCATGGAAGAAAAACGCCACACGTTGGCACATCTTTTGGCGTCCGCCGTACTCAAAAAATATCCTGACGCCAAGCTTGGCATCGGCCCCACTATTGAAAATGGTTTTTATTATGACTTTGATCTCGGCGGCAAGCTCCGCGAAGAAGACTTGGAAGTATTTGAGCAAACTATGCGTGATCTTATCACCAAAGAGCTCGACATGACGGGTGAGAAAATAACTGCCGATGAGGCGCGCAATCTTTTTGCCAACCAACCCTACAAGCTTGAGCTGATTGATGAATATGAAAAAGAAGGACGTGAACTGACCGCCTATACCGTTGGTGATTTTACTGACTTATGCAAAGGAGGCCACGCCGACAACACGCGCGATATTGATGCGGGATCATTCACCCTCACAAATATCGCGGGCGCCTATTGGCGCGGTGACGAGAAAAACCCACAACTCCAACGCATCTATGCACTTGCCTTTAATGCGCCGGCGGAACTCGAAGAATACCGAGCAATGTTGGAAGAGGCTAAAAAGCGCGATCATCGCAAGCTTGGTAAAGAATTGGGTTTATTTGCTATCACCGAAGAAGTGGGTCCCGGCCTACCTCTTTTCTACCCCAAGGGTGCAATGCTCCGCCGTATTGTTGAGAACTTTATCACCGAGCTTCAAGAAAAACGCGGCTATGAATCTATCTGGATTCCGCATATCACCAAAAGCGAACTCTATAAGATATCGGGTCATGCGGAAAAATATGATGCGCTCTATCCTCCTATGCACCTGGAACGCGAGGCAGATTATTTCATCAAGCCGATGAACTGCCCGCATTTTATGATGCTTTACAAAACTACGCCACACTCGTATCGCGAACTTCCCGTGCGCTGGACATGTACAACCACCAACTATCGCCATGAAAAATCTGGCGAGCTCTCAGGCCTTACGCGCGTGCGATCGCTCACACAAGATGACTGCCATGTATTTACACGCAAAGATCAGATCGAAGAAGTTATCGAAGAGATGCTCGACATGATTGAGGAGACCTACGCCGCCTTTGGATTTAAAGATTTTTGGGTGCGCATCTCAACGCATGATCCCGAAAATAAAAAACAATACATAGGCGACCCGACCATTTGGGAAGAGAGCGAAAAGACACTTACCTCAGTCATCTCGAGGCGTGGTTGGAAACATGAAATCGGCATGGGGGAAGCGGCCTTTTATGGCCCCAAGCTCGATTTTATTTTTAAAGATGTTTTGGGCCGCTCATGGCAACTCTCAACCATTCAGCTTGATATGAATCTGCCCGAACGCTTTGAGCTTGAATACATCGACTCTGATGGCGAGAAAAAGCGCCCCGTCGTCATTCACCGCGCAATCTTAGGATCGACAGAACGCTTTTTGGGAATTCTCATCGAACATTATGGTGGCGCGTTTCCGTTTTGGCTGGCGCCCGTGCAGGTAAAAATCCTTACCATCAACGATAAAGTAATTGACTATACAAATGAAATCGCGCGCGAACTTAAGGCGCATGGTGTTCGTATTGAGCTTGATACGCGCAACGAATCAATCGGCAAAAAAATCAGAGAAGCAGAAATGGAAAAGGTGCCGTATATCTTTGTCATCGGCGAAAAAGAGGCTGCCGCAAAACAAGTAAATATACGCTCGCGTGGAGTAAAAGATACAAAGACAATTTCTCTCGAACAATTTTTCGAAGATACAAAAAACTAAAAAGAAAACGAGCTCGAGGGTGAACCCCTCGAGCTCTTCGGTTGTGCGCCCCATTGGGCGCTAGTGTCGCGCATCTGAGTCGTCGGTACCGCTGGGTCTCGGCGTCAGAACCTCATCAGGCTGCCGGTCGAAGATCGACGGGCGATTTGCTACCGCCTTCGCCCCTTCACTGCGAACAGTAGCGACATCGCGCTGAAGACCGATGATCTTGTCATCGAGACGCTTGCGCACACGCATCCGCCACATGATGTCGATGAATGCAAAAACAAGTGGCGCCGTAAGTCCGCCGACCCAGCCCCAGAACCGGTCACGGTATGATTCGGCCTGGTCTGCGAGTGGCTGAAGCTCCGCCACTTTGGTGTTGAGCATGGCGTTGAGACCACGCGATGCTGCAAGCTGCTTGGTACGCGTCGTAAGCTCGCTCGTCGCCGCCTCGAGCTGTGCTGCGAGCTCGTCGCTCTTGCGCTTGGCTGCTTCAAGCTCAGCTGGCTCCGGCCGTGGATCGACGATCTCATCGCCCACACGGAGCGTATCGAAGTTCACTCGAGGATTTGCTTCCTGCAGCTGTTTGAGCGTTGGCGCAAACTTACCAGGAATCGCGCCGGGCACATCACCAGACTGAATCGTGTAGGTACGCCGTGCCTCGGCGCTGGTTGCGATCGCGACAAGCGCGATCAGTGCGAAAAGAACAGTTTTCAAAAGTCCCCTCATCTTCCCCTCCATAGTCATGGGACGGCATTGATTCAGCTGATATTTTACTATATAATTGCGTTTATGGCAAGACCACACATTATCGTCATCGCAGGACCCACCACATCAGGTAAATCAGCCCGCGCACTCAAACTCGCCCGCCGCGTCCGTGGCGAGATAGTATCTGCCGACTCGCGCCAAGTGTATCGCGGGCTTGATATTGGCACCGCGAAACCCAACAAAAAAGAACAGCACGCCGTGCCTCACCATTGCATCGATATCGCCACGCCCAAGAAAACCCTGACCGTCATCGAGTACCAAAAAATAGCCCTTCGTGCTGTCAAAAAGATTTTAGCAAAAGGTAAAACGCCCATCGTCGTAGGCGGCACCGGTTTTTATATTGACGCCATTTTATATGACACCGCCTTTCCTGATGTACCACCGAACGCCGCACAGAGAGGCAAACTTGAAAAACTTTCAGTAGCAAAACTCTTTGTCGTGCTCAAAAAACTCGATCCCGAACGCGCCAAAGATATTGACGCCAAAAATCCAAGGCGCCTCGTGCGCGCAATTGAAATCGCGAAAGCCCTCGGCCATGTACCCACGCTCACCAAAACTCCCCGCTTTGACGCAAAAATAATTCTACTCGATCCACCCAAGGCAACACTGCAAAAAAACATCGCGCGCCGCACAACACGCATGCTACGTGCGGGACTGCTCGATGAAGTACGCAAGCTCGTGCGTACACGTATCCCCCGCGCACGTATATTAGAACTGGGGTTTGAATACAAATATCCCCTCTTGTATCTTGAACGCCAAATCTCAAAAGATGAGATGATCAAAAAAATAAACACTGAGAACTGGCGCTATGCCAAACGCCAAATGACGTGGTTTAAGAAAGCATTTTAGAAGATCAATTATTCTCTATACGCAAAAAATGCTTACATTCTCCGTTGAAATCTCGCATCGTCCCCTGTGGGCAACGATACAAAAAATATGATATGGCGACTACAATAAAAAGAACAAGAAAAAAGATACCGACCGTAAATAATATAATTTTAGTATAACGCTTCATACCTTCAATATATCGGCTTAAGATAGAATAGACACTAGCAAATCACGGATAGTTTCCGGATTACCTTTACCTTTACTTGCTTTCATAGCCTGTCCTACCAAAAACTGGAGAGCACCTTGTTTACCTGATTTGTATTCGGAAACAGCAGACTCGTTTTCTTCGAGTACTTTTTTGATGATACCTTCGAGCTCACCCGTATCACTCGACTGAAATACATCGAGGTCGCGCGCAATATCTGACGGATCACCACCCACCGATACCATGGTGAGCAAAATATCTTTGGCACCTCGTGATGATATTTTTTTATCAGCAATCAATGCTATGAGTTCGGCAAAATTTTCTGGCGTACATTTCATATCAGCAAAACCAATACCCTTTTCATCGAGAGCGCGAGTGAGATCCGAGAGCATATAATTACGCATAAGTTTATAGGCATTTTTGGCGTCATGTCCACTCGTTGACAGCCACTCGCCAAGTTCAGATGCAGCTGACTCGTAAAACGAGGCAATCTTTGGATTGCGTACCAAAAACTCGATAGCCTTGCTATCAATGCCGTACTCGCGCGAAAAACGCTCGCGCTTTTGCCGGGGCAATTCGGGCAAATGATGGCGGAGCTCTTCGCGAATAGCGGCCACATTGAGCGGCGGCAAATCAGGCTCAGGAAAATACCGATAATCATGCGCTGATTCTTTGACGCGTTGGAGTACCGTTTGTTGTTTTGCCTCATCCCACCCTCTTGTTTCCTGACGCACCTCGCCTCCTGATTCAATGAGTTGGATCTGGCGCGCCACCTCATACTCGATAGCTTTCTCTACAAACTTAAACGAGTTGATATTTTTAAGTTCAACCTTGGTACCAAATTTCTCTGATCCCTTGGGGCGCACTGATACATTGGCCTCCACGCGCATCTCACCTTTCTGCATGCGCGCATATGATGCACCTACATACTGAAAAATAAGCTGCAGTTCTTCGGCCGCCTCACGCGCTTCTCTGGCACTACGCATATCGGGCTCGGTAACAAGCTCCATGAGTGGCACACTCGCGCGATTGAAATCCACAAGCGTATTGCCCTCTTTATCGTGTACCAGACTTCCTGTGTCTTCTTCCAAATGCACGCGTGTGATGCGCACCTGTTTGCCTGACGGTGTCGTGATAAGCCCCTTGGCTACCATGGGCTCGTCGTACTGTGAAATCTGATACCCTTTGGGCTGATCGGGATAAAAATAATTTTTACGATCGAATTTGCTCGTATCCGGCACCTCGGCTCCCAGCGCCAAACCCACAGCCACCACCTTGCGTACCGCGTCTTGATTCGCTACGGGCAACGTGCCTGGATGCGCCAAACACACGGGGCACACATTGGTATTGGGACGCTCTTCATCAGAATCATTCTTGCATCGGCAAAACATCTTCGACTTGGTCGCAAGTTCCGCATGTATCTCAAGGCCTATGACTGGCTCATATTCCATATGATTATCTTACACATTTAGAGCATAAAAACAATTCCGAAAATTTTGCAGCGTCGGAGCCCTTTAGGGTTAAGCTGAAAATTTTTGGAATTATTTTTAGGCTTGCGAGAGGCTATATTTTCGAGTATTATAGTAACCATGTTAAGTTACTCTGAATTACGCCCTGGCACCACCTTCGTACTCGATGGCGACCCCTATCGCGTGCTTGAATATAGCTTTTTGCGCATGCAACAGCGCAAACCCGTAGCCCAGACTAAAATCAAAAACCTCCGTTCGGGCAAGGTGACGAGCCGTACCTTCCATCAAAACGAATCGTTCAAGCCAGCTGATATCGAAAAAGAAACGGCGACATTTCTCTATGGCAACCGTGGCGAATACTGGTTTCGCCGAGGTGACGATCCTAAAAACCGCATCGCGCTCAAAGAAGAAAAACTAACGGATATCGTCAATTATCTGTTGCCCAACATGTCTATCGCGCTCGATGTCTTTGAGGGTGAAATCATCAATATCGAAATCCCCATCAAGATGGATCTGAAGGTAGTCGAGGCACCTCCCGGCGTGAAAGGTGATAGTGCTACCGGCGGCAACAAAGAAGTAGTGCTCGAGACCGGCCTCAAACTCAACGTGCCACTTTTTATCAATGCGGGTGATATTGTACGCGTCAACACTGAGTCAGGCGAATATATCGAACGTGTCGAAAAAGCTTAGAGCTTAATCTTTTCTCCAGGTGCAATTGGCTTGCCTCCACCTCGGCTCGCGCCGGGCGAGACGGGTCCACTCCTCGCGGGGGTTTCTTTTTTTGATACCTGTGGCGCACTCCCACCAAGTGCGTTTTTAAGTACTTCTTTGAGACCGATAAGATCCGGGCCCTTGCGCTGTTGCGGTTCACGCGAAGTACGCGAAAGCTCTTTGAGCGATATTGTTTTTTCAGCTTGGGGACGCGCGACGAGTGCACCGCTCTTTACCGACGATGGCACTGTTTTTTTAACGGGAGCTGCTGTGTGCATATTTTTTTCAATCTTTGCACCTTTCTCAGCTGCAAACTCAATGCCCAGCAAACTTAAATGGCTTGGATATTTTGCTTTTACCGATACTTTGGCGGGCGCAATCTCTCCCGCCTGTACTTTTTTCAGACAATCCGAGCAATAGATTGGACGCGATTCATCAGGCTTAAAATTAAGATGAGCGGGCTTACCACATAAACTACAGGTTGCCGTGTATCGCTCGCCCTTGCTAGCACTCGCAGCCCCTCCACTCGCATGACTCGCACCCGTACGTTCGCCTGCAGATTCTCCCTGCATGCGCTCGCCAGCCGCGCCCTCAGCTGCTTCCTCTCCCAAAGATTCACTCCAGCGCATAATCTCTGACTCTACAACCTCGCGCGGTCGCGCATATTTTCGACGCGAGAGATCAATGATTGTTTGTGTCGAATCATCAACACCCTCGGGCCCTTTGGCGGCAATAGTAGTCGCCGAAAACGGGCGCGAAGTCGCGCCGTTTACCATGAGTTTCAAATAAATATGTCTATTGGGAAGGTTCACTAAGTCTTGTATCTCGAACTCTGGCTCAAACTCTTTCTCCAAAAATTCAGCATCGGTAGCTCCCACGCGAAATGAAATGAGGGTACCGCAGTTACCAAAAACTGCGTCGCGCACCTTCGTCGTTGTATCGGTAACAAGCTGCCCAATATATTGATGTGCAATGACTAAGTTAAGTCGATACTTGCGAGCTTCTGACAAGATGTTGGCAAATGAATCAGTGGCAAAGTTTTGAAACTCGTCAACATACAGATAAAAATCCTTGCGCTCGTCTTCTGGTATACGCACGCGCTCCATAGCTGCGAGTTGAATTTTAGTGATGAGCATTGCACCCAAGAGCGCCGCGTTGTCTTCACCGATACGTCCTTTAGCAACGTTGATGAGTAAAATTTTTCGCTGATTCATCGCCTCTTGCACATTGAACGCGCTCTTGGGCTGACCTACGATATTGCGCACAAATGATGACGACAAAAACTGGCCTACTTTATTTTGAATCGGTGCGATAGCTTCCTGACGAAAACGATCTTGCCAGCTTTCATACTCCTGCACCCAAAATGAACGTACCACCGGATCTTTAAGATTGTCGATGATAATACGGCGATACCCCTTGTCTACCAAAAGCCGAGGAATTCCTAGAAGCGTTGTGCCAGGCGTATCGAGAAGTGCGAGCACACAATTGTTAAGGATGTATTCCATACGGCTTGACCATACATTCGCCCAGATTTTGGTAAAAATACCCATGAGGTCAGAGGCGACCAAGTGTTTGTACTTGGGGTCGGGTACTTCAAGTACGTTGAACCCGAGAGGAAAATCGGAGTCAGACGGATTAAAATAGATAACGTCCTCAAGGCGATTATCAGGAATCTTTTCAAGCACTTCCTCAACGAAACTACCGTGTGGATCGACGATAGCCAAACCTGCGCCAGTCTGAATATCTTGAAATGCAAGATTTTTAAGAAGATTTGTTTTACCCGTACCCGTCTTACCAATCACATAGGTATGCTGTCGGCGATCTTCCGTACGAATACCAAACGTACGTTCGGCACCGCGAAAGTTTGTTTTAGCAAAGTAAACGGTATAGGCAGCAGAATCCATTACTCTTTATTATCCAATACTTGTTAGCATCAATCAACCTCGGGCAGCACCTACAGCATATTGCCGACGCGATCGCTCAAGAATCTTGGTACGAAATGATTCGTGTGGCGGTTCTAAAAGATCCAAGGTTTCAGCAGAAAAGGGATCGTAGGCATTGCCATCAATGGTCATCTTGATATAGAACTCGCGCATACCAAGATTGATCATATCTTTAGCACTAAACACAGGGGCAAGTTCGCGTTCAAGGCGCGTTGCATCATCTCCCCCCACACGAAAAACAATCATAGTACCCACCGCACCTAAAACGCTCGCAAACGTATTGGCATCAAGCTGGGCTGCATACTGATGCGTAATAGTGTTTGCAATACCATATTTGCGTGACTCAGCAAGAAAATTGAGAAACGCACTTGTAGCAAGCCCTTGAAATTCGTGAATATAGAGATAAAATTCCTGCCGTTCGGTCTGCTTGTCAGACGCCCGCCTGATGCCTGCTTCCTGGAGCTTTAAAATACATAGTGAGCCGAAGAAATTTGCGTTATCATCACCTATCTTGCCTTTGGCGAGATTGATAAGGATAATCTTCCCACCAGCAATAGCCTCGTCGAAATCTACTTTATTGTCCTTTTGGGCAAAGATGTCTTTTAAAAATGGATTGGCGATAAATGTCCATAATTTACTGACAAGCGGCGTGATGGCTTCTGCCTCATATTTATCTGCCCATGCGCGAAACTCTTGCTGCCAGAAATGCTTTACCATCTCATCCTGACAGTGTGTTGCCGCCTCCATACGAAAATCGATATCCTTTAAAAGTGAGATGAAATCTTTGAATGTTGCGCGCGGATAATCAAGTAACACCAAACAAGCAAATCGAAAAATATACTCAATTTGAGAGTTCCAAGCATTGCCAAATTGCCGCTCCATAATTTCTACAAGTCCTCGAGCAACCTGGTGATGAAGCTCTGACTCCACACCTGCAAGCGGATTGAAGGCCACTGAATACTGGGTATCTGACGGATCAATAACAATAACATCTGCGACCCGTTCCTCTGGTATAAAATCGAGTATGCTTGATACAAGATCGCCGTCAGGATCAATGACGCATACACCATACCCATACGCAATATCCTGGCGAATCAGCGACTCCATCAACTTCGTCTTACCAACACCGCGCTTGCCAATGACATACATATGCCGCATACGATCAGCACGCTTGATACCAAAGATAAACTTTTTTTCTTCGAGTGCCGCTTCATAATTAGTACGGCCAAAAAAAGAAACAGCGCGCGGATCAACGCGTTGGTAGATAGGAAGCTTTGATGGAGGTGGTGCGTATTTGATTAAATGAATCTTGCCATCTTTAGGCATGCGCGTATTATATCACACCGAGTCGAGAAAACGCCTTTTCGTACTTCTCGAGCGCCCATACAGCATCGCCATAGGTGATGCCTTTGGCTCCTTCGTGCGCGATTTGATTGCGAAGCTTATGCGCCTCCCACAAATCATCGATAGATTCAAAACGCTGCTCGCCTAAAGCCTGCAAGCGCTCGCCCATCGTCTCGCCGGGCAGCTTCATGTCCTTCAAAATACGGTCAGCGAGTGAATCCGCCTCGATGATAAGAAGTGCGGCGTCCGCATCAGAAGCATTCTCAAGACCCGCTTTTACCTTTGTCCATTCATAAATATACAATCCGCCCTGCGGCTGAGACTCGATAGTAGGCGCTGTCTCGATAACTTCTTTTTTACGAAAAGTAGCGAGCTGTACGAGCACGTAGGCAATACCTACTGCGAACACCAGCGAAAGCGTACCAGCTATAATCTTGATCCATAAAATAAAACTCCTCCAGAAAGCATTGGCAAAAAATGACTCGACACCAAAAATAAATGAGCCCGCCGAAAGACTGCCCAAAATAAACACTAAAATAATGAGAATCCACATCTCTGTATCTCGGTAGTCTTTTGGCGCACTTCCACCGGCTGGTGGTTTTGGTGGCGGTTTACCTCCTGGTTTTTTTACTTCTGCCATAAACTATTTATTATCTTCAAACATTTCAAGACCGACAGATGGACCCATCTTTTTCGCCTCGACACGCTTGATCAAAGATCCCGTCATGACCAGCATTGTTGGCGGATGATAGAGCGTTGCTAACTCTTCGGTATTGAGCACAAACACGCGCTGCTTGAGATTAAAATTCCAAGGACGCGCAAGAGCCCATTTACTCGCGGCTGTTTCTTCGGGAAGCTTACGTTCACGGAAATGCTCCCATATGCGTACCTTGCGACCCTCCGCGCGAAGCTTTGGTGCAAAATACGGAAACACATTGTACTTTGCTTGTGTATACACGCTGCGATTGTGTTCAAAATAATTCATGTCGCCGGCGGCATATTGATTGATAGCCGTTGTTATCGCACGCTTTGCCCCCTGCCCATCAGCGACTGATTTATCAGCAACATATACAAAGCGGATGAGTGTTTCGTATCCAGGCTTTGCGATATTGAGCTCAACCGCCTTAAGCACCTCGAGCTCGCCAGGGGTACGCATGGGCCGATCAGTATATTCGCCAAGCGGGCCTTGGTAAACTTTCTCTTCACGCTTTTTAAGCTGCTCTACGAGCTTAAGCCCTGTCTCGCGCCATTTGGGGTCAGCAGGACGAATTAAAATTTGCAGTAAATAATTTTCTTTACGATCAATCTTCTGGAGCACCTCCAAGAGTGATGAGATAGGATCAAGACTGCGTTCTTCGTCCATAGACTCAAACTTAAGATAGGTACGAATCGGATACGGGTCGGGCTTACCCAAAACAATTTCGCTTCCCCAAATATCTAAATTGTGCGCGTACATACCCGACATGGTGCTCGGGAAACGGTCAAGATACTCGGAGACTTGCTCAATCTCAAGCATGGGATAGTTTGCGTACAAGTTCGCCTCAATCGCCTTGCGATGCTTCTCAGGTGTACGGATATAAAAATGAATATCACCTCCAAAGCTTGCGATCTCAAGGCTAAACCATAGGGTGACTTCACCGTTGATATATGTCTCTTCAAAATCGCCAGGTGAATTGCGCACACTCGAGAGCGCAATAAAAAACTGATCCATAGCAACAGGGCTCTTGCGCACCTCACGAGGTATTTTGAGCTCTAAGAGCGTCCATGGAATAGAAGCCTTGAAGAGCTGCTGGCGCCATGAAAGCCAGAGTGCACGGAAAACAACAAAAAGCGAGGGGGCTAGCCAGAGCCACCAAAAGCGTACAAGAAGCTTAATTGTAATGATCGTAGGTTCGAAGAACTCGACGAGAGACATGCATTACGAAACTATCGTATAAGTACCGTCATCAAGTGTGCGGAATAGTTTTTTGTTCTGAAGATTGATGAAGATCGTACTTGCTTTTACCTGACGGCGGCGCATTACCTCATCGAGAATCTCTTCGCGGGTCATCGGACGGCTCGAGAGCATCTGCACCAGCACATCTTTTACAAAGCCAGGTTCATATCCCCACTCTTTGAGCGCGTACAAACCGCGACCAACAAGCACAAAGCGGTTATCTTTGATCAATTCGTTGTGCACGGTCTGTACGTGTACTGATTTATTGGAAAACTCACCAATGCGCTTTGCGATATCACGAAAATGCATAGGTTCTTTTGCACGTGCAAGCGCTACAAACGCGCTATCACGCATGCCGCGTGGACGTACAAACGGCGATGACACGTGGCCATACTCGCTCCATACGTTTTTCTCAATCTCTTTTGAAAGGCCGATGTAAGTTGCGAGTACGGGACTTTTCTCAGACACCGGAACACCAGTCTTTTTGAGCTGAAGAGCCAAATTTGCAAAAGCAGCGTCAGTAGCAAGCGTAGCGCCTTGCTCACGAAGCGAGCGGGCAAACGCAGAAAGAGCTGCCTCAATACCAGCGACAGGCGCATCGGAAACATGCCAGCGAGCATGGAGACGATCGTCAGCTTTTCTGCGACGAATCGAATCGGCAAGATCGCAGAAAAGAACCAAAGTATTTTTATCTTTTATCTGACGAAATTCAGGCAACGCCAAGAAATCAGCTTCGGCGGCAATACTGCCAACGCCTGCGAGTATCGCTTTAATCGCGGTCTCTTGAGAGGCGAACTCAGCAAACATGGGTGACTTTTTGAGACGGCGTACCGCGTCATTTTCAATCTGACGGACGCGCTCGCGAGTGATACCCTCACGCTTACCGATGGCCTCGAGGGTCATACCCTCTGCCTCGCCTATCCCGTAGCGACGCTTAAGCACGCTTCTCGCACGAGTCGGAAGCTCTCCCAAAAACTTGGCCATTTGCTTTTCAAATGTAGGTGAAAGTGAAGCCATAATTGAATATTATTACTCTATCATATAACCATAAAACAATCAAGAGGTCAATGCCGCCATATCCCCATCCTCATAAGCCTTCAAATCTGAGGACCGAATAGCGATAGATTCGATGATTCCTATAGCCGCCATAAGGGTTACAAGGAATGACCCCCCATAGCTCATAAACGGGAGCCCAATACCCGTAATAGGCAGAAGACCAAGATTCATACCCACATGAATCGCGATGTGCCCCACAAGCAAAAAACAGACGCCTAGACCAAAAAGCTTTGAAAAGTTGTCCGGGGACATCATGCTGATATGAAGTATTCGCCAAAATAACAGTGTGAACGAAAGAAACACAAGTGCGATACCGACAAACCCCCACTCTTCGGCAAACGCGGCAAACATAAAGTCGGTCTCTGACTCGGGCAAGAAATTAAGACGCGATTGAGTGCCATATCCAACACCCTTACCCCATAACTCCCCCGATCCTACCGCAATCATGGCCTGAATTGCGTGATAACCTGATTTTTTAGGATCATTTTCGGGGTTAAAGAACGCCACCACGCGCGTTTTTTGATACGGCTGTAGTACAAAAAACCATCCGATAGCCGCAACTACGATTCCTACGCCAGCAAAAAATGCGATATGTCGAAAAGTAAGGCCGGAGAATAAAAGCATCGAAATCCAGATAAAAAATAGAATTGCTGACGATCCAAAATCAGGATGCAAAAAAACAAGCGTCATCGGCACAATCAGGTAAAGAAATGAAATGACAATGTGCCGAAAAAGAGCAATCTCTACATACCGCCGCGAGAAATACTTGGCAAATACCAAAATAAGAAATAACTTGATGGGTTCTACTGGCTCTATGGCAAAATTGCCAATATAAAACCAGCTTTGTGCACCACGCGTCGCAAAACCAACTATCGCCAAAAGGACCAAGAGACCTACACCGAGCGCGTAAAGTCCGAGAATTGCCGCGCTCGACTTAAGTGTGCGCCAATCAATAAAAGCAGAGATAAACATAACCACCGTACTAATGCCAATCCACAAAAGTTGGCGCCAAAAAAAATAATCATTTCCCGAAAGAGACTTCATGGTAAGAAGCCCAAAAAAGAGAAGTGGGGCAATGCCACAAAGGAGCAGCCAATCGAAACGGCGCAAAACTTGCATACGGCAATTATCGTATCACCGCAGTACCCGCCGGTAAAGCGGCGAAATAGTGCTTGGTGGCTCAAACGATGCAGGCGGCCAGGTAAAAATCACATCCTGCGTAGATTGTGGCGGGAAAGTTTCGATAAAAGTCTTGCTTGCGGCGTAGGCATTGCCGTTACTATTCTCAAGTCGCAATGTCATCTCGATATTTTTCTCTTCAAAAAGCGACCTGTTGGCGATGGTCGCGCGGATAATTGGGTTTGGCTCTGACTCATAATTCCAACTCACCAGATCGATTTTGAGCGGGTCGTTGTTATCCATCGGCTCCCATGCGACTGGTTTGTAATCAAATTCAACGTACGAGGGGTGGAGAGGCCCGGTCACTAAGCTATCTTCAAAAACAAAAACCTGCTCACCTGGGTAAAGAAAAGTTCTGCCCTCTTTTTGAGAGACGAGAAGGCCTGCCCTATCATATACACGAAATACATAATCAAACTTTCTGCTACCGAGTTTGATATTTTGGTTTTCAACGAGCGCGCCGACATCGAAAACTCCTGAACGCACGATAAAATAATCTTTCCAAAGCACCAATGGAGATTTTGGCAACTCACCCAAACATTTGTTGGGGCAGGTACCCCCGCAGTCAACACCTTCTTCGGCACCATTTTGTTTTTGATCGGTACATGATGGTTGGGGCCAAAACGTCCACAAAAGTACGGCCGCCAATACAGCGATGAGTAAAAAAATAATACAAAAACCGGCAAGGCGTCGCTTGAATGTCCAAAGTCTCATTGAAGATATTGTATCAAAAACAAACATTGGTCAATTTTCGAAATGGCGACGCTGACATTTGAAGTTACGACTAGTTTAGCAATAGCTACGCAGCTATTGCGGCACAAAAGTCTGTCTTTCCAGCAACGGAGCGGCAGATATATTGAATCTGAAAGTTTTGAGCCAATAGAGTTACGTAAACAGGCAGAAAAAAATAG
>JBBTQY010000011.1:0-1807 GCA_038065475.1 Patescibacteria group bacterium | reverse complement strand
TTGAATATCTTGTATCAAAAACAAAGACCCGAAGCGACTGGTGTCGCTTCGGGTCATGACGGTCTTTTAACGAGGACGTCGCCTCATGTGTGGCCGGTGAGTGGCCCCTATCTCATCTCATTCGATACCTCCTCTCTTGGTCAGGGCTTCCAGCCGGAGCCATAGCGACGATTGGCACGCCTGATGAGGCCGAGTAGCACTTCGGGATGTGCGACTTTCGTATGCGCTCCCAACGCACGCAGCACTAGTCGCTCGAGTGCGGTCAGCCGAAGCTGCCGCGTCTCCTCGTGCAACCAGCGCACATCGACTTGTGAGAGCGGATTGCCTTCACGTAGGCGCCTGGTCACCCGAAGCACCGCGTTGATGCGTCGCCGACGCAGAGGTGCCGTCGCCTGAAGCATTCTTGCCCTCATCCAGCTCATGCGGGGCATTCTATCGCCTTTCAATGAGAAACGTCAGGATCACCACAGCAAGCGCAGCTACGACCGCGCACACCTGGTTCCAGAGAATGGAGTTCGACCAGCTATTGTAGAGGTCGAGAGCAAACGCAATGCTCGCAATCACTGCGAACAAAAGCATCTTGCGGCGCAAGGAGCGCAGGCTTTCTTGATCGTTCATTCGACACCTCCATCGCTGGGAACGCAAGCAAAAAACTCGCTTGCTACGCCACTTTGTACACGACGCGTGCATGTGATGGTTTCGTCGCCGTAGCGAACTTCGACGACTCGCTTCTTCTCGTTGATGATCGTAGTATCAATGATCTTGAATCCTCGACCAGCGGCGGTCGGACGCACCACCTCGATGGCCTCGTACTGCATGTTGCGACGATACTTGATGAGCTGAAAACTTCCGTACACAGCCACCAACAAAATCGCCCCAAACAAGAAGAATCTAGCTTTGCGCCCCATAATCATCTCCCCCTCTATGAATCTGGGCCTTTGGGCCACATCAATGTACTTTCTTAACTAGTTGTATTATATCATGAAATAGAATTAAAGTCAATCATAAAAAACCCTTATTCTGTAAGGGTTTTTTAATATTTAAGTCAAAAGTCCTGGCGGCGACCTACTGTCCCCTGATGAGTATCATCGGCTCAACGGCGTTTTACGACTCTGTTCGGAATGGGAAGAGGTAGTACCACCGTGACGAGCCACCAGGACCTTGGACTCAAAAAACTAATTTCGAAACTGAGAGGAGGGGTCGAACGCCGTTGCGTTCGACCATGTGAAGTGCTGTGAGAGCAAGTGAGGCTGAGGAGGTGACCCTAAGCCTCAACTGTGGTGGCGTAAGCCACAGTGGCGTGGACCCTTGCTCCCACAACCTTGAAGCGGAACATCCCAGGCGGAACCAGGGACCTTGACCACTCCAAGTCAAAAGAACTCTCCTCTCAGTTTCGAAACTTGTCCGCACTCCCGCAACGCGGGACGGCGGATATTATATTTGGCAAGAAAAATCCGTAGGTAATGTATGCATTGTCTAACGGAGAACTCGGACTATTAGTACCCCTCGGCTCAACACATTGCTGTGCGTACACCTAGGGCCTATCAACGTGATAGTCTCTCACGGTCCTCAAACGGTTCCTTATCTTGGGGTTGGCTTCGCGCTTAGATGCTTTCAGCGCTTATCCAATCCGAACATAGCTACTCGGCAGTGCCACTGGCGTGACAACCGATACACCAGAGGTTCGTTCCTTCCGGTCCTCTCGTACTAGGAAGAACACCCCTCAAGAACCTACGCCCGCAGTAGATAGGAGACCAACCTGTCTCACGACGGTCTGAACCCAGCTCACGTACCCTTTTAATTGGCG
>JBBTQY010000010.1:72414-134491 GCA_038065475.1 Patescibacteria group bacterium | reverse complement strand
AAACGACCAATCAATATCCATATTTGCCTTGCCCGTATCTTGGTCAACGATTTTCCATTTGACCATCGCAGAATCCATCATGTGGCTCATCATTTGGCCGGTATCATCCCACTCAATACCATCGGGGCTTGCGGGCATCATTGATCCACCCATCATGGTGCCATCAGGCATGATATGGCCTCCGCCCATGCCCATCATGCCGCCGGCCATATCAAGGGTGAGTGCAATGCGTTTCGTTGGCTCCAAATCGAAAATTAATCTAAAGGGGTCGATGCTTCCAGTGGTTTCTTGATTGCTTTGGAGGACGCTAAACTCTTGGTTGTATGAAACACCTACACGTTCATTGCCCACAATGATGCTTCCAAGGACATACGTCCTATCTGGTGTCTTATTTTGCATTTCATATATTCCGGCGTTCGGCAAGAAAACATCTACGATTGCTCTTTCTGACGGCCCGAGAATGACGTTATCCACGAATGACGCCTTCTCAAACGCTCCGCTGTCTGCGCCAACCAACTTAAGCTTCAACCCTTTGATGGTAAAATTGAATGGGCGAGCATTAGCAGCATTGATGATATAGAGGCGCACCACCTCGCCCGCCGTAGCCTCGATATTTGGCGTCTCTTCACCATTGACCAGCATCACATTGCCGTAGTGACCCATAAGAGAATGGCTTTGTGTGTCTTTATCGAGCTCAATGACACCGTTTTCAACGGGTAGATCGGAAAGAAAAAGCGGCAATTCGCGGTTTACCGGAGGAAAATAATTTGGGTCAGCAGGACTGACGATAAATGCGCCGTACAGCCCGAGCCCTTGCCCGTAAACTTCTTTTGCGTGCGGATGATACCAGTACACACCCGCATCAGGAAATTTGAGCTTGTAGGCAAATGACTCGCCCGGTTGCATTTCTTTTTGTTGTAACTGCGAGCCGTCAAAGGCATTGTCCATGCGCACTCCGTGTGAATGCAGGAGCGTAGGAATATCAGTATTGTTTTTGAAATTGATAGTCACCTCTGACCCTTGTGCAACCTTGAGCGTCGGGCCAGGAATCGAACCATTGTATGCCAGCATGGTCTGTTTTTTGCCATCAATAGTTTTTGTGACGTAAGCTGCCTCGAGATTATAAGTATCTCCATTTTTGAGCTCGACTGCCAAACTCTCTCTCGCCTCTTGTTTTGGCACAGATACACTCTCGCTCAACAAAAAATAACCGCCGGCAAAAACAATGAAGCCGACAAGAACATATAGGATAGTTTTATTTTCTATTTTCATATTTAGAGATGAGTTTAAATCGAATAATTTTTGCTGGAGTGTCGTGCCTTATGTTTGGATAGTAGTTTTTGAGTGTTTGATACATGTCATCATAATCTTTAAAAGGCTCGTGACCTACAAGATCATCGGCATGTATATCAGAAAAGGGGTTTTTGATAATTTCAGTTATTTGTATGTGAGCAAAAGCTTTACCCGTATCTGAATTGATCAGTTCAAGCTCATCGCCTTTTGTTAGATTTTTATCATCAAAAAGCCTCAGTGATGAGGTTTTGGTTTCATCCAAAATCATTTTTGCCTTAAAATCTCGGAACTTGAGCGTCTTCATATTTAACTTAATTTACTACCAACCTCGACACTATTTTTTGCGGGCTGAATCAAAACCCATCCGTCGCCGGCAGTGTTTTTGAAACCCAGCGTAAGTACTTCGGAAGAAAAGTCGGCGACTTTCTTGGGTGGAAAATTAACCACGCAACAAACCAGCGTGCCCTGCAATTCTTCTTTAGTATGTGCTCCCACCGCCTGCACGCTTGAAACTTTGATACCGATCTCAGAACCAAAATCAATCTTAAGCTTGAAGGCGGGCTTGCGTGCTTCCGGAAAATCAGAGACCTCGACGATCTTACCAACCCGAATATCTATCTTCTCAAAATCTTCGTACGTGATCATCGCATCTTACTCGACGACTTAATACTAAACAACGCACGAAGTTCCTCTCGCTTTTTTACATCGAACTTAGCCTCCATTAACTTAAAAACAATTTCCTTCTCTGCAAACAGCCCACTGGTACCGATATCAAGAAACTCGTCAAAGGCAACTGGTTTCAAAATGATCTTTTCTCCAGCATCCAAGTTAAGGTCAGAAACTTTCTTGAGTCCCCTGGCAATAAACGTGTATACCACCCAATCTATCTTGCTCGTTGGATGTTGGACATCCCATAAAACATACTCCTCTGCCTCGTATCCGCTTTCTTCTAACAATTCTCGTTTTGCCGCAGCCATTACCTCTTCGCCCTCATCAACTCGTCCGCCCGTAGCAGCAATAAACGGATCTTTCCCTGGTTGCTTCTGCTCTGTCAAAAGAATCTTGCCATCCGGCAAGATTGGAAATATAACAACCGTATCGGGTCTCTTAAGTTTCTCGAAAATTGCTTTGCTCCCATCAAACAACTCTTGTTCCCACTGATACACATCAAAAATGACACCCTTGAATACTTGTTTGGCGTGATCGGGTATGGGTTGTTGTGATTTTGGCCTCTGTATTTCCATTGGGTAAAATTCCTGTCTTACTCATAGTCAACAGTAAAATCATAAGCTCTGCAAGCAAAGAAAAAACCTCGCAGTGGTCTGCGAGGTCTGATGCCAATTGGCGTATGGCATCTTTCAGATGCCGAGAAGTACGGGTAGTGAACGTGGTGCACGAAACGGAAGGCCCACGACGCCTTCCTGAGGCATGTCTTCGTCGAGGTTGAGATTCGGAAAGCGCTCTCCAAGCACTTCGAGTGCCACCATGAACTCGAGCCGAGCCAAGTGGAAACCAGCACAGTAGTGCGGGCCGAGACCGAACGCCAGAGTGTCATTCCAGTATTTGAGGTCTCGCAGGAGATAGAAACTGTCCGGATCCGAGAAGACACTGGGATCGCGATTGGCCGAACCGAGCGCCGCTACCACGAGTGAGCCGCGCGGCAGCGTGACACCCCCTACCATGACTTCGCAGGTAGTCTCGCGTGCCACGAACTGCACAGGTGAGTCATAGCGCAACGTCTCACGAAATGCGCGATCGAGAGCGACGGGGTTGTCTTGGATGCACTGCCAGAGGTATCCATCGAGCAGGTGCCAGATGGCGCTACCCAGAAGACTCGAAGTGGTCTCGGCACCTGCCTGCAGGAGGAGAATCAAAAAGCTCATGATCTCCTCATCGGTGAGACTCTTGCCGTCAATCTTCGCCTCTGCGAGGCGGATCACGAGCGTATCGCCACCAGCAGCACGTCGTGCCTTGGCGATCACCGGCGCCAAGTACTCGCGGATGAGCGCCACCGCCGCGATCGCCTCCTCCGGCTCGGTCGTGATCTTGAGGAAAGCTCTGACCCAGTGATGAAACTGCGCCGCACCATCACCCACCTCGACGCCCAAGATCAGACGATCAAAAACGACGAGCGGATAGGTGAACGTGAAGTCTGCCACGAGATCTGCACGAGCACGCCCCGCGAGCCGGCCAATCATCTCGAAAGCGACCTCGCGAACGCGATCTTCGAGCGCACCTACGGGGCGCGGCGTGAAGAACGGCATGATGAGCTTGCGCATCTGGTTGTGATCCGGCTCGTCCATGCCGACGATCGTGGAGCCAATGATGCCGCCAATGAGCCGGTCGTTGACCCGAGAGCTGAAGACCTCGGGATTGCCGATGATCTGCCGCACTGCGTCGTACGGAGTGACGAAGTACATGTCACCGAACACTGTGTCACGAAAGAGCTGGCACGGCGTCGCTCTTCTCAACGCAGCGTAGACGCTATACGGATCCTTGATCGGGTCACCGATGTGGCCGCCGAAGGTTCTGCTAAATTTGTCCATTTGTTCCTCCCCTTTCCGAGAGTTTGGGAATCCGCATCAAAAATAACACGGAACAGCGACGACTACAACGCCAAAAGCTTACTCCATGTTGTCTATAATTTCTTGGAGAGCGCGGAGAAGATTTATAAGCTGTTGTTTTCGCTGGGCTACTACAGGAAGATTAATTTCGCGTTGGAGTTTTTTATTGACATGAACAATTAGATTTCTAAAAGCACTGATCGCCTTGAGATCTTCTTTGAGAGCGCTGCGCGTTTTGTACACGCTTTGGAGTTTTATCAAATCTGAATCTACCAACTCCTTGATAAGATGATTTAAGTTTTTCTCATTGAGCTCCTCTATGTCTTTACCCTGCCATTCATGAATACGAAAAATGCGACCTTCCATCTCGACTAAAAGAATAAAAAAGAGAATGCGTACTGGCTTTTTCAAAAAATGCTTTGTCGATACGACACGACGACCTCCAAGATCGATAAAAGCGCTTTTCCAACCCGAATCAATGGTGTCCCATAAAGGAGAGCTTGCATTGCGCTTGGGAAATTTTCCCGATACTGTTTTTTCTTCTGCTACAGAATCGAGAGTAAACGTATTTGCCACCTTACGAAAAAGTGATTCGAATTCACCAGGATACATAGTTTTATAATTGCTTGTTTATATTGACAGTGTTAATTTTTTATGACATTCTCACCCAAGAACGTGCACTCACTACTATATCATACCGCCTGACGAATTCGAGGAGGCCCTATGGATTCTGACGAGCATTCTGACCACGAGACCATGCAAGCTCTCAGACTCCTTCTCGCGCCAGGGGGAGTCTCGATCGTTCTCGTTCCATTTCCGCTAACACCACTTGCTGTGTTCGGATATTTTCTCTACCGACAGCTCGGAGAGATAGAGGCGTCAGATGTGATCCTCTATGACTGGTGTGCGAATAGCCACACAGCGAACTTGCGGAGAACCGCACTGAGCGGCATCATTAGGCTCTTCCCGTTCCCCTTCCAACAAAAAGAAGAGTTCTACCAACGCATACAGCACGACATTGAGTCGCGCATCCCGCGAAAACAGGTCGCACTCGTAAAGCGGATGTTTAACTTTTCCCGCAGCCACTCACACCGCGGCGCATCCTGTACCTTGTGTACAGCACTCGCTGCGGGTTGGGAGCATCCGGAAATCCTTCTACCGCAACTCTGGGTATACTGGCGCACACTGCTTGCGAAAAGTCACGATCCATACACGGGCCTACCGCCCATCGATCTCGACCTTCCGACGCAAATGCCGGGGCCGGTGCCCGCGGCGAGCAGCACCTTCCACACGCGACCCATCTTCCGAAGTCAGGTTGATCGGCTACCCGTTCCTCTTGAGGATAAACATGATCCTGTCGTTGGCTACGATGAGATGGAACTCCATGAAGAGCGAGCCGCCCTGCTACATGGAAAACGAGTCAGCATCGTCATCGTAGGCCCACCTCAAAGCGGCAAGAGCACTTTCGCTGCAAGCCTAATCAGCGAAATGCGCAACATAGTCAAGTCGCTGAGTACAAGGTCTGATTGGCAAGGGCTCTGTCTGCCAATTAAATCGGTCAACCTTGATGGTGGCACTCCAACTCTCGATGCGATCATGGAGGGTAGCGGCCAAGACAGAGCAAGTCATCGAGATCGAAAGGTAGAGTGGAATAGCGTAGTTGCTTTCGAGGGACTTGCAAGGTTCCTCGAGGCACGTAGGGAGCCTGGCATCATCGTCGCTGATGCACCAGGTAAGGCCACAGAATACGCAGAAGTGGTTTCGTTTCCTGCCGATTCTGGCATTGTCCTAAGCAACGACTGGACTAGGATAGGTACCTGGACGCAGTTTCTCAAGCGCACAGGAATCGAGTGCATAGCAATCGCAAGATCTCGCCCGGCAGGTCATCATGAAAGTCACCTTCGCAGTCACCACAAAAGAACAGTGACGGGCCGCGTTACTGGACTTGAACGGACAATACGGTCGTGGGATCCATTCATCTCGTACCTAGCGCGCATCTTTCTGTTTGATGTTCTACCAAATATGGTGGAGCGCAGAAAACGGCGCGCAAACGTTTTCTACGGCCAGTGAGTACCTCACGAGAGTCTGTAACAGTACAGACTCTCTTTTTATTTTAGATTGGAATTATATAAACCCTCTGGCAAAAACGCCGAGATAATATGGCCACAAAAGGAGTGACAGAACCCCCTTCCAAAACGTTAATTATATAAAATCTGCTACTATATATAAATGAAACATACTACTTTTCTTTTGTCTTTTCTTCTACTCTTCTTGCTACCCGCGGGAACCTTTGCCGCCTCTCGCTCACTCTCGCTCGGCACATCTGGCAATGACGTAAAGAACATACAGACAACGCTCATAGTAAAAGGATATCTTGCTGCGGGAAAAGCAACGGGCTATTTTGGACCACTCACCGAAGCTGCGGTAAGAAAATTTCAATGTGATCGTAAAATAATCTGCGAGGGTGGTATAAGCACCGGCTATGGAATGGTGGGTCCTAAAACACAGATGGCTCTTGTATCAGTAGGCGCTGCCTCTGACAATCCTGCCTCAATCAACCCAAACAAACTCACACCTCGTGCCACAGGTGCATTTGAATTTTCAGGATGGATCCCCTACTGGCGTACCGCAACCGGTACCGCAGATGTCATCCCCCATCTCTCGCAACTTACAAGCGTCATGCCGTTTGGATATACCATGAAAAATGATGGCACGCTCGCCGATACCGCAAAAATTACCCAAGAGCCTTGGACAAGTTTTATCAAACTAGCAAAACAACAAAAAGTCAGAGTTATACCCACCGTCATGTGGGGTAATGGTGACTTGATACACAAAACATTGAGCGATCCGGCCAAACGCATCGCACTAGAAAATGAAATAGCAAACGTGGTAAAGCAAAATAATTTTGACGGTATTGATATAGATTTTGAGGCAAAACATCACGAGACGATCACTCATTTCTCTACCTTTCTCAAGGGGCTCTATGCGCGCATGGGCAACAAGTGGGTCTACTGCACCATTGAGGCACGCATGCCGCTTGAGAACCGCTACCAGCCCGGTGCCAATATCCCGCCCGATGCCACCGACTACGCAAATGATTTCGTCGAACTCAACAAATACTGCGATCGCGTTGAGATCATGGCCTATGATCAGGGCGTTATCGATCTACGCCTCAATGCTATTCGCACAGCACCCTACGCACCAGTCGCTGATCCTGACTGGGTTGAAAGCCTGGTCACGCTGGCTGCGCAAACAATCGATAGAAATAAGTTGATCATCGGCATCCCCACCTACGGCTACGAATATACCGTGACACAAACACCAGGTGGTAGCTACCAATACAAAGTACTGTGGCCCTTTAATCTAAAATACGCGACCGATATCGCTACGCAGCTTGGTATCACGCCAATGCGCAACAATGCCGGCGAGATTGGTTTTAGCTATGATCCAAAAGTTCTTGCGGCAGTAGCACCCAACGCAAACGAATCAACACAAACGCAACAAACCATCACACCTTCTGCCGTTGTACAAAATGCAAATGCGCAGACAAGCGCCGGGCAGTCTTTCAACTATCTTTCATGGAGCGACGCAAAAGCGGTCGCTGACAAAGTAGCACTCGCACGCAAGCTTGGTGTACGCGGAGTCGCCATCTTTAAATTTGACGGTGGCCAAGATCCGGGTATTTGGAACGTTTTGAAATAAAGCTTAGCAGAGAAAGTTACTTCAAAGACGCATTGAGAAACGCGAGCGTTTTTGCCCACGCATCTTTCGTCTCGTTTGGAGCATAGTTCATACCCGACGGGTTAGCGAACGCATGCCCCACCCCCGGATAGATATGAATTTCATTTTTAACGCCAAGCGTGTTGAGTGACGATTCAAACGTACGCACCATCTCGACTGGTATCGCCTGATCTTTATCACCGAAGATACCGAGTACTGGCCAGCGGATAGGAGCTAACTGTGCCGTGGTACTGGCCATGCCGCCACCATAATAAACAACCGTAGCATCAAGTGGCTCACCGGAAATCGCAAGCTCAACCGATTGCCTACCACCAAAGCACCAACCGAGTGAGGCAATTTTTTGCGCGCCCTGAGCGCGAAGATACGCGGCAGCCGCCTTCATGTTTGCGACACCAACGTCTTGCTTAAATTTTGATGTGAGCGCGCGTGCACCTGTTTGATCTTCTGCAACTCCACCCAAAAGATCTACTGCGAGCACTAAGTATCCTTCTTTGGCAAGAGTTTCTGCGGTCTCGCGAATCTCAGGGCGTAAACCTCTATTTTCATGAATCATAACGACACCCGGATAATTACCCGGGGCCTCGGGTCTTGCAAAATAACCTTTTGCACCAGCAAAATATTCGACATTGTCTTGGGTCGTGATTTTGATATCACTCCCCGTCTTCATTATCTCTGCGTTTTTCATACGATCATCGCCAAAATAACCAGCATCGTATGCAGACCATGCACCAGCAAGGATGATAAGAACAACGCCCAATACCAAAAGAAGTTTTGTACTCATGACATCATTGTAACAAAAAAGATTAGGGGTGTCTCTTCCCCGCTACAAGCATTGCACAAACTTTCACAATACGCACCCCGCGCGCCTCTGATTCTTTAACTATATCAATCCAGCTAACAAAATCCCTACGCTCATCGGGAGTGAGACTCCCCCATGCCGCTTTCGCCTTAGGGTTTGCGCCCAGCGCTTTATATAGGTTCATCGGCACCAATGCATAGCAGCACGGGCGACGCTTGCCTGACGCAAGGCGCGACGGAATACTTTGGACTCGGCGACGACGTGTCTCGAGCTGCTTAGCTGAATCTATCCAGCTAATCCAATCGCGCCGCGCGATTGGCGTGAGACTCTGCCACACAACCATAGCTTTTGGTGTAGTCGCGAGTATTTGCCGAAGATCTGCTGGCATTTTAGAACCCTTATCTACAGCAGCCATGTAGTTTATATAGATATCAATATCCTTCTGGGATTGGCGTCACGGCCGAGCCAACTGTATACGTCCCCCATGTACGCTCTGAGCGCGCCTCAAACTCAGCTTGAGCGGCGGGAAGTTTTTTAAGCAATATTTCTGGCAATAATTTTCGTACTTCATCAAGTACTTTAGGATCAATGCCTTGCATACTCCACGCAAAACCCTGAGCATACATAGCCGCTACTGCATCATCAGCTGGCACAGGAAATGTTTTGCTATCGCGCAGAAACGGAGTAATTTGAGACTCTTCAAAAGCCAAGTGCTTATCGAGAAGTGTTTTTAATTCACTCAATACGGTTTCAGCGCTCTCAGGATGCGCAAGATCGGCAAAGGCCGCATCGCCCCTTTCGAGTACAGGATCAATCTTGTGATGCTGTTGGGTTAGTGTATCGATAGCAGATGCCAAATCGGGATGCTTGCCTTTGATATCGGGGAAAATATTTGCATCTTCCATCGTATGATGGCCATGCAACGCTTGCCGATAACTCTTTTCCCATTCGCTACGCACGGCGTCGGCACGCGAGCTGTTGCCGGTTTTTATTTCTGCAACGGCACGAATCAACCGCATAATATCTCGACGAAATGCGTGATGCGAAAGTAAAAGCATGGTTGCCATAGAGGCAGTGCCATCATCATTTAAAAGCTTTGGTGAAGATTCGGTATTCATATAGTTGAGTATATAATAAAAACAAAATTTTTGTCTTTGCGCCAAAAATTATTATTTATCTATCCACGCGTGAAAAGCGCCGAGATCCCAATCTCGCCCCAGAAAATTGCGAATCAACTGATGAGCGTCTTCTGATCCGCCGGGCGCAAGAACTTTCTCAAGATAACGGCGCGCGGTTTTTTTGTCATACATACCCTTGCGCCTAAAGACGGACAGCATATCTTCTGCGATTGCTCGAGACCATATATAGGTGTAGTACAATGCGGAATATCCATTGAGATGCCCGAAGCTTGTATAGAAATACATTCCGCGAGGATACTGCTGGACATGATATTTTTTACCAACCCGTTGCACAATATTATATAAATCGACGCGCTTCGGATGCCGCTCCTCATGATATTGCAATGACAATGCTGAAAGAAAATTTTGACGCCGCACCCATATACCTCGACCAAACTTATCTGCTTTTTGCATATTTTTCACAAGGGCCTCTGGAATAGGCTGGCGAGTTTTATGGTGGCATGCAAATTGTTTGAGCGTCTTGTAATCAAGCGCCCATGCTTCAAGCATTTGTGAGGGAGCCTCTACAAAATCCCACTCGGTACCGAATCCGTTAAAGCGCGCCCACCTCTGATCTCCACCCAAGATCCAATGGAGAAGATGCCCAAATTCATGGAGAAACGTCGTCACTTCATCATGAGTCATAAGTCCCTTCGAAAAATTACATACAAGCGATGCCTCGGGGAGCTGAACACCGCGAATACCCGGACGAAGATCAAAACAGGCAGCGTGGCCATATTTACCCTTTCTGGGGTGGAGATCAAAATAGATGCGGCCAATCAATTTTTTCCCACGATATACATCGAACGCTTTCACTTCCTTGTGCCACGTTGGCAATACTACGCGACGATATGACAACCCAAACAGGCGCGCAGTTATCTCCAAGATGCCGCGTTCTACACGCTCAAACGAAAAGTAAGCTCTTACTTCTTGTGTATCAAGACCGATACGTTCTTTGATAGCAAGGTCTTCATAATAAGCCGTATCCCAGACATCTAACGATACTGCATTTGGTTGATCTTTCTTTTTTCGCTCGAGCAAAAGCTTAAAATCTCGTTCTGATGTTTTTTTGACCACCGTCGCCAGTTCGTTGATAAATCGCCGTACTACTTTTGCTGAACCGGTCATCTTGTCAGCGGTTATGTAGTCTGCCCAATTTGCATAACCTATGAGCACTGCTTGTCGACGGCGAGTATCTAGTAAATCTTTAAAAATCCTTTCGTTTTTCGGCCACCCCCGATTATTTGAAAGAAAGCTAAGTTTTCGCCTAGCTTCACCATTTACTGCATACTGCATACAAGGATAATAATCTGGATATTGCGTTGAAACGCGAACCATTCCCTTTTTATCGGGCTTGTGGGCCTTGCGATAATCTTCGGGCAAACCTTCCAAATCGGCTGCGGGAAATTCAAGAAAGCGCACATCCTCACGAATATTTCTATCAAAAGCCTGACCGAGCTTAACGGCTTTATCCATTAATTTTTTTATTTCGCGGCGTATTGAAGGGGGCTTTTCGATACCGGTCAATGTAAAGGCTAAAAGTTCTTTTTGACGAAACCGCTTTGTTTCTTTATCTAAATCGATTTCGGGAACATTTTTTATGGCCTCATAGAGATCACGGCGTAAATACAATGCTGAAGAAAATCGGGAAAGTTTTTCGACCGATCTCTCGGCAGCTTTCCTGACCTTGGGATCAGGATGAACGGCGGCAAAAAAATGCGCCTTACTTTGCATCTCACCTATGATTGCAGTGGCTCGACCGAAGGGCTCCAGCACGTTTGCCACCGTACGCTTCTCTTTGCTGGGCAGCTTCGCGATTACCAACAACTCTTTTTCTGCAGTTTTTAGAACTGCATCGGTATTTTGAGCAAACCACCGTGGATTTTTTATAGCTAAACTGAGAAACGGTTTTTCCATCTTTGATCTATCTTATCACAGCGAGAATACCAACATCCCATCAAGAGACTCAATTTGATAGGTACCGCCCTCGCCCCGCTGACCACCAACGTGGCCCAAGTACAACATAAAAGATATAGCCTGATTCTCAAATTCGAGCCTCATTTTATTTTGGTCAATATTTTTTCTCCCGCCCTCTTCGGTAAGAATATCGAGAAAAGACTTCATATCAACCTCGGCAAGAACATCGCTTGCCCTTCGCAACACAAAAGCTCCTTTGGTATTATCAATCTCAAAGACATAGTTAACGCCCTCAATCTCTGTCGTAGCTTTTATCGTGCCAGCAAATCTTGTCAGGTAATCATAGTCTGATATATCAAACAGCGGCGAGTCAGAATATTCGCCTGCGAAATAAAAATATTCACCCGGCGCGTTACCACCCTCCCATTCGTCTACATACTCTATGCCAAAAAACTCTTTTACCACCTTTTGAGGAAGCGGATCTCGCTCTTCATCGAGCGCGGAGAGATCAACACTAAACCATCGCTGAATGCTCTCAAGGCCGTGCGTTCTATTGAGATACGCAAGAATAGCGCTAATCTCTTTTCTGTCATCAAACGAAACTTCTTTGGTCAATTTTTGTACTTTACCGTCTACCAGTACATTGTTTTTTACGAGCAATGTCTCAAGACGACTTGTTTGGCTGCGCGCCGATACCCTAAGCGCCCCCCACGGACCAAAAGATGAAAGAAGTGCTATACCAAACAGCGTCATAGGGATGACACGAATATCTTTTTTGGTACTGATCAGAAAATACAGTGCCATCGCCAAAAGCCAGAGGCCGAAGACAAAAATGAAATATCGATTTTCGGTAAATCCGTACTGAGAGATACGGAACCAGAGCGTCCAAAACAACATGCCCACCTGAGGGATCAGTGCGAGGTAAAAAATAGTACCCATCTTTCGTACCCAGGAAAACTTTTCGCGCAAAGGATACAAACATGCGTATACTAAAATGCCAAGCAATGAAAATCCTAAAATCATGTACGCAAGAGTACCTTCGGGCCACTCCCACATCACCAAGATCCTCACCACATATGCATACAAGATAAGAAAATAAAGCGCTACAAGCGGAACAAGCACATAAGTTGAAAATAAACGCAGCTCTTCCGGATATTTTTCTGTCTCAAACGTATGCTGAAAACTGCGCGGTATTCGCGAGAGAAAAAATATCGTGCTAAAGATACCTACGATTATAATCCAAAGCTCGAGATAGCGTTCGTCTGGAATATCGATCTTGAAAAGAAAATCGATTGAGGCAAGTGCGATAGAAATCCCCGCCTGCAGCGCCCCCGCCCATACCCCCGTGAGTATAGCCGAGTAAACAAGTACTTTGTTAAATTGCCAAAATGCTCGAATGATACTATCTCTTCCTTTTTTCAAAAATGGAACAAAGGTTACGAGGAATACAAATCCGGCCGCCCACAGTATATAACGGATGATAAATGACTCTTCCGCACGCTCTATATCAGGTGGGAGTAAAAGATAATACGCCCCAAGAAAAATAATCGCAGCACCATTTGCGAGAATTTTTTTATCTTTTTCAAATTGCCGATCTTCGCCGAGAAACGTGAGTGCTACAAAAAGCGGGAACCCGAGCGCGAGCACTAAAAGAATGCGAATATAGGAAGACGGCTCATCAGCATGAACAAGCACGATGCCTATACCCGTGCTGGCAAAAGCAGCCGCCATGGCAAGCGGAAACCTTGTGATTACCGCTTGCGCCTTATGAGTTATTTGCTGGAAGGATGTAAATGCCCGCATATAGGTACTCTATGATAACGCGCTAGCTCTGTATAGAAGTCATTGGCGATAATTATAGAATATTACCAGCATACTAAAATTTCGTCTCTTGAAGCCTATCTTTTGGATCAAATATAGAAGGTTCTACATGCTCCCCCGCCATATACCGCGAGATTCTCTTGCCACCATAAATTGAATGAAGCAAGCCAACACCATTGCAACCAAGATTATAATAGAGAACGGGGTTAGATGGCTCGGGGCCAATACAACGCACACCGGTAGGCGTATAGCCCATCAAGCCGTGCCAACGAAACTTGTAGTCAATCTTGCTGGTTGGAGCGTGCGCATAGGTTGTATGTAAAAACTGATCTATTTGCTCTTGTGCCTCATCTGAATACGGATGAGATTTTGAATAACCATTTGTGTCATCCATCAGACTTTCGGGCCCACCCACACAAACCAAGTTATGCCGCTCATGCGATTCACCCTCATAGGGTCGGCGCGTGAGATAAAAATATGGTTGAGACTGAAATGCATCTCCCGTCTTTTGCAACTCGGGCAAATAACTGATTGCTATCGGTGATTTATCAAACTCTTCCAAATATCCTGCCATATACCCTACCGCCCCCCTTACCAGATGATGAAATTTTGTATCAATATCGCTACCAAGCGTATTGAGTATCTTTATTTTTTCAAAACCATTTGTACATAGAATGACGTTGCGCGCCGTTATTTTAACATCACCACAAACTTCAAGAAGCGCTACATCTTTGTAAAGCACAAGCCTCTCTACCGGCGCATGTTCTGCGAGCATAAACCGATTTGCATATTGCGCCAGCAAATACCCGATAACTTCTTCTGAAAAAAGCGCGCTATTCATACACCCCTTCCGTATGGGCAATGCGGCGATATGGCGTACATCGCGCGATTCAAGAAGCGCCAAAATATCTTTTTGCGGCACGAGCGTGTACAGTGCCTGATACATCGAAGGTATTTTTGTCACCTCACTAGACTCTTCGGCAATCATAATCAGTTCGGGGTTGAGACCGGCCTTTAGGCGATATGCATTATTTTTTAAATGCACCAAGATCTCTTCGATATCCCTGCTCGCCGCATATCCGGTAAACTGCCACATAGGCGTACGAAGGCGGGCCTCTGCAAATATTTCATCGAGCAAGGTCCATGCCGATTCGATCGCGCGCTGACCATCAGCTGCAAGCTCAAGCCCAAACTCTCCCACCAATTCTGAAAATGGTCGCTCAAAATAGGAAGCAAGCTGACCCGCGTTGTGCCCCGTTGCGCCATGCGCAATGCGATCTGCCTCAACGAGCACAATATTCTTTTTTGTGTTTTTAATTAAATAGTATGCAGTCGCTACGCCAGCTATTCCTCCACCGACAATGGCTATATCTGTCTCTATATCATCTAAAAGTGTCGCTGCAGGACGCGTACGTTTCAGTTGTTGGAGCCAGGGAGAATTATTTTGAATCATTTGTATGAAAAATTAGTTGTCTCGCCTTTCGAAAGTTTCAATCTTCTTAATTTTTTTACGTCGCACAGCAAAATATATGATTGCGCGAATCTCTTTTGTTTCTTTGCCAAGGATATATTCCGTGGTGGTGAATATCATGTATGGTTACCCTAACAAATTTGCACAAAGGTGACAAAGATAAACTCTTTTGATAACGGGCTTCTCATTATTATCCTCTTTTGGAAATCCCCACCGTCAACAATATGTGTAGTATACCTCTATGGTCACTACCCTTGAAAGTAAAAAGCTTCACATTCACAAAGAATCGGGTACGATGAACCCATGACTCAAAAAAAGCAAACTGCAGGTTTTCGCAAAGATGCCCGTCTTCTCTTTACGGGCTTTTCTATGGGTATCGCTGACCTTGTACCCGGCGTGTCAGGGGGCACCATTGCGTTCCTCTATGGTATCTATGATGAACTTCTCTTTAGCATCAAGCAGGCAACGGGCGTTTTTCTCAGTCTGCTTTTCAAAGGCAAAATGCGAGAAGCATTTCAGGCGCTTCCCCTGCGGTTTTTAGGACTCCTCTTTGCGGGCATTGCCACTGCAGCGTTTGGTTTTGCGGGCCTGGTAACCCATATGCTCGGAAACTATCCTACACTTATCTGGTCGCTCTTTTTTGGGTTTGTATTGGGCTCGGCTGCTATTATCAAAAAACGCGTCATGAGGTGGGATTGGACGCGCATCATGCTCCTCCTTGCTGGCGCCCTCATCACCTATGCCGTCATTGGAATCTCTCAACTCAATTTTGCACCCACCCCCCTCGCCATCTTTTTAACTGGAGCCGTGGCGTTTTGTGCGATGATCTTGCCCGGCATTTCGGGTTCTCTGATCATGGTGATCCTTGGTCAATACCAGCACGTTATCGAGGCTATCAGCGAGCGAAACTTCGCACTCCTAATCTATCTGGCAGCTGGAGGTGCAATGGGGCTCGCCCTTTTTGCCCGGCTCTTGAGCTGGCTACTTCGACATTACCATGGCAATGTCATGGCGTTTCTCATCGGCATGTTGCTCGGGTCGCTACGCAAAGTATGGCCATGGCAAGCGGCGCATGCTGATCTCGCTACTATGGTCAACATTCTTCCTGAACCCAACATGCAGTTACTTGCCAGTATTATTCTTGGAATCATGGGTTTTCTCTTGGTCTGGCACCTCGAGAAACTAGATATCGCGAGTGAACATGATGATATCTCCACCAAAAAATTCAAAGAAGAAATCGCACATCAGGAAAATCTCTAACTATACTTCCACGGCTCACAGCCAGCTTGAAACCGGGCAATCAACGAGCTAGCGCCTCCTTCTTATCCATTGCCAAAATTCTTCGTGGAGATAATATGCCACAGTTAGAATCAGAGCGGCAGTCAGCGTAATTTTACTTGCCTGGCCAAATTCACCAGTGTAAAGATAGACAACAATTCCAGTAATGAGCGTGGCGAGTATGCGCCACGTGATTGTCTTTGCCACAGCCCGTGTTTGGGAATTTTTAGCAACCGCGACGAGGTTATTTGTATTCATAATTAAATGCTTTCTACGCTTTATCTTTTGGAAATCCCCACTGCCAGCAGACTTTTTCTCCCTTCTTGTGACCAAAACCAAAGGTGAGCAAAGCAGCGAGTACAATACCTAATAGCGCCGCACCGGGGGCGTCATCAGTCTCTCCGATATAGATACCACCGGAGATAAGAGCTACTGAGCTTAGGGTAACTATCCAACCTTGCCACTTCACCGGTATCCAACCCCAGCCAAAGGGATTGCGTTTGAACCAATATCCGCCGGGATTATTTTTGTAATATGCAACAAACTTTTTAAACATAAGATTATTTTAACAAATCCAATGCTCCTTGTACTCCGAACTTAGCTCTAGTTAGCTGGGGGTTTGGGAATCCAACCGGTCTCGTGCGCCTAGAATTTTGCTCTAGATGGGTTATTTTTTATACTTGACAAATTAGTATTTTAATGTACAGTATGCAAAGTATTTAGTCCTTCGAAACTCAACCGCCCTTTTGGGCAGGAGGCACACGATGAATTTCGGAATGGTTCTGCCTGCGGCACTCATTGCGCTCGCATTCGTCACCTGGCCGATCATCGGCAAGTACTCGGGCATCACCGGTGCATGGGTTGGCGTGCTCGCTTCCGTGGGAACGCTGACGCTCGTCGCGGTCTTCTCGGGAAGAGCACTCGCCACTCCTCCAACGCTACGCGGTGCCACGCTTCTGCTAGCTGCAGGAGCGATCAATGGGGTCGCCGTCTTCTTCTATTCGATGAAGACGTCCGACCCGCAGATCTCGACCGGAGTCATCGTGGTCATCACCTCGATGATGATGGTCGTATGGGCACCGATCTTGGATCGTGTTCTCAATGGTTCGGCGTTCAGCCCCCATCAGATCTTCGGCTTCGGGGCAGCGGCGCTGGCCATCTATCTGCTCGGCAGGTAACCAACCCACCTCACGGAAACGTGGAGTCGAGACAAGGAGAAAGTGGATGAACTTCATTTTCGGAACGCTCTACCTGCTGGCAGGTATGCTGCTGGCGATCCCCTACTGCCTCTTGGCAGGGTGGGATGGAGCGGACATGCTCCTGGTCGTGGCCTTCGCAGCTCCGGCATTCCTCTTCGTCTGGTTCATGGCGGCGATTTTCGCCGAGGTGATCCGGCCCAGGGGCGGGACTCTGTCCTGGAACTGGCGCGCGGCATTCACCAGGAGCGACGAGCCAATGATGCAGATCTACCTTCGGTTCTTCTGGGGATGGACACTCTACAGCCTCCTACCGATCATCCTCCACTGGAGTGCGGCGCTCCTCGACAAGATCGGCTTCGAGAAAGCGGGCTCACTCATCAACATGCATCGGTACGCGAGCTCGTTCTACATCTTCATGGCAGCTCTCGTGCTGTTCATCATCGTGGGGATGGTTATGAGCGCGTGGGACGGCGTCAAGCGCTGGACGAGCGCGCGCTGCTGACTACGAACACTCACAAACCGGCCAGAATGGAGGCCACAACATCATCCGTTCAAGGACCCAATCGCAACAGCGAGCGGGTCCTTTCTTGTTTATGGTTCGAATCCTAGACCCGTCGTTGATTTTGAGGGTCAAAAAATCCTTATTTTAAGGCGTTTCGAGCGCCTCACGAGTTGGCTGGCAGCAGTGAACGATTTACGAACTCCTGGATGGGTTGAGCTGGTTGAGTTTCCTATGCTTACCCTCCAAAATGTCCTTGAATTAACTCACTAATTCGTCCTGCTTATTTTTATAGTCTATCAGAAGGTATGGGTCTGAAGCCATAGATCCTCTCAAAAGCTCACTTAAACGTATTTACTCTCGAACTTTTCTAAACACCCCCGGTACTCCCGGAAATGACCCCCGGCGGGTGGAACAAGTACCCATTAGGTTGTCTTACTAAGAAGGGAGCGATTTTTTTATCTACTGTAAAAGACTCTTCTTTTACAAATAAAAGACGGTTTGATGTTATCTCACCGTCTTTGAATTCAAAGAGACTGAAGTACAATCCAGCGAATGTCGTCTGATGTTTCTACTTCCCTCCCTTGAGGTGTAATGAGGGTAATTACCTCTAACGCCTCCGGGATAATTCGTCGGGCACCGCGAAAGTTTTCCTCATTCACAAATGAATGGAGAGGAGTCTCAATTATGCCAACTTTACTGTTAGCGGCATGAATGACAGTTTCTCTGTCGGTAACTATGCCTACATGTCCAACTCCATCGGCTGGGTCATCAAAAAAGTAATTTTGAGCGCCTGTCGTAAACAAAAGGTCGCACGCTGCTATATCTTGGAAATGAATGAATGTTCCAACCTCCCTTTGCTGAATACTTCTTCGAGGTAGCCAGATACCACGCTCTGCGTATAACCACTTCATAAAACTTGAGCAGTCGAATACCGATGGAGCTTTCGATAATCTTGCTCCCCTTCTGTATTTCGCTTTTCCTACAAATCCTCTTGCGATTGTGGGAATATCAACTTCAATGGTCTCAAATCCTTTTCCTCTAAGAATACTGAGGGTTTCTAGTTGAGAAGTTGGCAGCTTGAGCGAATTGAGATGAACGGCACATCTGTTGCCTACAGCACGAAATATCATATGCCCTCCTTATTTAAGTTGTTAAAGGACAAAACAAAAATCCGCCCGAGCAGGGCAGATTTCGAGGCTTTTGAAATATCAAAGCCTGCCCTCTCAGTCGGAAGAGTTAAGGAGTCTATGGGTAAAACTGGACCAGGTTTGTTTGTTATGTTTGAGAAGCATGATTTTAATTTAAACTTTGATAGAAGTTACATTAGCAAAATTAATCTATTACGTCTATCGTTACTAAAGTGACGGATAAAATTACGTCAGCTTATCTGACTTAGATAGTTCCTTCAGAACGGCAAGATGAGTTCTCGCATTAAAGCAGGCACTATAATCCTCGGGAGGGGCTTCCTTTACTTCTTTTTCTAATATCTCAACTACCTCACCCAAATCATACCAATAAGCCTTCATTCCTTGTTCAGATGTTTGAGTTGTTTCAGGCAACCCTTTTTCGCCTACAACGGTAGCAAGAAAAAAATGTGTTTCTTGGTGTCTATTCATTTTTGCTCTAAATTCTTCGGTAACTGCAATTTCTTTACCCACTTCTATATCGCATCCAACTTCTTCTCGTGCTTCGCGCATCAAGGCATCTGGCATACTTTCGCCCTCTTCAACACCTCCACCCGGAAGCAGCTTATATCTTATTCCAACCAGTGCTAACTTATTTTCTTTATCAAAAAGAATAAGTTTTGCGGCTAAGCGAAATTTGTAAGATATATCTTCTGGCACTGTGGCATGGGGAAAAATATCTTTGTCAGTGAGGACGAATAGTTTTTCCATATCAAAATACTATCAGGTATAAGTTAGAAAATCTTTAATCTATTTCAAAAACTCTAATAATTTTGACCTAACGGCTTCCCACAGGTCTTTGGTCACTTCAAAACTTTCATCGGGTTGGTAATTTTGGCCCCATCTTTCATCAGTAAAAAATCTTCCATGAAATGTACGATGGGAAGAATAACGCGGAATAAAATGTCCGTGCAGATGCCGCTCTATATTTCCTAAAAAAGCATAATTGAACAAGTCGGGCTGAAATGCTTTTTGAGATGCTTCTCGTAAATCATGAAGGATGATAAATAGTTCTTCTTGTTCTTCTTTTGTAGCATCAGCTAAATCAAGAGCGTCCTCCCTTTTACACCATACAACACATCGTCCAAGGTAACTTTGGTTTGGGTGTACTGCTACATGCCAGAATGTGTAATCTTTAACAACATACTTTGAAAAGTCGCTCATGGGAAAATTTAATATAGTGGTAACTCAGAATATCGAGGATCTTTTTCGTCTACAACCTCCACCAATGAGAGCTGAATAGCTTCTTCAACAGAAATATGTATCCCAAAAAGCTTTAAGTCATTTTGGCCAACTCTCATGCCAAATTTACCATCTAAAGTCTCTAAGGGGTATTTCAGTATCCAAATATCATCTTCGCGGATAAAACCAATATGGAAGGGTATATTTTTAGGATTTGCCTCAATAACGGCAATCGTGTTCCAACTTTGAATAATCTTCTCTTTCTCTTCGTCAGTCATATTAGAAGAAAACATTGGTGCACCGAGCACACCAGCAACCGATAGCACTTTTGACCCCTTCCACCATTCGCGACCAAGAAGTTTTTTCTCTAATTTTGTGTTTTTCATAAATGCTTATATTTTATTATTGTTTCCTTTACTTTATGGATCTCGATGATTCCATGAATACATTTTAGATTACATTTCGCATCTGAGCATATAACTCAAGTGTATGTTTTGCATTAGGTTCAATGGGTAGTTCTTTTAAAGCATTTTTTACAGGTATCCAAATATATCCTTGAGCTTCTTCATTGAGCTGGACCCGCTTGCTCGACACTCGAACAACCTTATCAACAAAAACATGCTGCGTACCACTTTGGTAATAGCCAGAATTTCTAATCTGATCAAATGTACAAATATGCTCGCCCACTGAAGATTTAAGCCCTGTTTCTTCCCTAATTTCTCTTCGTAATGCGTCTTCAATCCGCTCGTTGCGCCGTACCTTGCCTCCTACTACTGAAAATCGTCCACCCCACTTATGTGTTTTTACGAGCAAAATCTCTTTTTCCCTTTTTCTGGTATTGGTATACTCTATAATTCCGCCTACGGCAACGACAGAACCAGGCACCATTAGATCTTCCCACAATGCATGAATCAACCGTTCGTTTCTTTTAATGCACGGCTCTGGCATTTTTTTATTCTCACAAATATATTCAGTAAGCAATTCTGGACTCTATACCGCATTGCGGGGAGCGTATACCGGATGATCCGCTGGTTGCTCCATGAAAAAGCAAGGAGTATTGGAGATTTGAGCAATACCTAATTCGTAAGAAACGCTTCTGCCAAGGTACCCTTCAGGATTTACAAAATAGCTAAAACCATCAGCCCCTAGTTTTTTTAAGTTATGAAGGTAAAGAAGCTCAATAAGCCGAGGATCTTTCTCCTTGTCGCTTTCAAGAAAGGCAAAGCCATCTTTTACACTTTTAATTTCTGACAGCGAAGGAGCTAAAACCTCAATTCCTGCTTTTGTAAAAAGGGTATGGATTTTTTTTATCTCATTGAAATGCTTTCGAAAACTACCATGAATAATACAACGAAATTGAGATTTTTTGCCTTTTATATTACTTCGAGTTTTTCTCATACGGTAGATCTATACTCATGCCTCTTACTAAGACTTTATTATAAGCGGATTAAAGTTTGTATTCGTATCGTAGTAGTCTTCATGTTCTGCTTTTTTGAGTTTTGCAACTACGTAATAAGTTACGGGAGTAAAGATTATTTCAACGAGCGTTTTCAAGAACCACCCAGAAAAAATTGAGCTAACAAGTAAATTATTTGGAAGTACAGCATAGAGAGCAATTGTGTAAAATAGAATCGTATTTGCTCCTTCGCCGATAATGGTAGATGTAATTGTTCTCAGCCATAAATGCTTTCCTTTTGACCATATTTTCATTTTGGCGAGAGTATAGTCATTGAGAATTCCCCCTACCCATACCGCAATCCAACCTCCAAGAAGAATACGCGGCACGGAACCAAGAACACGAGTATATGCATCATTAGCATCAAAGCCTGTAGCTGCCGGTAGCCATACAACCAATTGGTAGATAAAGCCTGCAATTACTGAAGCGAGTAGCGCCTGCCATACGACACTTCGAGCTTTTGCGTAGCCGTATACTTCCGTAAGGATGTCAGAAAAGATATAGGTTATAGGAAAATATAGGACAGTGGCCGAAACGGTAAAAATACCCAGTTGGACTATCTTGCCTGCCGTTACGTCCGAAATGAGTTGAAAGGCTATATACAGAGTCGTTATGAGACCGAGGTATTTATGGGATTTCATACTAAAAGCCTACCATGGTAGAACTAAAAAATCATTGTTTAGTAGCTACTTTTGTACCTTTAGCTCTGTATACCCAAGATATTTGAGCTTTGCGGCAGTAATTTCTCTTGCAAGCTCTTTTGCTTCTTTTGATCGTGAATGAGCAGGATGATATTTTTTCATAATTTTCCAGAAGGTTTTATCATCTCCATCTTTACAATGTTTGAAAAATCTTTCAAAAATAATCCGCTGGATATGACGTTCGTACTTTTTACGGTTTGGGTTATTACGAAATGAAGCTAATTGTGTAGGTACACCGATAAATGAGAACTTATACTTTTTGCCAAACACTTTCTTGAGTGATTGCTTGCTTCTCTCCTCATGTCCCTTCGTAGTAATAATTAAGATATTTTTCCAGCTTGGATGCTTTTTTACGATTTGTTTTGAGAAATATATATTGCCAATGGTATCGCGAGACTTTCTTTCAACAAGAATTACATCTTTCGGGATACCCTGCTTTATAAGGTAGTTCTGCATTACATCGGCTTCTCTATACTTCGGCTTAAATTTCATCCATGTGGAATATCCTCCACTTACAATGATGGGAGTCCGGAGGTATTTTTTATAAAGTTTAGATAGAGCTTTTATCCTTTCCTCCGTATACAGAACAGGTTTGAGAGTTCCATTGGTTCCTCCGCCAAGAATAATTATTGTGTCTGGTTTCATTTTGCTACTTTGTATATTTTAACCACTTCAAACTCCAACATGGGAACAGTAGTTTCATGAATAAGCCTGAATTCATTGATTGGTTGAATTATTTGGATTTGTTGCTTGGCTACAAATTCTTGAATTGGAGATAAATCTACTTCTTTTTGATAACGACAAACAGTGGAATGCACAATTTGGGCAGGCGGTTTTGTTCCTGGGATAAGAGTTATTACATCGGTAAACGCTTTTCGCATTCTTTGAAATGTTCCGTTATCATGCCCAAAAAGTATAATAGCTCCTTCGCTTACTCGAATTTCTGAGAAGTCTATAGTAAAAGGTTTTTCTTTGGCAAGAATATCTTGAAGCGCCTTATCATAACTTAAGAATATTTCTTGGAAAACTTGTTCCTTTTCTCTTCCATAATCTACAAGAGGAGCTATCCAATCGAGCAAGGTAATGTGAAATGTTTGAGGAGGCGTACACCAGATAACATCCGAAAATTGTTTTTGTATCAAACTGCCAGCAGGTGTTCCATCCCCTTCTCAACCGTCATAGTCGGGATTTGTTCACTCTGAAGAAAACGCAGAACTTCTTCGAGAACTTGAGGAGTAGTGCCGTAAATCCACTTTCGTTCGCGAAGCACTTCTGCTTGTTCTATTTGATGAAAATAAAGGATAAGCCATCCTCCAGTTTTTGCAGCTTCACGAATCCAACCTTTTACATCATCTGCCGTATGATCTTCCCGTACTCCATTACCTCGAAGTAAGAGATGATTCGTTCGTTCATCATTCATACCACGTTCTATGGATCGGGCGGCAAAGAAACCGGCTTCTCGTACTTGCTTTACCACGTGAGGATTCCAGTCTCCATACGGATAGGCAAATGTGCGAGGCTTAAAGCCTAAGACAAGTAAGTCGTCGAGTCCTTGGTTTATCTCATATCCCAGCTCCTTATCATCCAAATCGGGAAGATGCTTATGTGATCGTGTGTGCACACCAAGCTCATGGTCGTGAGAGGCAAGCACGCGAAGATCTTCCGGGCTCATGTATTCTGAATGCTCATCCGTGAGGCGATCAGAAATGATATAGAATGTTGCGGGCATTCGGTACTTTTCAAGAAGCGGATAGGCACTCATAATAGCGCTCTTCCAACCGTCGTCAAAACTTAGAGAAACAAATAATTTCATTGCGTTTACCTCCTACGGTTATTTATAAAGAAAGATTACCATAAAATAGGTTTAGGAATAAGAGCTATTTTACCTCTTCCGGTTGCTTCTTTTTTCCTGCCATATTGATTTTAAATTATACTCCTCAGATACCGAACTTGTCTCAAGTTGGCTGATAGAGTGAGATTCGGACTCCCAGACCATCTTTGGCTTGAATTATGGTCTTTCCCCTCGGAATTACCAGCTTGCTGGTCCGAGTCCTTGGAGGGTCAGGTGAGTTCGGAGCCGAGCTCAACAGACTCCTGCAGTACCCTAGAAGGTAATGGAACCTACTAATTTCTTTAAAGTTTGTACGTCAAAATCAGACACCTTTTCTCCCCTACCTTCAATCCGTAATCCGGGGAAATCGCCTGGCAGATTCACAACAACTAAGATTGAAGGAGCATAATATCCATCCCCTTCCCCTGGAGGAAAGTCGCTGCTGTATAATACAAGCGCTTTTCCAAGCCCTTTGTTTGTGGGCCAAAATTCACTTGGTTTTACCTCGTACCCCTCCCCTTTTTTATTTACAAGAAAGTATTTACCTTCTCTCTCTGTATAACCAAGTCCCACTACCCAGCTTCCACCTTTGGAGACAGAATAATCTTCCGTAATTGCTGCAAGGTGGTATTGAGAATAAGAAAAATTGAGACCTCCACTAAAAATTCGACCCGTCTCTCCTGTAGTGATCCTGAATTCACCGCTCATAAGCTCTTGCGGATAAGAAAGTGATAACCCAACCTCCGCGTTTTGGTAAGTACGCCAAGTTATATTGTCAAAATCAATGATTTTTTTCGCACGGATAATACCCTTAATATCGTACTGGTACCAATGATCGCTACTTAGAGTCTCGATAGGTATGAGCTTGCCCTCAATCGCGACACGATTTCCTATGGGAATATTTTGAAAAACGGGGGTGACAACCTCAGTTGTATCAAGCGAATAGTAAAGTCCGTCATCTCCTTTTGCGCCAATTGCGCATTCTAATGTCTTAGAATCATCTCCTTTATGGGGTAAACAAGCGACCACGCTATCTATGGAAATATCTCGAGCGCCTTCCAAGTAATATCCCTTGATGAAACCAGTGATGACCCAATCGCCACGCCGTGCCACCTGTATAGTTACTGGATATGAAGAAGCAATACCCCCACTGGCAACCTCTTTGCTTGTTATTTCAATCACTCTGCCTTTTACAGTGTAGAGATGTTTTAGTCTTTGCGTGACTGAGTCGATTTCAATACGGTCAGGCCAAGGACTGGAAGCCGTTCTACCAGGTATCGTTGAGGGAATATGTTCCCATACAGCCAAGAGATCGCCCCCCACGAAAGGTCCGTAGTTTTCTTTTACTGCCTTCTGAACTATCTCCGGAGAGCTTGCGAGAGGGACCATTTGCATTTTTTTACCAAAATCTATTACAAGGCTTTTTATCACTTCAACATCATTTTTTGTGACATCCTCTTTTATCGCCGCATCATTCTTTGAAGTAAAAGCATAGAAAGCAGCTACCGCAACAATAAATACGGCTGCTATGCCAACTATATTGTAATATTTGCCTTTCATGTGTTTGTAATTGTTAGCTGACCTAGATTTGGAAGCTTCCAGCTCCGCTTTTTCTCCGTGCCCTCTTACCAATTCATCCCCTTGGTTATATCACAAAATCCGTATAAATAAAATGGCGAGACGGAGGCTTTCCCCCGTCTCGCTGTGATTCATGAACTCGCTCAACCTACCACCAGTATGGCGAGGAAGAGTAGTACCTACTCGGAGCACATTCCGTCGTGAAGGACTTGATTGGAAGACCCTCTACTCGTATCAAGTCTAGCTGAGAGACGCTCTGCCCTCCGGAGCCGTTGTATCGGAATCCAATGTGAAGGTGGGGTCCGCCAATCACGTACCCCGTCCCTCCTAGGACACCAATTTGTTGGCCTACAACAACTGATTGATTCAGAGAAACAGATGGCGGCCCAGCGAAATGTAGGTAGCGACTTTGATACCCATCGCCATGGTTGATGGCAACATAGTAACCGTTGTTGCTGAAGGCGGGGCAAAATTGAGACCAGCACCCTTCAACGACTGTCCCGTCTCCAACCGCGGATACGGGAACATTGTACTCGTTGGTATTCTCAAGGGTGTAGTCATTGATATCGAAGGAATGGTAGTTGTAGAGAGTACTTGTTGGTGGATCGGTGTGTGACTGATCTGCCCCAGCATCATATTCACACTCTGTCTGCCTGTTACCCGGAGACATCGTGAGCTGCCAGCGCTTCCCTGATGGTACCGGCATACGGAATACCTTCTTCGCGATCGCGATGTCATCGAAGTAGACCATGCCGAGATTTGAGATACTGCTGATGATAGAAACCGACTCAACCGGTACCCACTGACCTCCGTCAAAGAAATCCTCCAACGGGATGACGATCGGAATCCACGCGTTACTCGGCGAACTCAGTAGATAATCGCCAAGAGACAGCGGCCCATTGATGGGAGTGTTGTAGAGACCGTAGAGTCTCGCTTGAAGGTATTGGAGGTTTCCTCCATTCGAGCTTCGTACCCAAAATGTCAGAAACTCTTTGTCCCCCGTGTTGATACCAGTAGTGCTCCGTAGCTTCACATTCTGGTACTGGTCCAGAAATTCGGCTTGGAATACTTGAGCTCCTTGGTGAACGATATCGCTACTTGAGAACGGTGGTGCCCCAAGATATGCATCGTTCGTCGAGAGCCAAGACTCATTAATGACCGAAAGACCGGGCCCATCGGAATAGAAAGTCCCCTGGATGCCGATGCCCGAATGCGTCAGCTTGAGATTGTCGATGTGGACCGTGGTATTCGCAACGAAACTCATGATCATGAGTCCGCCAATGTTACGATTCACGGCACCAAGCCATTGGAGCGGCACTGATACCACCCGCCATGTTCCTGGATTGATATAGGGACCGCCCTGCGAAGGGCTGTACGGGACATAGGAATAGAGGGATATTCCGTTCCCGATGTCGTTCTGACTCTCATCCTTAAACTTCAGGATGATTGTACTGGCATTCACCGACGATCCCTCAGCTGTGATTGCGAACGTCACAGAATCATAGCCGTTGGTAGGCGTGGGTATGTAGTGACCAGCGAAGAACCCTTGCCATGCCGTATTGTAGTGGATGCGGCATGCCTTGGTTCCTGCGTAGACATACGTAGTGCTCGCGCAGTTGACCGAAGCCCACGACCAATCGGTATACCCGCTTTCCCAGTCTTCTCGGTAGATGTACTGACTTGCCTGAGCGCTAGTGTTCAATAGCCCGAGCAAGATTCCGATCAATACAAAAAGCCTTCTCATCTTCGTCCCCTTCACCAACTAATTGTCAAAGAACTGCGGGCCCGATTGCCCATACTGATCGCATAACGCTTATTCGTCACGCTTTAAAATTTTAACTTATTTAAACTCAAAAATCATTAAACCAGATTGATATTCGAGTAAAAAAAATAATTGGGGTACTTAAAAAGTAAGAGGGCCGACAAGCCTCTGCACCCTCTCTAAAACTGCAGAAAAGTTATTCTCATCAGCTTCACTCCAAACATACACGGGTTGTATGCCTCCCATTCCCGGAACATTTTGCCTCCATTTTTTATGCTTTAGAGGAACTGGGTAAGTGCCCCAAAAAGTTACCGCGTCGCTCAGTTTATTCAATGTATTTGTTTCTTCCAAAGAAAGCTTAAATGAAACTTTCGATGCAAGATCTACTAGGTTATGCGTTTTAAGTGTAAGTGTACCCCTCCCATTTGTTATAAGTTTTCCGGACTTAATAAATAGGCATTTTAGATAGAGCTCGAGCGACTTGCCTTTAAAATAACGAGATTGCTGGTCTAACCCAAAACCATGCGGGGCAGTCCCTCCTCCTGGCCCGGCAGATTTTATTTTCTCAAATGCTTCGTCATGTATCTTCTGTAAAAAATATGATGCCTTCAGAACACTTTCAGCGCTGAAAAGCCAGCGCTGCCATTGATTAGCGCTTAATTCGTAGTCTTGAAGTCTTTCTTGATTCTCCATTGCATCGGCTTATCATTTACGCCTTATATGTCGCTGAATTTCGAATCCTAAAAGCATCAACCTCTTAGGACTCAAATTCGATGTCCAAAAAATGGCTTAAAATATAGGCGCTCCACTGACTCTGAACCTAGCTTTCCTTAGCTGATGGCGTAAGATTCGAACTCTCAACCCATCTTTGGCTTGAATTATAGTCTTTCCCCTCGGAATTACCAGCTTGAGACTTCGAATCCTTGGAGGGTCAAGTAAGTTTGGAGCCAAGCTCGACAGATTCCTTTTTAGGTTCAATGAGCACTCATACTGAAAAGAAAATTCCCCAGGAGCACCTTGCGGTACTCCTGGGGAGTGTGCGACCTGACAGGCGTTGCCGTCAGGATATCTAGCTGTTGGGAGTCGGCAAAGGTCGTGGCTCGAGGAGCGCGCGACGGAACGCGGGGACGATGAGGTCCATCGCCCAGGCATCCTTTGCCCAGCGGCGACCGTACCACTGGGACTCGCGAACTTTTGCCTCCTTCATGTTGCCATCCGCTGTGAAGAAAGCTGCGTAAGGGCAGCCTTCCCCACACTCGAGGTACCATCTTTGATCGAGCAGGAACCCGAGGTGGAGACTTTGCAATGCTGCCTCCTTGTTGCCAGCGGTTGTCACGAACTGGACTGTAACTGAATCCGGGACGACTTGCGCGAACAGGATGGCGGCGCGCTGGATGTTTGCCTTCACGAAGACTTCTTGCGCCGGTTGTGATTCAACCTCGAAGGCGAGATACCAGTCATGGAACCGCACGCTCAGATTCATGAGCGTGTCGAGAGAGATGCTGGAGTTGCTCTCGAGCATGTCGACGATTGTCGCCAGTGAATCGACGAATCGAAGGCCATCGATGAATCCGTCGATGGTTGCCCCCTTGAGAAGCTCGCTAGGAACATCTTGCCGCTCGGGAACCAGGACGCCGGGAGCAAGATCGGCGAACAGCACATCGACATCATTCATCGTGACGTGCCAGGTCGACCCCTTGATCTTCATGAGATCTGCGATCGTGGCAATCTTGTGACCACTCGCCGTGTAAGGAGCGTGAAGCACCTGGACCTCGGAGTTTGGGTTGACCTCTGAGGGGAACACATCAGCCTCGACGATGACGTTTTGGCCGAATCGGGTGTTAGTGATCTTTGCCTCGAAGAGCGCCTCCGCAGTATCACCGGAGATGAGGTTGATTCGTCCGGTCTTCTTCGGAGTCTTGCCGGGCTTGAGGCGCAAGGTATGGGTACCGGAGTTTGTCAGGACGATGAACTCCACGCCCTCGAGTTCTCCGCAAGGAATGGCGATTGTGAAGCCGCCATCCTTCCACGTCAGAGTATTGCCGATGGTCGGATCGAGATCTCCATCGGGATCTGATCCTTCGTCGACGATGAACGGCAAAGTCGAGAAGATTTCGAACTCTCCTTCGCACATCTCCGGGTCTAGGGCCGGCGAGACGATCGGGGTTGGGGTGGGCACGGAGGTTTCCGCACTCGCCTGGGTCGAACCGGAAAGAGCAAGGACCGCCACGAATACGAGCGACAACAAATTCATCCGAATCTCCTCAGTTAGATTTTCAAGCTTCCTACGGGGAGGATTCCCCAATTTTTTCTGAAACGATTATAATACAAAAATATATAAATGTCAATATGCCCGAATATCAACGAAAACTGTTTATGTTCCGCTCGAATTACAATTCGACAATAAATTACAAGCTCTTGAGCACATTCAGTATTGAAGACAAAAAACTTCCGAGCGAGAAAATATCTACGACAAAAAATATCTTTACTAACCTCACTGATCCTCTATTGCATCAGCTCATCGCTTGCGCTTTATATGTCACTAAAGTTCGAATCCTAAAACCATCAAACCACCTAGGACTCGAACCAAAAAACTTAAAAAGTTGTTGAGAAATATAGAGGCTCTACTGATTTTTAACTGAAACTCTCGTTAGCTGGGGGACAGGGATTCGAACCCCGATAAACGCCTCCAAAGGGCGCTGTCCTACCATTAGACGATCCCCCAATACTGCGATGATACGCTAATCACTATACCAGGGAAAATACTCTGTTGGAAGGGCAAAATGACACACCCTCCACGGCGTTGTAAAAGCAAGAACATGAACGGTATACTGAAAGCATGAAAACCTTTACTCTTTCTAAAAAGCTTCTTACGCTTGGGGTCATTGGCATACTCACGGTACCCCTCATGACGCTCGCGGCGGAATTCCGCAGCGGGGACCAACCATCAATCCAGGCCAACGAAAGTATTAATGGCGATATGTATATCGCCGGCGGTAGTGTGGCAAGCATAGGCACCGTACACGGCGATCTTTTTGCTGCAGGCGGTAGTGTTGTTGTAAGTGGCAATGTCGATGCCGATCTTACCGTAGGCGGCGGCAATATTACTATCATCTCAAACATCGCTGATGATGCCAGAATCGGCGGCGGCAACATAACATTTCAAGGATCAGTAGGAGGAGACCTTTTTGTGGGCGGTGGACAGGTACATATCGGCGGTTCACGTGTAGGTGGTGATGTAGTTGTGGGAGGTGGCATGGTACGCATCGATGCCCCCGTTACTGGTAATGTCTATGTGGGTGGAGGTGAAATATACATCAACGCACCAATTGGCGGCAATGTAAAAATTGAGGCAGACCGTCTCACACTCGGCAGTGCTGCGAGAATCACTGGTTCCCTTGACTATCACGGGGCTCGAGAACTCGTCCGCGAAACAGGGGCGGAAGTTGCCGGAGAAGTACGATTTACACAACGAGCCGACAAGAAGGAACTGTGGCTTGCCTTCGCATCTGCGTGGTTTATAGGTAAATTCTTTGCATTACTTGCCTCGGCGCTGTTGGTGGGTCTTTTCTTCCGCCGCTATGCAAATGAAATTATTAAACGCGTTGCCAGTGCTCCGCTACGCCAGATCGGCAGCGGACTTGTCATCGCCATCCTAATGCCCATCATATCGGTTGCAATCTTGTTTACGATCATCGGCATCCCACTTGGAATCACAGGGCTCTTAAGCTTTGTCATCGTGATGATATTTATGTGGATACTCTCACCTATCGTTGTAGGTAGCATGCTCGCACGATATATTCGCAAGCGTGAAATCCACCATACGTCATGGAAAACAATCTTGCTCGGCGTTGTCGTCTACACTGCCGTGGGTGCCATCCCGTTTGTCGGAAAATTGATTCAGATCGTCATACTGTTTGCCGTATTGGGCGCCGCCCTCAGACTCAAGTGGAACATCGCTCGCGAGTGGCGATAAGCTTCGTTTAGAGATCTACTTCAAAAACGCTGGTTTTTCGAGAGTTTTTTGGGGCTCTTGTTCAGAGAGCGACAAGAGTGCGAGCTCGAGGGGTAAATCAGGAAACGTGCCACGAAAACCAATATTGTGAGCCTCTAACAATTTTACCAAAAGCTGCTCAATCTCTTTTTTAGGCAAAGCATGGTGCGAGGTAAAAAATGCCGCGTGAGTCTCTGAGAGTTCTTTTTGTAGACGTTCGAGATCTTTGGGGTTATACGCTGAGACAAAAAGTTCACGTGCTTCGTGCACCAACATGCGCGAGAGCAGCTTGGGGTCAATGCCATCTTTGCGAATCTGCCCCAACGCATCGAGTATACGCACCGGCTCGCGGCACAACGCGGCATCAAGCAGCTCATGAATCTGTCCAATTTTTGGCAGACCAAAAAGCTTTGTGAGTGCGTCTTTGTCGGCACCCTCTGGATACGCATCCATCACCTGCCCCAGCATGGTCTCACCATCACGCATAGAACCATCGGCCAAAAATGCCAGCATGGTTATCCCCTCACCCTCAAGTTTATATTTTTCGCTCTTGGCAATACGCTCAAGCTCTTTTCGTATGACGGGCTCGGCAATTCTACGAAATTCAAAGCTCTGTGAGCGTGACAAAATAGTATCGGGTACGCGATCGAGCTCGGTTGTCGCCATAATAAACATCGCATGGGCTGGAGGTTCTTCGAGCGTTTTGAGAAGCGCATTGAAAGCTTCTTTGGTGAGCATGTGTACTTCATCGATGATATATACTTTGCGCCGAGCACGCATGGGGGTGAAGCGTACAGCTTCGCGCAGCTCGCGGATATCATCAATACCGCGGTTGGATGCCGCATCAATCTCTACCAAATCAAATGCTTTGCCCGCTGAAAATTCGCGGCACGTATCACATGCATTGCACGGCTCGCCGTCCTTGCCACGCTTCTCACAATTGAATGCCTTGGCAAGTAAACGCGCGAGCGTCGTCTTGCCAGTACCGCGCGTACCCGAAAAAATATATGAGTGCGAGACGCGCTCGAGTCGCAACGCGTTTTTGAGTACATCTACTATATGATCTTGCCCGACGACATCCGAGAACCGCTGCGGGCGGTATTTGCGATACAAAACAACGTGATCAGGCTTTTGCATATCAGAAGCTTATCAGGAAAGACGACGCCTATCCAGCCAACTATTTGCAGCTTATCTTGCAGATAAAACAGCCGCCAGGAGTTTTACAAAAAACATCCACCTCAATGTCCTCTGTATTGATACGCCTGACGCCTGCAAGTTCACAAATCTGCCCTATGCGCTCATTGTCAGCCTTTTGACGCACCGGCTCACAGGCGTCCTCGGGGAAATAAAGATCTTTGTTTGCGGTAGAAAGCGGCACAAGTACCGTATATGATTTTGGTTGCCGGTCATACCAATACCACCCGACGGACCCGAGAGTGACGAGAAATAATACCCAGATAAAAAGCTTACTCACGAAATACAATAAATTTGTATCCGAGGAAGTTCCAGAAAAGCGAGATAGCGGTCGCAGCTATTTTTGAGATTGTGATCAACATATCATCATCAAAGCCGTTAAGACTTGAGATGCCTTGAATGGTCGCAAAAGCCACGAGCGTATTGATACCCATGCCGATGAGTGTGACAACGAGAAACTTGATAAATTCGCGACGAGTGGGCGGATCTTTTTCAGCAAAGGTCCAAATGCGCTGCCAGAAATAACTATTGGTCACCGCGATGACAAATGAAATGGTAAAAAGTGGCAGCATCTGATAGCTTTCTGCCGGTATCTCAAAATACCTTCGTAGCATAATGGCGATACCAGTATCAACCGAAAAATTCATGAGACCTACAATACCAAAGCGCCCCAATTGCTTGAGGAAAAGAATATGCGAAAACAAGCTTGAGGCAAGCACGTATCCGACATACTCACCTATCGGCAGAATGACAAAAAGCGTCCACTTGGGAATGGGAAACGAATCAGGCAAAAGAATACTGACGAAGACTGCGGTGATAAGCCCGATAATCCCTGCGTAAATGTAATCTTTTTTAAGCATGTTTGTAGCGTTGTTTTATTTCTGCCTCCACTTCGATGCGCGGACGGCCGTAAGTAATACGTGAGATGCCGATAACTTTTTCTTTTTGTAGAGAGTCACCTTTGTGCGGAGCTTTCATCTGCATATTGAACGCACGTGCGGTCTGACCGCCTATGAGCATCTTAACATAGGCATTTCGGTTATCAATATTGATAAGATCGCGTGCGGTAAATACTGGGGAAAACTGTTTTTCCAAAAATTCGCCGTCTTCAGATCCGACGCGAAATGACACCATGCTGCCTACGTTACCAAATACGGCTTTTTTAATATCGTCCTCTAACTGCCCCAAAAACTGATGCGCCACAATGAGTGAAAGCCGATACTTGCGGGCTTCCGATAAAATGGTGGAAATTGACTTGGTGGTGACATTTTGAAACTCATCGATATAACAAAAGAAATCTTTGCGCGCCGATTCATCGGCAATATCCACACGCGAGAGTGCCGCGATCAATATGCGCCCTACGATAATAAGCCCCAAGAGTGACGAGTTGAGCTCGCCCAGGCGTCCTTTGGAAAGATTGATGAGCAAGATCTTTTGCGTATCCATAGCCTCACGGAAACTAAATGCGCTTTTTTCTTGGGCGATGATGGGGCGCATAATATCGTTAGATAAAAAAGTATCAAACTTTGAAGTGATGTACGGCACCATGTTGGCAAGACTTGACTCGCCTCCTGCCTTCTCGGCTATCTTTTGCCAGAAACTATTGACCACGATATTGGACGAGCGTGAAAGCTTGTAATCACGAAACTCTTTGTCGACGAGTACGCGACCTACCTCCATCAAGGTATTGCCTGACTGCGGATCTTCCATAACCAACATGGTCGCATTGCGGAAATATTGCTCAAACATAGGTCCACCCGCCGTCTTCATATCGTAGAGTTTATTGAAAATATCCAAGAGCTCGTTAACAATCAAAGATTTTTGCTCGGGGAAGCGCGTATCGTACTCCAAAAAGTTAAGTCCCATGGGCCGCTCGATGTCACCCGGATTGAAATAAATCACATCATGCTCACGCTCAGGCGGGATTGATTCGAGAAGCGATTCAACATCAGATCCATGTGGATCGATAAAACAAATACCGCGGCCTGCCAAAATATCTTGACGTGCAAGCTCTTTGAGAAAAGTTGATTTACCGGTGCCGGTCTGACCGATGACATACATATGACGTCTGCGATCGTCATCAGCCATATGGACTGGCCGCAACTCGCCACGAAATACGCTATCGCCAAGCAGCAAGCCTGACGCGGGCAAATTGGTAGGAGGCGGCGCTTCGCGCGACTTCAAATACATAACATTGGGTTGTGCAAACCCTGAATACGGCAGATGAAAAAGGCTCGCAAGCTCTGATGACGAAAGATACATTTTCTCAGACTCGCCAAACATACGGAAAGAAAATCTGTAGAGCAAGTCTTCGAGTGCTTTGCCGCCCATACGTCTAAAAGCGAGCTGATTGCCTTGCGGATTGTTAAACTGCTCAAAAGCAGCCTCAAGCCCCATCATAATAGTAGTAGCATCAGTGGGTGTCGCCGCTGACGCCACGATACGAATCACCACATCAAAAGCCGGCTGCGATGCTTTGGTCTCAATCTGCTTTGCGAGCTCTTCATCAATCGCCTTTGGTTTTTGTTCAAGTTTTTTATCATCTTTGGGCTTTGCCCCTGCAGTCGCCACCGCATCTTGCAATTCTTTACCAAGACCTCCCAAGGCATCTTTAAAAGAAACACCGGACCGCATCTTACGCGCGATTTCATTGCCCTTTTGATAGAGAGGGGCGCGCGCTGGCCGTATGACAACTTGGAGGGCTGCGCCGTCGCCTTCTTTTTTGAGCTTGGCAAATGCGCCTGTAATAATCTCGAGCGGATCAGAACCAAGCTCGTTGTAGGTGCGTAGCGACAAAAGCGGGTGTTTACTGAGTACGGCGGTTGAACCGACGCTCGTCCCCGTTGGATGAAAAATATTATAATCTTTTGATTCGCTTATTTTTGCGGAGGGAAAAAACGCATTGAGCTGGTTGGCAAAAAATTGGGATGCGAAGCGCGGTACCGCTACATAAAAAATAACTTCTTCGCCGATATGCGGGAGTGCTGCCTCAAAAGTAATCGAGGGGCTACCAAAGCGCATATGGTGAAGTCCGCTCGTCTTGATCGCGGCAAGCGACGCATAAAGCTGCTCTTGGGCGACCATAATGTCTTTTGGTTCTTTCTTTTTTGCCTCACCTGCGGGCGGGTTTTCATCGTGCGGGATCAACACTTGGTAGAGCACCATATCGAGCGCGCCTGAAACTTCCGCATCACGACGCGGACGCATCACCAAAAAATAAAAAAGCAACGCAGCTATGAGTACGAGTCCGACTGCCGCCGCAATGATACCTACAAGAAGCGGATCCATGAAAACTTATGTGCCCCTGACGCCTGCGATAAAGCGCTCTACGAGCGCATCATGAAATGCATCGATAAGATACGGGTTGTGTGTTTGGCGTACACGCGTGATGGTGTCGAGAACTCCCTTTGAAAGAGCTTCGTCTACCAAAAGAGTTACGCTCCGCGAAAGTTCGTCTTCGGGAGGTTGGGCGGGCACGGATTGAGGGGCGGGAGTTGCGGGCGCGGGAGCCTGAGAGGCGTGTTCGCGCATAACCTCGCTAACAGCGTCGCGCGGGGCGGCCCCAGTCATCTCACGCTTTTTCTCGGCAATACGCCCTTCGAGATAGCGGATTTCTTCTTCGGGAGTGGAAAACTTTGTCTCACCTTCCATGGTTTTAAGTATAGCATACACAAGCGCACACGTTGTATAATAAAAAGGTGAATTTCAAACAACGCTGGGCAATTCTTGCAGGTATCCTACTCGTTGGCGCTTTTTTGCGTCTTTCTCAATTGTCAGAATACCCTCCCGGCCTCTTCCCCGATGAAGCCATGAACGGCAACAACGCACACGAAGCGCTGCGTACGGGTGAATTTAAACTGTTTTATCCTGAGAACAACGGGCGCGAAGCATTTTTTATCAACCTGCAAGCCGTCTCAGTTAGTATCTTTGGTCACACCTCATTTGCGTTGCGGCTCATGAGCGCCCTTTTTGGTATCGCAACCATCGCTGCTATCTATCTTTTTATACGCGCCTACACGCGCGACACGCGTATCGCGCTCATAGGTGCCGCACTCCTTGCTACGAGTTTTTGGCATCTTATGTTTTCGCGTATTGGATTTCGCGCGATCATGGCGCCATTTTTCCTGACTGTGGGCCTGGGGCTGCTCTATGAAGTATGGGTCAAGCGCAATGCGCGTCGGCACGATCTTGTACTTGTTGCCGCAGCCATAGGCGGACTTCTCTTTGGGCTTGGGTTTCATTCCTACATCGCCTATCGTGCGTCGGTATTACTCCTTATCCCGCCTCTGTGGCTCTTTTTGAAAAGCGCACGAGAAGAACGATCACACTGCGTCCTTTGTGTACCTATGCTCTTTTTGCTCTTCGTGTTTGTTGCGGGCGCACCGCTCGGATGGTATTTCTTGGAACGCCCGCAAGATTTCTTTGGCCGCACATCACAGATCTCCGTTTTTTCGAGCGACAACCCACTTGTCGCGTTTGCAAAAAATACGGCGCTTTCAATACAAATGCTCTATTTTGCAGGCGACTTTAACTGGCGACACAACCTTGCAGGCGCCCCGTCACTTTGGTGGCCCATTGCCATCGCATTTACCGTAGGTCTTTGGGAAAGCTGGCGCAAAAAATATTGGGCACTCTTTTTGTGGTTCTTTACCATGCTCCTGCCAGTTGCTATCTCATCAGAAGGCCTGCCACATGCACTTCGTGCCATTATCATGATCCCGCCGGTTATTATTTTTGCCGCAATCGGTTTTGATGCGTTGTGGCGCTGGTCAGCACGGATGGTCCACCCTGACTATGCACGCATGGTAGCAATACTGATATTGCTACTTGGGGGAATCCGCACCTACAATATGTACTTTCGCGAGTGGGGGCCCCAACCTGAGGTACGCGCAGCATTTGGCGGTAATCTTTATGATATTGGTGTATTTCTCAAAAATGCGCGCGACGACATTCCCAAGTACGTCATTACCGATGAGGTAGATACTATTGATCGCACGGGTCGCCCCATGGCGCTTCAGCCAATACTCTATGCGTCGGAGACCTATCTACCCGAACCACCTGGCACACGAAATATTTTTTACTACACCTTGCGTGACATAGACTCCATCAACTGCACAATCGATTGCATGATTATCCCTATCGGAAACGAGGAACGCGTACTCGACGCCGTTCGCTCTCGCTTCCCCAATTTGCGTCCTGTGCGACATGGATCGGTATTGATCGCCGAACCAGCACGGCCTCAATTTGAATAACATATGAAAAAACAACCTCGTATCATCGCGGGCATACTCTTGGCGCTCATGTTTGTCCTTGCACTTACCTCATCGTGGAATGAATCGGCAATTTTTGATGAGACCGCTCACATCGGTGCTGGATACTCATATGTGACACAGGGTGACATGCGCCTCAATCCTGAACACCCCCCACTCGTTAAAGACTTGGCAGGTTTGCCACTGGCGTTTTTTGATCTCAAATTTCCACTCACTACCAACGCATGGGAGACTGCCGTCAACGGCCAATGGGACCAGGGCGGTGAGTTTATCTTTTCGTTCGGCAATGATGCGGATCTGATATTACACCTCTCGCGTTTGCCCATCATGATACTGGCACTTTTGGCGGGTATCTTTCTTTTTTGGTGGACAGAGCGACAGTTTGGTAGTATCGCCGCACTTCTTGCCACTTTTTTCTGGGCGCTCTCGCCCACCGTTATCGCACATTCGCGCTACGTCACCACTGACATTGCCGCAAGCCTAGGATTTTTGGTAGGCATCGCGGTGTTTGTATGGTTTCTCAAAAAACCTTCTACGCGACGTATCGTGGTACTTGGCATTGTCTTTGGTATTGCACAGTCACTTAAATTTTCTCTTTTTCTTTTAATACCGATCTATATCATCCTTGCGGGTGTATGGCTTGTGGTTAACCGCCACGAGCGCATCAAAGATTTTCTCGGAAGCGCATTCAAACTCTATCTCAAAATTGGGTGCGCATTTGTCATAGGTGCTGCGGTCATCTGGACCGTATACCTCTGGCACATCTGGAACTACCCACAAGAACGCCAGCTACGTGACGCGCAAACTTTGGTGAGCACCTTTAGGCCACAAGCATTTGCAAAGCTTGATTTTTGGCTCATCGAGCATAAGGCCACGCGCCCTCTGGGGCAATATCTCTTGGGCGTCATGATGGTGACGCAACGAACCGCGGGCGGTAACAGCGCATATTTCTGGGGCGAGGTATCGTCGGCAGGTTGGGTATCATACTTCCCTACTGTTTACTTCCTAAAAGAGACTGTGGCACTTCACATCTTTTCATTTTTGGCATTGGGGCTTGCATGCCTACGTATCAGGCGTGCCGAGAAAAAATCATTGGAAGCTGTACGCGTATGGATACAAAAACATTTTGCTGTTTTTGCCAGCGTCTTTTTTGTAGTATTCTACTGGCTCTCATCAGTCACCAATCCGCTCAATATCGGCGTGCGTCACGTGCTGCCCACCTTTCCCTTTATCTATATGCTGACAGCGCGCCAATTGGCGATGTGGATTGCACCTGGAACGGTCATTGCAAAAAATAAGCTTTCGCTCGTCTATCAATCACTGATCAAACCACTACCGAAAATATTTTTTACCGTCCTCTTGCTTGTGTGGATGGGAGCTGCGACCGTAAGCTCGTGGCCGCATTATCTCTCATACTACAACGAGCTTGCGGGTGGCACGCACAACGGCTGGTATTATGCCACCGACTCAAATTATGACTGGGGCCAAGATCTCAAAAGGCTTCGTGATATCGCCCGGCAAAATCCCAACGAAAAAATATATCTCCATTATTTTGGCGGGTCTGCTGCCGGTGACGCAGCCCAACGCTATTGGCTCGGCGACCAATTTGCCCCGTGGTATTCAAGCTTTGGCGCGCCACCGTCAGGATCAATTTTTGCGATCTCGATCAACCAGCTTGCAGGTACCTGGGCCATCCCTACCAAAGGATTTCCTTCAGGCGATCCGAAAGACAGCTACCCGTGGTTGCGCGATCTCAAACCGTTTGACCGCGCTGGCACATCAATCTTTCTCTATCGAATGCCGTAGAGAACTATTCTCGAAATTTATAAAAAATCTTATTACCGAAACGAAGATCAACGTATTCGAGGCGCGAGATATCATCTTTGATCTCGCCTGCAAGTGCGGTCTCGAGATTTTGCCACACATACCCGGGATCGGTTTTCTCAAGCATTAAGATTTCCCACCCAGCACGCGTTTTAACTCTGATTGTCTCGTCAGTACGTGCAATAGTAAACTCAACACTTTGAATACGAGGATCTTGTGGCGCTCGTTCATTGAAAAAAGTGATGAGCCGCATCATCTCGCCCGAGAGCTGCTGCTCTCGAAATACGACCGTACGATCACGCTCATCAGTAATTTTGGGGACAATAATGCCCGAAAACCCCGCAGGTGCCGGCTCAAATGCAACGCCTGCCCGGTCAATCCAGAAACATTCGTCGGCATTGGTGCGACACAATACACCCCAACCTGCATACTCTTTGACAGAGACTTTAAGCGCATGAGGAAATTCTTTTACAACTTCTGCATGTTCAATAGTAGGGAAGGCTGACGCAAGCCCCTGTGATAAATCACTACGTGATAACAACCAGTAGGAACGTACGGGGATGATCCCCCATTTTTTCTGCCCCAACCATTCGGCAAGATACAAATCTACATCTTCGCGCGACGTACGAGCAACGCCCTCAAGGGAAACATCAACGATATGAAATCTGTTTGAAAATAGATAGGCCCCCGTACCCACCAGACACACTACACCCGCAATTACCGTAATAGTAAGGCGACGCACGCGAGCTTTGTGCCGCTTTTTTTTCTGCGATTCAATATAGTTTTTTCTGGTATTGGCCATCAGCGCCTGATGACATCGATGCCGATATACGGCTGAAGCACTTCGGGTATGCGGATTGATCCGTCAGCTTGCTGATTCTGTTCGAGAAGACTAATAAGAATGCGCGGAGTTGCCACCGCAGTATTATTGAGCGAATGAGCAAAACGTGTCACGCCCTCAGCATCACGATATTTGAGATTGAGACGACGCGTTTGGAAATCATGAAAATAGGACGCTGAATGAGTCTCACCGAATTTTTCTTGTGATGGAATCCACGTCTCGATATCATATTTTTTAACCTGGCCAAGACCAATGTCGGCGCCACAATTGAGCACTACGCGATAGTGAAGCCCAAGTTTTTGCAAAAGCTCTTCTGAGTTTGCTAGCAATTCTTCGTGTAACTGAACTGATTCCATATGATCGGCCTTGCAGACAATCACCTGCTCAACTTTACGAAATTCATGTACACGATAAAGGCCCTTGGTATCTTTTCCATGACTTCCAGCCTCTCTTCGAAAACAGGGCGATATGGCAACCATTTTTCTGGGCAATTCACTCTCGGCGAGTGTTTCATCACGAAGCATGCCCATGACCGAAACCTCAGCAGTGCCGACCAAGTAGGTGTTGTCTTGTGTCTGGTATACATCTTCCTTACCCTGCGGAAAATATCCCGTGCCAGTAAAATTTTCTTCACGCACGAGCGAAGGTGCAGTAATCGGTATATAACCCTTACCTGAGAGCTCACGCATCGCAAACTGCCAAAGAGCAATCTCAAGTAGTACCGCCTCGCGCTTGAGAAAATATCCTCGAAATCCGGCAACCTTAATGCCGTTGTCAAAGTCTGCAAGATCTAAATTATGCAATAAGGTAACATGATCTTTTGGTGCAAAAGAAAACGCTGGCGGCGTACCCCAACGCCTTATCTCTTTGTTATCAGCATCAGACGCACCATCGGGCACGGAAGGATCGGGAATATTGGGCGCCTGATACATGAGATTTTGAAACTCAGCATCGGCATCGGCAAATGCTTTTTCTTTATCTGCAAGGTCGCGTTTGAGCTCGCGCATTTCCTCGATGAGCTTTTGCTTTGCATCGGCATCGTCCATGCGGCCAATATCTTCAGAGGTTGCATTGAGCCGGGCACGACGCGCATCAACATCAACTTGCCGCTCGCGCCTAGTGCGATCAGCTTCGAGTAATTTTTCCACATCAAAAGGGATATGTTTTTTGCGTGCAGCATCGCGCAAAAGCCCTGGATTTTCACGGATAAACTTGATGTCGAGCATTTCTTTATTATACCCAAAAACCCTCTGGGTACCAGAGGGTTTTTGAAAGAAAGACTTTATCGCTTTATTCTACCGTGATGCCGCCATAACGGCCGTTCACCACATGATCATGATACTTCCAAGCGCCCTTCTCTTTAAATGCAAATGACCACGATTCGCCATCGGCTAACTCGCGGCATGCGTCAAAAATATTTGGCTCGTCAGTGGTATTGCACTTAGTGATATTTGAGCCCGGATAAACGGTATGTGTCGGATGCATAGCTGATGCGGGCCAGCTGCCAGCGCCGCTTTCGTTTTGGAATCGTATTCGCTCGCCAGTCTTGATTGTCACCTGGTTTGGCATAAAACCATCTTTAGTGATTTTAATGACAGTCTCTTTAACCATTACGCTCTCTTCTCCTGTTGTTGTGCTATCTGCTTTTTTATCCATCACCTCGTCGCTATTATTGGGCGATTCGGGGGCTAGGGCATCTTGCCCTCCTGGAAATAAAACGAACCCGCCGATACCGACAAGCGCGATAATGATAATACCTACAAAAAGCTTATTCATAGTTTTAGATTCCTAGTATCTTTTATTTTGTTAGAAATATCTCCAAAGTCAATCGATCATTTCCACAGCTAGAGCCCCGTGGTACCGAAGCCTCCACGATCAGGTACACCAAGATCATCGACTTCTTCGAACTCCACAGCATCGGTTTTGAGCACAATGCCCTGCGCAATGCGCTCACCGCGCTCAATAGTCACCGGCGCCTCGGTATAATTATAAACAAAAGCTTTGTATTCATCGTTATTCCCACAATAGTCGCGGTCCATAATACCTACGCTGTTAGCAAAAAAGATGCCGCGTTTGGGTGTTGATGAGCGAGGTGCGAGCAACACCATGTGACCCTCGGGAATTTGAATAGCCACATTGAGTGGAATGAATCCGATCGAGTGTGACTCGATAACAGTCGTCTCGCGTGCGGCAAGATCAAACGCAACCGCGCCACCCGTGTGATAAGCAGGAAGCGGCAATGATTTATCGATACGGCGAATGCGAATTTTCATATCTCTTTTGATACCTCGCGGCGTGCGATCTCGAGTGCGCCGTAAAGCCCACCTACTGATTTGAGCGATGCGAGTATTATTTTAGGAAGCGTTGGCAATACAGAAATAATCTGCCCCAAATGCTGTTCAAGCATTGGGAGCAACAAACGATCTTTGAGTGCACCACCGATCACCACAACATTGGGAGCCCAAAGTAAAATAACATTGGCAACACCAATCGCAAGTTTGCCAGTCACCTCTTGCCATACTGCGGGGTCAGAAATAGTTTCTGATTTTTTGCCAAGCCGTCGCTCAATACCTGACCCTGACACGAGCGATTCGAGAGTGATATAACTTTGATCATGATGGGCGACAATCTGATGCCCGGGTTCAAATCCAACATGATGCGCATCGATGGCGCCTCGTACGATGCGAGCGCCCCCCACGCCAGTACTGACCGTAAGATACGCAACAATATCATGCCCCTTGCCAGCGCCGTAGACTGCCTCACCAAGACCTGCGAGCGCGGCATCATTTTCAATCAATACCGCTACACCAAGTGCTGCAGACAGATCGGCGACAAATGGTTTGCCGACCCAACCTTCAAGATGTGGCGCGCGCAGCAAGGTACCTGTCATCTGATCGATCACACCCGGAAGCCCACCTGCTGCCACACGCAGCTGGCCTGGGGCAGCATATTTTTTTGCAGATTCAACCAAGAGGGCAACGCCATCTTCGTAGCGCTGCGGTGTTTGGGTCATGATGGGCTCACCCTCGATTGAGCTGCCATCGCGCGAGAAACCCATGCGTGTATTGGTACCCCCTACATCAAAAAGAAAAAACATAAGCCATATATCAAGATGGCTTTATTATAGGCGCAATCGAACCATTTCCGGTATGTATAAAAAGTGTGGACCGTGTCGAGACATACCTCGAACTTGGGATGGAGTTTTGGGCGTACTTCGCGAGCTCTTACCAACATCCACTAATGATTGACGAAACTTCATATCAAGTATATAATCTTGCTAGTTCATTTGAAACGCCTTCCTCCGAGATTGATGGCAGACACCTACGGTCTGACAATTCGTCGGCCGTCAATCAGACGGAGGAAACTATGAGTACTCAAGCAATCTGGATCCGAGAAGAAGAGCAAAGAACACAGGAGAAACGCAGACGCTATGCGGAAGCTGCACGACAACACGCTGATTCTTGTCTCATGAGGATCGAAGTAGATTGCAGAGGACTTGATGAACAAGTCGCCGCTCAAATCCTAAAAGACGCTGGACAGTTCCATGCGTTTTTGCTAGAAGCAATCTCTCTGATCTAATTACACAGCTCCTCGGAACAACAACCTCTTCGACTATTATGCCGGCGAGGTTTTTTCTTTTCTAGGCGGGGAGAGTTTACGCTTTCGACAAACTTTCCAGTCTTGACGGTGGACCGTGTCGAGATATACCTCTAACTTGGAATAGGCTATTGGACGCACTTCGCAAGCCAGGATTCAGGGCAAAATATTGACAACACTTTACATTAAGTATATAATTTTCCTAGTTCTTCGGAAATCATTTCCTTCGAGGATTGCTCTCGAAAATTTTCTTCGAGACCAGTCCGGACGGAGGATAAAAGTATAATTATGATGGAAATAATGGAACGAGTTCTGTCAGTTCGCATACTAAGCTTTGTTACACTTTTAGGGCTCAGTATCGCAATTTGGACTACAGATCCCCAAATCCGCGAAGCAGCAGTCTTGTTCTCGATCGCCTCATTCCTATTTCTCTTTGGCGCGCTCTTCAACGAGGCGGGGCAGAGGGGTTGGGAATCTGCAGATCGAATGATTCGTCGACATGAAGATATCCGCCGTCGCCGTCGCCAAAACATTCAATCTTGACTGTCGACAAGTCTCAGCCACTCACGCAACACGGGCAATCACGACCTCCCTGGTCATCGTATCGGGGAGGTCTTTTTCTTTCTTGGACTGGAAATGTTTACGCTTTCGGCAATATTCCCTGTCTAGACAAACGGTGGACCTGCGGAGAATCGAACTCCGACACCCCGGATGCAAACCGGGTGCACTGCCACTATGCTACAGGCCCTTTTCAAACGCCGCGCCTACAAGGCTCTGGCGTCAGAAAATAATACCCTATTGTTGAAGAGATTTCAACGGCGGGAACCTATCAGGATCAATGGTGCGCTCAAAGCATGTACGACCAATACCGTGTGCGAAACTTTCACCGTACTGATCGTATGGATATGCAATTGATGAGACGTCACTGCCCTTTATGTCTTCGGCTTGGAAAACCGCGCAAAGCTCAAAAGTGCGCTCTCCCGTTACCCGATATTCATATGATTCGCTAGTTACAGGGTCAATCGGCAACATAGTCACGTTGATATCGTCGACGAGATCGTTGAGTGCTGAAGGTAGTGCATTTTTTGCACGCCAGTATTCTACTAATTGATTTTGAACAACGTAGAGATCACTGACTCGCTCCATGTCGAGACGGCGCAAGCGCTCTGACTGCGGAGAACCCGCAACATAAAATCCAAAGATAATACTAAGAACGACTATCGCCACCGTACCGATAACAAACACGCGCATCCCTGCATGTTTAAATGCTGATATGCCCTTGCGAATTGTCCAAAGATAATAGGTAAATACTGCCGCTGCAATCGCAAAGACCGTCAACACCTTGAGAACAAAATGGGTAGTCAGCTCACCATTAAGGAAGGTGAAAATAAGCGAGATGAGGTCGATGACAATGGCGATAGTGGTAGCAAACAAAGTAAAATACAAAAGCCATTTGCGAGTTCTCAGATCACGTTTTTCTGGATTATGCTCGACATCGCGCGCAAGATACCAGGTAAGCCACACGTAACAAGGGAAAACAACGACGAGTACGGCAAGCGGCCAGCGCAAACCTTCTCGCGCATATGACCCGAGCCCCTGCAATACGTCAGGGAGATAAATATCGATAAGAGAAAAGACGATGGAGCCGAAAGCAAAAACGCTTACGTAAAGAAAGATAATCGCAAGCAAGTGACTAAAGACATCGCGCGGCCCTGTTTTTTTAGTATCATCCATAAGGCTCATTATACCACGCCGCTCAATTTAACCAAGTGGTTAACAAGATCGGGGAACTCAAGCCCTGCATGACGCGCCGCGCGCGGGAACAGCGACTCAGATGTAAGCCCGGGAAGCGTGTTTACTTCGAGTACATAGAGTTCGGGTGCGCGGCGGGTGTATTCGGGCGTTTTGATAATCATATCTGTGCGTGAGTAGTGACGAAGCCCAAGCGCGTGGTGTGCCGCGAGCGCTGTCTCTTGAATTTTTTTGAGCATGGCGCCATAAAATTCAGCCGGGCAAATCTCTTGTGTCTTGCCATTGTATTTTACCTGATAGTCAAAAAATGCCGCGTCGGCTGGAGGTATGATCTCGATAGGGGCGAGTGCCACGTGTGCCCTACCGCCAAAATTTTCAAGCACCCCGCAGGTAATCTCTCTACCTGGTATAAACTCCTGCACGATCAAATGAGTATCAACAGCAAGCGCTTTCTCAAAAGCTGTGGGCAACTGTTCGCGCATGGAAACTTTGGAAACGCCGACGGAAGATCCGCGCGAACGCGGCTTTACAATCCATGGTGGCGCACCAAACGCGAGCACTGCGCGCATATCAAGATTATCTTTTCCCATAACCATGCTTCTAGGAATGCGCAATCCAGCTTTTGCAAGAATATCGTGCGCCATTGCTTTATTCATAGACACTGCGGACGCCAAACTCTGTGCGCCTGTATATGGTATATGTGCACGCTCAAGTATCCGCTGGACATGCCCGTCTTCCCCGTACTCACCATGAAGCGCATTGAAAACTCCATCAACACGCAAAAGCGCCTCGATAGGACTTAGCCACTGACGCGCGGCGCCAAAAAGCCATTCGCCAGTGCGCGTAATAAAAATGGGCACCGCCTCATAATTTGCCTCAAGCGCGCGCAGCACATTGAGCCCTGAGAGCACTGAGATATCATGCTCACTCGAAGGACCTCCCAACAAGACGCCTATACGTTTCATCAGAGCGCGGGGCCTATATCATAGAGCGTATTGCCGGGGCTGATGTCTTGTTTGAGGATTGGATGCTTTATGTCTTCGAGTTGCGCGGAGAGCGTGTACCCTTTGGCGGTGCGTGTATAGCGATACTGTTTTTTGGTGAATGGATCGGTAGGTAACGTCGCTAAATACTCGGAGACAAGATCAGAAAGTTTTGCGGGATACATCCCTTCACGTTTTTTATAAAGCTCGAGCGCTGTTCGTATGCGCGAAAGATCGGAGAGACGCCGAGCATCTCTTGCATCTGCGTTGTCGCTCGCAAAACCTTCACGCGCGTAGGCAAAAAGTTTTTCTAGTAGATTACGTACGTCATAATGATCAGCTGGTGGCGCAATAGTTATCGGCTTATCAATATCTGAAAGATCAGCTGTCAGATGAAACTCTGCTACGCCCTCTGCTACCTCGGTATTTAGCGGTAACGTACTCGCCCCACTTATTGCAAAACGAACAAGTGTGCCGGAATTTTTATCAACCCATGCATTGATCTCAATATCACCAATATGCGCAAAAATGTCTTCGATACTCTTTTTACCTTCTTCATCGACAACGCCGCCCGTCATACTCGCAGATTGGACAATAAACCGCTTAAATGAGTCTTTATCAAGCGTTCCTTTGACCCGATATCTATCAGTACCATTTTCTTGTTCGCGCACAATCTGATCATCCCAGACGACGAGCCGCGTCTCATCCCACATTTTTTCAATATCTTGGGTCTGTTTTTTGGTGATAAGATCTTCTTGCTCATCAAGATCCAAGTGATATCCGACAAAAGACGGCTCGAGCAAGGAAAGTTCTTTTACATAGTTATTAAAATCATCTTCGAATGTTTCAAAATTGATCGACACCCATCTACCGGTAATGTCTGCGGAAGTAAATTTCGGCATAGTCGGATCAACCGTAGCTGAATCAAAATACGGCAACTTTGCTACCTGAAAGTAATAGGTATCATCAACAAGACGCGATTCAAACTCGGTATTAGAGTTTGGAAAGCCTGGGGTGATAAAATCTTTGGTCCCCAGCGTGAGCGTCATTTCGCTTTTTGGCTTTGCTGGATCATGCGCGTCTACAGCTCCCTTGGCACGCAGAGTAAAAGAATAGTTGGTATCGATATCTGATGCAGTGTCACCCACTGTCATAGCGCCCAACGCAAAACCTGCAAGCGGCGGCACAAAAGGTCTCATGGCTTTTCCGAGTGTTGTTTTTGATTCGCGTATTTTCATCTGTAACTCAGCATCATAGCTATATGATTTCATGTTTTGTGCGCTCACGAGTGCACCCTTTACTATTGATTGCGGCTTAAGGGTTGTCTGGTAGTACCAAAAACCTGCCGACGCACCTGATGCAATGAGAAAAAAAGCAGAAATGGCGACGGCGGCAAGCGTACGATTGTTACGCGTACGCGGTGGTACACCGATAGACTCAAGTACCGCAGAGCGAGTAGGCGACGAACTTGTATTTGCAGACGCAATCTTGTCTCCCATAAGCTCTGAGACAAAAGCTTCTTGGGCAGGATTGAAACGCGGGGGTTGAGTAGCGTTCATTTGCTCTTTGGGCATATACTCAGGTTGTTTTTGAGGAGCAACAACGCGCTCTATCTTTATCTCCACCGGTGAAGCGAACGTTTTTAGCTCGACCGGTTCAGGCTGCTTTTTGGGTAACTCCACACTTGGAGCTGCTGGCTTGATAAGCTGGGAGGCGGGCACACCCATGACCATGGGTTCGGGCGTTGCTAACTTCACCTCGGAAATCTTGGTATCGAGCGATGGCCTCGCGGCACTATCAGGCGTGCCCACGCGTGGCAATTCTTTTGGATGCGCCGGCTCAATCAACTCATTTGCGGGCGTGATGATAGGTTTTTGTATCTGTGTGATACGTGGCACCTCTACTGTAGGCTCTTTTGGCGGCTCTATTGGCTTTTCGGAAGATACTGACTTTGGTGGCGGGTTAAATTGAAGGCCATCAATGGTACCAGTGGGCGCTCCGAGGGGTACGGATGGCTTTGATTGTTGAAAAATTTCCTGGGGTTTAGCTAAACTCGATTTTGTTAAATCAACCGGCTTTGGTTCTGTATTAAAGATCTCTTTATCTTTTTCTTCCCACTGCGGCTTGGTACGCGGCACAAATTGTGCGGGTGGCGACTCAAGAGCGGGTTTTTGGTCGACTGCGCGTGACTCAATAAAGGCTAAATCAATCTCATGGGCAGGCCAACCCGACTTTTCAAGCTCGTGGCGCAGTGCAGAATCAGAAAAACCAAGAATTCGTGTTTTTTTAATGTAATCAACGGCTATTTGACGCGTCATTACCCCTAGTATTGCAAAATTCCCGAATCTATGCTAGGGTAGTTATACCCCTCGCAGGGGATTTTTTATTGCCTGCAAAGGCGGTAAACAACCTATGGATATGAATATCCTTGCGGCCCTTATCGGGTCGTTCCTGGGGAAGGCAAGCGCGATAGCAGTACCGCCTCCGCCTCCTCCCCCTCCCGCTGTAGTAGTAGAACTACCGCAAATCGAGAAAGAGTTTGACTGCGAGATAACCGCGTACACATCCCGACCGGAAGAGACGGATGATACGCCATTTATCGCAGCATCGGGGCACACAGTGCACTGGGGCATGGTAGCGTCAAACGCCTACCCCTTCGGCACTCAGCTCCGCTTTCCGGAACTCTACGGAGATAAGGTCTTCGTAGTAAAAGATCGGATGCATTCGCGTTATACTGACCGAATGGACATCTGGTTTCCGGAGTATGAAAAGGCAAAGTCGTTTGGTTTAAAAAAGACCAAAGTCCAAGTGCTCCGTGAGCGCTGGTCGCCTGAAGTCTCGATGAAGTAGATTGAATCTACCGGGAAAGGAAAAAACTAAAATTGAATACTGACCAAAAAAAGCCCCCGCAAGGGGGCTTTTGTGTTATTCTTCTTCCAATTTATCGCGGAGCGCTTTCTCGAGATTTTTGCGTTCTTGTTTGTTTTCTTTCAAGAAGAGACGAGCTGCGTCGTACCCGTGGCCAAGCTTGAGATCACCAAACGTGTGTGAGGCGCCGCTCTTTTTAACCACGCCGAGCTTTACGCCGAGGTTGAGCAAGTCTGCCTCATACGAAATACCTTCGTCAAACATGATATCAAATTCGCCTGCACGAAAGGGTGCAGCAACTTTGTTTTTGACCACCTTTACCTTTACCCGATTGCCGATAGTTTCTTCGGCTTTTTTAATCTGCGCCATACGCCTAACATCGATGCGCACTGATGAGTAAAATTTAAGTGCCTTGCCACCCGGCGTTGTCTCAGGGTTACCAAACATCACACCAATCTGCATGCGGATTTGGTTGATAAAAATAACCGTGGTATCAGTCTTAGAAACTATTGCGGTAAGCTTACGAAGCGCGTGTGACATAAGTCGCGCCTGGAGTCCCACATGCTGCTGGCCCATATCACCTTCGATCTCTGCACGCGGAGTGAGAGCTGCAACTGAGTCAATGACGATGACCGCCATGCCGCCCGAACGCACAAGGCTTTCTACAATCTCGAGCGCCTGCTCGCCAGTATCAGGCTGCGAGATAAGAAGCTCATTGAGATTGACGCCAATCTTTTTTGCATAATCAGGATCAAGCGCGTGCTCGGCGTCAATAAACGCGGCGACACCTCCCTGCTTTTGGCATTCGCGAACGATATGAAGGCAGAGCGTTGTCTTGCCTGATGATTCAGGACCGAAAATTTCTACAATACGCCCTCGCGGCACGCCACCCACACCAAGCGCCCAATCAAGCGAAAATGAACCGGTAGGAATTGCTTTGATGGCGACTTTTGTTACATCGCCAAGACGCATGAGTGACCCTTCGCCAAATTTTGACTGGATGGCTTTGACAGTCATATCTACTGCGCCAGATCTTGAGTCTCCTTCAGATTTTACTTGTTTTTTTGCCATATCCACATACTACTCGACGATAATGTGTCGCACAACCTTTGCCTCTTTACCAATGCGATTTTTTACACGAATGTCAAGAATATGTATACCTCTTTGCAGTGGTAACTCTACGCGAAAAGCTCCTCTGTCATCACTAAATAACTCATAACCATTGATCTCGAGACGCGACTTGGGTTCGGTCTCACCTGCAATAGCAACCTGCTGGGCGCGCACAACAGCGCCATCAACTGGTTCGAATACATACAAATCCGGCACGGCATAAATGGTCGAGGAATGAAAAAGAATATAGCCAACGCCTAAAATACCGACAAAAAAAGTTATCATGACCGCGGCGCTCTTGTGACGCAACGGATAGCGAGAGGCGCCATCACGAAAAAGATAATCGGGCTGACGGATATTAAGAGACATAACGTTCGTCCTGAGTGCTGCGACCCGCCAAAATCTCACGAGGTTTCGCGCCATCGCCAGGGCCTACGACGCCACGCTTTTCAAGCAAATCAATGATACGCGCAGCACGTGCATACCCAACACGTAGATGCCGCTGCAAAAGAGTTGTTGACGCCTTACCGGTATCCATCACGACTGCGTATGCTTCTTCATAAAGAGGATCATCTTCCCCATCATCACCGTCACCACCACGACCATTTGCCTGTGCTTTTGCATTAAGAATTTCTTCGTTGTATGCAGGCTCATTTTCTTGCGTATGAATAAAGGCCGTCACTTTTTTAACTTCATTGTCAGAAACAAATGCCCCCTGTACGCGCTTTGGCTTACCTGCGTCTCCCGACAAAAAGAGCATGTCGCCATTGCCCAAAAGTTTTTCTGCCCCCGCCATATCGATAATCGTACGTGAATCGATCTGTGAGGCTACCTGAAACGCCATACGGCTCGTGATGTTTGCTTTGATAAGACCTGTGATAACTTCAACCGACGGACGCTGGGTTGCAATAACCAAATGAATACCGACCGCGCGTGCCATCTGCGCGATACGCACGATCGATGCCTCCACTTCTCTACCGAACGATGCCATCAAGTCTGCAAGCTCATCGATCACAATGACAATGTAAGGCATAAACTCATGCGAACCTGATGAATTGTAGGAAACAATATCGCGCGCCTTGGCCATCTGTAAAATCTTATAGCGCTCCTCCATCTCACGCACTGCCCAGCGAAGCGCGGAGATCGCTTCTTTTGATTCGGTAATAACGGGTGTAAGCAAATGCGGCAAATCTTGATAATGCGCAAGCTCCACGCGTTTGGGGTCAATCATAATGAGACGCAATGAGAGTGGCGTATTTTTGTAGAGCAAGCTCATAAGTACCGAGTGAATTGATACCGATTTACCCGAACCGGTAGAGCCAGCGATAAGCATGTGTGGCATCTTTGCCAAATCCGCATACGTTGCCTCGCCCGCCACGTTTTTACCAAGTGAGAAAGTAAGCGGTCCACCACGCTGATACTCTTCACGATCAAGAAGACTACGTAAACCTACAAGCGCGATGGTGCGGTTTGGAATCTCAATACCGACAAATGACTTACCTGGAATCGGCGCCTCGATACGAATTGGGTGTGCAGCGAGTGCAAGCGCGAGATCGTTTTGGAGTCCCACAATGCGCGCGAGCTTCACACCCTGCGCGGGCTTGAGCGTATATTGAGTGACCGATGGCCCAACGCTTACCTCGCCCATCTCGACAGGGATACCAAAGTCTTGCAGCGTACGCTGGATGATATTGCTATTTGCCTTGATGTCGCCGGGTGATGGCTTGCCGCGATCATTATCTAAAAGATTGAGAGGTGGCAATACATAGTCAGCGGCTTTGCGTTTGAGCTCTTTCATAATTTCTGGCGAGACGTTTTTGCGATCATCTTTTTTGACCTCGCGAGCTGGTTCGGGTGCCGCCATAACCGGCTCATCGTCAGCAAATACAGGTGCTGCGAGCACGGGAGCTGCCATCTTCACTGGCGCAACTTCATCTTCCTCTTCATCCCCTTGCAATATTTTTGGCATACGACGCAATGAAGCGTTGAACGTAATGAGCATGGAAATAATGATAAGCGAGACAAAGATAACCCCGCTCGCGAACGAATCAAAGAAATAGAGCATTGGCTTTGCCGCATACTCACCCACTAAGCCGCCCGTACGCTCACCAAACCCAATATCAGCGAGAGCGAGACTGGAGACAAGAAAAAGGGTAGCACCTACGAGCGGTAGGCTTACAAATTTTTGCTTGATTGAGAAAAGAAGAGCGGCTGATACTAGCGAGAGTGCTATAGGAAGCAGGAAATATCCCCTACCGAGCAAGAGCGAAAAGAGCGCGTAGGCCCATTCGCCTACACGCCCCGCGACACCAATCCATGCCATCACCGAGAGGACGGCAGCTACCAAGGCAACGATCGCAACAATGCTATCTCGAGTTTCCTGAGCTAGAAGTGGTTCGCGCTCGCGTTCTTTGCGTGAGTTTTCTTTTCGGGTTTTTTTCTTTGCCACCCCCCCAGTATAGAGGTTTTTTGCCGCATGGCAACGAAAAACTCACTATAACTCTTCTTTTTGTTTGAAGCCGGTACCGGCTGGGATCAAACGGCCGATGATAACGTTTTCTTTGAGACCCAAGAGTTTGTCCTCGCGGCCTTCGAGAGCTGCGCGAATGAGTACGCGACTTGTCTCCATAAATGATGCGGCTGACAAGAAGCTGGTCGTGGTGAGTGCCACGCGCGTGATACCCATGAGCAATGTCGTGCCCTCAGCTTCCTCACCACCGTCACGGCGAGCTTTTGCGTTTTCTTCTTCGAGAAGTGTGCGCTCGATGATCTCGCCAATCGCAAGATTGGTAGAACCTGAATCTTTTACTTTTACGCGGCTAAACATCTGACGCACCACAACTTCGATGTGCTTGGTGTTGATTGTTGCGCCCTGCAATGCGTATACACGGCTTACTTCGTTGAGAATATAGTGCTGTACGCGCTCTTTGCCTGCGATCTCATAGAGTTCCTGCATATCAGCCGGACCATCGCAAAGATTATCGCCAGGTTTGACCTCGTATCCTTTTTTTACAGTGAGAATGCGGCCAAACGGTACGGTGTACGTTTCGACTGATTCTTTTCCTTTTTTGTCATGACCTGCAACCGTGATAATTTTCTCACGGTTTTCTTCGACAATATCCATCACCGTGCCTTCAATGGTTGAGAGTACTGCTTTGTGCTTCGGCATGCGTGACTCAAAAACTTCTTCTACGCGCGGAAGACCGAGCGTAATGTCACCAGATGCGCCGGCTACACCGCCGAGGTGGAAGGTACGCATAGTCAGCTGAGTACCTGGCTCACCGATAGCTTGAGCGGCCACAATACCCACCGCCTCACCCATGCGCACAGGAGTATTTGAACCAAGATCATACCCGTAACAGGTCTGGCACATACCACGAAGAGTCTCGCAGGTAATCGGCGAACGAAAGGTAGCTTGCGGGACATCAAGACCGTCGAGCATTTCTGCCTCTTCAACGGTAATGAGATGACCTTTTTTAAATAGTACTTTTTTGGTTTCAGGATGCTTGATATCAACAGTCAATGTGCGACCGAAAATACGTTGAGCAAAAGATGCACCAATTTCCTTAAGATTTTCTTTGATAACTGAGACGCCTTCTTCGGTACCACAATCAGACTCAGCGATAATGATATCTTGTGACACATCGACAAGACGGCGGGTCAAATAACCCGCAACTGCGGTCTTGAGTGCGGTGTCTGCCGTACCTTTACGAGCACCGTGAGTCGAGATGAAATATTCGAGGGCTGAGAAACCTTCTTTATAGTTTGAAAGCACGGGAAGCTCGATGATACGTCCTGATGGGTTACGCAAGAGGCCTTTCATACCGGCCATCTGACTGACGGAGTCCCACGAACCACGTGCACCCGCATCAACCATGGAAAATACGGAACCGTTGGGTTCAATAGCCTTGGGAATGAGCTGCGAGACTTCGTGCTTTACGCGTGACCATACCTCAATAACTTTTTTGTAACGCTCTTCTTCAGTGAGCAAACCATTGTCATACTGTTCAGCGATGACCTCTACTTCTTTGTTTGCCAAAGCAACGATCGCATCCTTTTCTGGAGGAACGCGAAGATCATCCATACCCCAGCTCATACCGGATTTGGTAATCGATGAAAAACCGATGTCTTTAATTTTATCGAGAATCGGAGGAAGAGCTGCCTGACCATACTTGCGAAGCAATTTACCAATCAACTTACCGAGCTGTTTCTTGCCAAGCTTTTCATTGATAAATCCGTAATCGTTCGGGATTGCGATATTGAAGAGCATGCGTCCAACCGAAGTCTCAAGATACTCCGGAGTACCTGCCTCGATATGAGAGAACACGCGCACCTTGGCACGAAGATCGATATCATCCATATCATACGCAAGAATGGCCTCGTTTTTTGAAGCAAATGATTTGCCCTCGCCTTTCGCGCCGTCTTTGATACTAGTCAGCCAATAACATCCAAGCACCATGTCCTGCGAAGGAACGGCGATAGCGTCACCAGAACCCGGCTTGAGCAAGTTGCGTGAGGCAGAAATAATCTCGCGAGCCTCGCGTTGCGCGTCTTCGGTGAGTGGTACGTGGACTGCCATCTGGTCACCGTCGAAGTCAGCATTGAACGCCGAACACACAAGCGGATGAAGCTGGATAGCATTGCCCTCGAGGAGCAATGGCTGGAATGCCTGAATACCGAGACGGTGCAAGGTTGGTGCGCGGTTGAGAAGCACATACTTGCCTTTTATAACTTCTTCTAAAATCGCCCAGATTTCTGGTGTTGCCTCATCGATCAAGCGAGAAGCACCACGAATATTGTGCGCAAGCTCGCGCTCAATAACTTTGTTAATAACAAATGGCTTGAAGAGTTCGAGTGCCATGTGTTTCGGGAGACCACACTGATGAAGTTTGAGCTGTGGGCCCACAACAATAACCGAGCGAGCCGAGTAGTCGACACGCTTGCCCAAAAGGTTTTGGCGGAAACGTCCTTGCTTACCCTTGAGCATGTCTGCGAGTGAACGAAGTGGGCGGCGCTGAGCTTGAGACGCGACCGGCATCACGCCGCGCTTGATCGAGTTGTCGATCAAGGCGTCTACGGCTTCCTGCAGCATGCGCTTTTCGTTGCGCGTAATAACTTCAGGAGCTTTAAGTTCAAACAAGCGCTTGAGACGATTGTTGCGGTTGATAACGCGACGATAAAGATCATTTGCATCAGAGCTTGCGTGCCTGCCGCCATCGAGTGGCACCATAGGACGCAAATCAGGTGGAATAACGGGGAGTGTCGTCAAAAACATCCATTCGGGACGGATACGTGCACGCTCCATTGATTTGATCATGCGCAAGCGCGCCAACAATTTCTTTTTAGCGAGCGGGCTGGCAGATTCGATCTCAGTCTCAAGTTCCGCTACCCATTCACCGAAATCAATCTTTTCACAGATTTGGCGAAGAGTTTCGGCGCCGGTACCTGCAGAAAAAACACTTGCGTATTTAAGTGACAGGCGATGATAGTCGATCTCGGAGAGCACCATATGCAACCCGAGGTTTTTGAGTTCTGCTTTTGCCCGGTCAGTAGCAGTTTTGAGAGTTTCTTTGCTGGGAGCGTTTTTTGATTTGAGTTTAAATTCACGATCAATATCGCGGAGCACTTCTTCGCGCGCTGATTCGTTGACATTGGTGACGATGTATCCGGCAAAATAAATGATGCGTTCAAGATCTACCACTGAGAGATCAAGAAGCAAACCGATGCGTGATGGCACCGAGCGCACAAACCAAATGTGGGCTACGGGAGCGGCAAGTTCGATGTGACCCATGCGCTCGCGGCGAACTTGAGCTTTGGTTACTTCAACACCACATTTATCGCAGATAATACCCTTGTAGCGTATACGGCGATATTTACCACAGTAACACTCATAGTCTTTGGTAGGACCAAAGATTTTCTCACAGAAAAGACCGTCGCGCTCGGGTCGTTGGGTGCGATAGTTGATAGTCTCAGGTTTGGTGACTTCACCATGTGACCATGAGAGTACATCTTGAGGAGAAGCTAGCTTGAGTACGATTGACTCAAAGTCGCTGCTCTTTCGTTCGTTTTTGTCCATTGTATTGAGAGACATAAATAGTTGAGATTAGGCGAATCGCTCCGTACGTTCCCGACCTTTGCGCGCTGGGCGCTCTTCTGATTCTTCTGCGACAGCATCTTCTTCGGGTGGGATATCTCGTTCGTTGATGATGACGTTGAGTGCGAGGCCTTTCATTTCATTTACCAATACATAGAATGATGCGGGAACCCGAGGATTCTTGAGCTTCTCGCCCCTGACGATTGCATCGTACATAGCGGCGCGGCCCATCACGTCGTCTGATTTGATCGTGATCATTTCTTGCAGAGTATGCGAGGCGCCATAACCTTCGAGCGCCCATACCTCCATCTCGCCAAAACGCTGACCACCGCCCTGTGCCTTTCCACCAAGTGGCTGCTGGGTGATAAGCGAGTAGGGCCCGATTGAACGCATGTGGATCTTGTCTTCTACCATGTGGTTGAGTTTCAAGACATATACGTTGCCTACCATCACATCGGATTCAAATTTTTCGCCCGTGCGGCCATCGAAAAGAGGTACTTTACCTGAGCGCGGAATACCTGCGGCTTCCAATTCGTCTTTGATTTCATCTTCGGTAGGACAAATAAATGGAGGGCAAATTGCCTGATACCCAAGCTTGCGTGCAGCAAGACCCAAGTGTGTCTCCAAAATCTGACCGAGGTTCATACGAGATGCCACACCAAGCGGGTTGAGGATGATATCTACCGGACGGCCATCGACAAGATACGGCATGTCTTCCTCTGGCAATACCTTTGAGATAACACCTTTGTTACCGTGACGACCTGCGAGCTTGTCACCTACTGATATTTTACGGAGTTGTGCTACTTCGATATGAATGCGCTTGATGACACCTGTTTCGAGGCGATCACCCTTCTCACGTGAGAAAGTTTTGATACCCACAATACGGCCACGCTTACCGTGTGGAAGACGAAGCGACGAGTCTTTTACCTCTTTTGCTTTCTCGCCAAAAATAGCACGCAGCAAGCGCTCTTCTGGCGTCAAATCAGACTCGCCTTTTGGTGAAATCTTACCGACAAGAATGTCGCCCGTGCGCACCTCTGCGCCAACACGGATGACACCATCTTCATCAAGATCTTTAAGTTTCTCTTCACCAACGTTTGGAATATCGTGCGTGGTTACTTCTTCGCCGAGCTTGGTATCGCGGACATCAATCGTAAACTCTTCGATGTGGATCGAGGTAAAACGATCATCTTTTACCAAGCGTTCAGAGATGATGATGGCATCTTCAAAGGTCGCGCCACCCCATGAAAGAAATGCAACGATAAGATTTTGTCCCAATGCGAGCTCACCTCCTTTGGTCGATGAGTTGTCAGCGAGAACCTGCCCTTTGGTGACGCGGTCCCCTACCTTTACAATCGGCATATGGTGGAGTGAAGTATCTTGGTTTGAGCGAGCAAACGTTACGAGCTCGTATTCTTTGTCATGATGACCCGTGCGAACAGTGATACGCGATGCATCAACGTAGATGACCTTACCGTCTTCCTCAGCGAGAACCAAAAGACCTGAGTCGGAGGCAGCACGCGCCTCCATACCCGTTGCTACCAAGGGCTGTTGCGCCTTGATACATGGTACGGCCTGTCTCTGCATGTTTGAACCCATGAGTGCGCGGTTGGCATCGTCATGAGCCAAAAATGGAATCAAGCTGGTTGCAATACTAAACGCCTGATTTGGAATGACATCAACATAGTTGATATCCATCTTACTTACGCGCTTGGGCTGACCCTTGACGCGCGCTTCTACTTCTTCGTCAGTGATCGTACCGTCTTTTGCATAATTCATGTCGGCGGGCGCGATAACATACTGCGACTCTTCAAAAGCCGTCATATATTCAACCTCGGCTGAGATTTTACCCTTGGTTACCTTACGGTATGGAGTTTCGATCAAACCAAAATCATTGATACGCGCATAGGTTGCCAAGTAACTAACAAGACCGATATTTGGACCCTCAGGCGTCTGAATCGGGCAGATACGGCCATAGTGTGAGGGATGTACGTCACGCACCTCGAAACCGGCGCGCTCGCGCGTCAAACCTCCGGGCCCAAGTGCCGACAAGCGGCGCTTGTGCTCAAGCTGCGAGAGCACATTGATCTGATCCATGAACTGCGAGAGCTGGTTGGTAGTGAAAAACTCCTTGAGAACTGACATAAATGGGCGTGCATTGATGATTTGTGCGGGTGTCACCATGTCGGTATCAAGCGTCGAGATACGATCGTGAATATTGCGCTCCATGCGTGCCATACCAATGCGAAGGCGGCTTTGCAACATCTCACCGATACCGCGCACACGGCGGTGACCCAAGTGGTCGATATCATCTTCCATCTCTTCAGGCGCGTTATTTTTGCGCATGACTTCATTTAAGATGAGTGTCAAGTCCTTTTTAGTCAGTACTCGTGATTCCTCGTTGCCACCACCCATTTGTTTGAAACGCAAATTCATCTTGTAGCGACCTACAAGATGCAAGTCGTAGCGAGCGGGCGCAAACATTGACGAAATGAGCTGCTTGGCATTGTCGATGGCAGCCATTTCTCCTGGGCGAATACGCTTGTAGATTTCGATATAAGCTTCATCAGCGGTTTTGGTTGTATCTTTTTTGAGGGTTTCTTCGATGAAATTCACCTCACCTGTACCGGCGTTTGAGAAAGCGGCGCGAATTTCATCATCGGTATCAAAACCGAAAATACGCAAGAGAGCAGTTGCGGCGATCTTACGCTTTCTATCGATTTTTACCCACATCACACCATCGGAATCAGTCTCAAACTCGAGCCAAACACCGCGGCCGGGGATAATTTTTGCGCCAAAGCGCTTTTTTGCGCGAAAATATTGCGCAGTGAAATAAACACCGAATGATCGGGCAAGCTGAGAAACAATAACACGCTCGATACCGTTAATAATAAAGGTACCGTGTGATGTCATGAGCGGAAAATCCGCAAAGAAAATTTCTTGCGTTTTGATTTCACCTGTCTTGCCGTTGGTCAGGCGCACCTTAACTCGAAACGGTGCCTCATAGGTGAGGTTGTTGCGCTTGGCGTGTTCTACAGAAGTTGGAGAATCTTCAAGCGTATAATCGAGAAACTCGATTTTGAGCTGCTTGCCGGTTGTATCTTCGAGTGGTGAGAACTCGTCGAGAAGCTCTCGGAGACCTTTATCTAAAAACCATTTGTACGACTTTACCTGAGCCTCAGCTAAGTATGGAAGGGAGGCCAAGGGCTCTTTATAGCGCGAAAAATACTTTTTTTGCATATGCATATAAGCTTTTGCTAATAAAAATGCGCACAAGACAACAAAAACCCCTTTCCCTCATTTTTTGGGGCTTTTCGCCTGTGTGTCGCGCGTTATAAGTGGATAACCACGATTTTTAATTGATAATTTACGGACTTGGTACCCACATCATGTCATGAACTCATCCCTTGTGGATAACTCTAGCCGTTTTGCCTTGATAAACCTTAGTATAGGTATCTTTCTGGATATGTCAAGAGGATCTTTTGTGAAGCCATCTCTCCGCGGTAACCAAGAGTGGAGTTGCTATAAAGATCGATGAATAGGTACCAACACCGATACCAATCAATAGGGCCAGAGAGAAGTTTTTGGTTGTCTCTCCTCCAAAAAAGTAGACAGCGGCAAGGGCCAACATGGTCGTCAATGATGTATTGACGGAGCGTACAAAGGTCTCGCGCAAACTACGCTCAGCTATATCGGCAAACGAACCGCCCGAAGACCGGCGGAGATTCTCACGAACACGATCAAACACTACGATCGTATCGTGCACTGAGAAACCGAGTACCGTCAAAAGCGCTGAGATAAAAAGTGAATCAATCTGATAACCCAGCCATGCGAACAAACCTGTGGGGATTGCCACATCGTGTATGAGCGCGACAATGGCGATAATACCGTATATCCAGCTTGATACTGGGCGCGAGACATGACGAAATGCGTATGCAATAAAACAAACAATAGCGAGCAACGTCAAAAGAATGGCTGTGATAGCATTGCGACGCAACTGCCTACCTACTGATGGACCGTGTGAGACAAAACTCTGTTCGGTAAATTCACCCTTTGAGTTAAATACACGCAAAACCTCTTGATGACTTTGTTCATCAAGAAAACGAGTGCGCAAGAAAATATCATTTTGCCCACGACCCTGTAGGGCGACTACTTCGATATTTGCACTCTGCAAGCCTTGGCGGAGCTCATCGAGATTTGGACGACTCGTACTGAAGGCACCCTCGAGCGTTGCCTCACCAGTAAAATCAGGTCCAAAATTTAAACCGTTTACAAGAAGACCCGCGAGCGACGCTCCCACTACCACAAGCGAGATGGTATAGAATATTGATCGATACGAAATGATTTTCATATAAGTTTAGTGAAGTCGAAATCCGCTACCGTACAAAAATGGTACGCGACCTGCCTCGTGTCTGCGGCCATGCGTAGCGCGCAAAAATGTACGCGATACAACGATGGCGGTAAACATCGAGACGATAATACCGAGACCGAGCGTGAGCGCAAACCCCTTAACCGCATCCGTACCAAAATACCAGAGGATAAGCGAGGTGATTAAACTCGAAGTATTTGAATCACGAACTGAAGTCCATGCGCGATTAAAGCCTTCTTCGATCGCCGTGGTAAGTGTGCGACCTCGGCGTAATTCTTCTTTGAGTCGTTCGAAAATAAGCACGTTTGCATCAACCGCCATACCGATAGACAAGATAAACCCGGCGATACCCGCGGTCGTCAAAGTAACCGGAATCAATTTAAAGACAGCTAGAGAAAGCGAAACATAGATTGCCAGTGCAAAAACGGCAAGCAAGCCTGGAAGACGGTACCAAAAGAGCATAAATGCTACGATGATAGCAAAGCCGACAAGACCCGCGAAGAAACTGCGCTCGAGGGCTTCCGCGCCTCGCGATGGCTCGATCTGTTCTTGCGAAATAAGGGTAATCGGTACTGGCAATGCACCCGAATTGAGGTTGCGGACAAGTTGACGAACTTCTTCTTGGGTGAAGTTACCCGTTATCTGTGCCTTCCCTCCTGTGATCTTTGCCTGCACGGTGGGCGCGCTTATTGGCACTCCATCAAGAAAAATAGCGATGGGCTTG
>JBBTQY010000010.1:0-72404 GCA_038065475.1 Patescibacteria group bacterium | reverse complement strand
GGCTTGCCAATATTTTGGGCAGTCAAATCCTCAAAAAGCTTTGCGCCAGCATCGTCAAAAGTAATAGAGATTGATGGGACACCTGTGGTCGGATCAAACTCCATCTGCGCGGACTTTAGGTAGCGGCCCGTAAGCTCAGTCGATTCCCAACCCGCCAAAGGATTGGTCTCGAGAGTCGTTGTCGCGATGTTAGGATTTTCTCTTTTAAATTCGAGATATGGCGTCTCACCAATAAGCTGGATGGCGGTTGCGGGGTCAAAAACGCCGGCAAGCTGTACTGATAGACGATCCTCATCAACCGCGCGCTCGGTACGCACGACAGGCTCACTAACGCCAAAAAAGTTTACCCGACGCTCGATGACGTCACGCAAACCTTCGAGTGATTCAGTGCGCTGGCCAGATTCAATCTGTGAGAGATCAGCACGATAAATGAGATGGATACCACCCTTGAGATCAAGCCCAAGGCGAAATGGTACATTGAGACTCTCAGAAATCCCCCACCGAGGATAGACAAAATAACCGGCAGCCATGCCAACAATCAAGAGTCCGAGTGCGAGAAATCTTACTTTCATGAAAAATCTAGAGTGAAAACAATGACGCCATCATATCTCATGCACTCGGAATCGGCAAGCGAATACTACAATACGAGGGGTCGATCTTGAACATAGGCTACCCCTTTACGCTTTGCGATCTCCGCCTTCTGAAGCTCCATGGCAACATCCATCGCATGATCCGTCCTACCCAAAAGATCGAGGTGAGCGATTTTAAGAGATACTTCTTTTGCTGTCTTACCTCTCACCGCCAAGAGATCTTCACCTGTTGGTCCTTTGCAAGCAGCAAGAATCTCATCGCCATCGATACTAATCACTACCATACCTCGAGGATCGGCACTTATCTCGGGTTTAAATACCATATCGGGCGGGCGCTCCCACCACTCGCAAGCGGCAAGTTTTTTTGCATCTCCCCAATCAGCTTCATAGATATGAGCTGATTGAGATGTAATCTGTAAATTGCCGAGTGTAAATCCGAGCTCATCGGCAACCGTTTTTTGCAACGTACGAAGTCCAAACGCATTTGGAATTGCTGCCTTAAAAATATCGTGACTGCGCACAGTCGCTAAAAAATGAAGCGCTCCCCCACTCTGGAGAGCCTGTACCTGTGTGATACAAGGAGGCTCTTTACTATCTTTATCAATGGTCGGAATCATAGTCGTTGCAACTGCACGACGAGAGTCGGGCGAAGACGCAAGCTGCTTAATGATTACATCACGAATTTGATCTACTGGCTCATGCCCCTCAACGCTGTAATTCATGAGCCTATTGCCATAGGTATAGTAGATCCCCGAAGGAAGTTCCTTGGAGAGAAATACGGAATGATATTTTTCGATTGCTTCCTGGGTGAGCCCTATTGTCTTGCGTAAATCCTCAGGCCAATCTACTTCCATAAATGGACGGGAAGGATCCTCATCAGAAATAACCCAAGTTACACCGATAAGCTCGCGTTGCTGCATACCATACTGCGTACCTTTATTGGTACCGTATCGCATTATGCGCTCAACAACACGACTCCATGCTTGAATAATTTTTGGAGCGCGCACAAGCCAACCCACCTGCTCTGATGGAAAACTTTCCACCGCTTCTGATACCGGGTCGGGAAATTTTTGAGAATCCATATACGGTTCTGTGCTCGTATCGTCACGAACCTGTTTAAGTGCCTCATCAAACGTAAAAGAGCTCACATCGATCAACTCTACATTTTTACGAATAGACTCGACTATCTCGACTGGAATTTCGCTATCAAGTTTAAACTTAGTCCCTTGGACAATATGTTCCTCATCGATACCTCCACGCCACAAGGCTTCGAGCACCTCTTTGCCGGCAAGGCCAAACGGCGTATTGGAAAGCGTGCCATAACCCCACAGATACAAACGTCTTATTTGAGGATTGAGCGCCAAATTGCGCATGATAGCATTAACCCCCTGACGACTGTAGAGCGTACCAACAATAGCCGAGTTTTGTAGAAGCTTTTCATTGCGACCAATGGTCGCCTCCGGCTCATTCCATATCGTACAAAAACCGACCGTTCGTCCCTCGCCGGCATATACCTTATATTTATCGGGCTGAAAAAGCTTATCTTCTGAGATCATACTATTTTAAAATGTTTACTCAGACGCGGACCCTCTTGAGAAAAGTAATGAGAGCCAGAGCCTTCACCATACACAATATCGGGCATCTCACTCATGCGCTCAAAGATGAGCTTACAAATCGGCTGTCCGTGATAGATCATAATATTGTCATCGAAAGGTCGTACCTCTAAGACAAGAGGCTTACCCTTTACGTCACCATGCTCGCCATATCCCCATCCTGGATCAATGAAGCCCGCGTAGTGCGAACGAAACTCGCCATTTCTAATATCGACTGGCGCCATTTCACAAGCAGAGCCAGTAGGAACGCGAACATATTCATCCGTATAAAAAATATAAAAACTACCCTTGCGCAAAAACAACATTCCCTTGGAAGGCTTAAAAATGGGCTCGAAAAAATCTGCTGAATCGTAATGGTTTCGTTTTGCAAAATCCAAAACAGAATGGGATCCGTGACATACATAACCCACAATGTCACTTTTTAGATTGACGGATAGAATTACACCTCCATCTCGATCAGAAATTTTAAGCCCATCGTATGGGATATATTTACCATTACTATCGAACAACAGCTTATGCTGGTCGTAAAAAGGAGCCAACTCTTCTTCATTGACACGCGTGTCTTTATCAAAAAAACGCATTTGTACAAGTGTCTCGTTTGCTGGTAATTGTATACGAAATGACTTGGGTTCAATGAAAGCCCAAAGCTCGCCCGTAAAACCGCGCTTGCCTGCGGAATCAAAACGCGAAATGCCATCCGCGATCAGCGACACCTTAACGTCATTGCGTCCCGTAGTGCTTTTAGGGTTCGCATAAGCATATATTTCTTTTGGCAGGCTTAGCGTTTCATTAAGCCGCGCGAGATACGGTACCCCAACTTCATATACGCTGTCACGCGCAAAACACATGGGGTTAACCTTCGCCATTGCTTCGCGCACGCTCTCACCATTTTTAGGAAGAAAGAGCGCATCCACTCGGTATATTTCCTCACTCAACGTAAGGTCAAGACTCGCTGGCTGAATATTTTTAATATTCGCATACATAACATGACCCTTTGTAATAAGGTTGCGAATCATTTGCGAAGAGAGGGCACCGTGTTGCATGGTCATATCGTCATCCTAGGTAAAAATAGTGTGCTTCTCAAGCACATCCCAGATATCTTTGGCAACCCGATCTATAGACTGATCAGCACGAACAATCTCTCGCACATCTGGAAAAGGAGAAAGATTGAGATATCCTTGACGAATTTTTTGATGAAAATCTAAATTTTCTTTTTCAAAAGTTGTTAATTCCTCTCTACGCGTCTCATGTCTTACAAATGCCTTTTGAGGATCCATGTCAAGCAATATTTCAACATCGGGTACGACGCCTTGGCGCGCCTCCGCATCAAGAGTACGAATTTTATCGAGAGGCAATCCTCGACCAATATGCTGATATACGTATGTTGATCCAGAGAACCTATCGCACAATATATATGAATCTCGGGCAAGCTCTGGCAATATTACCTGGTCAACATGCAAACGTCGCCCCTCAAGAAAACAATCGAGCTCTTCCTCTGGTGCAAGACCTCCGGCAAGAAGTTTTTCGCGCAAAGCCGTACCCTCTGGAGTACCGCCTGGTTCACGGGTTACCACAACTCGCTTACCAAGAGCTTCGAGTCGCTCAGCAAGAAGTTTTACTTGGGTAGATTTACCAACAAACTCACCTCCTTCAAATACAATCAGTTTACCCATAGCAAAATAGTCTCGCGCGCGAGACTATTTCACAAGGGAAAATGCGGTATAAAATAAATTATTTTTTGATCTCGATACCCATCGAGCGGGCAGTGCCGGCAACAATTTTTTTGGCAGCGTCCACATCATTGGCATTCAAATCTTCCATCTTTTTCTCTGCAATCTCGGTAAGTTGTGAATCTGATACTGAGCCTACTTTTGATTGGAGGGGTTTGCCAGAGCCTTTCTCAACACCTGCTGCCTTGCGAAGCATGTCTGAGGCAGGGGCGGTCTTGAAGACCATATCAAATGAGCGATCAACGAAGATAGTCACCTCAACCGGCACAATTTCACCAGCACGATCAGCGGTACCTGAATTAAAGCGCGACACAAACTCACCAAGGTTGATACCGTGGGGCCCGAGTGCGGTTCCTACAGGGGGCGCGGCGGTTGCCTTGGCCGCTGGAATCTGGAGTTTAAGTTTTATTTTTACTTCTTTTGCCATAATCGTTTGTGGAGCAAGTCTACCTTATAATTTCTTGGTCTGCAACGGGTCAATCTCGACTGGCGTCTCGCGACCGAAAAGCGACACAAGCACCTTGATCTTACCGCGCTCTTCGTCTACCTCTTCTACGCGGCCTTCCATTTCTTTAAATGGACCGTCAGTAATGCGCACATTGTCACCGCGTACAATATTGATCTTGTGGCGAGGTTCTGCCTCACCCATGCGTGAGAGGAGCATGTCAACCTCTTTTTGATCAAGTGGAGACGGCACCACACCCGCACCCACGAATCCGGTCACGCGAGGTGTATTACGCACTACGTACCATGAATCGTCCGTCACAATCATATCGATAAGCACATAGCCGGGATAAATCTTTTCCTCAACTGTCTTGCGCTTACCACCTTTAATCATGATGCGTTTTTCAGTCGGCACGATAACGGCAAAGATTTTATCTTCCATACCCATCGTTTCTACGCGCTGACGCAAGTTGCGTGCCACCGCATCTTCGTACCCCGAATACGTGTGTACCGCGTACCAGTTCCTGCCAAATTCTGATGTTTGTTTTGGCATAATAATTACATTAAAAAATTAAAAAAGAATCGTTCGCAACAATGCTGCAAATAAATAATCAAACGCTCCCAAAAAAAGAGCGACGCCTATCGAGACACCAATAACAATCAGTGTTGACTGAATCGCTTGTGCGCGGGTAGGCCAGTTGACCTTGTGAAGCTCCTGGCGGGTTTCCTTTATATAGTTTGAAAATCGGGCAAACATAGTATTTTGAGATTTTTAAAAGGCCCGGGGGCCTTCATATCAGATAACGATTTGTACGCCTAATATATCACGCCAATCAAAAGAGCGCAAGGGGTAAAACTTGCGCTCAAAGCAGAGCTATACATCTAAGTTTTTGACGGATTTGGCGTGGGTTTGGATGAAGTTTTTGCGAGGTACTACCTCGTCACCCATCAAGATATCAAACACTTCATCGGCCGCCTCGCCGTCATCAATAGTCACCTGCTTCATCATGCGGCGCTCGGGATCCATGGTAGTCTCCCAAAGCTGCTCGGGGTTCATCTCACCCAAACCCTTGTAGCGTTGTATGGTAATGCCCTTGATCTTGGTCTCGCCCTCAGGAATCTCGCCATCGGTTTCTACCTCGACGATCTCTTCAGGCTCTTCTTCTTTTTCTTTAGTATTTTTGCCTGCTTTTTCTGCCTTGAGTTTTTGGAACTCTTTGACGATACGATCTTTCTCGCCGTCTGAATATGCATAGCGAACATCACGCCCCTGCTGTACGCGATAGAGTGGGGGTTGCGCAATATAGATGAAGCCCGCATCAATAAGCGGACGGAAATAACGATAAAAGAGCGTAAGTAAAAGCGTGCGAATGTGCGCACCGTCAACGTCAGCATCAGTCATGATCACTACTTTGTGGTAACGCAAACGCTCGATATCAAATTCGTCAGCGATAGCAGTACCAAGTGCGATAACAAGATTTTTAATCTGTTCGGATCCCAACATCTTATCCAAACGCGCGCGCTCAACGTTGAGAATCTTACCTCGCAACGGCAAGATCGCCTGCGTTCTGCGGTCACGCGCCTGTTTTGCCGAACCACCTGCCGAGTCACCCTCGACAATAAATATCTCGGAATCTGCTGCATTTTTTGATTGGCAATCAGCGAGCTTACCTGGCAACGTCATACCCTCAAGCGCGCCCTTGCGCAGGATTGTTTCTTTGGCGGCTTTAGCGGCACGGCGCGCTTTTGCGGCGAGCAAAACTTTGTCTAAAATCACGCGAGCCTCAGATGGATGTTCTTCAAGCCATGCGGAAAATGTCTCGCCAAATACTTTTTCTACTGCTCCTCGCGCCTCGGGGTTGCCGAGCTTTGCTTTGGTCTGACCTTCAAATTGTGTTTCTTTTATCTTGACGGAAATAATCGCCGTCATGCCTTCGCGCACATCATCCCCCGTCAGGTTATCATCATCTTTGTTAAAGTAATTGTTCTTCTTACCGTAGTCATTGAGTACGCGTGTGAGCGCCGTACGAAAACCCGTGATATGCATACCGCCTTCAGGCGTATAGATACAGTTGGCAAACCCAAGCTCGCGAGTTGAAAGATCATCAGCATATTGCAACGCCGCCTCTACCATCACGCTATTTTCTTCTTTGGCAGCATAAAAAATCTCCTCATGCTTTGGTTGGAACCTGCGATTGATGTGCTTGATATATGACTTGATACCACCCTCAAAATAAAAGGCGTGCGCCTTCTCTTCGCCCTTTTTGCGTTCATCGCGAATGAGAACGTGGATGCCTTGATTGAGGTATGCCTGCTGACGAATATGCTCTAGGATTTTATCCCAATTATATTCAATTTCTTTAAAAATTTCTGCGTCAGGCTCAAAGGTAATTGCTGTGCCCGACCCATCGCACTTACCTACTTTTTTGACATTATATTTTGGCTTGCCACGCTCATACTCTTGCGTATACAAAAATCCTTCCTTGCACACCTCGGCCTTGAGCCAGATGGAAAGCGCGTTGACTACTGATACACCGACACCATGTAAACCACCCGCGACTTTATACGCATCACCGCCAAATTTACCTCCCGCGTGAAGTGTCGTAAGTACCGTTTCGAGTGCTGATTTTTTGGTCTGCTTGTGGATGTCTACCGGAATACCGCGACCATCGTCAACCACGCGTACCTGATTTTTGGGTAGCAAAACAATAGAAATATTTTTGGCAAATCCTGCCATCGCCTCGTCGATCGAGTTATCAACCACCTCCCAAATAAGGTGGTGTAGACCATCAACGCCAGTCGAGCCAATATACATGCCTGGACGCTTGCGGACCGGCTCTAAGCCTTCGAGTACAAAAATATCTTTGGCGCTATAGTCGCCGTTTTGATCTTTATTTTTTTCTTCTTTATTTTTTGCCATACAGTTTTACTATCTATCTTATAACGGCGCCTAACACGTCTTGGGTTTTTTTAATTATTTGGTCTTGTATCGCGCTGACCTCGTCGTGCGTGAGTGTTCGCTCGAGTGAGCGGTACACAATGCGAAAGGTATATGATTTTTTATCAGCTCCGAACTTTGCGGCATCTTCATACTCATCGATAAGCTCTACTTCTTCGATCAAATTTTCCGCAAAGTCTCGTATAATTTCATAATAATTATTGAGACTTACCTGCTTATCAATAATAAATGATATATCACGCGCAATAGGCGGAAACTTGCTGACTGCCTTGTATTTACTATTAATATCCTTGAACTGACTTGTGATGCGCGGATCGTCTGACCACAAAATCCTGATATCAGGAATTTCCATCTTTATCATAGCAAGCCTGTCGCCGAAACCAAAAGCCCAGCCATTGTAGATCTCAGGATCTAATCCAAAATTTTTCAATACAACGGGATTGACGAGCCCCGCACCATTGACCTCAAGCCAATTACCATTGAACATAATATCCATCTCGAGGCTCTCGATGGTATACGGAAAATTGTCATCGAGAAATTTGTACTCGATCTGATCACCGAAAATCCCCTTTGCGAGATCGACCTGTACATCTTTCAAATCCTGCTGAGTGATAACTTTTTTTTCTTTTTTACAAATCAGAAGTCCATCAATCTGATGGAAGGCAGGAAAGTGATGCCTATCAATCTCGTCTTTTCTAAAAACAATTCCCGGCGACAATGCAGCGATCTGACCCTCTATCTCAAGTCTTTTGAGAACATCATTGTCGCGCAAATAATACGACCAAAAAGCGGTCATCTGAGTTCTTAAAAGATGCTTTTCATTTATATAGTAAGTGTCGGTCTCCCCTCTGCTCGGATGGTCTTTTGGCGTATTGAGAAGATCAAAATTGTTTTCTACCGATACGATTTTAGGGAAATCAACCACATCAAAACCCTCAAAGCGAGGCAAGCTCATAATCTGATCAAACAAAATTTTTACGGGAGACGAGTCTTTTTTTGTCAGATCAGGCAGCTTGAGCATTCGTTTTATTCGCTCTGCCTTTATATCTTGTCTGCCCTCCAATTCTTTCTGCAGGGCGAGCTCGAGCGGGTCATGAATCGTTATTTGTTTATGCATGGTATGGGATTTTTGCGTTGACTGACAGCAATAGGAACGTGCTTCATTGTAGCAGAAATAAGCCTTATTTTCCAGAGAGACCGGAGACAAAAACTCCCGCTACCTGGCGGGAGTTTTGTATATCCTTCAGCTTACCTTTAATGCTGGTTGAGAATATTTTGCAAATTTTCTATTGATTGACGAAGACCCTGCAAGGTATTTGCAATCGCGGGGGCGTCAAGCTGAATATTTTGAGCCGACGGGCTGATGGGCTGCAATCGATTTTGAACGACCCAACCCTCTCCTTGCCCCCCGTCAAAACTGACCTTCCAGTAGCGACCAGCACCGCATTCAACCATCGATTGCGTAATGGTACCGAGAACTCCGGTAGCCTTCTCGCCTATGGTGGTACCGCATTTACCATCGGGTAGCGGATCATTGCGGTAGTTGACCGTAATATCACCGAGAGTTGCGTGAGGCTTGATACGTACGCGTGCACCAACTTCATATTTCAATTCAGCAGGTGGTGGTGGAGGCGGCAATGGAGCAGGAGGCGGAGGAGGCGTAACTGTTGGTGGTGGCGGGGGCGGATTGGTAATAGTGCCAAAGAGACCTTGCACAATACAGTTTGGTGCATACGGTACACCGTACCAGCCAGGAAGATCATAAAAACGATCCTCTGCTCGATACTCATCAAGAGTCATCCTACGCCAGTCGTAAGAACCGTCTTGTCCTCTCCACCAGACAAAAAGGCCATCAGACTCGGATTGACCATTAAGTTTAAAGACCGTGGAATTTCCACCCGAAGCCTCCACCAACATACCATATCTCGTCATAAAGGTACTTGGCTGACAAAGAAGTGTACCGCCATTATGTGGTTTTGATAATCTCGCCTCACCGGAGGTTACTGGAAAGTCAGTACCGGTATAAACATCTACAAAGCTATTACTGACGAGCGTAGTACTATAAGGGACTCGGAGAATCTGACCTGTCTGTGGGCTACCCGCACGCTGTGGGGAAAGATTCAAACCAGTAGCTGGAGGTGGTGGCGGCGGAAGCGTCACAGGTGAACAGCTACTTGGCGCTGCAGGCCCTATCGGCTGTCCTCCAGTTGCGGTGAAGTACTGACACGGACATGAAGTGCCTGGTTTCTTATAGTAACCTCCATTTGTCGAATTCCAATTATTCGAACAAGAAGCTGGAGCTGGCGGCGGAGGCGTAGCAGTGGGTGGCGGAGTAGTTGAAGGGGGAGGTGGCGGAACGGTCGCAGGTGGAGGAGGTGTGACTGTTGGCGGAGGTGGGGGCGGGGGTGGAGTGTTGTTGGAGATAACCTTTCTAAGCCCAGCTTGTGCTGTCCATCCATCGGGACCCGTATCAAAATCAACCCTCCACCAATATGTACCGTTGGCTATGACAGAACTTTTTTGAAGAAGCGTTCCTCTGATGCCTGCTGGTTGAGGGTTGGGCTGACCAGTTGTAGGCTGGCTACTGACACCAATACCAACACGCACATAATAATCTCCTGCCGTCTCCACACGATCACCGGCTTGCAATGCTGCACCGGGAGATGGTGGCGGAGGTGGGGGCGGAAGAGTTCCTGGATTTGGATCGTAAACGATTACACTACAACCGTCCTGCAAAACCTGACCATTGAGCGCGTGCTTGAAACGAGCGCTTTGATTACCAATTTGTGAAAATGAAGTCGTAAACGACTGCCCTTCAACTTGAGAAGCTGGACTTGCATAGTACGGCGCATTCCACTCAATAGGAGTGACACCGGCAGGAGCGGTAAACGTCACCTGCTCACCGACAAGAGCATTGGTTTTATTTGCAGTACACGCATATATTTTTTGCGTATCACAATCTACTTCGTCAGCGCTTGAGTTTGACCCCCAATTTGCACCGCATCCAAGATAGCTAAATGGCTGCGGCCCACCCGTATATTGCGGAATGGGATCGCCAAGTCGCCAATCGCGAAAATCTGGCACACACCTACCTGTCTCTGGGATCCTGCGTCCTGGACGGGAACCGTCGGGATTCATATCACCGCCCGGAAGGCCCCACCACCCTTGAGCGTATCCGTACATTTGAGTTGTAGGGCCTGCTGACGCGTAACATGATGGTAAATTGCCAGGACCGGTCGCTAATTCTGCAGGATCAACCCAAGAATCTGCGTACTCAAGTGGCAGAAAACCTTTGTCCGTAGAATCAATGCCGACCCACTTGTATGGTCCGTCTTCAAGATGATTTGCGATGTAGCGCGAAGACATGCGCGCCGGAGGGTTGAACGAAATGCCATTATCTTTCAGGGCTCTTACCCAGTTCGGATTTGCCGCCTCGATCATAGTAAGAATTGCGCCGGGAATATCTGATGCATTTTGATCATAGCTTCCAAACGAAGGGCTATTTGATGTTGTTTGCTCTCCGCCGACTGGCCAACTATATGCGCCACGGCATCCACCCGCGGTGATACCATCAACGGGTAGATTTTTGATATTGCAAGGATGATATGGACCATAATCATTGAGTCCGATTCCGCCTACCCCGCCCCAATTTATATCACGAGGATCAAATCCTACGGGACAGAATTTATCCAAATATGCCTGGTATTGTTCTTGTGAACAATTTACCTGGCTTGTCGTACTTACGTTGATAGTTACTTCATTGCAATAGTCACCATATACACAAAGGCCGAGCACATAGACGCCGCGTGTGGAAAATGTGACTCGCGTTGCTAGATTGTGTGAATCTTGAAACTCAACATTTCCCGGACCACTTTTTTTCTTCCATGTCACCGGAGTACCTGGCGGATTAACGGTACCCGCAAGAACTGTAGAAAGTGATGCGATACCCTTATCGGGACCGGCATTTACTCGTATATTTCCAGCAGCACCGCGTCGCACCAGATAATCTTCAGCCACCCAGCCTGATGGATTGGTCGCACCAGTTATAGAAGGAAACGCGACGCTCCACCACCAATACGATATTCCTTGGTATGTCGCCTGCTGCGGGCCGCCGAATATTTCGCCAACAGCGCCACTGGGACGAGAGGCTATGTATACACCTCCGGGCGTAGACCTAACTTTGACAACATCTGTCGTCTCTACAGCATCACCTACACCAAAATTGCGCTGCGAAGATCCGCCGCCAGCAGTTTGCACCGTGATACGTACATCATCGCTTATAACACCTGAATTAAACGTCGCTGCAGAAAAACGCAAAACATACGCCCCAGCCGAAGGGAATGTGACCGTTGGATTTGTCGCCTGGACTGATGATGGACTAAATGTAGGATTTGCTCCACCAGGGGCACTTACCACCGTCCATACAGACGCATTAAGAAGCGCACCTGGATTTACCGACCCTTGTAGTTGGACTGTATTGTTTGTAATAGTCCGGTCGGCTCCTGCGTCAATACTGCAAGCGCCACCACAACCACTTGTCGCGGCGTTGACGCCCGCCAGTACAAAACCGGAAGCAGCAACGACAGCGAATGCTAAAAGATATTTTTTCATCAGAAGAAAATAATATATGCGTATAAAAATCGCCTATACATAGTATAGACCTAATTGATTAAAAACCGTGTGGACAAAACAAAGCCGCCTCGCAATGCGGGGCGGCTTTGTTTTACTTGGCGGGCCGCCCGTAGGCGAGCCTCGCTCAAAATTCTATTGATATCTCCATCTATGTATTTTGAGCGGGCGCGACCGGATTCGAACCGGCGATCTTTCCCGTGACAGGGGAACGTGTTAACCAGGCTACACCACGCGCCCATAGTACCCGAAGGTCTTTTGCCGAGACCCTGTGCCGGCAGCAGGGATCGAACCTGCGACCTAAGGCTTATGAGTCCTTCGCTCTACCACTGAGCTATGCCGGCGTCTACAAAATCGTGCTTCTTACAATACATAAAATAATTGCTTTCTGCAATCCTGTCATTGAAAAGAAAAGTGCCCTCGAGTCATGCGACCTGAGGGCTCGGACGAGCTAACCGCTCGTCAACATCTTGTAGAGACTGCCTTCCAGCGAAAGATCGAATTCAATCACCTCGAGATTGCTCGCGCTCGCCTGCCTTTGAGCGAACGGGTCCATCGGTCTTTCCGTAGCGCCGAGGCCGGTCGCTCGCAGAACAACCTGGACACCAAGCTCAATCCCGAAGGTGACCGCCGCCAGATCTGTCGTGAATCCCGGGCGACCCAGACCTCCCGCGATGATCACGAGGCGTTCATCTGGGAGCTTGCGCGCGACCTTTGTGCGCACATACATCTCTGCGTACGCGATAGGCAGCGCCGAGACAACACGGGCGTTGATCTTTTGGCAGCGACTGAGCGCGCCGGAGAGCAGCTTGGCATTGATGATAGTAGAGACCATACCAAGCTCATCGGCCTCGACAACGCTAATCAAGTCCTCAGAGAGATGCTTGCCGTGTATGCTCCCTCCGACAACAATCGCCATCTGCTGAAGCGGACACATCCGATAACAATGAGCGATCTCGCTCACTACATGTCGCAACAGCCCGTCGTCAAATCCTGGCTGCCCGGCCCCTGCGTACATGTCACCGGGAATCTTGAGTACGACTTTATCTCGCCTCTTTCTCACCTCCACCGAGAATCCTCCTCAAATCAATATGGTGCGTTCTGTATGAGTATAGCGACAAGCATCTAAAATGCAAAAGCCCCCGCATGCGAGAGCTTTTGAGAAAAATATTTTTTATTTACCTCGTAACCTGAATCGCCGCACCTCCTTCCGTATCGCAAGCACCCACAATGATTGATCCATTTACTTTACGGACAAGATAATAACCAGTTCGCGCGGCAGTCCACGTAAGACCGTTTCCTGGGGGACTTTGTGGTACCGTTCCAAGGTAGCCGCCGGTCGAAAGAGCTGTAAGATCAAGACATGAAGCCTGCATGGTAAAACCAGCGGGAGAACACGCGGGTGCGCCCGAGGTGCACGTGCCAGCGTCTGTACCAATTAGATACGCACTCGTATCGTTTGCGGTCAAACCATTAACACTTGTTACATACTGACCACCATTGTCTACCTGATTTACACGCAATGCGCTTGCGATTGATGCGACATCAGCATTTCTGCGTGCGTTGCGTGCGTCACGAAAGCGCGTCAAAGGATCAAGCGCCACGAAAACAACGCCCGCTAAAATAGCAATTAAACCAATAACAATGAGGAGCTCGATAAGGGTAAAGCCGCCTTGTTTTTTCATAAAAAAGATAGAGAAGAAAATAATCTAATAAATAGACTTGCCCTCATTATACGAGTACGGAATCAAAAATGACATTCGTTATCCACAGGAACCCGCGGTTAGGCGCCGTATCTGACATATATAAGCGCCGCCAAAAATATAAGTGAGATACAAAAAGCGGCGAGCAGCAACCAAGTAAGTCTCACCGGCCCCGCGTGACCCTGGGGCAAACTCCAGTGCAACGCCGGTTTTGATACGTGGGTGTACCAAGATTCTCGCGTTTGCTCAAGCGTTAATTTTGGATCGGTAGCATCCCAACGCGCCTCAAGCCCGCGAAGTGCGAAACCTACCGCTTCAACGTCACTTGTAGGAGATGCAACGACAATTGGCATATCAAAATTTGCCTCCATGTACACTGCGAGCCCGGGCATGCGCGAGCTGCCACCCGCAAGCACGATCTGAGATACGCGCATGTTGCGCGTACGCGCAAAATATTCACTCGCCGCGCGCATCTCTTTGACGACAATCTCGAGACCCTTGATAAGCGCGAAAAAGATCGGATGCTCACGATCGCCAAGGCCAATAGCATTTTTTTTCTCTTCGGCCTCATCGCGCGTTATCTTGAGAGCGCCCGCGATCTCGCGCGTCAGATACTCACCGGCAATATGAGTCGAGCGCGTATAGGCAAGGCCCGCCGAATCAAAAATAGAGATCGTAGTCGTCTCGCCACCCATATCAACTACGAGTACGGGCTCTTTGGGAAACTCACGAAAGAGATTTCGAAAAATAGCAAAAACCTCAATATCAAAAATATCAACGACAATCCCCTGTGAGATCAAAAAGTTTTGCCATGACTCAACAAGTTTTCGTGATGCCGCCGCAATTACCACGCGGGAAGCATCTTTGGTCTGCGGGAATACCCGATGACTCCATACCACATCTTCTGCTGGCAAAGGGATATTGCGCGCGACTGCATTTGCAATATGCTCAGCCGATATTTTTTGAGCCTCAAAAATATGAAAATACGTAGCGCGTTCGGGTATGCCGAACACGATATGGCGCGTTGATACGGGTACCGGTTTTGCATCAGCAAAAAGTTTAGCAAAAACGCTCGCGAGTTTTTTTTCATCATGAATAGCGCCGCCGACCACCACACCAGCATCAAGCATGATACGATTGCGCGCGGCGATAGAAGGCTTTGGGCCACCTGTAAGCTCAACTATTTCAATGATATGGTCAGCAACACTGATACCAACCGCGGTTTTTGCGCCGAAATGCATAGTATTAATTTGAAGTCTCTGTCAACGATATTAACTGACCTCCGGATAATGCTGGGTTTATAACAGCAATATTTTTTTTGTGATATTCACCGTCTGAGGCTGTAACCGTGAGGACGATAAACGAACCGAAAGGTATTGCCTCTAGTATACATGAGCCATCCGCATAGGGAGGTGTATTTGCCGCAAGAGCCGCCAGAGAAATAGCTGGATTATATCGAATACGTTCAAGCGCCTCCTCGAGACATCCATCAGCGAGCGCCATCACATCTTCTCCTCTTGCATCCACAAAACCCAAATTGAGCTCATCAATACCCAAAAAAGTAGCGCCGAGCGCCATCAAGAGTGCTGATGCACCAACCACCACAATAATAAAAAGTGCGGCAACGCCCGAGTGATGATGATACGTTGTATGTGGTGATCGCATAAAATTACAATCGCACTCCCATTGCACTCTGGATCGAATATTCATACTGATACTCGACCGATCCTGCGTTTTTATATCTGAGAGTCATCAAAATACGCACGTGCTCATGTGTGCCATCAGTCAAGTTTATAAAACGCAGATCAGATATCTCAACCTCATCGGACGTAATAAACTCTGCTGGATTCACTCCAGCCTTCATGCGGAGCCGCCCACTGCCAGGATCGACATCAAAAACAACTGGACTCGGTAACGGACTCGGCATAGAAAGCTCGAGCTTTCCCGGATTAACATCAAGAACGCTCCCCGCAAAATTGATACTATTTGCAGCACGCATCTTTTGACGCAACATACTGAGCGCAAACCGCGCGCCCGATTGTACTTCTGAGACAACCTCGGCCTTACTGCGCGACGTTGAAACAGAAATACCATAGGTCACCAAACTCACGGCAATCATGCCAACAACCGCAAGATATATAATCATCTCAATCAGAGTAAATCCGTGACGCATATTATTTATATTGTATTCGCATCTCTTGTAAAACCGGCGTGTTAGTCCCATCACCTGTGAGTAGAGCTTTATAGCGCACCCAGGCTCGACCATTGGTAATAGATGGTACGAGCTGCCCCGACGCTGACGTAAAATAGTCAGTTTCATCTCCATCATCTCCCTCAGGGCCCATCCACTCCGGAGGGTACCAAGCGCTCGGCGCGCCAGCATTGTCAGGTGCCACCTGTATTTGAAATTTTACCGTGCACGACCCTCCACACGCGCCTGGAATAGTCTCGGCCCATTCAATGACCTCAATGGGCGAGTTATCACTCAAAGGAAACGCCACGGACACAATCTCCCCCGAAAGCGCCGATGCCGGAGATCGTGTCATTTTTACCGCATTGCTATTATCTCCAACTGCATAGCCTATGAGAGAAGTGTCTGGTTGCGAAAAAATAATAAGATCTCGAAGGCTTCCGTTTGTACCGGAAGATATAACCGAACATGTCTGCCCGTCGGAAAACATGACCTTTCCCCCATTGCCAATAGCCCAAATTTCGCTAGAAGAAAGCGCAAAAACACTTTCCCATACTTCCGATCCTGTATCACAAAAAGGAGACCAGCTACTACCCTGCCACTGATAGACGAGACCTCCCGACCCAACCGCCCAACCCTTGCTTGCGTTGAGCATAAATACTCCGTACCAATTCATGCCGCCAAGCGAACCAGCGCCATCGGTATTGGTCGCCCAGGTATTGCCTCCACGATATCTGATCACACGTCCACCACCTCCAACCGCCCAACCATCTGCAGCATCGATGATATCAACATCATTGATATCATCAGCGAACAAAGACGCTTTCTCTGACCAGGTAGCAGTTTGAAGGCGCGCAAGGGCTCCGCTATTGCCAACCGCCCAACCGTTCTGATTGTCCAACAAAGAAAGTGCATTCCATTGTTCATTGCCAGTATCAAGCGCCCCCTGTGCTGCGCTATCGGTCCACGCACATGACGAACCGGAAGCTGTACATCTAACAATTTCCCCTTGCGATCCTACCGCCCATCCATCGGTCGCGGACAGCATAGCTACATCACGCAAATTGAGAGACGGTGGGTTAATCGCTGCCGCAGGTGCGCTCCACGCTCCATTCAAATAATGAATTACCCGCGTCGCATTACCTACAACCCAAAAATCTTGCGATGAAATACCGCTGATGGCATTGAGTTGGCGTAACGGTGGAAATTTAGTGCCCAGTTCAACCTGGCTCCAATCACCCGCGCCACCGCCCTGCGCTAAGCTGAGCTCTCCTGCAACACTATGATTAATACTTCCCGCAGGAGTATTTGCTGCAAATTGATTGACCGGAGAGCTTGCCCCCCCGCCCGACCAATCAGTCTGCGTCCATGTTTTTGAATGCCAGCTCGTGATGTATGCGCTGCGCGTAATATTATTGGAAACTCCAGGGCGCGTCTCCCAACTTATCGTGACTGTTGCGCGCTCAGTATGCGGATCGGGTACGCCTGCCGGACATACAGTAATAACCCGCGTCACTAAATCACGGCACACAGCTTCAAGAGTAATTGCTCGACTAAACTTACCAATCGTCTCTACGGGCGCACCCGCATTGAACACCCATTGATTGCCGCTAACCGCGATCGCACCAGAAATCATTGCGGTCTGACTACCTGCCGGCGGGCGCAATTCATTCCATGCGCCATCACGGATAGAGCGTAACGCTTCCAAACCTTCCTCAGCGAGCGCTGATGCTTTTGTCTGATCACCCCCTTGAGTAAGCGCGGTAAAACCGCCGAGTGACACGCTCACCAAAATAGATGCGACCATAGAAAAAATCGCAAGCGCAATAACAATCTCAAAGAGCGTTTGCCCCTTCATATATATAGTATATATTATTTCCGAGCGAACACCCGAAACAAGGAATATTTTATGCCCCTTACTCTGCATCTACGAGACCAGCAGGAGTGATAGTGATAGTCCGTACGCCTCCCGCAGCATGCGTGATAGTAATACTTTGCGCCGTACTAATATTTGGCGCTCCACTGCCACGACTAAAATTAATATCTCCGCCCGATATCGTAGTAGAAATCGTCATTGATGGTGGTATTTGCCGTACTTCATCGAGAGCTGTATCACGCGCTGATGCGCCATCGGGTACTTGGTAGAGCGTATATGACTGTGCGCCTGGGGTAAGCGTAAATAGCATTCCATGCGTTGCATTACCCACTCGTGCCTCTGAGCGCGTACGTACCGTGCGAAGCGCCATCTTTATTTCTGTCGTTACATCGTCGAGCTGGCTCGATACCTGTAGATTTGAAACTACCGGTACCGCAATAGCTACAACCAGGCCTAAAAGACCGAGCGTGATAAGCAGTTCGGGAAGCGTGAAAGCTCTGCTACCGGCCAATATTGCCCGTGATCTCATAGATTGGCGTTATAATCGCGAGTGCGAGACCTCCTACTAAAAGCCCGATAAACAAAAGCAAAATAGGTTCAAGAGCTACTGAAAGAGTTTTAGTCGAAGTATCAACTTCAGCTTCATAAAATGAAGCGAGATAAAAGAGAGTTTCTTCAAATTTACCTGATTCCTCACCCACCTTAACCATGCGCGTAACGATAGGAGGAAAAAGATGCGCCTCTTGTGCAAGGCTCAGAGAAAGTTTTGACCCCTTGGCAACATCGCGTGCCACACGTGCGAGCGCAAGCCGATAATAATAATTACTGATAGAGTCGTGTGCGATTTCAATCGCCTCATCGACATTCACGCCGCTTTTGAGCAACATACCAAGTGTGCGCACAAATCGCGCAATGTTTGCAGACCTCACCATGCCACCCACAATAGGTATGCGCAACATCAAAAGATGCGTCAAAGGATGTGAAAATTTTTGCCGTGCCATCCATACCAATAAAAGAATGATCCCGATGAGGCTGCCAAAAAATATATATCCGTAGTCTCGTACAAAATGAGAAAAACTAATCAGCGCGCGAGTTGCGAGTGGGAGCTCGGTGCGAAGACCTTCAAAGAGGGGCGTTATTTTGGGTAGTACAAAAAAAGAGACACCCATAGCCAATATGCCTGCGGCAACAAGCACGACCGATGGATACATAAGCGCACCCTTTATCTTTCCTGCAAGTTCTTTTTCGCGCTCAAGCTCTTGAGCAATATTTTCTAAATTTTCAGGCAGCGTTCCTGATCGTTCGCCGGCATACGTTGCCTCAATAAAAAGCCCACCAAATACTTGCTGGTGATCACCAAAAGCTTGCGAGAGTGGTCTGCCTGTCTCGACCGCGCGCATGACATCTGCGAGCACGTCGCGAAATGACCCGCGCGCAGAATCGCGCGTGATTGCCAAGGCCTCAGTCAACGTCAAACCAGACTTGAGCATGACTGCCAAATGCTTTGCAAAAAGCGCGCGAACGGCAAGACTCGCGCCCCGACGACTATGACGAACTGGGGGTTGTTGGGTTTGCGCCATGAATCGCAATATGTTTGCGAACGACCTCGGGAAGCTTAGTAATAGAAAAATCTGTCTTCACCAAGTAGTCAGCAGCGCCCAGATCAAGACCTGTTTTAATATCAGATTCTTGGCCAAGATTAGTTAGCATTACCACCGGCACGTCTTTGGTTTCAGGGTCAAGCTTGAGTGCACCCAAAATATCAAAACCATTTTTCTGCGGCAAAATAACATCAAGGAGCACAAGGTCGGGTTTCTCTTGCTTTACCTTACCGAGCCCCTCTTCACCCGAGATAGCCATGCTCACCAAAAATCCTTCGCGGGAAAGCTTGTCACTATAGAGTTTCAAGAGAAACTTGTCGTCTTCAATAATAAGAATTTTTTTCTGATCTGCCATATATAGTATCTATTGTATCGGGAGCGAGAACGAAAAGGTAGAGCCCCTGCCCTCAGCAGATTCGAACCAAATCTTGCCCCCGCTCTTCTCAACAATGGCCTTCGATATATAAAGCCCAAGGCCCGACCCATCGGGCGCCAAGGCACTCACGTCTGGGCTCCGATAAAACTTGCTAAAGATTTTTTCTTTATCACCCTCGGCAATACCGATACCCGTATCTTCACAGGAGAATAAAATATCGTGCCCATCTCTTCGTACCGAGACTATTACTGCGCCCTTGCCCTTACTGTAACGAATGGCGTTATATACAATATTGTTGATAACCTCATGAATCTTAAGTGTATCGACAGAAGTTTTTGGCAGATTTTCTTCGAGTGTGATTGAGAGTGTTGTATTTTTTGCCTGTGCAAATGTGGCAAGATCATCTACTACTGCCTTTGCTAACGCGCCAATATCGGTAGGTTCTGGCGCAAGCTGCATACGACCCTCATCAATACGCGAGGCATCAAGAAGATTTTTGACCAAACCAATCATTTTGTTGGCGCCATCAAGCGCTAGCACGAGATACTCGCGCTGCTTGGCGGTCACATCACCTAAATCGCCTGAAAGTAAAACTTCGAGTGATGATTTGATGCCGGCAAGAGGCGTCTTGAGCTGATGTGAAATAACTGAGGTAACCTCAGTGATGCGCTGCGTAGTTTCTTCTCGGGTAAGTTTCTTTTTGGGCATATTATTCTTTTGTTGCGCGGATAACTTCTTCTATGGTGGTAATACCTCGAACTACTTTATCAATGCCATCTTCGAGCATGGTCGTCATCCCCTGCGTACGCGCTATGCGCACAATGTCAGATGACGGAGCTCGTGCGGCGACAAGCTGTTTTATCTCAGGCGTCATCTGCAACACCTCAAAAACTCCCACGCGGCCAAGATAACCCGTATTGGAACATACGGGGCACCCCGTACCTTTATAGAGACGAATATTTTCTATATCGGTTTTTAGATGATTTAACACCACTTCGCGCAAACGCGCGTCTTGTGCAAGTATTTCTTTCTCATTAGAAGATCCTTGATGGGAGGCGCGACACTTCTCGCAGATTTTCCGCACGAGGCGCTGGGCAATGACGATGTTGACGGTGGATGCAACTAAAAATGGTTCAACCTTCATATCAAGCAATCGCGGGAGCGTTGTGGCGGCATCGTTTGCATGCAAAGTTGAGAGTACGAGGTGACCAGTCATAGCAGAGTTAATTGCGATGTCAGCCGTCTCTTCGTCGCGGATTTCACCGACCATGATGATATCGGGATCTTGGCGCACAATGGCGCGAAGCCCCTTGGCAAATGTCAGATTGGTACGCACATTGACTTGTATCTGACTGACGCCTTCAATCTCATACTCAACCGGGTCTTCAATAGTCGCAATGTGAACATCGCGCGTATTGAGAATTTTGAGCATGGCATAAACCGTTGTGGTTTTACCCGAACCGGTGGGCCCTGTAACCAGAATCATACCGTGCGGATTTCCGATAGCGCTCTCGATCTTTGCACGATCAGCGTCGGAAAGCCCTACATCGGACAAGCTGTATTGCCTACTCTTCGATGAGAGCAGACGCATGACCACATTTTCACCTTCAGTCACCGGCACAATGGAAACGCGTACGTCTACCTTGTCATCTTCGGTTTCGAACGAAAGTTTGCCATCTTGCGCGGCACGATGCTCATCGGTACGCATCTTTGCCAAAATTTTTATACGCGTCATGATGACGTCGAGTAAGTTTTTGGGCAAATCAAGGATGTCATGCATGACGCCATCGATACGAAACCGGATAACAATTTTTTGGGGATGCGGCTCGATATGCACATCAGATGCCTTTGACTCGTGCCCATAACGCAAAAGCGCATCAACCATAGCGACCGTTGCCTCATCTCTATCTTCGCGCGAAAATTTTTCATCTTTGAGCTGATCAAGAATCTTGGTAAATGCGTCGCGAATATGCGCACGATAAAATCCAAGCGCCTCGGTAAGCCCTCGATGAGTTATATAAAACTTGGTAATGGGGCCAGCAAGACGTTTTTCCAGAAGATTAGTTATCTCCGCGTCACCCGGATTGCGCATAGCAACTTTAAAGTTATCTTTATCTCTCCCAAATGCGACAACGCCTCGTGTGCGAGCTACAAGCTCAGGAATCTGGTGCAAGATTTCTTCGTCAATCTTTTCTTCTTGGATATTGATAAAGGGTACACCGTATTCTTCAGCTAAAAGTTGCCCGAGCTGGCTATCGCGTATCACGTCTTTTTCAACCAGGAGATCTTCTATCGGCTCACCATGCTCTTTAGCCTCCCTGGCAAGCGCATCAAAATCGGCCGGCAATACAAGACCGGGACCTACCAAAAGTTCTTTTAACCGCTCATCAGTCATAAGCAAAAGATAGCTTCAGTATAGAGCTTTTATGACTTATGAAAACGGATAAGTTGGAGTTTTTTTGCTCGCGGCAAACGTTTTATCGCCGCTTCTCGGGCCTGCGCCTGACCTCTTGTGCGAGCGCGCTCCGAGAAAATTATCTTTTTGGGCGGATGCGAGCGCGTATAGCTCCCTCCCTTGCCGTCTTTGTGATCTTTAAGTCTTCGCGGCAGATTATTGGTAACGCCCGTATACAGGCTGCCGTCGCGACAAAGCAAGATATAGACGAACCACATTGTTATTTGTCAAAAATAGAGACGAGATATTTATCGATCTCGCGCTGCTCGAGATCATAAAAATGTTTTTTTTGATTATAGAGATCTGTCGCAAGCTTCACGCCCACAAAACGCCAGTGCCACGGCTCAAATTGGTAATAACTGTTGTTTTCTGGATATGACATCGTAAACCCGTATTTGTGAGCATTTTCCAAAAGCCATTGGTAATCAGAAGTTTCTTGAAATGCAGACAAATCGGTACCCGTACGCACCGTGGTAAAATCAAACGTTGTGCCAAGCTGATGCTCTGAATATCCCTGATCTGCTGAAAACTGATTTGCGGTGCCCGCACCATACACTACCGCATAATTTGATTTAAGACCTGCTTGTGTACCAAACGATCGGTAAGCCGAGCTTACCCGCAAATCAAAATCAGGACTTGGATTTGCCTTCATTATCTTCTCTAAAAACGGCAGAACGCTGGAGTGAATTTGAAAATCCATTTTTGGATCGCGCGTAAACTCTGCGGGAATCTTGCTCAGATTTGCAGGTATATAATGCTCATTGAGAAAATATATTTTTGAATACTTTTGCAAAAGCTCTTCGTCGGTATATGTAAGTTTTTCAAGGGTGCCTACCGTGCCCGAAATATTTTCCAACTGCTGCTGCTGTACTTTTGCGCGTTCTTGCTCTGATGTCAGTACGCCACGAAGTTTGTCTTGCTCAGTTTTTGTCAGCGTTAAATTTTTATCGAGCAGTGCGAGTGTCTCTGAGAGGCTTTTTGCAGTCGCTGCTTGATCCTCTGTTAGCTTGCGCAACGTACCGGACAGTTCAATATTTTTTTGATGCAACACATAAAACTGCCATGACGCGCCCGCGATCATAAGTAGCGCAACTACACTCGCGCCGATCACTATATGCTTTTGCATTATGTGCTTTGCCGAAAAACTCATATACTTACTGTAATATAAATAAGAAAGATTTGCAGGTCGCCTCTAAATTTGCTTGAATCTCTATTAGCAAAGGAAAGGAGTTCCCATGCAGGTACTATATCCGAACTTCGAGAAGCGGGACGGCCTCGTCACCGTCGTGGCGCAAGAAGCGAGTACCGGCCAGATCCTGATGGTGGCATCCACGGATCCTGCGGGATTCGAGGAGACACTGCGTATCGGCAAGGCAGTGTACTACTCGACCTCGCGAAAAGAGCGCTGGATGAAAGGCGAAACAAGCGACAACACCCAAGAAGTCGTGGGCGTGCTCGTCGATTGCGACGGTGATGCCGTCATCTACCTGGTGCAACAGCGAGGTGAAGGCGCCTGCCACACGGGTGCCGAAAGCTGCTTCTACCGCAACGTTGTCGCGGGCGCATTCGTCGGAGAAGCACCGCGCGCTGGCAAGAAAGAAGTGCTTCACTTCGTCGACATCGAGGTGCACGAACGCTTCGGACGCTAACCCCCCAACCGCCACTGCATCACGCAGTGAGCGGTTTTTTCTTTTTTGAGAAATATTGCCAATACAGGCCCGCCTTGCTTAAATAAAAACGGAACAAGCGGGAGGGTATACCTATGGCACAACTTGAGATATGCGCCGAGTGCGGTAAACACGGCAGAATCGTGATGGATGACGGGCGGATAGGGCCTGAATTTATTTCTATACGAAATGGAATCGAAGTCATCCAGAACGCCATTCAGTGGGGACTACTTTCGGTAGCAGAAGGACGCAACCTTGAACAGGCGGTAACCGAATCTTCTCTACCTGCAACCTGGATAGAGCAGCCCTTGCGACTTCTCTGGCTCGCCAACGAGCACAAGATACTCCACGCAAATGGCATTGCGACAGAAGCTGATCGTCACGCATTTCTCCATCAACCTGTCGACGAGACAATCATCCCCCCATACTTCGCCGAAAGGCTCAAACGTCAGCACTCAACACAATAAGGAAACATGCGCATGGCACTACGCGAAGAAGCTCGCTACCTGACCGATGATCGCGACTACCCGCCGCACGAGCGCTACGAGCTCGTCATCTTTCAAGGCGAGAATGGCGACTGGTATGTCTCGGTGGTACAAGAAGGTCAAAAGTCCTGGCACGCGGTACGTATCTCAACCTCGGGAGGCGCATCGAGCGCCGCGCCTGGCCTACCACTCGCCATTGCCAGAGTCTACGAAGTAATCGCCAAAGCTCGCAAACCCTGACCGCCGCTGCACCATGCAACGCGCGGTTTTTTCTTTTTAAGAAAATAAAATGCCCCGGCGCGAATCGCGCCGGGGCTCCCGTCGAGGCTATTCGGGCGAGCCTCTCTACTCCTCCACACCCACGAACCAGATCTCCCGACCATAGTATCGACCGCGGGTACGGTACCTACGGGGATCGGCTTCGTCATCGAGACCATCCATCGTGCACTTGACGGTAAACAAGTACCGCCCGTGCCACCCAGACAGGTCGCTTTCGGAGTAGCACCAGAAACCGTCTTCGTCTTGCCAATGGGTGACGGTCGGGAAGTCATTGGCAAGGGTGGGACGACTCTTGAGAAGTGCTGCGTGCACAAACGGATCGACCGGCTTCAAGCTCCGAAGCTGGTACGCCTCCGCGACACCCGCGTCGCTGATCAAACCCTGATTGCTGTACATCTCGGAAGGAGGCTGAAAAAGATAGAGCTCCTTCATGCCTGCCCTGCTGCCCTGTGACATGGTCTTCACGAGGTTGCGATTGATCTCGTGGTCGTGCTTGGGAATTGCGAAGCCTTCTACGAGTGAATCATGGGGCTCTACCCACACGCGGAAGATGATGTACCCGCGCTCGAGACCGACGCGGCGACGGAAGACGTCCGCCACCTCCCGCATGAGATCCGGCTGAGCGAGTACACGCTGCATCAGATCGGTGGGAAACTCACGATGATACCGAGCGAACATCGCCCGGTAAAGCTCTGCTGCCTTATCGATCTGGCCATCGGTCATCGGGGATGGGGTCATGGTTCTTGCCATGGCGTCATCTCTCCTTTGTTTTTTTGGACGATACTTTACAAAAGGCGATCGTCCACCTGCCCAGAACCTTCTAGGTTCTCGAAACCCCCGGGGTTTCGCTCGTCACTTCTCGGTCTCGAGAAACAGCCGCCCACAGCATGAGAAGAAATCCGATCATCATCTCCAGGGGCCAGAACATGAACTTCACGAAAAACGCGGCCAACGGAGATGGCGTAGACGAATGAGACACGTTGGAGAAAAATGGACACTGCCACTCTCGGCGTCCCCTGTCATCGAAATCCATCTCACAGGAAGCGCCGCGCTTGTAACCCAGCAGAGTGGATGTGAGCGTAGAACGAGGCTCGTATCCATCTCCTGTGGTATTGGTCACCACGCCGTGGGTCCATACCCCACAAGAACCGAGAACGATCGAGAGCCCGAGCACGAATGCTAAAATCTTCACAACTCCTCCCGTACTCCCTGTCTGCTCATTTTTAGCAGAATCCAAGGAGGGCTTTGTGGTTATTGGATGTCATTAATGTTACGTACAAACTAAAAAAAATACTAACATAAGTTAGTATTTTGTCAATTTTTCATAAATAGATTTTTTAGCTTTTTCCTACCGCTACTACTTTTCCACCAGAGCTCTCGATTTTTTGCTTTAGCTATAGTTCCAAATTCTTCTGTATAAAATATCTTAAGTGGTCTTCGATGCTTAGTGGCAGTTACTCGTCCTTCATTATGTGATTTAAGTCGTTCTTTGAGATCACTCGTATATCCCACATATGTTCTGCCATCTTTTTCGGACAAAAGAATGTAAATATAATACATATTTTTAAGATAACAAAAAACTCCCTTTTTAAGGAGTTTTTGTGTTGCGGGCCGTCCGCCCCTGTTGGAGCGAGACGAGCCTCGCAACAACTTTGCCTTCATTCAAAACACAACGAAGACAGCAAAATTGTTGCGGGGGCTGGATTTGAACCAGCGACCTACGGGTTATGAGCCCGTCGAGCTACCAGGCTGCTCCACCCCGCGCATGTAGTATATGCGAAAAAATGTGATCAGGCAATCACCTCTTCAAATCGCTTGGCGATTGCGAGCAACTCGTAGTCGGCAAAACGCTTGCCAACCAACTGCAATCCTACGGGCAGATTGTCACTCATACCCACCGGCAACGAGAGCGCGGGGAGCCCCGCCAAGTTTGCGGGTACCGTATAGATGTCTTCCAAATACATAGAAAGTGGATCTGACGATTTCTCGCCAAGCTTAAATGCTACTGATGGCGTCGTTGGCATAGCAATAGCATCGACCGTACGGAATGCGTCATTGAAAGCTTTTGAAATCAATGTACGCACCCGTTGCGCCTGCAAATAGTATGCATCATAGTAGCCGTGCGAGAGTACATAGGTACCGATAGCAATGCGTCGCTTAACCTCCGGACCAAAACCTGCGGCCTTGGTTTTGCCATATACTTCAAAAAGAGTTTTTGCCTCGGCGCGGTCTCCGTATCGTATGCCATCAAAGCGCGCGAGGTTACTCGACACCTCCGCCGGCATGATGATGTAATAACACGCAAGCGCATAGGACAAATCTTTGAGCGAGACGGGTACAAATTTAAAATGAGCACCCTCAGCTTTTTTAAATGAATCTCTGATCACTTTCTCGGTTTTCGGGTCAAGGCCATCTTTCATAAAATCTTCGGGTACACCCAGCACGTATTCCTTTTTGTCGCGCACTTCTTCGTTAATTTCTTGCGAAGTCATGTCGAGTGGGTCTTTGCCTTCAATCGCACGAAACAAAACTTCTGCGTCTTCTACTGATGTTGCAAATGGGCCAATCTGATCAAGACTTGATGCCATAGCAATAAGCCCTGAGCGCGACACACGACCATAGCTCGGCTTAAATCCCACCACTCCGCAAAATGATGCAGGCTGGCGGATTGATCCGCCCGTATCAGAGCCAAGTGCGAGCGGCGCCATTCCAGAGGCAACAGCAACTGCCGAACCACCCGAAGAGCCGCCGGGAGCGCGCGAAGTATCATGCGGATTTTTGCTCGGACCAAAAGCCGAGTTTTCAGTAGAACCGCCCATAGCAAACTCATCAAGGTTAGTCTTGCCAATAATCACCGCGCCCGCGTCGCGCAAACGCTCGACAACAAAGGCGTCGTATGAGGCAATGTATGATTTGAGGATTTGTGACGCGGCCGTGGTACGCGTACCCTTTACCAAAATATTATCCTTGAGCGCAATGCCAATGCCTTCGAGCTCACCGAGCTTCTCGCCAGAAGCAATCTTGGCATCAATGCGCGCTGCTTCGCGCTCGGCACTGGCAATATGCACATCGAGAAACGCGTGGAGCTCACCATCGCGCTCACGAATACACGCGAGTGACTCCCCCACGTGTTCGCTGACTGATTTTTGTTTTGACGTAAATGCGTCATGAAGAATACGGATCTGAGAGGCCATATTATTCTCCAAACACTTTTTTGGTTTTCAGATAATCGCCCGAGATTTCAGGAAACTGTTTTTTAAGACTCTCAACATCAACAGCATCTTGCGATACTATCTCATCAAAACGCAACTCTTTGAGCGTTGGCGCAAATGAAAGCGTTGGTGGGAGCTCGCCCAAAGGTGCTGATTTGAGTTTATCGATATACGCCAAAATATCCGAAATTTCTTTCGGTAAACGCTCGAGCTCTTCGGGAGTCGCCTCCACGCGTGCGAGCGCAAAAAGCTTTTTAACTTCTTCTGGCGTAATCATATAAAGAAGCCTAGCAGACTAACGCGCCTTTTTCAAAAACTCCTGTTCGGTCAAAACTGTCACACCAAGCTTTAGTGCTTTATCATGCTTTGATCCCGGTGAGGCGCCTGCCACCACGAAACTCGTTTTGCGCGATACCGTCTCTGACGGGTCACCTCCGAGCTCGCGCACAAGTGCTTTTGCTTCATCGCGCGACATTGATTCGAGCTCACCCGTAAATACAAATGAAAGACCGGTAAATTTGCCGGGTTTTTTCTTTTGTGTACGCAAGACCTCGATGCCCGCGCTCTTGAGGCGTTCAATAAAACGTTTATTATATGTATTTTTAAAATACTCAACAATACTCTCTGCTACCACCTCGCCAATATTTTTAATAGCAATAATATCATCGTAGGAGGCCTCCGCAATCGCACCCAACGAGCCGAAGTGTTCGGCCAAATCAATCGCCGTCTCCTCACCTACGTGCAAGATTGAGAGTGCAACCAAAAATCGCGGCAGGGTGATGCGTTTTGCTTTTTTGATGGCAGCAATAAGATTTGCCGCAGACTTCTCGCCAAATCGATCCAGCATCGCGATATCGCCCTCACGCAGATCAAAAAGATCAGCCGCATCTTGTATCAAGCCTTCATCAAAGAGCGCATCAATAATTTTGGGGCCGAGGCCGTCGATATCAAATGCGTTTTTGCCTGCGAAATAATACATGCGCTCACGTGTGCGTGATGGGCACGAAATATTGGGGCATCGCGCGATCACGCCCTCCTCATCTTTTTCAATCTTGGTACCGCACACAGGGCACTTTGTCGGCATACGAAAGTTTTTTTCTTTGCCCGTGCGAAGCTCGGTGAGCACACGACGCACGTCAGGAATCACGTCGCCCGCGCGACCCACAATTACCGAATCACCGATCTTCACACCGAGCCGCCTGATTTCATCTTCATTATGAAGTGTCGCACGCGAAACAGTCACCCCACCCACATTAACGGGCTCCAAGTGTGCTACCGGCGTAAGCGCCCCCGTGCGCCCGACCTGGATAACAATATCTTCAATGCGTGTGACAGCCTCTTGGGGCGCAAACTTATAGGCAACAGCACCGCGTGGTGTTTTTCCGATCACACCGAGCCGCTCAAAAATATCAGACTCGTTAACTTGCACAACAACACCATCAATTTCGTACGGAAATGCTTCACGTCCGTCAATGATATGTTTATGAAATCCAAAGACATGCTTGAGATCTGGGCATGCCTTCGCATAAGGATCTGTCTTAAAACCGAGGTCTTTGAGAATTTGATGCTCTTCATGGTGCGTAGTGATACCGAGCGCATCGCGATCTTTCTTTGAAAGCACAATATCATACGCCACAAACTCGAGTTTGCGTGCTGCTACCATGCGCGGATCGAGCTGACGCAAAGAACCAGCCGCTAGATTACGTGAGTTAGCATACGGTTTGGCGCCCTTTTTCTCTTGTTCTTTATTGATACGCTCGAGACCTTTTTTGGAGATCAACGCCTCGCCACGAATCTCGATCTCGTGTAGCTTGAGTATTTTTCTGGAAAACACATGCGAACTTTTACCAAAGAGCTCAAGCTGCAATGGAATTGATTCGATTGTTTTGATATTTTTTGTAATATCTTCGCCCACCGCACCGTCGCCGCGCGTAGCGCCTGCGGCAAGCACGCCGTCTTTGTAGACAAGCGAGAGCGCCAAACCGTCAAGCTTGAGTTCGGCAAAATAATGAAAATCATGCCTGCCGGAAAATTTTTCGAGCCGTGCCTCCCATGCCTGCATGTCGTCTTCAGAAAACGCATCTTCGAGTGAGAGCATGCGCTCACGGTGTGTAACTTTTTTAAATTTTTCAGATGCCTTACCTTCTACTCGCTGGGTTGGTGAATCGGGGGTAATAAGCTCGGGGTATTTTTGTTCGAGCAAAAAGAGTTCGTGTTTGAGTGAGTCAAGCGCTTCTTCGGAAATCTCAAGCCGATTTTCTACGTGGTACTGGTACCGGTAGGTATTGATCAGCTGCCGCAGTTTTTTTGCGCGATCACGAATATCATGAGAAATCATTGACAGCCTCCACTGACGTGAGTAATACATTCATCAAATGACTGGTTGATACGAAACTGGGTAGGATTACATGAACTCAAGCCATCAACTTCGGTAATGATACGAGCATCATATTCACCAGTGACTCCGTTTACACTTTCAAGTACTTCAATGCGCGCATTGGCACAAAGTCCTCCCTGCGAGTCGAGCTTGAATTTAAATATATGGGGATCGAGCGGATCATCAAAAGTACCTGCCTCATAATCAACGCCCTCGGCGCTGTCACTTTGACGAAGCACACGAAAACCATTGCACATAGGTGCATTTATGTTGACGGCACAATCACTACCATCGCCATCAGCATCCCCACATGGATACCTCGGAGACCAAAAGCCCCTAAAATAGGGTGATTCATCAGTATCGCTTGGTACATCAATGTATCCAGCGTACTCGCGATAATAAGCCGCACATTCTTTCATGGTATCGGCTGCATAAAATGCCACATGAGAATCGCGTGCGGCGCGGTTAATTTGCAACTGCACAAATACAATGTAAAAAATGCCGAGCGATATAGAAAGACCCGCCGTCAAAAAGAGTACCGCCAACAGCAGAGTGACTCCTTTTTGCTCTCGTGTAGTATGAAAAATATTCATCAGAGTGTATCTATTTGAAGCATAGAAATAGTAGTTTGGATATCAATCTCAGTTTGATTGGGTGTTCCTTCCTGTGCAATGCCCTGCAACACAATCGTCACCCTTGCCTGAACATTCTCATCTGGGAAAAGGCCATCCGCGCCCTTGAGATAAAAATTTAGCCTCTCGATCTTTACATCAGAGCCGGTAATTGGATTGAAAGCCCCCCCTCCGACAGCACGCAAAACACAATTATTGACAGCACCAATAGAGCAATCCGTTGCCGGATCACTACTTATCTTATAATCAACCTCAACTCCATCTGCATTTCTCAGGCGAAAACAATCACCGAAGGTACCCCCACTACATATCGCATAATGCGCGCCGTTTCGTATCTCACGAGTCATCTCGATCATAGAAAAACGAACATTGTCTTGGTTGGCTTGAATACTCGCTACGCGCTTCTCTGCTGATGTCAAAATAAAAAGTGAACCTACCGTGAGCATTGCAACAACGGTAAAAACGCCCGTTGCGACAATAATCTCGATAAGACTGAATCCTCGTGTTTTCATTAGAGTTGAGACATATGAGGAGTAAGCACTTCGCGCAGCGTCACCTGCTTGGTGCAATCAAGCTTCTCGCACCACGTCACGGTTGAGATGACCTGCCAATCTTGCAGGCCTGCATCTCGAACAACGCCGGCGATAGGAGTTACGGTAATTTTTCTATCAAAAATAGTCGGGTCGCCTGAAGTGTATTGATAAAGACCCGTCGCCGAATCAAAACGTAAAAACTGACAAACAGTGGTGCTAGAACACGGCTCAAATTCAATAATATCAGTAGCAAGATTACCAAGCGGGCTTGAGACACGACATCCCGTGGTAGGATCATCGCATCTTGTGCCACCCGAAAGAGGGCCAGCAATACCCTCCATATTTCGCGTGTTTGGATTTGATGATAAATCGTTCAGATCAAAGCATGAACTATCGGTATATCCTGTAGCACTGCAGGCAAGTGCATTTGAATCTCTACGATTACGTACGAGCTCCGCGCCTTCTTGCGCAAGATTTGATGCGATAAGCTGATGGCGAAAGAGCGTGATCGCACTAATATTTTGCTGAGCAAGATTCATAGCACCTACAATACCCGCCAACAGCACATAGATGGCGACAATCGTTTCTAAGAGTGTAAAGCTCCGCTGATAGTTCATTTGATCGATATTTGACCGGTACGCCATATCTCTACCGTACGTGACCCCCCAGGAGGAGAGCTCGCGGGGCGAGATATAGCTATATTAAAAGGGCCATAAGATCCAAGCGTTGAAGCATAGGGACTTAGAGCGGCAGCGCACAAAGGATTTTGTCCGTTACCGGAGCCTTCCACACCTGAGACGCATGCCCCTGTCTCGTCAGAAACAATGACCTGCGGACCAGGCCTATAGTAAATAAAATTTACACCGCCGGTAGGGGTCGCTCCGTCGAGATTAAAACCAGTTATCTGTACGCCTCGTGTGAAAGTAACTGTTTTTATCAAAACATCGCTGGGATCAGCGGCAGTGTCATATTTGAGATCATTGTTGTCACCGTCTGAAAAAATAAGAAACTGCCCGTCCCCCTCCGCTGTCGGCGTTCCTTTGATAAAAACGCCATAATTATTTGGAAACTCACCATTGGGAAGTGGGGTTACTGCAATAGCACGAGATTGCGCCTCACGAAGCGTCAGGGTAAGCTCGCGCGCCGCGCGATTGAGCGCTACTGATTCGTTGAATTGGGGAAAGTTAAAAAACACAACCGCCGATATCATCGCAATGATACCGATAGAGACAAGGAGTTCGATGAGTGAAAATGCGCGCTGATAATTCATAGTCTTAAAATATGGGGATGAAAATACTCGATAGCCACCCAGCAAAAGGAGAATTGATAAAGAAAAATACGATATAAGTACCCAAAGCAAGAAATGGGGCAAAAGGAATTTCTGATTTGCGACCCAGCGTCTTGGTGGCCAAAAGTATAATCCCGATGATAGCGCCCGACCAAAAGGCAGCAAGGAGTGCAAAGACAATATTAGGAAATCCTAAAAACAAACCGATGGAAATGGCTATTTTTGCATCTCCAAAACCCATCCATGCACCTTTTGAGATGAACCAAATACCTGCAAAAAAAATGAATGCGCCAACCCCCGCGGCAATATCATACAGCAAGAATCCGTCATTTACATACGATGGATATTGCTGCCATACGATAGCGCCTTCGAGAAGAATGGCTGATACAAAAAGCAAAAGACTTAACTGATCGGGAATAATTTTATGACGCAAATCGTATACTGATGCGGTAAGAAGCGTGAGAAGAAAAGTAACCGCCAAAACATACTGCGCGACGCGCGTCAGGTCTTGAGGAACGCCAAAACCAAACATCATATATCCTGTGCCTGCGGTAAGAAGAGCTGCTGCCAACTCAACTGCTGGATATTGAAAAGATATTTTACTACCGCATGTGCGACAGCGCCCGCGAATTGCCACAAAACTTGCCAAAGGTACTAAATCAGACCACCCGAGCTTTCTGAGGCACGAAAAACACCGCGATCGCCCGCGTAAATTCTCACCAGTATTGAGGCGCAACGCAACGACATTCAGAAAGCTCCCCAATGCGAGCCCGATGATAAAAAGAAATGTGAGAAACATAAAGTGCCTATGACGCAGGGCAAGCGCCGTCGGCACCCCTGCTAGCTACTATTTTACCAGATCCTTCGGCGTCAACACACCAATAACCACCCTCTATCAAGGGAGAGTCGATAGACCACAAAGAAGCATTAGTGCCGGCCGATGTATTGGTGGTACAACGCACATCACTACCATGGTTCGCGTCATCGGCTGCCTTAATCATACTCGCGACGATAGGATCGATCTTGAACATAGTCGCGGTGTCACTGGGGTGATAACAGTCACCTTGTATGGTAAGACCATCACCATAGCTTTGATTGTTACTATAAAAAATACCTGCCTGCGTACGTACGTTGCCCAAATTATCTTTGACAGCGACGTCATACGAGCGATTACGCGCATGCGTGAGCGCTGCAAGCACAATACCAGAAAGAATACCGATGATTGAGGTGACCACCAAAAGTTCAATGAGTGTAAAGGCGCGACGATGCAAAAACATAATATTATTATATCTAAAAATAACTCTTTATGTAAAAGCAAAAACCGCCCGAAGGCGGTTTTTGCTTTTAGTAAACTCTTTCTAAAATCTGACCTTAGATACAAGCATTAGCAACAATAGCATCGTCAAGCGTATCTGCTGCGGTTGGAGCGGTATATGCCTGACTCTTACCGGCACTATCAACACACCATGCGTCTGGAACCGTATCGAGTGTTCCAAAAGTACCCGTCTTGAGCGGAACGGCTATTGCCCAAGCGCCACCCGCAGTAGTTTGTGAGCACCATCCTGAAGAGATGCCTCCGCCATCAAAGGAGTTGCCTGCCGCAGTGATAGCATTTCTGATGGTCGTGTCTGCAAAGAGCGTATTTGCAGTTGCAGCACAGTCGCCCGCTGGGAATGCCGCAGCAGTAGCACAGGTGGTACCTGAAGGAACATAGCAGTTTGGCACATCGTATAGAAGTTCGGCTTGGGTGCGCAAGCCTGCTAAGTTGCCCTTGATCGCTGCGTCAGCACCCTTGTTACGAGCAGTGTTAAGTGCTGCGAGCACGATACCTGCAAGTACACCGATGATGGCGATAACCACCAAAAGTTCAATGAGTGTAAAACCTTTCTTCATTTGTTTTTTCATTATATTTATAAAATTTGTGTAGTAATAAACCTTTGTATCGCGAAGAATAATCGACCCGTCCTACCCATGCAGGACAGAACCTACTTTGTATTATATCAAAGCCCGCATAAGATAAACGCTTTTCTGTGGATAACCACCTAAAATGCTTGCGTCAGGTTATAAATCGGCAAAAGCACTGAGGCTACGATGAGCCCGATACCGAGACCAAGGATGAGGATAAGAACCGGCTCGATGAGTGCGACAAGGTTATCTACCAAGCTTTCTACTTCACGAGAATAAAAGCGCGAGATCGACTTGAGAATCTGGTCGAGTTTACCCGTCTCTTCACCGATACGCATCATCTGAGTCAACAAAGGCGGGATCTCGGTATGCCTGTCAAACGCATCGGCGATGGTACTACCAGCGCGTACCGCTTCAATTGATTCAAGAATAATCCCCCGATAAATCTCATTGCCAACCACCTCTGCGGTGATCTGCAAAGCGCGCACAATCGGTACGCCACCAGTAATCAAGGTCTGCAGGTTGTCTGACAAGCGAGCCAAATAAAACTTTTGAAAGAGCGGGCCGACGATGGGAACAGCAAGCTGCGTACGACTCCACGCACGTTTTCCCTCAGGCGTTTGTATATATCGGTAAAGAAAGAATCCGGCGCCTAACACCAAGAGTAAAAGAAATATACCGTAGTTGCGCAAAAAATCACTGGTGCCGATAACAATTCTCGTATAGATAGGCAACTCCTGGCCGGCTTCAAGAATAATCGCGGTAAGCTTCGGGATGACAACCGTCAAGAGCAAAATAACTACACCAAAAAATGCAGTCAAAATAAATGCGGGATAGATAAGCGCATTGCGCATTTTGGTAACAAGCGCGTAGGTGCGCTCAAGATAGTCAGCAAGATAATTAAAAACATCGTCGAGTTTTCCTGATTCCTCACCCGAACGCACCATATTGACAAAGAAGTTTGAAAATACCGCCGGATGTTTTGCCATCGCTTGCGACATACTCATACCACCCTGCACATCATCGAGAACCTCTACCAAGTGCGCGCGCATGGGCCCTGATGCTGATTGGCCGATAAGGGTACGGAAAGTCTGGACTACCGGCACCTTTGCCTCAAAAAGGGTTGAGAGCTGACGCGAGAGGAGCATGACGTCGCGCTGTTTTGGTTTACCAAAACGCCCCATGATGCGCATGAGAAATGGTGTTGGAGGCGTCGTAGGGCGCACCGAGAGCACCACAAGATTTTGCCGCTGCAAGGCTTGTACCGCGCCGTCGATAGAGGGCGCCTCGATACTGCCCGAGCGAGCGAGACCTTCGTGGGTACGCGCTTGGTAACTAAAAAGCATACATTATTGGTTGAGCACGCGAAGCTCAGATGGATTGAGTGAATATCCCACCGCGCTTTCCATAGTAATCTCTCCCCTGCGCAAAAGTTCCATAAGTGACCGGTTGAGGCTGATCATACCTTCTTGCGAGCTTGTCTCGATAACCAAATCAATCTCGTGCGTACGGTTCTCGCGAATCAGGTTGCGCACTGCTGTGTTGGCGATCAAAAGTTCATAGGCAGGAATCAAGCCGCCCGAGATACGTGGGATCAGGCGCTGAGAGAAAATGCCAAGCAGTGTTCCTGCTAATTGCGCGCGGATTTGTGACTGTTGGTTACCAGGAAAACTATCGATGATACGGTCAATGGTTTGAGCGGCGTTGTTGGTGTGAAGTGTCGAGAGTACGAGGTGACCGGTTTCCGCAGCTGTGACCGCTGCCGAGATAGTCTCGTGGTCACGCATTTCGCCGACCATGAGCACGTTGATATCTTGGCGAAACACCGAGCGCAACGCCACATTGAAATCGATGGTGTCGGCGCGAATTTCACGCTGGTCGATGATTGAACGATCAGAAGTAAACAAATACTCGATAGGATCTTCGATGGTCACCATGTGTTCGGCGCGTTCGTGGTTGATCATATCAAAGAGTGCTGCGAGAGTCGTGGTCTTGCCGTGTCCGGTCGGGCCCACAACGAGAAAGAAGCCTTGTTCTTTGCGTGCAAAATCTTTGAGCTGCGGAGGAATATTGAGATCCTCTAAACTACGAATCTTTACTGGCACCAAACGCATAGCACAACCCATAAAATTGCGCTGAAAAAAAACATTGACGCGAAAACGAGCGCGACCCTTGTGTTCAAACGAAAAATCAAGCTCTTTGTTTTTTACATACTCCTGCATGCGATCTTTTGGCAGCATGGCCGTCAAAATACCCTCCATGATATCAGGCGTGATGATATATTTTTTGGTAAGCGGGATGAGAGCCCCCTGCACGCGAATAGTCGGGTATCTGCTGACTGACAAATGCAAATCCGATGCTCCTTCGCGAAGCACCGTAGTCACCAAATCTTCAAGCTCTTTTTCAAAATCCATAAAATTTTGGCAGGTGAATTATTTTTTCCCGAGATGTTGTTTTACCTTTTCTACAACCTCGCGGGGGGTAAAGTGCGCCTTGATGACATAATCATGAGCCCCCAAGGAAAGTCCTCGCTCGATGTCTTCTTTTTGTCCGAGATTTGAAAGGATGATAATGATCGCTTTCTCTGCGAGCCGTTCTTTTTTGATACGAGTCAAGACCTCAAAACCATCGAGTGCCGGCATGACGATGTCGAGCAAGACAACATCGTATGCCCCCTTTTTAAGTTTATCGAGCGCATCAGCGCCCGAAGACGCAACATCAATCAGAAAGCCTTCTTCTTTGAATTTTACTGAATACATGTCCAGCAAAAAATCGTCGTCGTCGACAAGAAGAATTTTTATTGCTTCGGCCACCATAGTAACTTTATTATACAACCACCTCGAAAAGCTCTTCAAGGCCAATCATGCCATTAAATGCCTTGAGAATGCCGTCTTGGCGCATGGTAAGCATATTTTGACGCTTTGCTTCTTCGGCAATCTTGTATTCTGACGGTTCATGCAAGATAACTTTCTCTAAATCTGGCGTCATGACCAGCGTTTCGACAACAGCGATTCGCCCACGCATGCCCTTGGGGCACGACGGAGACGGCTGCGCCTCGTAAATGACAGCGGGCAGCTTGATCTGTGCTCGCAACGCCTCGGGCATGCCTGCCAGTTCCTTTTCCATATTTTCTTTGAGCTTATCCGCTACGGGTATTTCTTTTCGTGATTCGGGGCAAAGTTTGCGCACCAAGCGCTGACCCATGGCAAGCGCCAACACCGAAGGAATCAAAAACGGATCAACACCCATATCGACAAGACGCGGGATGACACCGATAGCGTCGTTGGTATGCAGCGTCGAGAGTACGAGGTGACCGGTGAGTGCGGCATGCACTGCAAGCTGCGCGGTCTCGCGGTCGCGGATCTCACCTACCATGATAACGTCGGGGTCCTGGCGGAGCACGCTACGCAAACCAGAGGCAAACGTATAATCGATCTCGGGGCGCACCTGCGACTGATTGAGACCTTCCATATAGTACTCAACGGGATCTTCCAAGCTCACAATATTGCGCTTTTCATCGTTGAGTACTTTGAGCATTGCGTAGAGCGTCGTTGATTTACCAGATCCGGTAGGACCGGTGATCAAAATCATGCCAAACGGACGCTTGAGCGCTTCGTGAATTTTTTTAAGATTATCACCATCGATACCGAGATCCTCAAAGCTTTTGATACCTATCTCAGGGTCCAAAATACGCAGCGCCACTTTCTCACCGTAATAGGTAGGAAAGGTTGAGACGCGAAAGTCGACATCACGACGATCAACATGCACGCGAAAACGCCCGTCTTGCGGTTTGCGCTTTTCATCAATCTTCATGTTGGTCATAATTTTGATGCGCGAGATAATCGCATCATGCACATTCATAGGCAAAATAATGCTGGTATAGAGCACACCATCAACGCGAAATCGCACGCGCAACTTGTCTGTCGACGGTTCAATGTGCACGTCAGAGGCCTTGCCTTCTACCGCATGGCGCAAAATAACACTTACCATTTTGGTGATCGGCGCGTCTTCAGCAATCGTCGTCTCCTCACGCGTGCGCGCATTTTCTTTACCTGGCAAATCAATCAGCGTATCGCCGAGCGTAGCGATAGCCTTTGATACCTCACCTCCCAAGCCCTGATATTCTTTTAAAACAGCTTGGAAATCCGAACGTGCGATAAGAAAAATCTTAAACGGCATATTCAGATTCGATGAGATAAACTGCAGAGCCTCTCTTGCCTCAAGGCTGTCAGGCGCTATCATGCCCACCTCGAGCACACCGTCTTCAAAGCCTACCGGCACCATTTGATAATGGCGAGCTGATTCTTCAGGCAAATACTTGAGTACATCGAAAGGAATTTTTGCACCATCAAGACGCCTGACGGGCACGCCGAGCAAATCAGATTTTGCTTCTAAGATTGCGCCCTCGGGCACGCCGAGGTCGATAAGAGCTACTTCAAGCTCTTTGCCGGAATCGCGAGCATCATTGCGTACCTTGCGAGCAAGAGCCTCGTCAATGACTCCTTTGGCGATAAGAAGGTCGAGAATAGAACGCATATATAGTTAGCGCCGGATACGAATCGACGTGTCGCCTGCTGCCGACGGAGGAGGAGTACCCGCAGAAGCTGGCAGCTGGGCACCGGTTTGTGGAGGAGTCCAGAGCTCAAATACTCTTCCCGGACGAGGTGATGCATTGGGGATATTTATAGGATATTCGATGAGATCTTTGAATGTCGCTCGGTTGAAAAACTCCGTATCGAGAGGTATGTCGGCAATGGCATTGTAAATATTGAGCGCATCTTGAATTTCTTGTGCCTCAGGCGGAAGCCCGCCCCCCTCTTCCTGACCTACTGGTTGCACACCAGGGGCTTCCTGGGTATTTACCACGGGTACATTTTCTCCCGCGCCCTGGGTAAAATATCGATACGTTATATAAGTAGCAACAATAACAATCACAATACCAATACCCAAAAAGAGCATTTGTTTGTTGCTACCTCCGGGCTGACGCCCAGCAGTTGCGTTATAAAAATTACCGTTGTTAATTGCCGGCATAATATAATTTACCTTGGAGAATAAGGGTATAAAATGTCTTGGGCTCGTCTACCGCCTGTGTATGGGTTATCTTCAATACTTCTACATCCATCAAACGCAAGTTTGCCTCTACCGCTGTCAGTAATTTACGCATGTTGGCATAGGGACCCGAAACCGTAACATCAAATACGAGCGCCTTCTGGGCTTGTTTGCTGCCAGCTTTGCTGCCGATATCTGTCACGGTGATTGTTTTTGGCTTGAGACCTGAATCTTTAACCACATTGTTGAGAAATACGTAGAGATCTTCGGTTACCACTTCGTTTGGCACCAAAAGCCCTAATCGGTGAAGGTCGTCTTCACTAACGCTCGCCAAGCGATCAAGGTATTTGATGCGATCTTCTTTGGTACGTTCTGCATTTTCGAGGATTGTCTGCATACGCGCGATATCATCCCACTGGGTGCGAACTTCTTTGATCATGGGAAATGCGAAAAACTGAACCGTCATCAGGGAACCAACAAAAATAATAATGACTAGAAATCCTTTCATAGATCTTCTTCGGTTATATCTATTTCATCAGTCGGTGGGATATCACTTTCCTCGATATCATCACGGGAAGCGCCGGGCTTGGTGCGCAAATATTCAGGGGTCAGTGTTATATCAACGCCAAAATCAATCTGCCCGCGGTCAGTGAGCACTGGCGGCTTAAATGTGTATGACTTGATTACATTCTTGAGACTCGGATCGCGGTAATATTTTATTTGCTGAGCAAATTCGAGGTATCCGGGCGCGGTGAGCTCCATTTTTACGATATCTTTTGAAAAATCGAACGATCGGATATTGATAGCACCTAGTGTGTGACGCTCAGCAAAGATAAAAGCCTGCGATGAGTACACGTGAGCATCCAACACCCGCTTGGCGATAGCGATACGATCTTGGATATTTTTGATATTTTGGAGCGAGGCAAGCTCGGTTTCGTCTCTGAGTTCTTTGAGCTTCTCGATGACCGCTGTCTTTTGCTGTTCGTTTGATTGTTTGAGCAAAAAGAGGCCTCCCGTAAAAGCAAAAGCGAGTACCGCAACCACAATGGCAAGCACGCTAAAAAGCCCGAGGCCCTGACGAGGTACCGTGGAGGAAGGTGCTAACTGTGAATGTGATATGAACTTTTGTTCTTCCATTGCCTACTGATAAGTATACACTGCCTAATCCATCGCGCCGAGGGCTCGCAAGGTTAAACCTGTGGCTACAGTAAAACTAGGGGCGATTCCTTTGAGTGTTGGCTGTAAAAATGCGGGGTACACGAGCTGACCAAACGGATTTGAGAGCAAAACTTCGATGCCGAGCTTTTCTACCGCATAATCTACCAACCCCGGCATGAGACTTCCCCCACCCAAGAGCACTGCGTGATCAATCGGCAACCCTGTGCGGCGCCTAAACGTCGTGCGCACACGATCAGCTTCATCAAAAATCGAATCCAAAAGCGGTGTGATGGTATGACGCACGCCCGCGGCCTCTGGCCGATTTGAAATACCTACATCGCGCTTGACCTGCTCGGCACGTTTGAAATCTACACCCAGTGATTGCGAGATAGCTAGAGAAAACGCCTGCGAGGCGCGATCGACGTGATGGACCGCCTGCACCACACCCTGATTTACGATAAAAATTTTGGTTGAGAGCGCGCCAATATCAAAAAGAAGTGTGGCACCTCGCATGCGTGATGAAAGCGTGCGCGCTGCGCTAAATACCTCGATCTCAAAACCGAGTGACTCGATCTTTGCTTGTGAGAGTATTCGGCTGTATTTATCAACGACGTCTTTTTGCACTGCGGCGAGCAAAATCTTGATAGTATGTGATTTGTCACCTTCGCCTGCCGGAATGCGCCACCAATCAACCATCACATCAGAGAGCGGTATGGGTATGTACCGGCGCGCTTCAAACTGGATAGCTTCGGCCAACTGCTGATCGTTGAGCTCTGGCATATCAATAGTAGTGATGAAGCTGTATCGCAGCGGGATTGAGATAATACCGCGAGTAGCCGTGGCACCGGCCTCACGGCGCAGGTCAACGATCATCTCAGATACTTTTTCATCAGCTAAAAGCGTCGCGCGACCTGCCTCGCCGCCAGTGTACGCTGCGGTCGAGAGCTCGCCGTACGTTTCGAGTACCGCTTGTTCACGGTCTTTGCGTATTTGTATAATCTTAAGTGAAGCCGCACCTACATCGATACCAAGAACACTCCGATCCTTGGTAAAGGCTTTGAGAAATCCGAGTGGGTTAAATGAAGAAGAGATACCTTTCATGTATGAAACCAAAGACCGCGCCGAAGTATTGGCATAGGCAAATCATATCATAAAAATAAGGCGATTCTGTGCGCAATGTTATCCACACAACGATGCAAATACTCTTCCCTCCCCGTTGCGGCGGGTGCGGAGCAAAAGGCGTGTGGATTTGTGATACATGCGTAGCAGATATCCGCGCCTACGCGCAAAATTGCTTTTTCTGCGAAGCACGTGCACCAAAAACACACGTCTGTGCACAGTGCGCCAAGCGCTATGCGCTCGAGGCAATAGTTTGGCCATGGCGATACAGTCATGAAAAGACGCATAAAGTCATTGGCGACTACAAATATAAGGGACTCCGGGGCGCGGCCCCCGCGCTCGCCAAGCATTTAGAGCAAACTATCACCCAGTTGCCCCAAGACGACTGGCATGCGCTACCGATACCAATACACAAATCAAAAGAGCGCGAACGCGGGTTCAACCAGTCATATCTGATAGCGCGCGAGCTCGGCTTGCCGCTCATAAATCGCGCGCTCGTACGTACGGTTGCAACACCTCCTCAAGCGCGTAGCGACTCGCGCAAAGCGCGGTTTGAGAGCATTCGCGATGCTTTTGAGATACGAAGACCTCAAGATATAGAAGGCAAGGCTATTTTACTCATCGACGATGTCGCCACCACCGGCGCCACACTTTCCGAGGCCGCTCGTTTACTCAAACACCGCGGCGCTCGCAGAATCAGTGCGGCAGTATTAGCGCATGGGTGACGAGTAGCTCTCGGCGCCTACTCATGCTACCATCCACAAAGATTAGTGAACCACTAAGTTTTGGGAGGAAAAATGTTCTTATCCATAAGACAATTAAGCACCACAGAAGCCGATCTTTGCCGGCGAACCTTGAGCTCGCGGGCGGCGTTCGCGCTAGTCAGTGACGCCATCACACAGCGTACGAGCCTTTCGATCGTACGTATGGGAGACGGAGAGGTAGCCCTTTTGGAGGCGGAAGATGGGAGACCCTTTACCCGTTTCAACGATCGGGATGCCGCGTGGAACGCACGCCTGGGCATTGATGGTCTCGATGTAGCAAACATCAAAGCCAACATCCTGAAAGCTGGCAACGAGTGCACGTACTTCGCCCCATCCGTATCTGGTATCTCTCGCAGAGACTACTGGCTCTATGATCACTTCGAGCCACGCGAAGTTTACCTCGACAACTTCTTCGTCAACGATTGGACGAAGGACATGCTAGACATGCTGCTGCGAGCAAGCGACGGTGTGCTGATCATGCATAAAGACCCCGAAGAGCTGGCGAGAAACTTCGTACAAACCTACGGGATTCCTCAGTCACACTTTGCTGGCTTTGAGAAGCGAAGCTGGCGTGACAATGATGCTGCGATCGATGCCGCCGCACATTCGGACAAGCAGCTAGTACTGTTTAGCGCTGGTCCGGCCGGCAAGCTCATAGGGCCGGAGATTGCAAAGTCCGGCAAGGTGGTGATCGATGTCGGTAACACACTTCCCGGTTGGAGCAAGGGCGTACCTCGCTCGTAAATCGCCGACCATAAGGCCCCCTTCAAGGGTCTTTTTTCTTTTTTATACAAAACCAGGGATACTCATCACCAAAGATATATTGACACACCAATAGTATCATGGTATATTTTTAAACGAAACAATTTCACAACCAAACAGCGAATTCGTGTTCGCTGAAAGCTCGAGGGAAAGGATAGGGAAAAAGTGATTGACTCCATTAAAGTAATGAGTGACAAGGAGCCCCTCACGCTTCTTCTTAGGCCGTCGGATATGTTCTCCTCCAAAACAGCTCGTCACTTCGCGGATACCTTCGCAGAAGTAAGAAGGCGCTATCCAGACACACGGTTCCAGTTCATTCCATTTTCCTATGACGTGGGTGGCTCCCATTCGCTCCTCACAGCCATCCTTGCAGTGGCGATCTGAGCCCTAGCGCACAAGCGCGGGGCTCTTTTTTTATGAAGTGAGAATGAGCTTCCCTTCGGGCGCAGTCCAGTCGGTAAAACGCCACCAGCTAGGAGTAAATTTGAAGTACATAAATATAGGATCGTTTGATTTTTCTTTCTTGGATGGAAACTTGGCAAGATAGATAGCATCAAAAACTTCTTTTTCGTCTGGCTTCGCAACCCGAATGGTACCATCAAGCTGCAAAGTTTTCATATTTTTTTCGTCTACACCTACTACAAATGATGCGCGCACGGTTTCTTTTGCCAAAAGTGCCTCAGCTTTACGTGAGTCACGATATGTCTCAAAGAAAAATTCAAACGGATCTTCGGTGTGCGCAAAATGCACGGTGGCTGCATGCGGCGAGCCATCAGGCATCTCCACGGCTAACACGCCAATCTTTTGAGTTTTTAGGTAGTCGAGTATTTCTTGGCGCATAAAAATTTTAATGCAGAGTAGCCCTACTTTTCATGTACCGGATACATTTATCTAAGTCCTTCAATTTTAAAGATAAGCTTACTACAACCTCTTTTATATTTGATATAATTCTTTCGCGTTCCTCTTTATCTTCAAGAAATGAATAGAAGTTATCCTCTAAGTCCCTTTCTTCTCTTTCAATAACTTCTCGAGTTTTTATGAATGCGCTTTCATATATTTCAAGCGCAAGCGAAAAATCATTCCGTTCTATACCTGCGATTGCTTCTGATATCCGTTCTATTTTATCTAGTACTTTTCGTTGTCTTTTCTGATCGTCTAATTGACTTACAGACTGGCGGTATCGCTCTTCTTCATTTCGTAATTCTAATAACCCTTCTTCGATCTCGGTCTCTATGGGTTGATGAAATTCCTTCATTTCTACAGACTCTTTCATGGGTATGTTGTATTACAATACACGCTGACTACCTATCGCTAATGATTAATAACGACGCTCTTATTTTAACAAATCTTCTTGAACACGTTTCCTAGCTGGCGGAGGCGGAAGGATTCGAACCTTCGAGGCGCTTTTGGCGCCTACCTCATTAGCAGTGAGGTGCTTTCGGCCACTCAGCCACGCCTCCGTATTTAAATTTTATTTATTGAAGCGTGGCTTCGTGGTTTCCACTGTCGCGCCCCTCGCGCGACCCTGGGCTTCGCCCGTCGAAAGCTATTTAAACGCTTTCGACCCACGCCTCCGTGCTTTGCACTCTACCATATTTTCGCCTTCATTCAACCCGCTTGCATTAGAGCCAACATATGGTACTTTCTTTCTAGACCAAAGCCCTTCGGGCAAGGAGGACACGTGCGGCATTTCATCGGACGACACCGCGCGCTCATCCTGGTGTTCTGCATCTACGCTCTCATCGAGTGTATCTTCCCCTACCACATCGGCGGCAACCTGACCGTCGGTCACGGCTTCCTCGCCGCAGTCACCATCATCGCCGCAACCTTCCGGCATCTCCTGCGGCGCACTTGGAGCCCTCAGCAACCGAGCTGACGGGCTCTTTTTCTTATATAAAGAATCGCTTGCATTGTAGCTTTTCGGGCGCTATGCTCGCCGCAGAACCCCCTGAGCGAAAGGAGGACGCATGAAAACGCTATGGGGAACGCTCCTAGCACTAGCGGTAGCTGTCACTCTGGCAGGAACGGCGCACGGAAACGATTGCCGAGAACGCCACATCGAGACACTCTCAGCGACTGATCAAGCCAAGATTCTCGAGTACATCGAAGGGGTAGGTCGCGAGACCTTTCTCGACCCCAATCTCGAGATCACCCGAGGCAAGAACCCCTCCGGGCAGATCACCGTCGAGATGCGGTTTGCCAAAAACACACCTTGGCGAGGTGTGTTGTTTGTATCGACAAAGCTCGCGACGCCATTCTCTCTCGACGAGAATCGCGATGCGTTCATGAGCAAGTTCGTCGTCGGGCTCCCGGCAGAAAGCGACAAGAGTTCGTACAATCTACCGCCCGACAAGGACATCTGGGTGATCACACCACGGTATGTGCAGATCTGTACCGACACTACCCGTCCCAGCAGCCAAACGTAACCTGCGGGCTCCTTGCCACAAAACCCATGCGCCTGAGGAGGGCCTATGAAAACGCCGTTGAGGATGTTCGTAGCGATCATGGTGACAATGATGGCGAGTGCGGCTCACGCGAAAGTTCCACCTGAGCTCGAGCTCTTCCCGCTCATCAGCCTGACCCCGACGCAAGAAGCAAAGCTCGTCGAGCACGTCGAGGCACAGGCCAAAATCATCTTTGGTGAACACTACCTGCGCACCGAAGTACTGTCACTCGGGCTCCGACACACCTACGGGCAAACCAAACCCAACCGCCAGTATCCGGATCGGTGGAAAGAGGTCGAGATCGTCGAGCCCACCAAGGTCATCATGATTTTCTTCAAACCTCTGCCGCCGCCGCGCGATCCTGTGCCTATGGCTGAAGTGCGTCGTCGCCTCTCGCAGCCATTCCGCTGGCCTGACGGGCGCCAGGCACGTCTCAATCTCCAGGGCAAGCAGAAGACCATGACGCCAGAGGAGCTCGAGGCAATCAACAAGGCCGCAGAAGCCGACGTGACCGCTGGAGAATCCAAGGTCGGACTCGTACCCGGCGTGGTTGAACTGCGGCCCAACCCACGCGATCGCTCCATCTAGACACCCACGGCTTTCTCGCCCAGCGAGAAAGCCGCTTTTTCTTTTTATGAGTATCGCTCCTCTATCCACGGGTCGGCGTGGTTGTGATATCCACGCGTTTCCCAAAAACCGGGCTCGTCGTGATCTAAAAATTCTATACCGGTCAAAAACTTTGCAGATTTCCAACCGTACAGGGTTGGCACAATCATACGCACGGGTCCCCCATGCTCGGGTGGGATCTCTTTACCCTCTAGCTCATAGGCGATCAGTACATTTTTACCTAAAGCTTCTGCAAGTGGCACGTTGGTCGTGTACTTATCATACGAATGAAAGATGACGGTAGTCGCTGTAGGTTTTGGTTTTACCAGCTGGCAAAAACGCGAAAACAGCATGCCTCCCCACGGAAGATCGTAGCGTGACCAGCGCGTGACACAATGAAAATCAAGCGTGCGTTCATCTTTGCCAAATTTTTTTATCTCTTCGAGCGAAAACTCTCGCGGATTTTCACATAGGCCACGCACAAAAATCTTCCAGCTCGCATACTGGTCACGCCGCGGGCGAATACCGAGATCTAAAATAGGAAAACCTTGCGTGAGTATTTGCCCGGGTGGCAGGCGATCAGCGTGACCTGCGTCACGCTCGCCCGTCGTTTTATGTTGAGCCGCCTGGCGTTCTTTCGCCTCGATATATTTTTCATTGTACTCTGGATCGTCAGACATACGTGCAGTCTATCATCTTAACGCTGAGCCCTCCATCCATTTTTGGTGCGCTCGATAAATCCATCGGCAGCAAGCATCGCCAAAATTTCAAGCACACGATCACGCCACTGTGAAAGGTATGGATCTTGCATCATATATGCCTTGATAATCGGAAGCGGCGCGCTCGTACGGCGAGCCAAAATAAAGTCCAAGAGTTTTGCACGGGCATAGCGTTGTGAACCTTCAAAACGCGATTGGCGTGCATAGTGCCTACTGCGGCGGTTTGGGTTTTCAATACCTTTGAGCGCACGTGCACCATAATCCATGAGCGCCCAGTACCACTCGCGTGCATTTCTTGCAGGTAAGGTACGCTCAATCATTTCCTCGATCTCGCTATCGCGTACCGAGCGCCTGCCAGGAAAAAAATAATGCAAATATACGCGGCGAATATTGGTCTCGAGCACCACCTCTCGCCTATTCCATACAAATACCCGCACAGCACGCGCAGTATACGGGCCAATACCCGGCAATGATTCAAGGGTGGCAATATCTTGCGGCAGATGACCCGCGTGCTGTTGGGTAATGGCAAGTGCGGCACGGCGCAAGTTGAGCGCCCGTCGGTTATACCCAAGCCCCTTCCAAACGCGCACTACTGATGCGGGGGTAGACTTTGCCAGCTTGCGCATGGAGGGAAAAGCACGCAAAAACTCGCCGTACTTCTCACGCACACGATCAACCTGCGTCTGTTGCAACATGATTTCTGAGACCAAAATACGATACGGATCGCGCGTATGCCTCCACGGCAAATCATGCCGGCCATAGGCACGATACCAGGTGAGCACTTTTTTCCTAAATGCAGCGTGAGTCATGTAGCACTACTATGATATACTTTTGGTATGGCATCAATCAGCGATGTAAAAAAGAGAAAACCCGAACACGCTCCCGCGCACATGCCCGTACGCGAACACCCGCAAACTGTTCGATCTATCAAGTGGCAGGCTCCTGAATATGTCCACTATGAAAAACAGGCTGATTGGTACTGGTCGGCAGTCGTTATCATGGCGGCACTCCTCGTAAGCTCCTACTATCTGGAAAGTATCCTCTTTGCTTTTCTCATATTGGTCGGGGGGGTAGCAGTACTGATCTATGGCGCACGCCGGCCTGACATTGTCACATTTGAAATATCGGGCGCGGGCATACGTGTGGGTGATAGACTTTTTCCTTATGAAACGCTACAATCATTTTGGATTTTCTATCGTGCTGGCGACGTCAAAGAGCTCTCAGTTCGCTCGGAGCAGATGTTGGTACCCATGATAAAAATCCCGCTCGGTGATCAAGACCCGGTAGCATTGCGTGAATTTTTGCTCGATTTCATGCCGGAGGTAGTACAAGAAGAATCGCTCCTTGAAGTTTTGGCGCGATTGTTAAAATTTTAAAAGCCCTTGTCGTTCAATGGATAGGACGCAAGCTTGCGGAGCTTGTAATTGTGGTTCGATTCCACACGAGGGCACAAAAAAGTATACAATAAACTATTATGTCGCATTCGCTTGAGACGCCACTCTCAGATCTCTTCCGACTGACCGAAATACAAAAGCGCGCGCTCGGGCGCCTCGGTATCCAGACCGCAGGCGATCTGTTGCGATATCTCCCCTCGCGCTACACGCGCACCTCAAAGATTAAAGCTATCAAGGATATTGCAAGCGGCGATACGGTAGCGGTCGAGGGCAAAATTATCTCGCTCGAGGCCAAGAAAACTTTTCAAAAGCGCCTGCGCATCACTGAGGCCCGAGTCGCCGATCACACGGGTGAGATTACCGCCGTGTGGTTTCATCAGCCATACATCTCAAAACAGCTCGCCAAAGACGACCTTGTGCGCCTTGAGGGCAAGGTTGGCGAACGCAAAGGGTCACTTTTTTTCTCAAATCCACTTTATGAAAAAGTGGGGCAATTGTTTTTAGCGGAATCTGTCACGGGGTCATTTCTACCCGTATACCCTGCTACGCGCGGCGTATCGAGCCGCTGGCTTCAGTTTTATATATTAAAAACTTATGAAATTCTCTCCAAGCGAAACGAACAGGAATTTCTAAGGGCGTCGGAGCCCTTTAGGGTTAAGACCGAAGAAATTGCTGTTCGTGAAGCGTTCACAGATCCCGTCCCTGAAGATATTTTGGCGCGCTACAATCTGCCGAACCTGCAGACCGCCATACGCGCCGCACACTGGCCAAAGTCTGAAAAAGAAAACGAGGGTGCGCGAAAGCGACTCGCGTTCGATGAGATTTTTTTTATTCAACTCTCGCGCATGCAAGAGCGCCTGCGTCTTGAAGAAACTTCTTCGCTTCCTATTCCACCCGACCAAAAAGCGCTCGATGCGTTTTTTACCTCACTTCCCTTTTCATTTACCAAAACGCAGCGAAAAGTATTTGAAGCGATAACTAGCGACATCAGCAAGAAAACTCCCATGGCACGGCTCCTCGAGGGTGACGTGGGCTCGGGCAAAACAGTCATTGCGGCGGGTGCCGCAGCCCTCGCGACCAACGCAGGGTTTCAGGCAACCTACATGGCGCCTACCGAAATCTTGGCGCGTCAGCACTTTGATACATTCTCAAAACTTCTTGGTACGCCCTTTCGCAAGATTGGATTGCTAACATCAAGCGAGGCGCTCGTCTATCCATCAAAAGCGTTTGGTGGTAAACCCGCGCACATCTCAAAAACACAATTATTCAAATGGCTCGAGTCAGGCGAGGTGACAATCCTCATCGGCACGCATGCACTACTCTCTGAGAAAGTGCGCTTTCGGCATTTGGCATTTATCGTCGTCGACGAACAGCATCGCTTTGGCGTGGGGCAGCGCATGCGGCTCGCCAAATCAAAATCACGCGATCATGAGTATAACCCGCATTTTCTCTCAATGACTGCAACGCCCATCCCCCGCACACTCGCGCTCACCGTCTTTGGTGACCTTGATCTATCAGTGCTCGACGAACTCCCACCCGGCCGCTCACCTATCATCACCGAGGTACTTCTCAAGCCCAAAGATCGCTCGTGGGATTTTGCACGCTCCGAGCTCGAGGCGGGGCGCCAGGCCTACATCATCTGCTCACGCATTGATGAGGGCGATGATGAACGCAAATCAGTCAAAAAAGAATATGAACGCATGAGCAAAGAAATATTTCCGCAATTTAAAAGCGCTATGCTGCACGGTAAAATGACGCCGCGCGATAAAGAAAAAACGCTTGCAGATTTTCGTGATAACAAAATCCAAATACTCGTCGCCACCTCGGTCGTCGAAGTGGGTATCGACGTACCCAACGCCACCATCATGATAGTAGAGGGAGCCGATCGCTTTGGTTTGGCGCAACTCCATCAATTGCGAGGTCGCATCGGGCGCGGGCAGCATCAATCATATTTTTACGCAATCTCTGAATCATCGGCACAAACAACACTCGCGCGCCTGCGCGCGCTCAAGAGCGCAAAAAATGGCTTTGAACTTGCCGAGCGTGATCTCGAGCTGCGAGGTCCAGGCGAACTTACTGGCAAAAATCAGTGGGGCCTTTCAGACATCGGCATGGAAGCGCTCAAAAACATTAAAATGGTAGAGGCCGCACGCACAGAAGCGCGAGCGCTTCTCGAGCGTGATCGTGAGCTTGCTCTGCACCCTACGCTCCGCGACGCTGTATCAAAAATGCAAAGCGATTATCACTTTGAGTAAATTAGTAAAGTTCCACGAGGATAGTGGACACACCGAACCCCGAGTAAAGAACTAACAAAACTGCTACTAGAAGATAAATGGCAAACGATATACTCCATTCTGGTCTAAAAAGACGTAATATAAGCCCTGATAAACTAAATAAAAACGCTCCAGGAAACAAGAAAAGGAAAATGAGTTTTTCAAAAAACTGATGACACTCGGCAGACGAACATGGAATAATAGGTGTATTTAAAATCAAAGTACCCAAGATCAAAAAAAGAGCACCCAAAGCAAATAATATTTTCATACACATATTATAACACACGAAAATATTATTTTAATCGACTTTTTGGTGTCGCCCAAAAGCCCAAGCGCCATTTGCCACCGAGTGCGAGGCGGGTTTGAGCTTGCTCTGCATCCTACACTTGCCGAGGCTGTATCAAAAATGCAAAGCGATTATCACTTTGAATAATAGCTTAGTTTTCTTTACCTTTTAAAAGCTTTTTTATAGAGCTCACTACTTCGGTAACCTCAGGCGACGCTTTGCAGTTTTCTCGTATCCATGTTTGAGTCTTGCGCTTGGTCATATTCTCATCGGTGTGTATACGCGAGAGTGCTTCTGCGTTTTCTTTATTTATTTGATATAAACGCTCAAAATCGTGAATATGCACCTGACCCTCTGAAAACGTAACAACGCCTTCTTGGAAAAGCCGATTGAGCGAATAGGTGGCCGCATAATAATATTCACTTCCGTTTGGCTGCTCGCCTGCTACCTGTAGCGAACTCATCACCATTGCTGTTGCCCATTGCTCTTTGGTACCCTCAAGGCCGCCTCGCTCGATGATACTAGGTACAAGGGCACGATAATAATTTTCAGCCTTAATCTCATCAATAACAGTTGCCAGATGTCCATCAAAGCGCTCATAGGCAGGAGTCAGAACACTTTCGTCAGTTTTGTGCGGGAAAACATCATGTCCGTATTCATGAAGCATCGTGAGCATGCGCGACATTCTTTCCATAGTTTCCCGCCTTTCTTCTTCATTCATACCTTCAAACAATACTTCGCTATCCCCCGCAAGCTCCATGAGCGCGGGGAACTTGCGATCATACGCTTGTACCTGTCTATCATAAAAAAGAAAGATAGCGGGACGCTCCTGTGCAACTGCACTGAACACCGTATTGACGCCGAAACTCCCGACAACAACGCCGCTTGCCACCGGACGCTCTTGAAGCGCTTTTTGAAACTCACCAAGATTAAGATCGTCAAAACTCTCTGCCATAGCTTTTTTTGCTTGCTCGAAAAAACTAAGCTCGTTTTTTGCATCAGGGGTGACGAGAGATATTTTCAATTCTGGATCCAAATACGGCTCTTTATACATGCCAAAGCGTCCCGAGTTAATAAGAATAGGAAACCCAGAAGCGATAACATCAAGATAAAGTTTTTCCAACCCCTGAAGACGTCCTTCCGCGACATCGGGGTCTTTTTCTGCATAAAAAGCCAATAAGCCTTCAACATATTTTTGGAAAGCATCAGCACCGGGATGCTCAAGCCACGGGCCTCCCCGCTCAACGATGCCTGCAAAACGTTGGGCAATAGCTTGAGTCTCATGCGGAAATAGTTCTGCTATTGTATGAGGGTTTGGATCACCGGGCACGAACATTTTGACGCCCGTTGCTTTGATACCCGTTTCTTCATTCGCTGGTGGCTTCGGCGTCAGTAGAGAGAAAGCTCGAAACCGAACCCACAAGGGATTGGCTTTGATGGAGGCCTCGAGTACGTCTGACGCAAGATCTCTTAGGTTTTCGGTAAGACCTAATTTTTCTAAATCCTCAGGTGAAGCGTGCTTGATGATACTCTTGGTCATACTTGCCTCAATCCGGCTTACAACACCCGCCATAACGGTAAGCAAAACCTCCCTCCGCTGACCGGATACTTCAAATCCCCTCTCTTCATCATCAAGTGATTCAAACCAATTTTGCCCGAGCGCATCGACCAGAGCATCGTCTGGGATATCTTCGAGAGATTTCACGCTCTCTCTTAGTGTGGGAATTTTTTGAGCGACCCACTGGCGCACAACTTCGCGTATATTATCTGAAAACTCAACACCATTCTCAAACGGCTTTACCTGCTGCCACAGCTCTCTCCAGCTAACTTCTCCTTCTCCGAAGTCTGCCTTTTCGAGAAGCTTTAATGAACGAAAAATCCCCCGCAGACGGGGACCGGGAAGTTCAATATTTTCAGAAGAATTTTCAGATTCTGGAGGAGTTTCTTTCTCAAAAGACATGCTCTGAGTATAAAACACTCGACACGCCAGCGACAATGGAGAATCAACCTCTGTCGCTTTCTCTAAATTTTGGTGTCACCCAAAAGCCCAAGCGCCATTTGCCACCGAGTGCGAGGCGGGTTTGAGCTTCCAGCCCTGGGAACGCACCAAAAAAGATAATTGAAAGCGGCATCAACAGCCAATGAAGCACCAGTGGCGCGCGGCGCCGGTCCGCATAATCATCTTTAGTACGGCGCAACATTGCCTGTGAGATAGCAGCCGAGGTGATGATACCAAACATTGCCAAAGTCATGATGCGGCGCGTCATCTGCGGCAGGTTAAATGAAAGCACAGTATCATTGAACGCTCTACCCCCAAGATAGAGCGGTAGCCAACCGAGCGCAAAAATGATAAGCGCATTGGTTGCCCATGACCAAAACCCTTCGAGTAAGTTAAACGAAAAACGCAGCTTGGTCATGCGCGGTATTTTTTTGTTTTTGATAAAATTAAAAAGAATATACGGCACATTTTCTACCCCCCATCCCCATCGGCGCTGTTGCTTATAAATATTTTTTGCCGTCTGCCAAAGTGTTGGCGCTGCATTGGCATCGAGCGACACGGGGTATGAGAGTGGTACCGCGCGCCAATCGCCGTCATACCAAAAAAAGTGATTCCAAAAGATACGAGAATCTTCTGATACAATATTAATCTGCCAAAAATCAACTTCTACTAGACTCAAAAAACTCATTGAGTGTGATGAAAATGTTGTCAGGCGCTCAGGGCGCTCTTGCTGCATCATCTGCCAAAAAGTGCCGGACGCCGCCACCACGCGCGAGAGCGCGCCCGCCTCCCACACATTGTTGTGATACAAAGGTACCGGCTGAAAACTTGACCTGTGTGGGCGCTCGGCAGTCAAAAAGTGCCACGCAAGACACAAAAAATATTGCGGATAAAGCTTGGTATCTTCATCAAATGATGAGACTAAAATATCGGCATACGGAATGCCGCGCTGGTCTACGATCTTTTGCGCCTCGCGCATCGCGTAGGTTTCATTGGAACCCTTGCCACGCATCTCGCCGGGCACCCCCTCGGGATGATACGTAACCGAAAAAATACCGAATGTATCTGCATACAGTTTTTGCATCTCCTCACCCATCGTATGCGCGCGATCACCCTTGTCTTCGAGTGCGAGTACCACCATCATGCGCTCACGCGGCCAACGTGAGGCGGCAATCGAATCGAGTGATTCGCGGATAACATCTGCCGACTCACCAGCACTTGGCACTACTACCAATTGCCAGAGGTGACTCCATTTGAGTGCTGCAAGTTTTTCTTCCCAGTTGATAGCAAGATGCCGCTGCAACCGATGCCAATTGGCACGCACATGAAAAGAAAGAAATACTGTTTTGATAAGCCAGAAAAGATCAAAGATGATGATAAAGACCGCCACCCACACAGGGCGCCACCATGAAAAGAAAAAGGCCGCGACAATTGTCGCCCATGCGAGTGCTGCCGGCAACATTTCAAGCGCGCGATAGAGCACGTAGTTTTTGCCCTGCAGGTCGCTTGCCTGACCTACATGCAAATATTGTTTTTTTATATCATTATTCATAAAGTTAGGCGCGCACTATCGAGAAAACATGCGTTTTATACCACGATACAGGTTGAAACTGATTTTTAAAATGGGTGAGCTCTTTCTCTCCCCCCGCCATATCAGCGTACGCATATCCTTGATTTTTGATCCATATAAAATCTTCTAGATACAGCATACTGCCAATATCCTGAAAAGCGTAATCATGAAGCCCTACCGCACCATAATAATAGTCGGGTTTACCCGGAAATTTCCATCCACCATTGATACCGGCAACTCTGCCATCGACAATCATTGCGCGCGCGCCATCAAACCCCGCGAAATTATTATCGATGCACGCATGATACCTGCCATCATACGCCCGATCATGCGCGCCACGCACCTCCTTCCACCGATCAACCAAGTCATGTAGCTCACTTGCATGTACCTCTCGCACGTCGCGTACTTCAACCTGATGTTCGCGATAAAATTTATTGCGCGCATTGCGAATACTTTTCCAGTGCCCACCAGGAATCTCGGAATCAAATGCATGCATATCATAGACCGGCCATGTCATCGTATAGTTAATAGCTCGTGCCTTGAGAGTTTTGGGCAATATACTCAAAACTTCTTTTCGTACTGGCGTTTTAAGTTCAACGACAATTTTCGCAACTGATGTACTGCCAAGCACTGCCCGGGCAATATCGCATACCGTACGCGCAATATCTCCGGTAGGCACCAGTGGTTCTTCAAGCATTCCCCATTCATTGCCGTCATCATAGGCAAGTGCTGACCTACCATCAGGAAGCCGCAAGAGTAGCGGCGGGCGCCCCTCACCCTTTGCAACAGACAAAAACCAATCAGCATTGTGTTCGGGCGTACGGCCAAACTCTCGCATCAAATCAAAAACGAGCTTCTGCGCCGCAAGAGTATCGATGGGAATAACTTCCATTTATTTACTGTGCGAGTGCCTGGACTTTCACCCCGTACGGTCGGCCTGGTAGGATTCGAACCTACAACCGGTCGTGTATAAGACGACTGCTCTACCGTTGAGCTACAGGCCGATAGTAAGCCGACCGTGTGGGGCGAACCAGACATCAAGGCACCCTCGCGATATTAATTCAAGTTATCACTTGAATAGCTCGGGCGTGACATGCTCCCAGCATGTCACGAGGTATAAGCTCGGTGCTCTAACCAGTTGAGCTACACTCGCAAGAACAGACTTATCTTATGCTGTTCCGACAATTCGCGCAAACTCTTCGCGCTCGATAGTTTCTTTCTCGATGAGCACGCGAGCTATCTCTTCGAGCTTTGATTTACGCTCGCGCAAAATTTTCTGAGCCTTGATGAGCGCGCCCTTCATGATAGTGCTTACCTCCTCGTCAATCTTCTGTGCTGTGGCCTCAGAGTAATTTTTCTCAACGCCTATTTCTTTACCCAAAAAGACCAATTCGTTGTGCTCGCCAAATGTGATTGGTCCCAAGTTTTTTGACATGCCATAGCGCTGTACGATATCACGTGCGATTGCACTCGCCTTGCGAAGATCATCGGATGCTCCTGTAGTCATATCACCAAAAATAAAACTTTCGGCCGCATACCCGCCAAGTGCTACTGCTATCTCATCTAAGAAATGCGCGCGTGAGTAAAGATGTCTATCAAAAGCCGGAAGCTTGAGGGTGTAACCAAGTGCTCGCCCGCGGGATATAACGGATACTTTATGTACCGGATCAGCGTTGGGGAGTGAGGCCGCCACCAACGCGTGACCTGCTTCGTGATATGCAGAAATTTTCTTTTCTTCTTTGTTGATGATATGCCCTTTGCGTTCAGGCCCCAAAATAACCTTATCGATTGATTTGAGAATATCCAGCTCGTTGATCTCGCGCTTACCTGCACGTGCCGCCAAGATTGCCGCCTCATTTATCAAGTTTTCCAAATCAGCGCCGGAGAAACCCGGAGTGCGCTCGGCAATTTGCTTGAGACGAACATCTTTGGCAAGTGGCTTGAGTTTTGAGTGAATCATCAAAATCGCCTCACGCTGCTTAATGTCAGGCAAATCAATGATAACGCGACGATCGAAACGACCCGGGCGCAAAAGTGCGGGATCCAAAATATCGGGGCGGTTGGTCGCTGCCATCACAATCACCTGATCAGAGGTATCAAAACCATCCATCTCTACCAAAATCTGGTTGAGCGTTTGTTCGCGCTCGTCATGACCTCCGCCCATACCAGCTCCGCGGTGGCGACCTATCGCATCAACTTCGTCGATAAAGATAATCGCGGGAGACGCCTTCTTTGCCATCTTGAAAAGATCGCGTACGCGAGAAGCACCCACACCGACAAACATTTCTACAAACTCCGATGCGGACATTTGGAAAAATGGCACGCCCGCCTCGCCTGCAACCGCTTTGGCGAGCAAAGTTTTGCCGGTACCTGGTGCACCCATCAAAAGAACACCGCGCGGGATACGCGCACCAATATCAAGAAACTTTTTCGGATGCTTTAAAAATTCAACAATCTCACGGAGTTCTTCTTTTGCCTCATCGACACCTGCTACGTCTTTGAAGGTGACGCGATTGCGATCACTATCAGGCGCGATAACGCGTGCGCGCGATTGACCAAAGCTGAGCGATTGCACGCTTGAACGCTGTACTTGGCGCGACATAAACCAGATAAATCCGATGATAAATGCCAGCGAGATGATGGTTGGCAACAATGCACCTGCCCAAAAAGAAAGTCCAGAAGGATCTTTTTCTGTGTGCTTGAAGGTCGAGAGCTGTGAGGCTGGCACGCCGTAATTGATCAGAGTATCGGTAAGCGAAGAACCCTCTTCTTTTTTGGAAGTGAACCGTGAGCCATCACGCAGTTTGATATCGAGCGCGCTACCCTCAACGACGATTTCCTCTACCTCTCCTGCATTTACCCTACCTACCAGCTCAGAGAGAGCAAGCTCTTTTGATGGCTGAAAAGAATCAGAAAGGGCTGAATAAAAAGTGGCTAGAAAAAACAAAATCAAAAAACCGTACAAGATATGTTTGGCTGTAAGCTTCATCATAGTAGACCTAGTATAAAAAATAACGCCCCCTCCCGCAAGGCTTGGATATAATGACTTTTTGCCAGAATATTGACAAATATTACTATATATAGTATAATCACCAGTAGCATTTGTTCTCCATAAAAATTCACCCAACAAACCCTTCAATCTAGACGGGCCCGTAAAAAAGCCGGGCGAGGAGGAATAGTGACGACGAATAGAACCTACGGCTACGCCTACGCATGCACTGCAGCAGCACTCGGTGGTATGGGGCGCTGCGGCAACCTCATGCCGTGCCGCGAGCACGAAATGAGCGCCGAGAAGGCGCCGCCCGCCGATGGCGTGTGGCTCAACCTTCCGCTGACCCCGGAGCTCGACTGCAAGTTCGCGGGAGAGGGCATCCCCCTGCATGTACTGACCGCGGCAAGTCAACGCGCCATCCAGGCTGCACGACGCGAGTACGGCGGACGCATCGGCGCCAAGACGGAGCAGCGCGGGTCCGAACAGGATCAGGGCTGCAAGGTCTTCGGCGTCGGCGGTCTCGCGCAGGCGAGCATCAAGGGGCTCGCCGCTGAGCTCCGCCGTGCGGGCTTCGATCTCCTGACCTGCTACCGGCAGGAGAAGGAGACGGATCCCAAGCGGCGTCGACATCTCAGGGTGCTCTTCGTGGACAGCCCCGACGACGAGGCGTGGAGTACCTACGTCGCGGAAGCGTTGTACAACCAGCGGTACCGTCGCCTCCCCTGGCAGATCTACCAGGAGGAAATCGAGTCCAACGGATTCACCCACACTCACGTGTACGCGAATCCGCGGGACGAGTTCGGCAACGTGGTCCACACGGTCAATCCCGTGGCCTTCCTGCCGGGCGACTACCGGGCACGACACCAGATCCGGTACAACGAGGGAATGTGGGGTGCCGCCACCAAGTAGGTGGCGTAAGGGCGCGAACACGCGCAAAGGCCGAGAGCTCAACTCTCGGCCTTTCCTTTTGTCTTTTTTTTATTTTTATGCGAAACCTTTTTTTATCTCTTCTTTACGTGAAGCCAAAGCACTATCAAAATATTCAAACTCTCGCACTAAATTCCCCTCACCCAGCATCTTTTTGGCATCGACAATCATAGTAGAAACCCCGGGAACAATCGGCATATCGGAGGCGAGGATAAAAAAGTTACTCAAAAATGAAGTCGCATATGAACCCTTTGGCAACGAAAATGAAAGTACCGCAAGATCACCGTTTGCTGCAAATGAATGAACGATAGCTTTCTGTCGCGTGGGCCACGTGGGGACTTCAGCACGAACAAATGGCAACTCTTCGGCAACACGAGGGTCGAGCTCAACGCCATCTGCCTGAGTAAACTCACGATATTCATCCCAATCCTCAGCACGAAATGATGTGATGAGTGGCAAGACTTCGGGGATAGATGCGTGATCTCGAATCAAACCTGAAAGTTTTCGATTAAAAAGATAGCTCGCATATGCATACGCCCAAATGCGTGTCTCCTCTGATGTCGCATGAAGCGCGCCCACAAAATCGGTAGGATGTTTGCGCAAGTGCGCGAGAAGTGCGAGTTCTGATGGAAAGTGCATCGGAAAAGGACTGAGTAGTTTAAAAATTGCCTCCCAATCACCCCAACGCCCAAGAGCTTGCTTACGAAGCTCGTTGAAATACGGCAGATCATACGGCGAAAGATATGTCAGACACATCTTGACCCCCTCTTCGTATTGTCGTGTAAAAAGACAAAGCCCCTGCAAATGAGTAATGAGTCGCGGCGTGCCAAATCGCTGAGTATAGAAAAAATTCCAAAACCCCTCGCGTCCGATCTGAGCTACACGTGCACCGAGCGCTTCCCCTTGGTTATCCGAAAGCGCATGGGGTACACGCACCACAATCGTAAAACGATTACCTTGTAACTTTCCAATAGTGATAATTCCGTGCCCACGAGAAATATTTTTTAAAAAAAGCTTCCCAGGGAATGACGCGCCCAGTACTTGCTCGTCGGTTGCGTGGCGAATACTGATACGTTGTGAGGTGATCGCAAAACGATCTTTGATACCTGCATGGCGGATATATTTTTCTTCAATATTCCAATGACGGGCAAGGGCGCGCTTTGCATCAAGTGTCGACATCCCCGCCTTCACTAAATCAGCATATATGTTGGGTCCGGTACCGGAAATTTGCTTGTTCGTCGCAAGCTCCACTGTGCGCACCTTACCGTTTTCTGCGATTTCTTCAACGATAAAATCGGATGGAAATAACCGCAGATACCCGACTGGACGATCAGTGGGAAATACACCCTCGATGCCAATTATTTGGAATACTCGATCATCATCAATAAATGGTGATCGAGCAAAAAGCTCGGGAGACTTTTGTCGCACCTCATCAAGCAAGTCTTGTTCACGCTGATACGCCTCCTCAGAAAGCATACGACCAACCTATCATGAAATACTATGCTAGACCATAAAGGCTATCTTTTGCACAGTTTTTTTGACGACGCCTCATGCCTCACGTACTCTCGAAACTATGGAGCCTTCTATATATAGTATTTCTGCCTCGCACCAAAGCTGGCCTCTACTCCTCCGAGAGTTGCCGCCCAAGGCAATACCTGCGGCACTCCATATCAAGGGCTCGCTTCCCTCGCCTGACGCGCTCATTGTGGCAATTGTGGGCAGCCGCAACCCTACCCGCTACGGCAAAGATATGACCGAAGAGATCGCGCGAGCACTCGCACGCCGAGGCATCATCATCGCATCAGGCATGGCGCGCGGCGTTGATACTATCGTGCATCGTGCAGCACTTGCGGCAGGCACACCAACCGTCGCGGTACTTGGCTCCGGGCTTTCTGAAAAGGTAATTTATCCCAAAGATAATATTGGTCTTTCGCGTGAGATTGCCGAGAAAAATGGCGCAGTCATATCCGAATACGCCAATGACCAAAAACCCGAGCTCTGGACATTTCCCCAAAGAAATCGTATTATTGCGGGCATCGCGAAAGCTGTCATTGTGACCGAGGCTGGCGAGAAATCTGGCGCACTTATCACCGCGCGCTTCGCCCTTGAATACGGGCGTGATGTGCTCGCCCTGCCAGGGCAGATGACAAGCCCCCTCTCGCGCGGTACCAACACTCTTTTAAAAGAAGGGGCGACACCAATCACCAGTATTGATGATATCTTTGAGGCACTTGGTATCGCCGCAGAATCCACCTCGAGCAAAGATCGTATCGAACGCTCACCTGACGAACATGCAATACTCGAGGCGCTCACCGAAGAGCTCTCAACCGATGAAATTATCAAACATACCCAACTAACACCAGGCGCGGTACTCGCCAGTACCACATCACTCGAGATTGAAGGTATGATTAAACAAACAGGAGGCATTTGGAGAAAATTGCTATAACCATATGGCCACAAAAACAAAATCAAAACCGAGAGCAAAAAAATTAAAGACACTCGTCATCGTCGAGTCACCCACCAAAGCGAAAACTATTTCGCGTTTTTTGAGCTCTGCCTATATCGTTGAATCAAGCTTTGGTCATATCCGCGACCTGCCAAGCTCCAGCCTCGGTATCAATGTCGAAGAAGACTTTGCGCCCAAATACATTATCCCTCGCAAAAAAAGTCCCGCGGTAAAAACTTTGAAGGCCGCGGCAAAAAAAGCGAGCCGCATTATCCTTGCGACTGACGAGGACCGTGAAGGAGAAGCAATCGCCTGGCACCTAGCTGCCGCCCTCAATATCGAAACACCCGAACGCATCGTATTTCATGAAATCACCAAAACCGCTATCGAAGAAGCGCTCTTGCACCCGCGTCCGCTCGATCTTCATTTGGTTGACGCACAACAGGCACGTCGCATCCTTGACCGCCTCGTGGGCTATAAGCTCTCGCCTTTTTTATGGAAAAAAGTCATGCGCGGCTTGTCAGCTGGCCGTGTACAATCGGTAGCATTGCGCCTGATTGTTGAACGCGAACGCGAGCGCGAAGCATTCCAAAAACAAGAATATTGGACAATCGGTGGATCATTTTTAACACCTTCACGTGAACAATTTAGCGCAGAGCTAGTTTCTCTTGAAGGTAAGTCTCTTGAAAAATTTGATATATCGTCAGAAGATGCTGCGAAAACTATTGAGAAAAAACTCGCTGACCGTGAATGGCTCATCGAATCAGTCGAGAAAAAGCGATCATCACGAGCGCCCACAGCCCCCTTTACTACGAGTACACTCCAGCAGGAAGCTTCACGCCGCCTGCGTTTTAGTGCAAAGCAAACCATGATGCTCGCCCAACAACTCTACGAAGGTATTGAGCTCGCCGAAGGCTCGGTAGGTCTCATCACCTACATGCGTACCGACTCGACCAATCTTTCGGTATCGTCGCAGACGGCAGCGCGTGAATATTTAACCAGAGAATTGGGTACCGAGTACGCCATGGAAACGCCACGTGTGTATAAAACAAAATCAAAAGGTGCACAGGAAGCGCACGAGGCAATCCGCCCATCTGATGTATGGCGCACACCCGAATCAGTAGCGCCCCACCTCGATCCCAAGCAAGCTAAACTCTATGAGCTTATCTGGCGGCGGTTTGTCGCCTCACAAATGCCCAACGCTATCTTTGATGTCTCGACGATCATCGTCGCCGACAAAAAAGAATCGGGTACCAAATTTCGGACTTCAGGCCAGATCATTTCTTTTGATGGTTTTTTGAAAGTATGGAAAACAAAATCTGAAGAGCTCGAGCTGCCCGACGTAAAAGAAAACCAAATCGTCTCGCTCGAATCTATCGATCCACTGCAACACTTTACCGAACCTCCCGCCAGATACTCTGATGCGACGCTCGTAAAAGTGCTTGAAAAAAATGGCATTGGCAGACCATCAACCTATGCGCCAACCATCTCAACGATCATCGAACGCGGTTATGTGGTGCGAGATCCTCAACGCCGCTTTCAACCCTCAGAAGTTGGCCTCATCGTCAACGATTTGATTGTAGAGCACTTCCCGGAAGTAGTTGATCTTACCTTTACTGCCGGCATGGAAGAAGAGCTCGACCAAATCGCCGAAGGTGAGAAAGAATGGATGCCGATCATCAAGAAATTTTATGAACCGTTTGCAAAGCACTTGGAAGAAAAATATGAAACGGTAGAGAAACGCGAGATGACCGAGCCCGCGGGCGAGGACTGCCCAAACTGTGGCAAGCCCATGATCATCCGCCATGGTCGCTTTGGCAGATTTATCGCGTGCTCGGGTTTTCCTGATTGTAAAACCACCAAGACTCTTCCGCCAAAATCTATTGGCGTAAAATGCCCCGAGTGCAATGAGGGTGATTTGGTAGAACGCAAAACGCGCCAACGCCGCCTTTTCTACGGCTGCTCACGTTACCCGACCTGCAAATACGCCACATGGAAACGTCCCGGCAATCCTGATGCTGAAGGCGAAGAGCCGAAGAAAGAAGATGATAAAGATCAGGACCAAGACGACGAATAATATATGCATAAAACGTGGGATCAATTTGCACACTCACTTATCCGCTTCTCGGAGACCGAACGGATTCTTATTAAAAAAGCATTTGATCTTTCAGTAAGTTCACATGCAGGCCAAATGCGCGCCTCGGGCGATCCGTACATCACGCATCCAATCGCCGTCGCCGAAAAACTCATCACCCTCAAACTCGATGCGCCCGCGATTGCAGCAGCGCTCCTACATGATGTACTCGAAGATACCGAGCTAACCAAAGAAGAGGTCGAGCGTGAACTTGGGTCAGAAGTAGCGTTTTTGGTAGAGAGCCTGACAAAGTTTGATCGCGTGCGTTATCGCGGATTTGAGCGAGCCGCCGAATCAATGCGCAAAATGTTTTTGGCAGTCGCCGAAGATATTCGTGTTGTTATCATTAAACTCGCTGACCGTCTTCACAACATGCATACACTCGGGGCATTGGCACCTGAAAAACAAAAACGCATTGCTACCGAAACCCTTGAGATCTATGCGCCGCTTGCCTATCGCCTTGGCATGGGTGAGATGAAAGGCGAACTTGAAGACCTTGCCTTTCCTATCATCTATCCAGTGGAGGCAAAAAAACTTGCCGCCGATGTCAAAAAAATATTACCTACACGTACCGAATATGTCGCGCGTGTAGCGCCTCTCGTCGAGCGTGAATTGCACGCGGGTGGCGTTTCCCATGCTTCTGTAAATTTTCGAGAGAAACACTACTATAGTCTTTGGAAAAAACTCCAGCGCTATGACAATGATATCTCACGCATTACTGACCTCGTCGCACTTCGCATCATCGTCGACACCGTCGAGCAATGCTATCAGGCTCTCGGCATTATCCATGCTGCTTGGCGCCCTGTACCCGGCCGCATCAAAGATTATATTTCGATGCCAAAGCCCAACGGCTACCAGTCACTTCATACCACTGTTTTTTGCGAAGATGATATCATGGCTGAATTTCAAATCCGCACACGCGCCATGCACGAAGCGGCTGAGTTTGGTGTCACCGCCCATTGGGCATATGTTGAGGGTGGCAAACCAAAAGCGGGCGTAAAGGTAGCAGAGGAAAAAATTGCGTGGATCCACAAACTTCAAGAATGGCAACGCGACTTTGCCGAAGGCGCATCAAATGAAGAATTTGTCGAAGCGTTAAAAATCGATTTTTTCCGTGACCGTATTTTTGTACTCACTCCCCGCGGTGAGGTTATCGATCTACCTGAGGGTGCGACACCTATTGATTTTGCCTATCACGTACACTCCGAGATCGGCGATCATATGACGGGCGCAAAAGTAAATGGCAAGATGGTGCCTTTTACCTACGCGCTTGCCTCGGGCGACACCACAGAAGTCATCACTGCAAAAAATGCAAAACCAAATCCCGACTGGCTCACTATCGCACGCTCTTCGGTCGCTCGCGGGCATATCCGCGCTGCATTGCGCCGTATGGGCATTGAGCCGGTAACGATACGTCGATCAAACGCGCGTGCCATCAAGTACTCAACGCTCAAAATTACGCGCGTGAGCCGCGTGGGTCTTCTCAAAGAAATTGTTACCCTGTTAACTCGCGAAAAAATAAATATGCAAAAGACTGATGCGGATGCAAAGAATCCCATCATGACAATCGAGTGTAGTATACCCAAGTCATGCGATACCAAAAAACTTATCGCGCGATTGCGACGCATCAAAGGCGTAAAAGAAGTCGAGCTTATACCGTAAACTGTTCCTCGGTCGCCTGCGCCATACGCTCACTCTCGAGACGTTCTTCGCGCTCACGCATCAATTTAGCGGTGATGCCGTAGAGTTCTTCGTCTGAGAAAAATTCAATTGAAATTTTGCCTTTGCCACCTGCTTCTTTGTGAATCTCAACACGCGTACCAAGTACGTTACCAAGACGCTCTTCAACCGCGCGAGTCTCCGCACTCGGCAAATCTTCTACTTTGCGTGCGCGCTCGCGGGCAATGCGGCGCGAGATACGTTCTGCTTCACGCACCGAGAGATGGTGATCAAGGATATCAAGAAAAAGCTCTTTTTGTTCCTCGGGTCTCGTAGATAACATGAGCAAGGGGCGCGTATGGCCTTCGGATATTTTCCCCTCGCGCACTGCTTCCTGCATGTCTTGGGGTAGCATCAAAATACGAATAGTATTAGCAATCGATTCGCGTGACTTGCCTACGCGTCCTGCAATCTCAGGTTGCGTCATTGCAAACTCGTCGATGAGGCGTTTGTAGGCAATGGCGCGTTCAATCGCATTGAGATCCTGGCGTTGCACGTTTTCAACAAGTGCCAATTCGAGACGAATTTTTGCTGGTTCTTCGCGGCGAATAGTGACAGGAACTTCGCGCAAACCTATCATCTGCGATGCACGAAAGCGACGCTCGCCCGCTACCAGCTCGTAGGTAATCTGTGTACCGGTCTCACTTTCGCGCTCAATGCGCGAAACTACAAGCGGCTGCAAAATACCATACTGCCGAATAGATTCAGCGAGCCCCTTGAGGGCCACCTCGTCGAATTCAGTACGAGGCTGATAGGGATTGGGTTTTATCTTCTCGGTCGGTATCCAGAAGACACTTTCTTTTTCTTTCAATTCATCGGGCATGCATTCAGGATAGAGAAATATTGGAAAAATGACAACGGGATGCTAGGATATCCGCATGCCGCGGTGGCGGAATTGGCATACGCGCACGACTCAAAATCGTGTGTCCTTACGGGCGTGTGGGTTCGACTCCCACCCGCGGCACCCGATTGGAAATTGCAAGTTTGAGATGACCGCCTCGCTTCGCTCGGCGACTAATTTGTATTCAATTTTGGGGGCAAAAACGAATTGGTAGTTTCGCATTTTAAGAAAAGAAAAAAATAATCATTGGATTCATAAGATTTAGCTCGCAGAAACAGCAGAAATGCTGGTTTTTTTGTTGACCTTGACTTTTATAATAAACTATGCTATATTTAATGCACCGTATTATGGAACGGAGCTGGGGACAACCCCGACACGGAATCCGTAGCGGAAACAGGAAAGGGGTTTGACAATGTACATCTGGTTGAAAAAGGGCGTAGAAGAACAGCTAGCGACTCTCAAGGAGCAGGGGCTTCTAGGAGATGTCCGAGTGGAAACCCACCGCGACTCCGGCAAGAAGTACGTCACCGTCTACGAGGACGTTCTCGACCCCGTATCGGACGTGAACTTCCCCGAGGAGCTCATCGAGAGGGTGACACTCAAGGACGAAATCCACCGGGGATTCCGCGTCGAGGGCATCTATCGCCACGAGGGTGCGACCCTGATGGTGAAGACCAGAAGCAAGGTGCACTCGGAGATGATGGCTGACCACATCGAGCGCGAGGAGTGGCAGATAATCAGTGTCGCCGCTCCGAACATGGAGAAGCTGAAGACCATCTACACGCTCGTGCGGCAGAGCAAGCTCGCGCCCGAGGAGAACTGGGACGACGCCCGCTTCTCGCCCCCGCCGGCTCCTGCCGAGACCGAGGCGGAAACTACCGCCTAACCGCAACAAGGACTGAGCAGACCAACTGCTCCCCGCCACGTCTTCGGACCTCTGGCGGGTTTCTTCTTTTTTAATAATTTCAAAGAACAAAGAATCTGCTGTTGAGACTGAAAATCGTTAAAATTTCAATAATCCAAACTCTGCGTAGTATAATAAAAGAATGCATTTTCTCTTTCCTCTCGTCGGAAGCGTCTCGCAAGGCACGTCATTTGTTATTGATAAGACAATTCTTTCCATGCGGCGTATTAGTTTTCGTACGCACATTGGCATAGGCTTTCCTATTTATTGGCTCATGATGTTGGGTGCATTTTTTATTTTCCGCCCACCCCTTTTCCCCTCAACCGATATTTATCACCTTGGGCTCATCGCCCTTGGGATTGGCATATCACTCGCCACCAATATTTTTTATTATCGCGCGCTTGATGCCGATGAACTTTCCGGCATCGAAGTTATCGATCTTTTTCGTAGTATACCGGTTATTGTCGTTTCTAGTATTTTATTTGCCGATGAGCGCAATCTTACTCTTTTTATAGCGGGTCTTGCCGCATCTATCGCTATCATCTGGTCACATTGGCATAACGGGCACCTCGCCATACGGCGGCGCACACTTCCATTTCTTTTGTGGGGTATAGTTACCGCGCCCGCATCAGCTGCTATCGCCAAGGTATTGCTTGCCATCTGGCACCCGGTAGCACTTTTTCTTATTCAAGATGCGGTTATTACCTTTTTCGCGATGTATCTCTATCAAAAAGAATTTAAAAAAATAACCCCGAAGCTTTTGGGGCTCTTAGTACTCTCGAGTATCTTGAGTGTTGGCGGGTGGATTCTTTTTGGTCTGAGCTATCAACAATTGGGCGTCGTACATACCACACTCCTCTTCTCGCTCCAACCACTCATCGTATACTTTGCCTCGCTTATTATTTTAAAAGAACACCATCACCCGAAAAAAACTATCGCATTCTTTATAGTACTCGCAGCAATCATTGCCGCAGAACTCTACCGCTAGCACTTGCACATCATAACTAACGGGTCTAGGGTAAAAGAAGAACCCTCCCAATCACGGGAGGAAAGGAGTAAGAGCCATGGGTGATGTGGAGGCTAGCAAGCGCTATCGCCTGACGAAGCCCGTGCGATGTGGTGAGACGACCTACGAACGTACTACAGAAGTTTTTGTGACCCAGGTGCAAACGAACGTGGGACGCACTCTCATCACAGGAAGGCTTGACTCAGGCAAACGACTCGCGCTGTTCGCAGACGAACTCGAGCCGGTAGAGGATCGGAAGACCTGAGGAGGTACAAGCCTCCTCTTTTTTTATCCTGCAAGTGTAATTAAATTTTGAAATACGAGCGCAACCGTGAGCGGCCCCACGCCTCCTTTTGCGGGCGTCATGTATAATGCTTTTTTTGAAACCGACTCTTGATCGACATCCCCCACCAATACCCCACCATCCTCTGATGTGCCCACATCGACAACCACGACACCATCCTTAACCATGTCGCCCGTAATGATACGCGGCTTGCCGAGACCTAAAACGATGATATCGGCGTCTTTGAGCATTTCTTGATTTACCTGATCGGCGCCATGAAGCACGGTGACAATAGCACCTGCATGCATCGCCCACATAGCCACCGGCTGACCTACCAGACGCCCCGCACCTACTACCGTCATCTTTTTGCCGACCATATCAATGCCGTAGTGTTCAAAAAGTAATTTGACTGCTCCTGCAACCGGAGGCATGATACGTGACTTACCAACGGCCATATTGCCCACTGCGCGCGCTGAGAGCACATCAACGTCTTTTTCAGGCACAATCGCATTGAGAATCGCCTGCGCATCAATCTGCGGCGGAAGGGGTAATTGTACAATCACGCCCGTATTGCGCGATTCATGTACAATGTCGCGCATTCGTTCACGAAAACTGTTTGTCGAGATGTCTTCGGGCAATTCATATCGTTGCGTCTCGACACCAATACTCTTGGCAAACGCTTCTTTGAGCTCAACAAATTTTTTGGAAGGTGCTGACTCACCCACCATCACAATCGCCAAACGGGGTTTTTGCTGCATGCCAGAAACTCGAGTGGCAAGCTCGCTTTTCATCTTTTCTACGACTGGTTGTGCCTCAAGAAAAATCATTTTTGCTGGGGAAATTGTTTTGCGAGTCGCGCGACTTGCCTGGCAACTCTATCACCATGAATACCACGCAATACTTCATCGATAAAACCTGCAATCATACGCATCTGGGGCTCACGCATGCCACGCGTGGTGACTGTAGGCGTACCAAGACGGATACCTGATGGATCGCGAGGCGGGCGTGCATCATACGGAATGGTATTTTTGTTGACGATAATGCCGATCTCTTCGAGTGCACCAGACGCACGCGTACCTGAAATATCCTGCACTTGCGTATCTACCAAGAGCAGATGAGTGTCCGTACCACCAGAGATAACGCGCCACCCGCGCCGCGTAAGTTCGGCCGAAAGCACTTTGGCATTTTTAATAACTTGCTTCGCGTATTTTTTAAATGCAGGCGTTGATGCCTCCGCGAGCGCTACCGCGACAGCGGCGATTTGATTTGCATGTGGGCCGCCCTGCGAGCCGGGAAATACCACTTTATCAATTTTTTCGGAAAATTCTTTTTTGGAGAAGATAAGCGCCGAGCGCGGACCTCGTAATGTCTTATGCGTAGTTGTCATCACTACATCCGCATACGGAAACGGCGACGAATATACTTTGCCCGCAACAAGCCCCGCGATATGGGACATATCGATGAGTAGCAGTGCACCTACCCTATCGGCAATTTGGCGAAACCTTTTAAAATCAATGACGCGCGAATACGCGGTGAAACCAGCCACAATCATCGCTGGCCGCTCACGCTCAGCGATACGGCAAATTTCATCATAATCGAGCAATTCCGTTTTTTTATCGACGCCATACACGACCTGTTGCCAAAGTTTACCCGTGATACTCACCTTATGACCGTGAGAGAGATGCCCGCCCATGGCGAGCTCCAAACCCATGATTTTCGCGCCCACCGGCACCAACGCCATATAAATAGCAAGATTTGCAGGAGACCCTGAGTATGATTGCACGTTTACACCCCAAGTTTTTGTAGAAAGACCAAAAAGTTTGAGTGCGCGAGCTCTTGTCAGCTCTTCGAGTTTATCTACATGCTCATTGCCGCCGTAATAGCGAGCCTTCGGATATCCTTCCGCATATTTATTGACGAACACACTACCGAGCGCCGCGCGTACATCGCGTGAAGTATCGTTTTCTGAGGCAATCAAATTGATCACGCTCGTCTGGCGCTTTGCTTCACTCTTGATAAGTTGTTCTATTTTTTTATCTTTCATTGGAATGTTGTTTTAAATATTTCCTCGAGCCGCTCACGCGAGATGGGCCCCACTCGCAATATCTTGGGCGGTACCGCGGTGAAGTCAACAACAGTCGATGCCATACTATCAGGTAGGTCGCCTTCGTCAACCATCAACACATCATCACCCGCGATACTCTCAAAATCTCGCTGAACCGCGGCGCTGTGCGTTTGCGCTGGCTCGCCCGATTTGTTTGCCGAAGTCACCGAGAGAGGCTTACCGTATGTCTCGATTATTGACCGCACAAATGCATGATTGGGCACACGCACACCCTCCGTCCCCTCGCCTGCTACTCTCTGAAACACAGCAGTAAAAGGCCCTGGCCACAACTCCATCAACCCCGATTTTATTTTTGGGGGTATCACAACACATTCTGACGCCATCGCGAGGCTTGCCGCTAAAAGTGGAATTTGTTTTTTCTCATCGCGGCCCTTGAGCTCAATAATCTGCTTTAATGCTGCTAGTTGATCGTATCCACACCCAACGCCATAAACGGTATCCGTGGGCATGATAACAACACCTCCCTCGCGCAATACGGCGATGACTTTCTCAACAGCGTCAACATTATTAATAGATATGGTGATCATGAAATCTCTACTATTTTTTTGTGGCTTGCGGTGCCGCGCACTACCTGGACACGGCTTGGTGATACATCAAAGTGCTCAGCGATGATGTGCCGCAGCGCTTCGTTTGCTTTGCCATCTTCCGCTCGCGCTTTGGTGAGTACGCGATATCCGTCAACTTCTTTTTTGATACTATCTTCACGCGCACCCGGCTTCACGGTGACTGCGATCTTCATGGTTATTGTACCAAATTAATCAAACGCCTTGGCACGAAAATAACTTTTTTAAGCGCTTTATCGCCCAAGATTTCTTTGATACGCTCGCGCGAAAGTGCCAAAGCTTTGACATCCGCTTCGCTGATATCTGATGCGACAGCGACCGTATCACGCACCTTGCCATTGATTTGAATAACGAGCTCAAAGGTATCATCGGCAATCCTTCCTGTATCAAACTGGGGCCACGGGCCTTTGTGAATGGTCTCTTTAGAGCCGCGTAGTGAAAAGATTTCTTCGGTAATAAATGGAGCCAATGGCGCGAGCATCAATAAAAATGCTGAATCTGCAAACGCATCGGGCGCTTCTTCCATCTGTGTGAGCAAAACCATAAGCGCCGAGATAGCAGTATTGTTTTGTAATCGCTCCATATCTTCGGTTACTTTTTTGACGGTTTTATGCGCAAGACGATTGGTTGTTTTATTTGAGGCGTTCGGGTCGCGTTTTTGATTTACATCCGCCGCCGTAGAACTCTGGCGAGACAAATAATAATCCCACGTGCGGATCAAAAAGCGCATCATACCCTTGATACCCGTATCACGGAAATCTCCCCCCTCCTCGAGCGGCGACATAAATGCCAAATACATACGCAGAGCATCGGCACCATATACCGAAAAATATTCATCGGGATTGACCACGTTGCCACGTGATTTCGACATCTTGGCGCCATCTTTCGTAATGAGCCCGTGCGCACGAAAACGCGGCATCGGCTCACCACCAAGATCTTTCGCAAAATCGACAAGTTTTAAATCATGCAACGCCATCGAGACAAATCGTACATACAAAAGATGCAACACCGAGTGTTCAGCGCCACCAATGTAAGAAGCGACGGGCAACCAACGGCGCGCGCGCTCGGGCGAGCATAACTCTTTATCATTTTTTGGATCAAGATAGCGCAGATAATACCAACTCGAATCCAAGAATGTATCGCACACATCGGTCTCACGGCGCGCCGCTTTGCCGCATTCAGGACAAGTAGTCTCGTAAAACTCAGGAAAATTGGCGAGGGGTGATTTATCAGTGCCGGTAGGGCGAAAGTCTTTGACATCGGGTAAGAGTATTGGCAAATTTTCTCCGCGCTCAGGCATCCATTTGGCGCACGAATCACACCAAATCATCGGGATCGGCGCACCCCAATACCGCTGGCGAGAAACCAGCCAATCGCGCAGACGATAATTGGTCATGCGCTTAGCGTCGATTTTTTCGGTGATCGCCCATTTAGCTTCCTCCGAATCCATACCATCAAACTCGCCTGAATTTATCATACGCCCGACACCACCAAAGCATTCATCAAGCACAAGCGTACGAAAATAGTACTCGTGGATACCATCATCGAGTAATCCTGCGATACGCTCTACAGGTTGCCATTCAACCGTGAATTTACCTACCTCTCCTTCGTCGAGACTCTCTTTGTCTTGCTTGTCACTCACTAAATCAAAAAGGAGCCCGGTCGTCTCGACAAAAACATTGTGGTGTTTAGTATTTGAATAAAAATATCCGAACCCAGGAACATCGGAAACTCTGACTAATCGCAAATCCGTATAACCAGTCTCTTCAGCAATTT
>JBBTQY010000009.1:0-54984 GCA_038065475.1 Patescibacteria group bacterium | reverse complement strand
GAAAATCGTTGACCAAGATACGGGCAAGGCAAATATGGATATTGATTGGTCGTTTGCCAAGGGCAAGCCTGTCAAGATTCGTATTTTCAACGACCCACGCTCTATGCATCCCATGCAGCACCCAATCCACTTCCATGGTCAGCGATTTTTGGTGGTTGCTCGCAACGGGGTCGGGCAGTCTAATCTCGTATGGAAGGATACGACCTTGGTAAGATCTGGAGAAACGGTTGATATCATTCTTGACCCCTCAAATCCCGGCGAGTGGATGGCTCACTGTCACATCTCCGAGCATCTTGAGAGCGGCATGATGTTTAGTTTTGTTGTACAATGAAATAAATAATCAAAAGGTCCATTATCGGATACTAATTAGTAAAACGTATGATGGGATATGGATATGGAAGCGAAGGTATGATGGGCGGTATGGGATTTTTTGGTCTCGTCACATGGCTTGTGATTTTGATCGACTTAATCTTGCTCGGCATCTGGCTTTCACAGAAGATTTCAAAAAAATAAGAAAACTTGCTCAGCGGTCTTCTCGGCACTATCATAGCAAGATATGAGTATGTACGAGATTACCGGAGGCTCGCCTGTATCTGGCGAGATAACCTGCAATGGAACAAAAAACTTTGTCACCAAGGCGATCGTGGCTTCTTTGTTGGCAGATGGAACCACCACTATCACCAATGTGCCGGCAATCGGTGATGTAGATATCACCCTTGAGATGGTTTCCTCAATCGGAGCATCGGTTGATTTCGATCGAAAGACAGGAGTACTCAAGATCAATCCCGAGACTATCAATACCTCAGAGGTACAAACCCCTGACTCGGGGAGAAATAGAATACCTATTTTACTGTTAAGCCCTCTCTTACATCGGTTTGGTAAGGCCTCCGTGCCGGCGCTTGGTGGGTGTGATATCGGTGCGCGCAAGGTTGATTTTCACTCAGCAGCGATAGAACATTTTGGCGCGAGCATCCGGCAAGAAAAGCGCGGGTTTTTTGCCTCCGTCGAATCTAAAATCACGGGAGCAAAAATTGATTTGCCCTATCCAAGCGTTGGCGCTACCGAAACTTGTTTGATGATGGGAGTACTCGCAAAAGGTACGACCGTCATAACCGGCGCCGCCATCGAGCCCGAAATCCATGAATTGATTACCATGCTGCGCTCTATGGGCGGCATTATTTTCATTGAACCCGATCGCAAAATAATCATTGAAGGAGTTGAAAAATTATATCCTACCAAAATTCACGCATTTGGCGACCGTATTGAGGCTGCATCGTGGGCGTGTCTGGCGTGTGCTTCTGATGGCAGTATTGTGGTAAAAGGTTTTCGCCCCGACACTTTGGCAAATTTTCTTCCGCATTTTCAAAAGGTAGGAGGCGGGTTTGAAGTGCTCGATCAATATTCTGTCCGATTTTTCAGGAGAGAGAAAAAGCTGCGCGCTACTATGATAGAAACTGATGTCTATCCGGGGTTTTCAACTGATTGGCAGCAGCCGTTTGCTATTCTCTTGAGTCAAGCTGAAGGCATGTCAGTCATTCATGAGACCGTGTACGAAAAACGTTTTGGATATCTCAAAGAGCTCGCTGTACTTGGCCTGAAGGCGGAGCTCACGACCTATGATCTTGGTAAACCAAGTAGATTTGCAAACATGGGGTTTGAAATAAGCGCCATTATCAATGGGCCAACGCCGCTACACAGTGTTGACCGCCTCGATGTACCAGATCTGCGCGCGGGACTCGCGTATGTTATTGCCGCAGCTATTGCTCAGGGCACAACCAAGCTTGGAAAGATCGAAAACATCGAAAGAGGATACGGAGACCTCTCAGAAAGAACTAAAGGTCTTTCTCTCAATCTCAAAAAAATAACGTAAAAATAAAATATGATATGGGATGTTGTAATCATCGGCGGTGGCCCTGCCGGCATGATTGCCGCTGGGCGCGCCGCTGCACGCGGGCGGAACGTTTTGCTGCTTGAGAAAAATCCAACGCTTGGCAAAAAGCTGCTGATCACCGGTGGCGGCCGCTGCAACGTGACCAACAACAAACTCGAGGTGCGCACCATGCTCGCCAAATATAAAAAGAGTGACAAGTTTTTATTCTCCGCATTTACTCAATTCGGTGTTGCAGAAACGATCGATTTTTTTCATACGCGCGGCATGCCAACCCACGAAGAGGCTGAAGGTCGCGTATTTCCTGCATCAAACAAAGCGCAGTCAGTATTTGATGTATTGGTTAAGTATATGAAAGAGGGTGGTGTTCATGTGCGGACCAAAGCAAAAGTAGCGAGCATTGGTCTTGATAAATCTACGGGCGAGATTATAGTTGCGCTTGCTGACAAATCCGAGATACATACGCGTGCATGTGTGGTTGCCTCAGGCGGTACTTCGCGCCCCGAGACGGGTTCGACGGGCGATGGTTTTGTGTGGCTCAAAAAGCTTGGCCATACGGTTATTGCAAATGATATGGCGCTTGTACCCATCGCACTCAAGGATGTGTGGGTTAAAAAATGCGCGGGCGTAGCGCTCGGTGATATCAAACTCACCACTTTTCAAAATGGCAAAAAACAAAAAGCATACAAAGGCAAAATGCTCTTTACGCACGTCGGTATTAGTGGGCCCGCAGTACTCAATATGAGTAGAGACGTAGGCGAGCTCTTGCGTGATGAAGAAGAGGTGATGATCGCGCTTGATTTGTTTCCAACGCTTGATGCTGGCGCATTGCGAGAAAAACTCCAAGCCATTCTTGTCGCCGAGAGTAACAAAAAAATAAAAAATGTTCTTTCGCCGCTTCTTTCGCCAGCACTTGTTTTGCCCATCCTTTCACTCGCTGGTGTTGATGGTGAGACACCGAGCCATAGTGTGCGGTCGGTAGAGCGCAAAACGTTCGCACTTCTCCTCAAGGCAATCCCACTCCATGTCGCAGGACTTTTGGGTAAAGATAAGGCTATCGTGTCATCGGGTGGCGTAAAATTAGACGAGGTTAATTTTAAAACAATGCAATCGCGTGCAGTACCGCAACTTTTTGTAGTAGGCGATATGCTCAATATTGATCGGCCATCAGGCGGATATAGTCTTCAGCTTTGCTGGACCACAGGGTACGTGGCAGGTGATAGTTGTTAGGGCGGTGGTATACTATAGATATATGGAACCTACACCTCTCAAACAAATCATTGACCTCTCTTCAAAGGTTGCTATTGTCACGGGCGGAGCCATGGGTATTGGGTTTGGTATTGCCTATCGGCTTGCCGAAGCAGGCGCGTCGGTGGTGATCGCTGATCTTGATAAAGCCGCGGCCGAGAAGGCGGCTGCCACGCTCACGGCAAATGGATGGAAGGCACTCGCGATTGATGCAGATGTATCTATCGAAGATCAAGCGGCGCGCATGATGCAAACCGCCGTTAGTACTTTTGGTGGTATCGACATCTTGATTAACAACGCGGGCATCTATCCTACTATTCCCGTTATGCAAATGCAGGCAAAAGATTTTGATCGTATTCTTTCCACTAATGTCAAAAGTGCTTTTCTTTGCACAAAAATGGCAGCTGATCAAATGATCAGGCAGGGCCGAGGCGGTAAGATCATCAATATCACTTCTATTGATGCATTGCATCCGTCGGCAGTTGGTCTTGCGGCCTATGATGCGTCAAAACATGGCCTTTGGGGTTTTACGAAAAACACGGCACTTGAGCTCGCGCCTCACAAGATATGGGTCAATGCTATCGCCCCTGGTGGCATTGCCACACCAGGCACGGGAGTTGGTAAGCCCGTGAGCAAAGAATTAGAAAATATTAAAAAACTTTTTCTTGCAAAAATACCCATGCATCGCATGGGCGAATCTGATGAGATTGGCAAAGTGGCCCTCTTTTTGGCATCTGACCTTTCGAGCTACATGACCGGTTCGCAAGTCATCGTTGACGGCGGCGTATTGCTCGCTTAACAATATAAAAATGTATATCAAGACGTTCTCAGAGCTTTCAAAGTCCGATGTAGATATCGCTGGAGGCAAGGGAGCCTCACTTGGTGAGATGACGCGGGCAGGTATTCCGATCCCACCGGGTTTCGTCGTGTTATCAGAAACATTTGATATTTTTCTCAAAAAGACCGATCTCAATATAGAGATTGCAGCAGCTCTCGATGCCGTTAATTATAAAGAGATTCATACGATAGAAGCAGCATCAGCAAAAATTCAAGCACTGATTTTGCGAGCAGAAATGCCAAAAGATATTGCCGAAGATATACAAAAGCATTTTGTAGAACTCGGCACAGAGTATGTAGCCGTGCGCTCAAGTGCTACTGCTGAAGATGGTTCATCTGCTGCTTGGGCAGGGCAACTTGAAAGTTATTTAAATACGACCCAGGAAACTCTTTTGCAAAACGTGCAAAAGTGTTGGGCGTCGCTTTTTACACCCCGCGCTATTTTTTATCGCTTTGAAAAAGATCTGCACAAGCAAAAGATTTCTGTGGCAGTGGTTGTTCAAAAAATGGTTGAAAGTGAAATCTCCGGCATTGCTTTTTCCGTGCATCCCGTTACCCAAGATAGAAACCAGCTTATTGTTGAAGCGGGCTTCGGTCTTGGTGAGGCTATCGTGTCGGGCTCAGTAACCCCCGATAGCTACGTGGCAGAAAAGAATCCTTTTAAAATTATTGATATCAACGTTAACGAACAAAATCGCGCCCTCTATCGCGTTGAAGGTGGCGGTAACGAATGGCGAGATATTTTGCCAGAGAAAGCCAAGAGTCAGGTGCTGGCAGAAAAGGAAATAGAAGAACTCTCAAAACTCGTTATGAAGATCGAGAATCATTATGGCTTTCCTGTTGACATTGAATGGGCGTATACCGATGGCAAATTCTATATTGTACAATCGAGGCCAATTACAACACTGAAGGGTGAGAATGTCTAAGTATGACTTATAAACTAATCGAAGAGTTTAAAAAAGTTGTTGGGAAAGACTCTGTTTTCTCGGTGCGCGCTGCTATTTCCCCACTTTTTCTTGTTGTAACGTGGAATGACACTTCTCACCCGCTACATATTTTCTGTATTACGAAGGGCCGCGATACATATATGGCGGTCAATGAAAAAGAATATATTGCCATTGCTACAGATAGATTCCAAGATTATTTTAATGGGGCAGTATCAATTCAAGATCTCAAAAATGAGTACGATGTATTCGAGGCTCACTCTCGGGAACTCTATGAGAGAATGATGAATACGGATCTTAGCAAACTTTCTGATAAAGAGCTTCAAAGCTATACATACAACATCAATGCTCTTTTTGTAGAACTTGTGAGGAAGACTATTTATATTGAAAATGTTGATTATGAAAAAATACTGAGTGTTATTGGCCTTGCACATAAAGTTGAGCTTGATTTCGTATGGGAGCGTGCAACCGAGGCCTTCTTTATCTCGTTTGAGGGTCGTCGATTAAAAAAACTACTTGATTTGATATCTTCTGGTAAGGGCGATGTTGTCCGGCAGGCAAAATTTATATTTACTGACTATTTTTGGACAAAAAAAGAAAGTGAAATTATCTCTGAAATCGAAGCTATCAAAGAACATTTTGATGAAAGACAAAGAGAATATGAACAAATCCTGCTAACTATAAAGAGTAAAGAGACGGAGTATATCCAATGGCTTTCGACGCTGGATTCCACAGCAAGAAAGATTGCCGAGTATGCTCAACTTGTAATGCTTATGAGAGACGAGAGAAAAGATCCAATCGCTCAAATCCAGGCTATGTGTGCTGAAGTTTCAATAGCAATGCTCGGCCGGGCTCGAGTGGATATAAAAAGTGCTCCGTACGTTTTACTTTACGAATATATGCGCGGCATTGACTATCTTTTAGTGAACAAAGAAAATATCGAAAGACGTGCGGACGGCTGTATTTATATGGCGAATCCCGATTTATCATATGAAACTGAAAATTGTGACTTTGCATCAGCGGTGTCGCAGTTTGAAGAGATGCTCGGTCATACTGTTCTAAAAAACGATGAGTTAAAAGGCCAGATTGCATGCCGGGGAAATGTCCAAGGTATTGTGCGCGTGGTGTTTGATCCCCGCGATGATAGGGGATTCCGACAGGGAGATGTACTGGTCACAAGTATGACAAGGCCTGAATTTGTCCCTTTAATGAAAAGAGCTGGAGCCGTCGTGACCAATGAGGGCGGTATTACATGTCATGCAGCCATAGTATCTCGTGAATTGAATATACCCTGTATTATCGGTACAAAAATTGCAACTCAAGTTTTGAAAGACGGTGATCTTGTTGAAGTTGATGCTGATAATGGAATCGTTAGAAAAATATAAAAATGGGTGATCCAAAAGACTACCAAAAACTATTTCAGATCGAATTAAGATATCTGGCGTCTGATCTTTTTGCTCAACACTATAAGACTCTTCGATGTCTTTTAATTTGTGACAATGGACTTTGGACAAGTTACATACCAAAGGAAGTGGTCCAAAACACAATGAAAGATGGAGTCGCTATGTTTAGTAGTGAAGAGAATTTTAATCGTTTCGAGGGCGATTTCAGAATTTATATCATGGAATCAAAGGCAACTTTTGAAGAAATACTCGGCAGCAATCTTACAGAGGAGAACGCAAAACGATTTCTTTGTACTGTGGCGGATCTATGGAAATTTTATTCAAAAACAGAGTTTTTCTATACAGACGGAATCGCAACAGTAAAACCAAACGATGTTATTAATAAAAATCTCAAAACTTTTGAACAGATAAAAAATGATGGGAGACTTGTGCTTAACTCTCTTATATTTGAAGATAGGAATTATTTAAGCAGATTCCTAAATACGATTTCTGAAAAATTTAATACTCCACTTACAGACTTGAATTTTTATTCGCTCAACGAGATTGCAGATTTATTTCTTGATAAGAAAGTTCAACCAAAATCTATTGTAAAAAGAAAAGAATTTTTCTTTATGCAGGGTGATGGAGAAGCCATTACTTATGGAGAAGGCAAGGAATTGAGAAAAAATTTTGTTAATTTTCTTACTATTACTGAAGCAAAAGAGATAAAAGGTACTATCGCTAATAAAGGTATTGTAACTGGTAAAGTCAAAGTATTCCCCCCATCATATTATTCTGATTTTTCTATGTTAACAAAATTATTTGCCGAAATGGAAGACGGAGACGTTTTGGTTGCAGAAACCACCTCTCCAGAACTTATGCCTGCTTGTAAAAAAGCCGGTGCAATATTGGCCAACCAAGGAGGACTATTATCGCACGCTGCCATTGTAAGTCGTGAATTGAATATTCCTTGTATTGTTGGGCTGGGAAATGCGGTCCAAGCTCTTGGGGATGGCGATATGGTTGAAGTTGATGCAGATAATGGAATTGTAAAAATCTTGAAGAAACATGAGTGATAATAAAAATAAACCTGTAGTTAATGAATTTCAGCCTTCGATGACTGAATGGTTTGCCCAGATTGGAGAAGAGAAAGAATCCGAGGCATTTCGCAAAGAAGATAACTACAAGGTTGAGCGGCTCGAAGCATTGTATCAGGCCATTGGTTTGGCATACGAACGGCCGGAAGAATTTCCTGCAAGGGAATTGGTTGAGAAATCTCCACGGTTTACAAAACTCCTTGAAGAAAGGGGGGACGAGCCTTGCGCAATACGCCTGGTGCCCCGGCGAGACGATCTTCCCAAAATTCGCAATCGCGGCCTTACTCTTCGCGAATGCTATACAAATTGGTTTTTAAAGCAAGATATCAACCCTGATGAGTATCGTGCATTTGTCTGCCCGCACACTGATGAACTTTTATGGTCTGCTATCTTTGTTGTCAAAGAGGATGTGATTTTTGGAGAAATAGTTAGAGGGTTGGCTGTCCAATTAACACACGGCAATACGCAGTCAAAAGTATTTCGATTTCGTTTTGATTTTCACAATTTTGAATGGAATGAGCGAGATTTAGAGGCCGAACGTGAAATAATAAAAATGCTCGAGCTTATTTATGTACCTGACAAAAATAAGCAGACGGAGCTCATAACATCGCTCGATGCGAAATTTTCCCATGATTATCTTTGCGGTTATTTTGAAACCACTGTTTGGCCGGGCGATATCACTTATATCATTGATTACAATCGTTTGCTTGCAAAATACATTACAACCCCAGGCTCATTTAAAGAAAAAACGGGTGACGTTGTAGGTATGCCAGCTTTTCCTGGTAGGGTAGAGGGCATCGCGCGCATTATAGATCCAGAAAATATTTCATCGGTTATTTTTGATGAAAATAATATTTTGGTAGCCGACAATACTGATGTGCGATTTATCCCCATAATGAAAAAAGCAGGTGCCATCGTGACCAATCGAGGTGGTATTTTGAGTCATGCATCAATCATTGCGCGCGAACTCAAAAAGCCATGCATTGTTGGTGCAGGAAATGCTACGCAAGTTTTAAAAGATGGTGATGTTATCGAGGTCGATGCAGATAGGGGCAGTATAAAAATAATAAAAAAACAGATGGTATGAAAAAATATTTACGCACTCGATATATATTGATTATGCTCGGTGCGCTCATTTTGCTGTTGATGGGGGTACACAACTATCTGCGTTGGCAGGGTAGTCAATATTTCGGTGAGGTTCTCCGCATGACCGAGGGCGGTTTTGTTGTCTCTGATATAAAAGTAGGTGAGCGCACTATAGATGTTGGCCAAGAAACCGTTGTACGCCGAGGTAGGCAAGAGCAAGATGACGGTCTGCAGGTGGGTGACCGCGTCATGATCGTGGGCGAATCCACTCCGAGCGGGCATATACGCGCCGGTCTTATTCGGATTATAGAAGACGGGCCCGCACGCTTTGAAAAATAAATTTCTTACCTACCTGCCGCGAATTGTGCCAATACTGTTTTTTGTCACGTTCTCACTTATTTTCTACTATTCATCGCCTGAGAGTGTTATCGGTTTTGTCGGAGTTGAGAACGCGTATGGCCTTATTTTTGTTCTTGCTCTCGCGGGCGGGCTTACTACTTTCAGCGGCATCCCGTATCATTTGGTGTTGGTTGCGTTGGCTACTGGCGGGCTCAATCCATTTGTATTGGGTGGGGTGACGGCACTTGGTGTCATGCTCGGCGATTCGACTTCCTATTATATTGGCTACCAGGGCAGGTTGCTCATGCCTCATCGACTACAGACGGCGTTGCAAAAACTCTCTGTCTTAGAAGATAAGTACCCAAAATTATTGCCATTTTTTTTTCTTCTCTTTGGCTCGTGCCTGCCATTTTCAAACGATGTGATCACGATTCCCATGGGTTTTCTGCATTATCCTTTTTGGCGTGTGATCATCCCACTTGGATTAGGAAATCTTATATTTAATGTGGCGCTTGCCCTCATAGCCGCTCATGCGTACGAGGTGTTACAGGCGTTACCTTTTTTCTAGTCATGATATACTTACAGATATGAACTACATGATACAAAATTTTGGTATGCAGTCTCCCTCCTGGTTCGTTCCGGTGATCCTGCCGCTTATGATTTGGAGTATTTTTTGGAAGGGACTCGCGTTGTGGCATGCTGCCCGTCGTGAGCAGGGTAGATGGTTTATCGTGCTGCTGGTTCTCAATACATTGGGCATTGTTGAAATCATTTATCTTTTTGTTATCTTGAAACTAAAATTTGCCGATCTTTTTACTGCATCGCGCGTATAAATGCAAAACATAAGACTTGATCGTAACGTTTTATGAGTGTTAATATTATTCGCGTTCCACAGCGACGAGATTTAGTCTCTCAAATTCGCTATCGATCACTCGATAGAAAAGCTTGGCAAAAACTCGAACAGAGCGCAGGCGCGCTTCGTGGGCGTACGGTGATTCATGTAAATTCTGCTGTGCATGGAGGTGGCGTTGCCGAACTTCTTCGATCGCAAATACCTCTCGAGCGCTCTTTAGGTATTGATAGCAGGTGGTATGTAATATCTGCGCCGACAGAGTTTTTTGCAATAACAAAAAAACTACACAACTTACTGCAGGGAGCTCCCGGACAGCTCACTGGGGCTGAGTTGCAAAGCTATGAAAAGGTTGGCTCACAGCTCGCAAAAAAATTTCTTCGTGTAGCAGAGGGTATAAAAGATGGCATTGTTGTCATCCATGACCCTCAGCCAGCAGCACTGCTCTGCGCGCTTCCGCCCCACCTTTCTTCATTGTGGCGTATCCATGTCGATCTTTCGCGAGCGAATCTATGGGCGACGGGTATGCTGCAGCGATATGCGAGGTGCACCAAGTGCGTTGTGGTGAGTAATCCGGCGTATAAGCGGGCGTTTCGGGGTCGTAAAGTTATCATTCACCCAGCTATTGATCCGTTTACAGCGAAAAACAAACCCATGACACTTTCGCGCGCGCGTTCCATCATAAGAAAATTTGGCATACACGACGATCTTCCAATCATGACTCAGGTGTCTCGATTTGATGCGTGGAAGGATCCCGTTGGCGTAATTAGAGCCTACTATCTTGCAAAAAAAAGAGAGCCGCGACTACAGTTAGTGCTTGCGGGATTTATGACGGCACAAGATGATCCTGAGGCGGTACGCATGCTTGATGAGGTTGCGCGTTATGCAAAAGGGGACAATGCAATTTTTCTTTTTTCTGATACTAAGCAGCTTGGTAATCTTTCCAACGAAGTATTTATCAACGCACTTTACACGGTGTCGACGGTTGTTGTTCAAAAAAGTGTACGAGAAGGTTTTGGTCTAACGATTACGGAGGCGATGTGGAAAGGAAAACCAGTTATCGCAGCACCCTCTGCAGGCGCAAAAATACAAATTACAAACGGTAAAAATGGTTTCATTGTTACCAGTGCATCGGCAATAGCCAAAAAGGTTGAGATATTACTACAGCAGCCACATCTTCGGAGCCAACTCGGTCGTCGTGCCCACACGAGCGTAGCAAGACGCTTTCTTTTTCCGCGATATATACTTGATTGTCTGCAGACGTATCAACGCCTTGTAAAATAGAAGGTATCGAGATCACTTATATGATAGAGCAAGATCTCAAACGCCTCGGCACTCCACACAGGGCAAAGGTGTCGGCTTGGTTTTTTAAAACGGGCCCGGGGCATTATGGTCACGGTGATATTTTTTATGGCGTGACAGTACCCGAGCAGCGGCGTATAGCCAAGAGATATAAGGACTTGCTGCTCACGGAAATTGCTAGGTTGTTTGTGAACCCTGTACATGAATGTCGACTGACAGCGCTCTTGATATTGGTGGGGCAGTATCAGCGCGCTGACAAAAAAGATCAGGCGCGCATCACAAAGTTTTATGTAGCCCATGCAAAACAAATCAACAATTGGGATCTTGTTGATTCATCAGCCAGTTATATTTTAGGCACCGAGTTGCAAGACAAAAAAAGAAATATTTTATATAAACTCGCGCGGTCAAAAAATTTGTGGGAGCGGCGCATTGCGATTGTTTCCACTCATGCGTTTATCCGCCGGGGCGATCTAATCGATACTTTTTGTATCGCAGCAATTTTGATGCATGATACTCATGATCTCATACACAAAGCAGCGGGCTGGATGCTGCGCGAGGCAGGCAAGCGAGATCAGTGCGCGCTCGAAGATTTTTTGGAAAAGCACGCGGCGCGTATGCCACGTACCATGTTGCGTTATGCTATAGAAAAATTCCCCGATCAAAAACGCAAAGCTTATTTATCAATGCCGAGTGTGGCAAGGAAATCAGCAAGCTCTTTACCTTCGATACGGCGATAGGTACCCTCGGCAAGAGCGCCAAGTTTGATGTTGAGGATGCGTATGCGGCGCAAGTCAGTGACGGTGTTGTGGAGAGCGGTTACCATGCGGCGGATCTGATGCTTTTTACCTTCACCTAAAATAATACGAAAGGCATTGTCGCTCGTGCGTTTGACGATGCACTGTTTGGTCATGACACCTTCGCCGATATCGACACCTTCTGACATGTGTTTTTCAAAGCTTTCGCGGAGATGCTCTTGGGTGCGTACTTCATATTCTTTTTCGTGTTCAAATTCAGGATTTAATAATCGATCGGTGATACGACCGTCGTTGGTCAGGATGATTAAGCCGCGTGAATCTTTATCAAGACGTCCGAGCGGAAAGACGTCTGCTGCCACGGGTGTATCTTTGAGCTGCGTTTTGATATCGAGGTCGCCCATTTGCGGCAGGCTTGTCACAATACCCTTAGGTTTGTTGTAGGCAAGATATACATATTTTTTTGCAGGCCCTTTTGCGCGCACCTCAATCTTGTCGCCCTCATCAATTTTATCGCCCAGCACCGCCTTTTTGCCGTTGATAAATACCAGGCCTTTTTCAATCAGCCCGTCAGCCCCACGCCGTGTGGCGTAGTTTTTGAGTGCTAAATATTTATTGATACGCATAGGGTATTCTGCTGGCATGAGCGGAGTATAGCGCAGAAGCGCTCAGAATAGAACAAAGCATAAATCTGTGCTATCCTAGTCAGCATTATGTCACGTGACGAGGTTATAGTTCGATTTGAAGAGGTCTCGTTTGAATACGGACCCAAATACCCCATTATCAAGGAGGTTAGTTTTCCTGTTCGCCGCGGATCAAAAATCACCCTCATGGGTCAAAATGGTGCGGGCAAAAGCACGCTTTTTGGTCTCATCATGGGTGCGCATAAACCCGAGTCTGGCGAGATACATATCGCAAGTGGCCTGACGATCGCTACCGCTCGCCAAGTTATCCCGCGCGATCAGATGGATTTTACGGTGCGCGAGTTTTTTGAGCGTTGCTTCAGCAAAAAAATCTACGATATCGACCCACGCATTGCCAAAGTACTCGATGTGGTGCACCTGGCAGCTCCACTCGATAAAGTAATCAAAACTTTTTCAGGCGGCCAGCAGGCACGCCTCCTTTTGGCATCTGCGCTCATCCAAGATCCTGATTTGCTGCTGCTCGATGAGCCGACCAACAATCTCGATAAGGCGGGCATCGAGCACCTTACGCAATTTCTGATTGATTACAAAAAGACATGCATCGTCATTTCACATGATGCTGAGTTTCTCAATGCGTTTAGCACCGGCGTTTTGTATCTTGACGTATTCAAACGTACTATCGAGCAGTACGTAGGCAACTACTACAATGTAGTCAAAGATATTACTGCACGCATCGAGCGCGAAAATAAGAAAAACGCCCAATTGGCAAAAGAGATTCAAGAAAACAAAGATAAAGCAAACTTCTTTGCTCAGAAAGGTGGCAAGATGCGTAACGTTGCCAAAAAAATGCGCGATAGAATCGAAGAGATGGAAGAGTCTCAGGTAGATGTGCGCCAAGAAGATAAAACCATCAGGCAGTTTATCATCCCATCACAACCTGAAGTTGTAGGCGATCTATTGCATATTACTTCCTATAGTACGATTAAAAATCACAAGCCGGTCACGCATAAAGCCGATATTAAACTCAAGCGCAACACGCATCTTTTAATCAAGGGCCCCAACGGCATTGGTAAGACCACGCTCTTGGAGACGATCGCGCGCGGCGGCAAGGGCACTAAAATTATGGACGAGGTGACGGTGGGTTACTATCGCCAAGATTTTTCGACACTTAATTTTGAGGACACCGTAGGCGAGTCACTTATGGAAGTTATGGACAAAAAAGTAGATGAAACCATGCGTGGTACAGCCGCCCGGTTTCTTATCACGCCCGCTATGATTCATACCAAGATCGGTAGACTTTCAGAGGGGCAAAAGGGCCTCGTAGCTTTTGCACGTTTGGTGCTGCAAAAACCAGGCCTTTTGATACTCGACGAGCCTACCAACCATATTAATTTCCGCCATATTCCTATTATTGCGGAAGCTCTGAATAAATATGATGGAGCCATGGTACTTGTCAGCCACGTGCCGGAGTTTGTAAAGCAAATACGCATTGATGAGGTTCTCGACCTCGAAAAATAGTCCACCAAGGCTAATATTTGACAAAATTCATCACATAGGTTACAATGGACACGTGCTGAGTATAGAAACTAAGTCGGGTTTTTTTAGCGTAGGCATAGTAAATTGATTATGATGAACGGAACAATCAAGACTCTTACGGACAAGGGATATGGTTTCATCTCTCGCGAAGGCGAGGTGAAGGACCTTTTCTTTCACTCCAAAGAGTTGAACGGCGTCATGTTTGATGAGCTCAAGGTTGGCGATAACGTCACCTTTGAGGTATCAGACGGACCAAAGGGTCCCGCCGCTACCAACGTATCACGCGTATAAGCGTCATACCAAAAACCGCCTCGGGCTTGCCTGAGGCGGTTTTTGTTTTGATATGATATGCTTAATATATTAGATTCTAATCTCATGCAGTCCGAATCGATCGATCAACTCAAGCGCTGGATACATAAGTTGCCCCGTTCGCGCATGCGCTACCCACAGACGCTTTCGGCCCGCGTCAAATATTTTTTCTGGCGCGCGATTACGCCAGCGCATCCCCATGTGCGCGATCTGTTGCTCCGAGTACGCATTTTGCGTCACGAGGGCCGGCAAAATTTTTTGTTGGGAAAAGTCGCCAAGCACGTTTCAATCAAAGAATTTATTTTGCATTTGGTAGAGGTGGGTTACGGTAACCATTTCGTTGCGTGGCGTGATGATGGTGAACTCGTTAGTTTGCGTTATGTAGTGAGTTTTATGCATCAGTACCATATTCGTGTCTTTGAAGATGGCGAGGTGCGCGCGCATTTTGAATACACGCCTGAGTGCTACCCGCTGTGGCACATGAATGAAGTAGACATGGAGAGTAGGCGCGAAGAATTTCTCTCGCTCCTGGGTGACAAAATTGAGGTTATCGGCTAGACCTTTCGAATCGTTGTATACAGTTTTTCGTGTAGCACAGAAGGATTGAGCATTTCGCGCATTTGGTACTGCACTTCAGGATCAATGCCTTGGTTCGAAATTTCACGAATTTTTCTATGTACTGACGCAACTGAATCAAACGAAACGATAAGGTGTTCGAGGCCTAGAGATTTAAATGTTTCGGCAACACCCATGTTGGCGCTGATGAGAGCAGGCGTGCCTGATGCGACTGCTTCTTGCGCAACATTACCATAAGTTTCAAAATGTGATGGGCTGATGATAACGTCCATCGACCGATAAAACGCAGCAAGGTTTTTATTTGATACGGCGGGTTGAAAGGTAATCACGTTTCGGAATTTTGTTTTAACAATATGGCGTGTTGGGAGATCAGTTACGCTGGTAAAGCGCATGTCGTCCCAATGTCGTTTATTGTGGTGCGCAAGTGAAGCGAAAAATTGAGGATTTTTAATTTTTGTCCAGCGTGATACGAGTCCGATATCTTTTTTGCGTTTTTTCTTTAGTGCGCGCGGTTTTGTGAAGAAATGCATCGGTACGGGGTTCGGGATGATGGTGGCATGTTTGATGGTATGACCAAAGACGTCAGCTTCTACGGCTTGTCGCGCAAGTTGTGATGGAAAGATATAGTGCATGTCATCTCGGTCAAAGGATCGTTCCATCGCCCCAAAGATATTGCGTGCGTGGTCAAACCAATTTTCTGTCTCCTTGGTAAGGAGACCATGATAATGCAGGACAGTTTTTTTATGTTGGCGGTTCGCTGCTTGTAGAAGGCACCACGGTAAAAAATAGGTACCGTTGAGGAGTACAAGGTCGGGTTGTTCTTTAATGATTGCCTGTTCGTAGGCGGCGATGATCGGTTCGTAGAGTTTTTTTATATCCTCAAGTGTATGTGATTGTTTAATGGCATCTCCAATACCAATAAAGTCGATAGTTCTATGTCTGAGTGAGAAGTGGGAGTCTTTGAGAGCAAACGCACGTTTATCGTCGCGCGCCTCCCCCGGGCGCTGAATATCAACGCCAATAACCCGCATGTTTTTGCGGGAATGTCCGATGTATGCGATAAATTGCGAGAGTGATTGCGCAATACCCGCAACATTGTAAAAGCGAATATTGGTCAGAATCTTCATCAATGTTCATAGATTGCACTAAAAAACTAGGTTGACCTAGTATAGTCGGTTTTTATTCAAAACTCAACCGTATTGTTATAGATTAAGAAAAAATTATTTTACCAGTTTTTACCATCAAATGGTTTGATGGTGAGTGTTGCCATATCAATATCGTCGAGACAGCGTACATTGATGGCAGCGGTAGGGCCGTCTTTGCCCATGCCTTTACTAAATGATTGCACGCCGCATGTTTTGCAAAAGACGTGATGGATTATTTTTTTGTTGAACTGATAGTCGGTTAAATTTTCTTCGCCCTGCATCAGGCGAAACTGAGCCTCGGGTACAAAGGCAAGTACAAGCCCTTTTTTATAGCAATGCGAGCAATTGCATTCGATGATTGATGCGAGATCAGTATCGACTTCATAGCGTACGGCGCCACAGTGGCACCCTCCTGTATGTGTTTTCATAAAATTATTCTAGCAGACCTAGATTGCTTTTGATATCATACGTTCAATGTCTTTACGCACGATCAAAAAAACATTTCGCGTACAGCCGACCGTTGAAGGTGCCGGTGTACATCTGCACCGCGCGTTTGGTTATGCGGAGGTGCCGCAGCTCGATCCCTTTTTGTTGCTTGATGATTTTAGTTCAAAAAATCCCACAGATTATGCGCCGGGGTTTCCATGGCACCCGCATCGCGGTATCGAGACGGTTACCTATATGCTTGTGGGCGAAGTACATCACCAAGACAGCATGGGCAACAAGGGTGTTGTGGGTCCGGGCGCGGTTCAGTGGATGACGGCGGGGTCAGGCATTATCCATCAAGAAATGCCTGATCCATCAGTAGTGCCGATTACCGGTTTCCAACTTTGGGTAAACCTGCCGCGCGAGCACAAGATGATGCCGCCGCGCTACCAAGATATTTTGCCCGCGCAAATTCCTACCGCTCTGCACGATGGTGCACGGGTCAAAATCATTGCCGGTAGCTGGCAGGGTATGACGGGGCCTGTATCTGACTTGATGGTAGGGCCTCTCTATCTCGATGTATCACTCGATGCGAGTAAAATATTTTCTTGTGAGCTTCCCGAGACTGATACGGCTTTTATATATGTATTTGAAGGCACGGCTGCGGTGGCGTTACCCCAACACCAGGTGACAGCGGGTACCGCGGTGCTACTGACACATGGCAAAAAAATAGAAATACACGCGTCGGGAGGTGCAACACGCTTTTTGGTGATATCAGGCAAGCCCATTGGTGAGCCGGTGGCATGGTATGGCCCCGTGGTGATGAATACCCAAGAAGAACTTCGTGACGCATTTGCTGAGCTTGATGCGGGCACCTTTGTAAAAAAATAAGAGACCGCTACAATGGGTACACTCTATGACCCAAGACACGGCACTTTCGATATTAAAAACAGGCGCCAACGTGTGCATCACGGGTGAGCCGGGTTCGGGCAAGTCGTATCTTATAGGTAAATATATTACGTATTTGCGCGAGCACGGCATTGAGCCTGCGATCACGGCATCGACCGGTATTGCCGCAACTCATATTGGCGGTATGACGATTCATTCGTGGAGTGGCCTTGGCATCCGTGATGCGCTTTCTGAATATGATCTTGATTTTTTGACGCAAAAAGAAAAGCTCGTAGATCGCGCGCGTAAAACCCACGTGCTGATTATCGACGAGATTTCGATGCTCGATGCGCATACCTTGGGCATGATTGATACGATCTTGCGCGCGTTGCGTCAAAACCCCGCGCCTTTTGGCGGCATGCAAGTTATTTTTGTTGGAGACTTTTTCCAATTGCCGCCGGTACCGCGCGGTGGGCGTGCATCACGTTTTGCCTTCGAGGCGCCATCATGGCAGGCGGCAGGACTTTTGACTTGTTATCTGACCGAGCAGCATCGTCAAGAAGATCCGGCTTTTTTGAGTATGTTGCTCTCGATTCGCAAAGGTGAGATAACGCGCGACCTACAAAAGCATCTGAAGGCGCGCAACATCATGCCCGAGGCAGATGATACGATGCCACAGCTTTTCTCGCACAATGCTGATGTCGATCACATCAACAAAGGCGAGCTCTCAAAGATTCCCGGCAATGCGCGCATTTTTGATATGCAGACGAAAGGTTCCAAGGCAGTTGCTGAATCACTCAAGCGGGGATGCCTTTCGCCCGAGACGCTGTTTCTCAAGGAAGGCGCGCGCGTAATGTTTACTAAAAATGATTTTGAAAATGGTTTTTTCAATGGCACGCTTGGCGTGGTTACCGGCTTCGATGCAGACGATGGTTTGCCGCAGGTGCATATCGGTACCGGCGAGACAATAAAAGCTTTTCCTATGGAATGGGCGGTAGAGGAGGGTGGCAAGACGCTTGCCAAAATCATTCAGATTCCATTGCGACTTGCGTGGGCTATCACCATTCATAAAAGCCAAGGCATGTCGCTCGACGCCGCACACATGGATCTGTCAGCTACGTTTGAATATGGCCAAGGGTATGTGGCGCTCTCACGCGTACGTTCGCTCGCCGGTTTGTATCTACGCGGATTCAATGAAAAAGCTCTGCAGGTGCACCCACGTATTTTAGAGCACGATGCCGCATTTCACGGTTCATCGGCTCAGGCACAAGAAGTATTTGCCAATATGTCTGACATAGAGCTTCAAGATATGCATCACAATTTTATCCGCGCATGCGGCGGCAGTATTGAAAAGGGTAAAGTAAAAGTATCGAAAAAGAAGATACCCACGCACGAAGCAACTCGCGAACTCTTGATGCAAAAACTGACACCGCGCGAGATCGCCAAAACTCGCGGTGTTACCGTCGGTACGGTTATCGAGCATTTGGAGAAACTGTTGCGCAAAGGGTTGATTGATATCGAGGCTGATTGCGCGCATTTCAAGCCTTCAGGCGCAAGATTTGAAAAAATCCGCGAGGCATTTGAGCAAATACGCAGTTATAGTGACACATTGCAGCTCGCACCCGCACGATCCATGCTGGGCGATACGTATGACTTCGAAGAGCTCCGTTTGGCGCGACTTTTCGTAGAAAATGAATAGCCCTTGCTATTTTTTGATAAATAGTATATAGTTGTCATCTACTATATATATGGCCTATTTCAACAAAAACAACCGAGGAGGCGGGGATAGATTCGGCAAGCGAGGCGGCTTTGGCGGACGCTCTGAGCGCCCCCAGATGCATGATGCTATTTGCGGCAAGTGTGGCAAGCAGTGTCAGGTACCTTTTCGTCCTACGGGCGAGCGCCCCGTATATTGCAGTGACTGTTTTGATAAAGAACGCGACGGCGGATCTGAGCGCGATGGCGGACGTAATTTTGACCGCAAAGATCGTGGTGGCAGAAACTTCGAAGAGCGTCGCATGTATTCAGCTACTTGCAGCAATTGTGGCAAAAAGTGCGAAGTGCCATTTTTGCCAACCGGCGGACGCCCAACTTATTGCAATGATTGCTTTGGTAGTGCTGGCGCTGGTGGTGACCTTTCACTCGACGGCCCATCACGCGACGAACGCCCAAAGCGCAGCTTTGATGACCGCAAGTTTACTGACAAGGGCGGTTCTCGAGGTGCAGATTACACACAACAGTTCAACGCTCTTAATGCCAAGCTTGATAAACTGATCACGCTTCTTGCACCAAAAGAAACTGCAAAACCCGCAGCCGAGGCGCCAAAAGAAAAAGCGCCCGCCAAGAAGGCTCCAGCCAAAAAGGCAGTAGCCCCCAAAAAAGCAAAGAAGAAATAAAAGACAAAAAAGCCCTTAATTCAGAGGGCTTTTTTTGTTTCTACGCGGGTTATTTACATTATCTTGATTTTTTATTAAAAACATGGCATAATCTCTTTTAGTAGTTCATGATAGATCTCCTCATAATCCAAGAAAGGAAAGGAGACGACGATGATCAATTTGTATGTGGATCCCAAAAAGATTCCAGTACGTTGGCGCACTTTTCAGACGCATGCACGCCCGCGCTCAATTGCGCTCGATGGTTACGTGTCGGAGGGGCCACGTTTCAATCCTCAGGGTCCATGGGCCAACTTCAACCATCACGATGGCGTCTCGCGACTTGAGACACGCGCTACCTGCGCGCAGGTTCTCATGGCGTTGCGCCAAGGTTTGGTCGAGGCATTCTCGGACGAGACGGGAGCATTCGATGCCAATGTCTTCGTCAATGATTGTGATGAGGATGTCTGTCTCTCGATTACGCTCCTGCGTCACGCGCATCTCGTAACGGGCACGATGAATCCACTCATCAATCGCCTCGTGTTCATGGAAGACATGCTCGATACGACGGCGGGCGCTTATCCATTCCCGCGCGATCTCGGCACGCTCCACCAGGTGATGTGGATGTTCAACCCTTATCATCGCTTCCGCGTTTCGGGTCGGCTCGATCATCGTCGTGCCGACGAGTTCGCGCAAGTGATTCTCGATGTCGAGCAGCGGGTGCTCGCGTATGTCGCGGGCAAGGCGGACGCCATCAAGCTCGATACACGCTATGACATCGTGGCGCGGCATTCGGGCTGGATCATGGTGCGGGAGATGGGTGCCAATGCACGTCTTGCAGTCTTCGCCGATGGCAACAAGGCGTTCGTGGTGGTCCGCGAGCTGCCCAATGGCCGGTATGGCTACGTGGTCTGCCGATCGTCACAGTTCGTGCCGTTTCCGATCCCAAAGTTTTGCGCGCGACTCAATGAGGCAGAGGGTCCTACGATCGGCGACCTATGGGGCGGCGGTGATTTCGTCATCGGTAGTCCACGTGTGAGCGGTAGTCGGCTCACGCCCAAGGAGGTGACGGAGATCATCGAAAGAACGCTCGCCAGCAGGTGAGCGAAGCACGAGGGCGTCGGCAGTGTCTACGGACACGCCGACGCCCTTTTTCATTTCTTGTAAATCCTATCTTTTTATGGGATTTTTAAGTTATGACGCACTATATATGTACGGGCACCTGCAAGGGTGTATCAGACAAAGAAGGAGTTTGCGGCGCCGAGATGTGCCCAAAGCACAACATGCCGTTAGAGGCTTGCGATTGTACTGACGGCAAGCACAACGGCCGCCAAGATCACGACACCGAGCCCGAGCCCGAGCAAAAGTAATTTTCGATATGAAGTATAAAGATGCCAAAGCGCGGCTCGAGGCCGCCCACGCGTTGTTTGTGGGCGATACCACTTCGCGTCAAAAGATGAGCTCAGCGCGTGAGCTTATTCGCGGCATCCACCCGCGGCTTGATGAGCGCCTCAAGGCGGCCGATGACGCCTTCTCACAGTATGAAAAGATAGATAATAGCGAATATATCGAGCTATCGGCCGAACACTTGCCCGAAAATACGGAAGATCAAAAAAAACGCAAGAAGGCCCTCTTGCTCTTGATTCGGTTTTGGAAAGATCTTGGCAGTGAGATCAAGCGCGTCGAGGCGGAGCTTAATACACCGGGCGGGGAGCATGCGCTCTCGCAAAAATCTTTCTGGGGTAAAATATTTGCTGCAGCCAAAGGGCCTATGGGTATTATTACTATTGTGGCCGTAGGTGCCGCAGTAACATTACAGGCGACATCGGTGAATATGACTATCAAAAACCAAGGCTGCGGCCCCATGATACCCGGGTCATTACCTATACCGCTGCCGGGTCTTCAGCTGCCAAAAGAACCAATCGAGAGTGGCCAGTCAGCAGTAGCGGTACTGCCCGCTGTCACCGTCACCATTGATGGTACGCAGTCAGGATTTCTTTATTTGAGTGCGCTCAAGCTCAACTTGTCATTTCAAATTCCTACCGGCATCAAAGATGTTACGTTCAACGGCCAATCACTACTCAAAAAAACTACAGAGGTAACCCTCGGCGACCAAAAAAACCACGAGATCATTTTTGCGTGTAAATAAATAAGTTATACTAGGCGCATGATTGCACATACAGGGCTCCACGTGAGCGACTACAAAAAAGCAAAAGAGTTTTATATCAAAGCTTTAGCCCCGCTCGGCTATACAAACAATATGGAATACGGCGAGGCTGCAGGCTTTATTGAGGGTGGACATACAAGCTTTTGGATCAGTACCAACCCCAAGGGAGTTATTCCCGGGCATATTGCCTTTGAGGCAAAAAACAAAGAGCAGGTAGATGAGTTTTATAAGGCAGCACTTGCCGCAGGTGCAGCTGACAACGGTGCGCCCGGGTATCGCACCGAGTACTGGCCCGGCTACTATGCCGCATTTGTGCATGATGCTGATGGCCACAATGTAGAGGTAGTGTGGTACGACTACAGCAAAGAAGAGAAGAAATAAGGTGATAGAGGGTAACAAATATTTTTTATTTGTATTCCAAAATATCACCCGGTTGACACTGCAAGGCTTTGCAGATTGCTGCCAGGGTTGAGAGGCGAATAGCCTTGGCCTTGCCATTTTTCAAGATGGAGATATTGGCCATGGTGATGCCAACTTTGTCGGCAAGCTCGGTGACGCTCATTTTACGCCTTGCGAGCATGACATCGATGTTAATGATGATCGCCATGTTATACAGTTAAATCGTTTTCAGATTTTATATCGACGGCACTCTGTAGGGTTTTTTCAAACACAGCTGCGGCAGTGGCAATCACACCCGAGCCAAAGGCGATAAAGACGCCCATCATAATAGCACCCGCAGCGTCATCATTGCCGTGGTTGAGTATGATAAACATTTCTTCTACCATGACAAAACCGATGATAGTTATTGCGCAATATTTTATAGTTCGCAGAGATTTTACGGCTGCCAAAGAAAATACTTTATTTTGCCCGGCATATCCCAGTACTTTGATTGCCTGATAGAGTGCGACAAAAAATGGAATAGAGCCCGCATACACAAGCGCCAAAAAAGGATCGTCAAAGTATATTTCATAGAGCGAGGTGGCGTTCGCATTCACGCCTTCGAGGTGAGGCTCCCAAAGCAAGAGGGCAAGGGTACCAATGCCGAAAAGTACAATGATTATTTGAAGAAATATTGTTGAGCTTTTTTTCATAGATGGTTTTTATGAATAATTTATAATTACACTATAATTTATGGCTTATCGTTTGTCAATATATTATTATCGTTATTCATGTGTATAGTGTAACGCCGGCTCAGGCAGCAAAAGTCACCCTTGATGCACAAGGCCACTTTTTGCTTGTAAAATCAGGCCAAAAGTGCGATTTTTAGGTTATGCCAAAGAAGCTTTGTAAGGCGATCAATACTAAGGGCAAAAAATGCATTGTATCCGCCAAAGAGGGTAGTGATTTTTGTTTCAGACATGAAGGTGTATGGAAGACCTGTAGCCGCGGGCATCAATTTCAAAAAACCAAAACCCAGCCCACATGCCCCGTATGTTGGCCAGGGAGATATAAAAAATAAGTTATCCCAAGCTGCAAACCATCATAGCACGAGTCAGTGTTATTATAGGGATATGCCCTTGATAGATTCTTCTTTTGAGCAAGCCATAGAGGGTGGTTTTGGGGCTTTACTTCCATTACCAACAATTGATATAGAAAATAGACGATATATCGGAAGTAAATCAAAGCTTCTTGATTGGATTTTTGAACACATAAAAAAGGAATGTAAGGGCGAGAGTTTTGCCGATATTTTTGCTGGCACGGGTGTTATCTCTGCTCGCGCCGCTCGGTTGTATAAGAAAATCATTCTCAACGATTTACTACACTCAAACTACGCGGCTTACCAGGGCTTTTTTGCACAAGAACCTTACAACAGGCAAAAGGTATTGGATTTTGTTTGCTACTACAACTCGCTTACCCCAAATGATGCTCGTTCATCTTTTTTTTCCAAGAGTTTCGGCGGCAAATACTTCACTACCACCTCTGCAAAACTGATCGGTCATATACGCAACGACTTGGAGGAACACCGGGGAGAGTTAAACAATAAGGAATACTACATACTTCTGACCTCGCTTCTATATTCAGCGGATAAAATTGCCAATACCGTAGGACACTACGACGCCTTTTTCGGCAAGAGTGTCGCCGACAAGAAGTTTAGCTTCCGTCTCATAGAGCCACTCATCAAAGCGGCGAGCGTTTCCATTTGCCGAGAGGACGCTAACGAGCTCGCTCGCAAAATGACCACTGATGTTGTTTACATAGACCCGCCGTACAATTCTCGCCAGTACAGCCGTTTCTATCACGTACTTGAGACTCTAACCCTTGCCGATAAACCCAAGCTTTTCGGCGTTGCACTGAAACGCCCGGAGGAAAATATGAGCGACTACTGTCGCATAAAAGCCCCTGTAGTTTTTGCCGACCTCATTGATAACCTCAAGGCGAAATATATCGTGGTGTCCTACAACAACACCTACAATTCCAAGAGCAGTTCTTCTAAAAATAAGATTGAATTGGCGGATATCCGTCGGATTTTGAGTGCGAAGGGTAAGACAAAGGTGTTTAAAAAAGACCACACGTACTTTAATGCAGGCAAAACCAACTTTGATAATCACCAAGAATGGCTATTTATTACTAAAGTAATATGAGCCCAGAGAAACGGTTTAACCGCTCGCCATTCTTTTATGTTGGCGACAAGTATAAGCTAGTTAGGAAAATTAAAAAGCACTTCCCGAAGGAAATAAACACTTTCGTTGAGCCCTTTTTAGGCGGCGGGAGTGTTTTCCTTAATATAGAGGCGCGACACTATGCTCTCAACGATATAGACAAGAACATTATCTCCCTACACAAGTTTTTAATAAGCCAAGTGGCAAAAGAAAAGGGTCTCATGAAGCGCGTTCGGACAATGTTGGAGCACTATAATTTGTCCCGATCCGTATTCGAGAACGTGGTGCCCCGCGCGCTCAAAAAGAAGTGGGTCAAAACTTATTATGCCGAGTTCAACCGCAAAGGATATGGTGCGCTCAAGGCGGATTACAACAAGACAAAAAAGAAAGACCCTCTCACCCTATACCTTCTGCTCATATACGGCTTTAACCGCATGCTTCGCTTCAACAAGAGCGGTGAGTTCAATATTCCTGTCGGCAACGTGGACTTTAACCAAAATGTCCTGCAAGCTCTCCAAACTTACTTCTCAACGGTAAGAGATAAGGACATAAAACTCTACAGCCAAGATTTTAAAAAGTTCATAGGTAGCTTGAGGCTCAAAAAAAATGACTTCGTATACGTCGATCCGCCCTATCTTATCTCCGCAAGTGAGTACAATAAGTTCTGGGGCGAGAAAGAGGAGGCCGATTTATTGGAAATCCTCACAGGGCTCAATAAATTGGGGATCAAGTTCGCCCTCTCTAATATCACTACTTACAATGGTAGAAAGAACGAAAAATTGCTAGCTTGGATGCAGGATTACAACGTTTTTCCTATAGATAGCAACTATATAAGCTATCACGACAACACTAAGAAAAAGATAACCGAGGTACTAATCACCAACTACTAACATGCCTATACGTCGCCAGAACCAGTATAAGCCACTTCTATTTACTACAACGCTCAGAAACCCTGAACGATTGAAGGGTATGCTTGCCCTGCTTAAGAAGTTCGATGGTAGGGTCTTAACCAATGAATTGGCAGAGGAAATTGTCGGAGAGCTTATCAGAGCCGGTCTTTATAAGCCCGTAAATGTGAGTGCGGTAGTCAAAAGTAAATGGAAGCAAGTCCAGCTCCTTTCAGATGAGGAGCTTGCTGTTGTAATGAGAGATAACCCACAGAATCATAAAGAAGCCGGTTTTGATAAAGGTTGGCCTTCAAGATTTGATACTTATCTCAAAATAGCTAAAGAGCTTGGTTTTGTTTACTACAATATGGGCGAGCAAATTAAGTTCTCTCAAGTTGGGCTTAAGCTCGCTGATACTGAACACCCGGAGTTTGAGCAGCAGGCATTTCTCAATGCTTTTGCCAAGTATCAACGTAAAAATCCATTGCGGCGCGTATCTAACGAAAACGCACCCCTGATACTGCTCTTGCAAGTCATTAAAAAATTGAACGCTGATTCTGATTTTAATGGAGCAGGTATAACAAAGCTTGAAATCCCACTACTCCTTACGTGGCGTGATAATGATGCTGAAGCTCTTTACCAAAAAATCAAAGCAATCCGTGCCGAGCATAGTTACGATCCGAGTTGGGAGGTTATTCTTCGCGAGGCAGACGCATTAACTGGAGGTCGTCACGCATCGAAACCCGACAAGACAATAATGCTTGAGTATCCTGACGACTTTCTTCGCAAAATGCGCCTCACTGGACTGATAACCGTACGCGGCTATGGGCAGTTTATAGATATCAACAAAAAAGAGGAGGCCAAGGTAAATTACGTAATTGAGAAATATGCTCAGTACGACACATATTCAACTGAGCGAGAATATTTTGACTATATCTCCACTGTAGACGAACAACTTATCTCCATTGAGCGCGTGTATGAGACCAGCGTAGAACAGGAAAACCAGCTTTTGCAGAAGTGGATTAATCACTTTAGTTGGGACACTATCAAGGGCGAAATTCTTAAGCTCACAACCAGTAGCCCATCCTCATCCGACGAGGTGCTCGCACTTATCCCAAGTCCTCTCCGACTCGAGTTTCTTACCTCACTTGCCGTATTGAGTAGAATCCCGTCGGCAAGGGTAAAGCCTAACTATATTTCTGATGACGAAGGCTTACCCTCGTCACATGCTCCAGGGAATGGAGCGGATATTGAATGCTATGAGAACGAAGAGACGACGCTTCTTGAGGTAACGCTTTTAAATGGAGCAGCTCAGGTATCGCGCGAAATGCCGCCGATCAGTAGACACTTGGAGAGTTTTAGGAACCAATACCCCAATACAGTAACTTTCTTTATTGCTCCGAATATTCATCAAGATACTGTACGTTGGGCTGCTTTTATTAAGCATAAAGACGGATTAGATATTTACAATTTCTCAATAAAGGATTTTATCGCAAAACTTGATGAAGGTGTAGATAGATTAAATAGCTTGGCTTCGATAGGTGCACTCTAAACATCCCAAACTTTTTCAAGTACAGTTTGATTCTGACGGTCCAGCGTGATCTAATAGTGGCATGGCGGGCAACAAAATTGCAGGGGATCAGGGCGAAATAGAAGTTATTACCCTTGTGTTGTGTCCAAATTGTGGTAAAAAATTAATGCTTTTACCCCCAAGTTACCCGCTGTTTGATGTGCAGTGTGAAGGATGTTTATTTCGAGCTCAAATAAAAACAAATCAGGGTAAACCCAAGGGAATTATTTTAGGTGCCAGCTGGGAGGTTATTGATAAGGTATTGAAGTCTGGTTTTCTTGCGCCGGCATTGATTTTGAATTTTAAATGGTTTCAAGAAGGTATAGGAAGACAAGAGATAAGGTTTTACCCTTTCATACCAAGAAAAAATTTAAAAAAGAGGTTCACGAAAATTAAAAAATCCGGAAGAGAGCTTTGGATGTTTAATTATATCGGTTTAAATAATATGGAGAAAGTACCATTTTTTGTTTTGTATAAAAAATAAATTTGCAGACTCTTAGATTCCGGGTATATGTGGCATGGGGAAGTTTTGATATACATGCTCGCATGCCAAAAACATCGATGGAGTAGTGGGCAAGATCGGCATCTAATATCTCTGTTTAAATTATTCGATTTTTCTGATGGTGACCCGGCTTGTGGGGTCATCGTTCTTTTCTGTATTCACCGCATTGAGCTCTACGGTAGAGCGGCTTGTGTTGAGTGTCGCGTTTTCTATCGAAAATAGATTTCCATAAAATGACGTTTCGGTAAGATGTATCTTTGCATCTTTTGCCGAGCCATCAATATCCAGGTGCCCGTCCTCAATATTCATAGTCAGCGCTTCTGTGTTGATGGTGGCGCGCAATGTGCCGCCATCAGCCTTGATAGATAGTTGTGGCACATCTAATTTACCGCGCATCGCGCCATAAAACATCTCGATAGAGAGTTGGGGATCGGTATATGCATCAAACCATGCCGTCCCGCTCTCGATGAATACGGCGTCGAGATCTGGCGTGGTAATCGTGATGTCGGGCGAAGAGTCATCGCAAAAGATGCAGAGTTTGCCATAGTCATCTTTTTCGCTTATGCGCAGCGTGCCATCTTTTACCTCTATCTGCACATTGTCCATCGTCAGCGCTCGCCCTTCTAGTATTACCTGCTGGGTATCACCGTGCTTGATGGTTACGCGTTCTTCGTGGGTGCTTACTTTTGTAAATGCGGGCAGATCAAGCGTGCGAGTCTGTGGCTGATAGTCAGGGCTTGTACGTTGGTATTCAAAAAATTCTCCAGCAAGTTTGACGCCAATGGTTCCTGCAGCACTTATTGCAATTGCCCATACACCTATGAGGCTTATGGCGGTAGCACCTTGAAGTAAAATCTTTTTACTAAAAAGGCGAATGCCAAGGGCGAAGATAAAGACAAGTGGTATGAGCGCCACTACAAAGATTGCGGCAAGCCCGCCCATCAAAAGAGTATTGGAGACGACCCCATAAAGAGGGAAGTCATTGTACGGCGCATTCCAATTGGTAATGATGATGCCCGTGCCAATAAGAAGGCCAATGGCTCCGAAAAAAGCGCCCAGAATAAATGCGGTACCTATCACCTTGCCAAGTATACGGAAGATGCGGTGTACCACGCGGCGAACGCTCTCAAGAAATTTTCGCATGGCGCTATGTTTGCGTGCCTCGCCAACGCTTTCCTTGACCACGCGAGCGATACCCTCGAGGTTGACGGGGTCGCCACGCATTTCGAGTTTTTGGCTCGATGTCTTTGCCTCGGGGACGAGTATCCATAGTACGATATAGAGGAAGATGCCGGTCCCTCCAAAGAGGATTGAGATAAGAAAGATAATGCGGAGCCAAAAAATCTCTATATCAAAATATTTCGCAATACCAGATGCAACGCCCGCAATCCGCGCGTCCTGCGTGTCGCGGTAGAGTTTTTTGTAGGTGCCTCGAGGTAGAGTTTCTGTATCATGAGGAGCTGCTTCTTCATCCATCTCTGATGCGCTACCCATTTCGGAAAGAACTGATGTTACATCTTTTTTTGTTATTACATCCTGTTTCTTTTCGAGTAGTTTTTCAGCAATACGAGATTCGATGTCATGCAAAATTTCATCGTGGCCCGTTTCTTCTGCAAAATGCGACCGGAGTGATGCAAGGTAAGACGCAAGCTCGTCATAGGCGGCTTGGGTGAGTTGGAAGAGGGTTGCGCCGATGGTTATTTGTACTGTCTTCTCCATATTATTTTGTTAGCCTAGTAATAGATTCATGTAATTCGTGCCATGTTTTTTTAAGCTGTACCAATGTGTCACGTCCTTTTTTGGTAAGTTCATAATATTTACGCGGTGGGCCTGATTTCGACTCTTCCCAGTCATAGGTCACAAGCTCTTGAGCCTTGAGTCGCGAGAGTAGGGGGTAGAGCGTACCTTCAACCACAAGTAGATCGGCGTCTTTGAGTGTTTTTAAAATATCTGAAGAATATACTCGGTCTTCAGAGATGGAAAGTAAGATACAGAATTCAAGGAGGCCCTTGCGCATCTGTGAACGTTTTTGTTCAATGGTTTCTTCTCTCATGAAAAGAGAATATCACACAGTACCTTGTATAGCAAGGTACTGTGGATAACATTATATCTTTTGCTTTAAGAGGGTTCGGCGCATATTGTTATGTATTAGCTGATTGATATATCATGATGAAGACACATTACTATCAAAAAATATTTCAACACCATGGCAAAAGTTAGTATCTATCTTAACTTCCCACGCAATACCGAAGAAGCGTTTAATTTTTATAAATCAATATTTGGTGGTGACTTTGTAGGTGGCATCAACCGCATGGGCCAGGTGCCAGCAGACCCAAGTCGCCCGCCCATGGCCGAAGCTGATAAAAACCTGGTCATGCACGTAGCGTTGCCAATCTTGGGCGGGTTTATGCTGATGGGTACTGACGCACCCGAATCAATGGGCTTTAAGGTCGCCATGGGCAACAATATCTATATCAACCTTGAGCCTGATTCAAAGGAAGATGCTGATCGTCTGTATGCGGCACTATCTGCCGGTGGCAAGGCCGAGATGCCCATGCAAGATATGTTTTGGGGCGATTACTTTGGCTCGCTCACTGACAAATTTGGCGTACAGTGGATGATCAATTATTCAAAACAAAAGTAAGCAACATGAGTGTCGAGCGCCCAGAGCAGCATGGTGAAAACTTGACTCTTGAGGATATCAACGCGCTCAAAGAAAAATTTTTTGACGATCCCGAGGGTTTGGTAGAAAAATTACGTGCCGAGAAAGAGTGCTTGCAGTATGTTTTTAAGACCGCAAAAGGTTCTTGGTATTTTGTAGAGCATGAGGGGCGATGCTTGCGTATCAAATTTGACGGTAAACATTATTATATAAGTCCGGTGACAAATCGCATCGCCTTTGTTGAAGAAGAAATAGCCGATAATATCATGGCGCGCTTAAGGGAAGAGGGTGAGTTTGGTATCGCAAAAGTGCTCAAAGAGCGCCCCATACCCACAACCGTTTTGCGTGAGGGTGCAGTACCGCTGGAATTCGGTGCTTGGGGTAATACTATTGCCATGCGCCAACAAGAAGACGGAAGTATTGAGATTTTGGGTACCGAGCATATCAATACGAGCGATCAAACGATTACTGGGTTTAACGGCGTAGAAGAAGATGCCGAGATCAAGCCGGGCGAAGCGTTCATAGATGAAAATAATATCATGGGGTTTCATGTGGGGCATGCTATTGTTGAGATAGAAAAAAATGGCGATTTGCCTAAATAATCCTTTATTATTTTTTATTAATTATTCAAAGCAAAAATAAATATGGCAAAAAATAAAACACACTATGTAGATGGATTTGTTCTCGTTATCAAAAAGAAAAATGTCGCCGCATATCAAAAAATGGCGCGCGATGGCGCAAAGATGTGGATGAAATACGGCGCATTAAGCTACAAGGAGTGTATTGGCGATGATCTGCACCCCAACACGGGAGGTTATCCTATTTTTTATTTTCCAAAAATGGCGAAACTCAAGGCAGGTGAGACCGTTTGGTTTTCGTATATTGAATACAAATCAAAAAAACACCGCGATCAGGTAAATAAAAAAGTTATGGCTGATATGGCAAAATATCAGAAAGAACACCCTGACCACACACAAGAGATGCCATTTGATATGAAGCGCATGGCCGTTGGCGGTTTTAAGGTCATGGTAAGCAATTAACTACGCAAAAACATTATTCGTTAAAATACGTATTTTTATGAAAAAATTTATAGCATTGTATATGATGCCTGCCTCAGCGATGGCAGAGATGATGAAAAATTCAACACCCGAAGATCGCAAAGCAAGTATGGGCGAGTGGGTTGAGTGGACAAAGGCGCATAAAGAAATCGTCGATATCGGTGCACCACTCGGCAAAAACAAGCGAGTAGCCGCAGGTGGCACAACGGACATTTCCAATGAAATTGGCGGGTATTCGTTTATTGAAGCCGAATCTTCTGAGGCCGCAACTGCTATCATGGCTGATAGCCCGCATCTCAAGATGCCAGGCGCATACGTCGAGATTATGGAGTGTCTATCGATGGGGGTATAGACACAAATATTTCTTATGCAAAAAATTATTCCACATCTCTGGTATGACAAAGAGGCTAAAGAGGCTGCTGAGTTTTACGTCTCTGTATTTGGTGGTGATTCAAAAATAACAAAGATCAATACTATACATGACACGCCATCGGGCGATTGTGACATTGTGTCATTTCAGATTTGGGGGTACAAGCTGATGTCGATTAGCGCAGGGCCAGCATTTAAGCTCAACCCCGCGATATCGTTTATGGTCAATTTTGACCCGTCACAGGATAAAAACGCCAAGACAAAGATCGATCAGATTTGGGCGCGCCTGGTAGATGGCGGCAAGGTGCTGATGCCCATCCAAGAATATCCATTTAGCGAGCGTTACGGTTGGGTGGAAGACAAGTGGGGTGTCTCATGGCAATTGATTTTGACGAAGCCCGAGGGTGAAGAGCGTCCGCTCATCATCCCATCGATGTTGTTTGTAACTCCAACCTGTGACAAAGCAGAAGAGGCAACAGATTTTTATCTTTCCGTTTTCAAAGATTCAAAGCGCGGCGCGATTGCGCGATATCCTGCTGGCATAGAGCCAAACAAAGAGGGTTCAATCATGTTTACTGACTTTATGCTCGAAGGCCAGTGGTTTGCAGCTATGGACGCGCCTGCCGCCATGCATAAGTTTGCATTCAATGAGGCCGTCTCGCTCTTGGTCAATTGTGATACCCAAGAAGAAATTGACTACTATTGGGAAAAACTTTCGGCAGTTCCTGAGTCCGAACAGTGTGGCTGGCTCAAAGACAAATACGGCGTCTCTTGGCAGATTGCACCCGTCATCATGGATGATCTGATGGCGCAGGGTGATCCGGCACGCATGGCACGTGTGACCCAAGCTTTTCTTAAAATGAAAAAGTTCAATATCGCTGAGCTCGAGCGCGCAGCAGACGGCAAATAGTATGAATCCCGTTAGAGAAATCCATGTGGTATATTTATCTTTTACGCAGCAAGAAAAGTAAGAATTGGTATACTGGATGTACGAGCGATTTACGGAAGCGCTTTAATGAACATAATTCTGGTCAAACAAGATCAACCAAAGGTCGCGGTCCTTTCGAGCTTTTATATTACGAAGCGTCTTTAAATAAGGATGATGCTTTTGCTAGAGAAAAATATCTAAAATCAGGCATGGGCAAAAGATATCTAAAAAATAGACTAAAGCGCTTCTTTTCTCTAACGGGATGAACATGTTCCGGCCGGTCAAAGCCAAGACCGTAGCGCAGTATCTGGCGGCAGTCCCCGCAGATCGCAAAAAGCTCATTGCATTTTTGCATGCGTTTATACAAAAATCATCACCCAAGCTCAAAGCACACATGGCGTACAACATGCTGGGGTACGGATCATTTAAGTATAAAAACTATAAAAAAGAAATTATTGATTGGCCGGTGGTAGCGCTCGCAAATCAGAAAAATTATGTGAGCATCTATGTTTGCGCGCTTGATGGTAAAGCGTATCTTGCTGAAAAATATAAAAAAGAACTGGGAAAGGTAAGTGTAGGTAAAAGCTGCATCAGATTTAAGAAGCTCGAAGATATCAATCTGCCAGTACTCAAGAAAGTTATTCAGGCGGCAGCAAAGAGCCCGGGTATTGTTTAGGTGTGATTAGAAAATAGTCCTTGCTAAAAACCTCTTGTTTATGAGGCCTTTTTGATATTTTTATATTGACAAATATATAAAAATATGCTAAAAGTTCTTTAGATCAATTGCGCAAACTCCCAAAGGGGTAGTGCGCCAAGACACCTTGAAAAAGGGGAAGGAAACAGGCAAACAAGATGAAGGGAATCACCGAAGCCAAGGCGCCGTTCCACGGCGCCTTGAAGCAGGTCGGGAAGGAAAAGGATGGGGAAACCGTCGGCATCGCGTACTTCGAGATGCAAGCGCTCCACCTCATCGGCAACGCCCTCCGCGTCGCTGCGCTCTTGGTGCTCGTCGTCTGTGTACTCTTCGCGCAGCAGCCGTTCTGGTGGCTGCCCGAGTACGAGGCACTCGACGGCATCCGAGGGTGGCAGATGTTCGGCTGGGTCAACGGCATCCTCGCGATCGTCATCTTCGGCATCTACACGGCCTTCTCGATCGCGCGTTCTGGCATTACGGTCGGGCAGCCGGGCACCGAAATCCATCTCACCAAGTACGACAAGATCGTCAAGACGATCCGGCCGGGTGAGTGGGCGATCGTGCTCGATCCCCGCATCCGGCCATACGCCGCGGTCTCAACCAAGCCCTTCGTGCTGGAGATGGATCCGGTCGAGGGCATGACCACCGATTCCATCAGCTTCACCTATCCGGGAACCCTCGTGCTGCGCGTCGTCGACAGCCGTCGATTGCTCGCGGCCGGTGGGTTCGCCACGTTCCTGGCGCAGGTCGGCAAGCGCTATGCGAGCGCCGTCCAGGACATGATCCAGGGCGTACGCTCGAACGGCTTCACGCGGTTCAACATCACGCCGGCGGGCTTGCCCGCCGCGGCCAGCGATACCGAGAGCATCACCACTCGCCTGGCTCAGCTCGACAGCTCTGCCCTTTCGGTGGAATTGCTCGAGCGGCTCTCCGACATCGGTGAGCTCGACATCTCCGGATTCGACCTCTCCGAAGGACCGAACCCGGATCGCAATCGGGTTCTAGGGAGCCTCCAGCCTCTTGCTGCCGACTACGGGATCGAGATCGTCGATCACATCCCACTCGGGAGCCTCGCAGGCTCGGAGCTCATCAGCACACTCGCCCTACCTCTCGTCTCGTCGCTCGTGCGTCTCATCCAGGCGACCGAGACCCTGCAGAGCATCCGCAGGGACGAGATCGAGGAGGAGATCAGCGCGGCTGTCGCCGGTAAGAAGCTGGCGGTTCTCGAGGTCGTTCGCATCATCAAGGAGTTGGAGGCCATCACGGCCACCCTCTCCAACGATGCCAACATGACCTCGATCGTGGAGGCGAAGTGCAGGGCCATGGAGAACATCGCGGCCGGGCACATCGCCAACATGGTCGCAACCATCGACGCCCTGCTCGCCGAAGTGCGTGCGCAAGGGGTCGACACGGCGGGCCTCGAGCGATACATCCGTGAGCTCGAGGCCGTCTACGACGCGGTCGAGGAGAACCTGGATCAGTACGTACCGGAGATCCCGGACGTCTGGGTCACGTCACCCACGGAAGACGCCATCTTCCCGAGCTTCGACGTGCTCGAGGGAATCCTCAAGCGCAGCGGTACCATCGCTGCGCTTCAAGTTCTTCGTCCCGACGCAGCCAAGCTGGCTGCGGTCGCAGAGGCTTCCACCAGCAGACTCGAAGAGATCAGCAAGCGAGCAGATGGCATCAAGGTCGACGACAACCTGACGGCGCTCGCCGGAGAGCTCGCCAAGATCTCGGGTGACACTGGGATCTCGACGAAGGGCTTCTCACCCGACGAGGTCATGCAGCGTGTCGCTCAGATCGCAGAACGTGCGGGAGTCGAGGCGGGCAACGCCCCGACTGCCGCTGCAGCCTGACAAAGGAGTCATGAACATGAGAAGGGCTTCAGAAAGAATCAAAGGAGCGCTTCACGCGCTCAGCAACGACGTCGCCGAAGCCGCATCGGGCGAGCTCTCGGTGGCTGCTGCAAGCGTGGAGGGCGCCATTCGTGAGCGCATCTCGGGTATGGTCACCACCATCTCCGAGCGCGCTGCGGGCAAGGGTTCAGGCCAGGGAGCAAGCTTCCAGGGGGTGGATCAGGAGAAGATCCTCACGTTCATCCCAGATCGCCGCGATCTCGGTGGTGCCGGTCCCATCCTGCTCGCGATCTTCTTCTTCACGGTGCTGCCGGGTACCCTCGGGTACATGGTCAGCGTCGGGTCTCTCTTCGCCGGAATCATGCTCTTCTACATCACCTACCTGCGCCACTCCCGCGTGGACGTCCCCGACGGCTACAGCGGCGTGGTCTGCAACTTCGGCAAGCCGGACGAGCAGCGCACGGCTCAGCCGGGGCGTACCTGGCTGCCGAACTTCTCGAGCTTCGCTCCGTACCTGGTCTCGCTCCGAGACCAGGTGGTGAAGACATCCAACGCCAACCTCACCGGCGACTTCGCCTCGGTGGTGCTGGGCTTTCAGATCACGTTCCGTATCACGAATCCGGCGGTGTTCACGAGCAACTCAAGTCCCGTCGGCATCATGAAGCTTATCGAGCTCTACTCGAGCTACATCGCGCTTCGCATGATCACTTCGATCGGCGATGCGCGCGTCAAGTTCACGGGCCGTGACCGTCTCAAGAATGTGGTCGCCGAGCTCAACCGCCACCTCGAGTTCTACGGTGTGACGGTGGTGAGCGCCACGCTTCCGGAAGGCAGCAACAACACGCTCGACGATCTCGAGTAGGTGCGTACGCTGCTCAAGGAGGTGGCGGCCATGACCGAGACTCGTACCGTCCAGCTCGAAGGTGCGGTCAAGACCGTCGAGGGCAACATGCGGCAACAGACGCGTGCGGCGCGCTCGGCGGCCATCGGTCTCGAGTCGGAGCGCATCAGTCTCGAGACTACTGTGGGCGAGGCGGTACACGGCAACCGCCAGTCCGTCCTCATCGGTGCCCGTAGGCAGCTCGAGGAAAAGGCGACGGAGCTCATGCGCGAGATCGCAGGGCTTCGCGCCAAGGCAGCGCTCTCTGCGGCCATCGCGGGGAGCATCGAGGGTCTCGACACGGATCACAAGATCCGTGCAGCCGGCATCAAGCGCCAGCTGTTGGCGCGGCTCGTGCCCAAGCAGGTACACGTTCTCGGCGTCGAGGGTATGGGGTCGGCCGCCGGCCTCGCTGCTCTCCTGGATCCTTTCCTCCGGCGCGCACTGCCTCCGAGCAGTGCCGCCCATCCCACTCCCGAGTCCGCCTAGCAAGGCGGCCGGGATCGTCCCAAGCGGGGCGGAGCGCACATGCGCTCCGCCCCTTTTCTTTTTCGTATGATTTCAAATTATTCTTAGGCATGCTATAACAAAACCATGAAAAAACTCCTTTGGGTTATAGGTGTTCTTATCCTTTTGGCGCTTCTTTTTTGGGCGTTCAATTCATTTATCTATGGAAGAAAGCAAAAAGACGAAGGTCTTGGCTTTGATTATAAAAATAGCCGCTTTTTGATTGACGGCAAATTTGTAACACTCAAAGACGGCGTATCAGAAGTGCCTGTAGCGCCCGGCTCGGCCACCATGGTTACCACTCGATATTTCGGCAATTCAGTTGAGGCAGATGTTGACGGCGATGGTGATACTGATATGGTATTTTTGGTCACGCATAATCCAGGCGGTTCGGGCACATTTTATTATGCAGTCGGCGCTATCAAAGAAGAGGGTGGTTGGCGCGGCACACCCGGCGTACTTTTGGGTGATCGCATTGCCCCGCAAACGACCGAGTTTCGCGACGAGCGCGTGATTGTCAATTACGCTGTCCGCAGGCCGACCGAACCCATGACTACCTCGCCAAGTGTGGGTAAGAGCATGTATCTCGAATACAATACCGCAGAGCAAAAATTTGACGAGGTAGCATCGTAGTAGGGCAAGTATTGCTCAAACATAGTATAATAAACCCATGACTCCTAGAAAATTTTTTGTAGGGCGTGCCGTAGGTCTTATCGTCATACTAATATTAGTAGGCGGCTTCTTTCTTCTCAATGAATATATTTACCGCGAAAAGCAGGGCGATGCTGGTTTTCAGAAAGGATATAAAGATATTACGTATACAATAGAAGGGCGAGCGGTTACGCTAACTGATGGTGTCTCGGAGATTGAGGCAGCCCCAGGCTCGGCATCGAAAATTGTTACTAAATATTTTGGCAATGAGGCTGAGGGAGATCTCAATGGTGACGGTATATCAGACATTGTATTTTTGCTGACGCAAGAGGGGGGTGGCAGTGGTACCTTTTTCTATCTGGTGGGCGCCATCAAGACAGATACAGGATACGAAGGCACCGAGGCTGTATTGATTGGTGATCGCATTGCCCCGCAAACGACCGAATATCGCCGCGGTGTGGTAATCGTCAACTACGCCGATCGCGAGCGCGGCGAGCCTATGACAGCAGAGCCCACGGTCGCTGAGAGTTTGCATCTCAAATACAATGCGGTGTCAAAACAGTTTGGTGAACTCGTGCCCGAGTTTGAGGGAGAGGCTGATCCCGACGTCATGAAGCTTGATATGAAAGTATGGTTGTGGATAGAGGCTTTGTATAATGATGAACGCATGATCAAACCAAAGCAAAAAGAAGCTTTCACTCTCGAATTTCTCGAGTTTGGGCGTTTTGCTGCCACCACCGATTGTAATCAGTTAGGAGGTAATTATACGGTGGGAGCTGACGGCGCGATCATATTTAGCGATATGGTTTCTACAAAAAAATATTGTGAGGGCTCACAGGAAGGTGAGTTTGCCGAGTTACTCAAAAATACATCACACTACAAGTTTACTTCTCGCGGTGAGCTTATCTTGGATCTCAAATTTGATAGCGGCACGGTAATCTTTCGCTAATATATGAAAATATTTACATCACGCACATTTACATGGCAGGAGACTGGCTTGATAAAAATTTGCTTGTTGTCTCTTGGTATTTTGCTCGGTCTGTACTTTCCAAATTATCTTGGCGGGTTTACGGGCCTTTTATGGGTGCTCTTTATCGTGACCGCTGCATATTTCATCATCAGGTTTTTAAGAGAAAAATAATATGAAGCATCCAAAGCGTTGGATAGGCATCATTGCAATACTTATTGTTGTTTGGTTTTTACGGCCGCTGTTCCATCCGTTCGTGATGATTTTTGTAGTGAGCCCGCTACGCGCGGTGCTTATCGCCGCGTTTCTCTATGCTGTGTGGTGGCTTGTTGTCCGCAGCGGTTTGCGTGTAGAGCAGCGAGGGGAAAATAATTATGTACTCAAGGCACCCCCCGGCAGAGGGAAGATGATCGGGCTCTACGTCGCCGTGCTTATAGGACTTGCTGTTTTGGTTTTGGTAGAGCAAGAGATCCGCTACAAGATAACGGCGGGAAATATTGAGTATGAAAAGCGCACTGATGTGCCCCAATTTGAACCCATACGCTTGACGCCCAAGGCAGTCGCACAGCGATATGCTGAAGACACATTTCAAAACCCGCAAGAACATTTGGGTGATTCGCAAATTGTATTGGTTGACGGTGTACTTAAGCGTGTTATGCCGCGATTACCTGACGGTGTGTTTCTTTATTTCTTAAATAAACTCAGTGGATTTGTGACGGTTGATGTCGATACGCTTGATCGCAAGGTTGGTATAGAAAATGCTGAGTTTAAATATTCTGAAGGAATCGGTCTGGTTGATAATCTTTACTATCAGCTCTCACTCAAACGATATTTTGTAACCTATAGTGACGAGCCGACTTACCTTAAAACACCTGACAACCAATGGGTTGCGGCCGTGCCATATATGGGATACAAGGGTTTTGTTTTCCGCATGCCATATTGGGCGGGTGTCATGGTGGTGCATCAAGACGGTACTATCGAAGATTTCTCACCGGAAGCAGCCGCCGAGGTTCCGTATCTTAAGGGCAATCGGATTCATCCAAAAGAAATTGTAAATTTCTATGCGCATGCGTACGCATATCGTGGTGGGTTGCTCAATAAATGGTTTTTGCATAAAAACCAAACAGAGGTAGTAAGCCTGCCGGGTAATGAAAATATCTTTCATGTGCCAACACACGAAGGGTTTAAGCAGCTGGTGGTTGCGGAGCCCTATGGCCGCTCCTACGGTATCTATAAGATTTTTATTTTCGACGCTACCACCGGTGAGCGCGAGATTATCGAATATGATGAAACATCCCAATTGACGGGGCCCGTGGCAGCTGCTGACTATATTAAAAAAGAATTTCCCACGTATGATTGGAACGTCTTCAATCTTTCCGAACCGCGGCCGATAAAAGTCGGCGGAGATCTTCATTGGCTTCTCTCGATTGTGCCGCGCGACAATGCAGGTATCGCGTCTACCGTACTACTCAATACACGCACTAACGCAGTCATCAATACAAAAACAGAAGGCGACTTGAAGGCATTTTTACAAAACGGCACGCCACCCGCGGGTGAGGCCGAAGGAGGAGACGCCAATACTAATATAAGACGCAAAATTGAAGACATTGAGCGCGCGCTCGGCGAGCTCAAAGGGCTTCTTAAGTAGGAAGATTTAAATCTAAGGATAGTCATGGAAATTATTTTTCATCTTCGGGCGCGCGCAGTGATTATAAAAGAAGGTCGTGTGCTACTTGTGCGTCAAAAGGGTGTAGGGCACGCATTTTTGCCGGGCGGGCACGTTGAGCTCGGTGAACAGGCAGAAAAAGCTCTAATACGTGAGCTTGAAGAAGAGACCGATATTGCTGGCACAGTAAAATCTTTTCTTGGCGTTATTGAAAATAGCTGGGTGCAGGATGACGCTCGACAGCAAGAAATCAATCTCTTTTTTGAGGTTGATGTGCCAAACCTAGATAGCTCAAAAGACCCAGTATCAAAAGAAGATCATTTGGAATTTTTCTGGTCAATGCCAGGCGATTTTGAAAAATATGTTCTTTTGCCAGCTCCGCTCCGGCAGCTGATTCCTGCGTGGCTCAATGGCGAGCGCAAGGCATGGTGGGCAAGCGTTTTTAAATAAAACAGAGTTAGGGGATGTATTGCTCTTCGATGGTAGTGATACGCGTGCCACGCGTAGTTATCCAGTAAGGGAGCTTATTCCAATGTAGTGATGGGTCGTTGATGAGATCTACCAACTTGTTTGTGGTGATATTTTCTTTTTTGTCTCCCGGCTCGCCAGTCTCGTATGTTTCCATAAAGATGAGTGTAGCTTGTGGAAGTTCCAGAGCGATGGTTTGCGTGTTTTTGTTTTCGATAAAATAATCGTTTGGTGTGCATTCACCGCGTGTTTCGGTAGAGCAGTGCCCTGCCTCTATCGCGGCGTCTTCGGCCTCTCGCCCCGTAAGCCAGAGGGCGTCATCAAACATCAATACAAGATTGCCATTCTGCGTGCGGATTTCTCTGATAAAGCCAAGGGCTCGTCTCTCAGTGGCGGGGCTTGTCGGAGCTTGGGGATATAAAAAATATGCCAATACTAATATTGGAGGGATTGCGAGTAAAATAATGACTACACGCGGTTTCATAGACACAGTATAAATTGAAAAAAAGTTTTGGTATACTGAGGGCAATGAACGTTCACCCTATTTTTGTACATTTTCCGGTAGCGCTTTTGACTCTCTACACGCTCATGGAGTTTGTGGGGTTGAAAAGATTGACGCAACATCCGGCGTGGTTTTATGTAAAAGCCTTTTTGCTGATTGTGGGTACCGCAAGCTCTTTTGTGGCGCGTGAGACGGGCGAGATGATCGAAGACCAGTTTCGGGGCGGGCCCCAGACAAAGCTTTTGGAAATGCACGCGCTTTGGGCTGATATCACGGTTATCTTTTTTAGCGTGCTCTCAATCTTATATCTTGCAGCATTCATCAGGCGTGATCTCATGCAGACATCGATCATTGGTCGCGTCGTAGCGTTGCCAGTTATCTCAAGTCTTTTTAATCTTGTGGCACGCATCTATGATTTATTTGCTAACAGTGCACTTATGATGATTTTTGCTCTTTTAGGACTTGTTACTATCACAATTGTGGGAGGTCTTGGCGGCGCGCTCACCTACGGGCCCAATGTCGATCCCGTGGTTAAATTTATCTATGATCTTTTTTTCTAAACTATGAAAGGATACAAAACAAATATCGAGAAAGCGACACTTGAAAATACTGACTATCGTCGGGTGCTCTATACGGCGCATCATAGCCAGCTGGTACTTATGTGTTTGCAGGCAGGCGAGGAGATTGGCGAGGAAGTACACGAGCTTGATCAATTTATTCGTTTTGAAGAAGGTAGCGCCAAGGTAATTTTGGACGGCGTTGAGCAGACGGTAGAGGGTGACGACGCGGTAGTGATACCCATGGGTACGCGTCACAATGTTATTAACACGGGCGCAGGGCCGCTTAAACTCTATTCAATTTATTCGCCGCCCGAGCACAAGGATGGTACGGTGCATCGCACCAAGGCCGAGGCTGTCGAAGAACATTTCGATGGCAAAACGACCGAATAGTATTGCTGTATAGACTTTTTGGGCGTATAATGCGTTATACAAAAAGGTATTATTAATTTAAAATTTTTAACATTATATGGCAGAAGTTACACCAAAAACACCAACACGTGTGCCATCCGTCACGTTTAAAACCCGCGTACGCGATGAATCAGTAGGCGGCGAGAATCCGTACCGCTGGCAAGACGTCACGTCAGATGAATTTTTCAAAGGCAAAAAAGTAGTAGTTTTCGCGCTTCCGGGTGCGTTTACACCTACGTGTTCATCAACTCATTTGCCTGGGTATGAAAAATCATATGACGAGTTCAAAAAACTTGGCGTAGACGAGGTATATTGTCTGAGCGTCAATGATGCGTTTGTCATGAACCAGTGGGGCAAGCACCAAAACGCCAGCAAAGTAAAACTTATCCCTGACGGTTCGGGCGAATTTACTCGCCAGATGGGTATGATGGTTAAAAAAGACGACCTTGGCTTTGGCGAGCGTTCATGGAGGTACAGTATGTACGTTGAAGACGGCGAGATCAAAGAAATCTTTGCGGAGGCCGGCTTTACAGACAACTGTCCGACAGATCCGTTTGAAGTTAGTGACGCAGAGACTATGCTCAAGTATTTGCGAGCTCGTAAATAAATAGAACTTTTAGAAAACAAAAATCCGCCCTTGGGCGGATTTTTGTTTTGGATTCGGAAAATTATTCAGTGACGGTGAGCGTGCCCTTCATGCCCATCGCTCGATGCTTGCCTACCGAACAATAGTATTCGAATGAACCCGCCTTGTCTGCTACAAACTCAATTGTCTCTTCACCCGGTGATTTGAACTGCGTGGTTGCGGCACTAAACTCATCGATCTTCCAATCATGGAAGCCTTCCATATTTTTGAAAGTGATACGTACCGTGTCGCCCTTTTTGACGGTGAGTGCGGTTGCATCAAAGGCAAAGTTTGTACCAGTTACGGTAAATTCTTTGACGCCTGGTGCTGTTTCGACCGCTGTCGGCGGCGACATAGTTTCATTGGCTCCTTCGAGTGCATTGGCAGTATCATTTGGCATCGCCGCCATGTCATGTTCCTCAGGCGCTGCACTTTGCCAAACAATGAGGCCACCCGCAATAACTAAGAGCCCTACTAGGAGAAATGTAATATTTTTATTCATGCAGTTTTTTTAAGGATAATAGTTTATTCTACGGATTTTTGTGCGGGCGGCAAGGGGCGAATCTGTATTGACTCAGCATTCAAGCTGCCATCCTGATTTGGTTTGCCATTAATCATGACGTTGGTGCCCACGACGATATCTGTGCGTGCACCGGCAGTGCTTTTCATGATTGGCGTTTGATCAGAAAAAAATATAATCTTCGAGCCTCCATCAGAGAGTTTGACAGTAATGCTTTTATCATCAACTGAGATAATTTCTCCCGTGGCGAATCCACCCATCATGCGCCCACTACCCATGCCCGCAGGTCCACCATTCTCGCGAAAACGCATAACGCGGGCCTGTCCGTCAGAAAATGTTTGCCGATTGTTACCCGGAATACCAAAGTGTGCGCCCGCCCAGTATGCTCCTGTCGCCAGCATAATACCCCCAACAACTGCTCCTGAAATGATTTTATTCATATAATGTTTTTGTTAGTAATAAATGACCTTTTAATAATTACTCATATCGCAGCGCATCGATCGGATTGAGTCGGGATGCTCGACGTGCTGGATAATAGCCAAAGACAATACCAATACCCGCAGACACTCCAAATGCGAGAAGAACTGATGAGAGTGATACCTTTGTCTGCAGGAGTCCAAACGAAGAAACCGCGTACGATATACTCCACCCCAAGGCAACGCCCACGAGTCCGCCGATGAAGGTTAGTGCTATAGCTTCAGCAAGAAATTGACGGTTGATGTCACGGCGTTTGGCACCAATTGCTTTGCGGAGCCCTATCTCGCGTGTACGCTCGGTGACGGTCGTGAGCATCATATTCATAATTCCAATGCCACCCACCACGAGCGATATACCGGCGACCGCCCCCAGAAGAATCGTAAAGGTTTGGGTGACGCTTGATGCAGCTGAAACAATATCAGCTTGATTGAGCGTGCTGAAGTCAGCTAATTGTGGATCATCGATACGATGACGTTCAAGAAGAAGATTCGTTATCTCGGTCTGAATTTCCGTCATCGATTCAGGATCAGCCGCCTGTATACTGATGGTTGAGACATAGGTTTCGCCCGCCAAAAAACGTTGAGCACTCGAGAGGGGGATAAAGATCATATCATCTTGCGATCCAAATCCTGAACTGCCTTTTGTTTTTGTTACACCAATAATTTTAAACTCAATATTTTTAATGCGAACGGTTTGTCCAAGAGGGTCCACTCCTTCGCCAAAAAGATCGTCACGTGCGGTAGGCCCAAGCACTGCAACCTTTGAGAGACTACGAATGTGCTGGTCGGATATAAACGAACCAGCGTCTATTTGGATATTGCGCACGTCAGGGTAGGCGGCCGTGGTGCCAACTATTGATGTATTGGTATTTTTACCCCTTGCGGTTACTTGGTAACGTCCTGAGAGTTCAGGAGCTACACGCTGGGCGAGGCTGACCTGATCGCGAATTGCATCTGCATCTTCTTGCGTGAGTGTACGTGCGGCTCCTCTGCCCGTGCTGACCTGAAATCCAGGGCCGCGCTGTGCACCTGGCGTGACCATAATGAGATTGGATCCGATTGATTGGATGCTTGATTGGATGGAGCTTTGCGCTCCCGCACCAATTGATACCATGGCAATCACGGAACTGATACCGATGACAATACCAAGTATCGTGAGCCCGGAGCGCGCCTTATTTGCTGAAAGCGCAGTATAGGTTTCTTGTAAGATATCAAATGTGGTCATAGATGTTTTACGTTTTTGCGCTCATTGTTTTTCTTATCACTCATTATTAATCCGTCTTTGATGTGGATGATGCGATCGGCGTATTGGGCTACGTCAGCCTCGTGGGTGATGAGTATCACGGTACGATTTTGTTCGCGATTAAGTTTTTGGAAAGTGCCCAGTACAATTTCACCCGTTTTCGAATCAAGGTTGCCTGTTGGCTCGTCTGCCAAAATAAGAGACGGATTGTTGACGAGTGCTCGTGCGATTGCGACGCGTTGGATTTGACCGCCAGAAAGTTGATTTGAGAGGTGGCCAAAATGATCTTCATCGAGACCGGAGGCGGCGAGCGCCATTCGTGCGCGCGTCTGCCGCTCTTCAGGCGCTATACCCGCATACACCAACGGAAGCTCTACGTTGCGCAGTACCGTTGCACGCGATAACAAATTAAATGATTGAAATACAAAACCAATTTTATCTTTGCGGATATCAGCAAGCTCATCATCAGTGAGTGTTGAGACATCTTTACCATCGAGGTGATAGGTACCACTAGTCGGCGTATCGAGTGCACCGAGCATATGCATAAGTGTTGATTTGCCTGAACCCGAAGGGCCCATGATGGCTACAAACTCACCGTCTTTGATATCGAACGAAGCGCCTTTGAGCGCTTGAAATTCAATGGTGCCGGTATTATATGTTTTTGTGATATCACGAACTGCAATCATAGATATTAACGTGGTACGCGTACTCCGCCACCGCCTCCACCAATAAGGCTCGGTGCTTGCTGTGTAGCATTCGCCGTGCCCGATATGGTGCGTGTGACCACCTTGGTACTAACATCAATGCCAGAGATAATTTCTGTCACCGTATCACTTGAGATACCAATCTCTACCTGTTGTTGACGCGGTGCGGTATCAGAAGTTACGCCTGTTGTTATTTCTTCTGCCGATGCTGTGCTCTCGAGAATCTCTACGTAAGAAACATCGCCCTGTGATTTAACGGCAGCTGACGGTACCGTGATTACATCTTGGCGTACGTCGGTGATGATGGCGGCACTTGTACTCATGCCGGGTTTGATACGATCATCTTGAGTATCAAAGCCAATTTTGATGTTGTAGGTGACTACACCCTGTGTGACGGTTCCAACGGTATCAATCTCGACTACCGAGCCAGAGATTCCCAATCCTTCAATGGCGTCAAACGTGAGAGTTGCCTTTTGTCCTATTTTAATTTTTGCCACGTCGACTTCATTGAGTGAGAGTTCGGCAAGCTGTTGTTTGGTAATAAAAATTGCGATTGCGGTGCCACTAGTAACCGAGTCTGCTTTTTTAACGCTCAGCTTTGCCACTGTGCCATCAAACGGCGCGCGAACAAAATAATCGGCAAGCTTTTCTTTGGCGTCAGTGAGTGCATTCTGTCTTTGACGTACGGTAAGCTCGGCCGATTTGAGATCAAGGGTATCGGCACCGGCTCGGAGTTTTGCGAGTGACTCGGTATTTTCCTGGATTGAGCGGTCAGCGTTGAGAATAGTATCGCGGCTGTTGGCGATATCATTTTTTGCGGTCAGAAGAGTTGAAAGATGCGTATTTATTTGCCCGGTATAGGTATTGAGGCTCGAAAGATGAGAGGTCGATACGGCCGCAGGTGTGAGACCTTGCGCTGCAAGTTTGTCTTTATAAAACTGGATGAGATTGTTTCCGCTCTTCGTTGCTTCTGCAAGTGCTTTTGACGTTTCGTAAGTTTCTGTAATTATTTTTTCTATTGTTTCTTTGTCCGATGAACGCGTGACTGATTTGTAGTTTTGGAAGTTTGCATCATACGCTTTGCGGGCAACCTGAAATTTTGTTTCAAGATCGCTTTTAAAATCGGTCGCTTTTGCGTCGTATTGTTTTACGGAGTCAGCGTAGTAGCCAATATTTTGCTGGCCGCTGCCGCCCAGACTTGATGTTTGATTGTAAAAAATATCTTGAAGGCCCGTCATGACAGTAGGTAGATCAAGAAACGCGTTGGCAACATCATTGAATCCATCTTCGTAGGCCTTTGCCAGATCATCCTCAGCTTGCTGTTTTGACTCATTGGCGCGCGCGAGTGTATTTTCTGCTTGTAGCACAGAAAGTACGTCAGCCGGTTTTTGTAGTTTTTCAAGCGAGAGTTTTGCGCTCTCGAGGTTTGCTTCAGCATCGCGCACTGCCTTTTGCGCATCACGTGCATCGAGTTGGGCGATAAGCGCACCCGCCTTTACCTGTGCGCCAGCCGCGACTCCTACGTAGACTACATCACCAGATGCCTTCGGCTTGAGATCAATCTGATTTGATGCGGATACCTGTCCGCTGCCGGTGACGGTTGAGATAACGGTTTGCCGTTCTGCTGATGCTAATATATAGCGCGTTGATTCATTAGCAGAAGTGAGTGACGAGTATGTCCAATACCCACCGAGCGCAAGAAAAACTAAAAGCGCTATACTTATTTTTCTATGCGCTTTGGCAAGGACAAGTATTGTATGTCTGATGTGTTTGATGCGATTGAGCATATGACTATTATTCTTTTATCTTAATAAGAAAAGGTGGCGGCGTATCGTTTGGCATAACGCGTATGAGTCGGGCATTGATGCTACCTGTCTCATCGGGTTCGCCGATTACGATGATATGGTCTTCAAGCTTGAGATCGTTAGTTGTGATGATGTCACGAAAGCGTTTGATGATTGTTTGGTCGCCGATTGCGATGAGCTTCTCAATGTTGTCGGGCCCTTCCAAGATAATGGTAGGCGGTTCGAGTTTGATAATACGGCCTACAGCTCCGTGGCCGCTAGCAAGTTCGCCCGGGAATGTGTCGCGTACCATGTCGCCTGGTTTGCCGAAAGTACGATAGTAGGTCTCACCAAAACGGTATGAGTAAGCCGCCTTACGATGTCCGACCATGATACCTGCTTGAAAAATAAGAAGTGCCACAATGGTGATGGCGATGCCGTAGAGGACGCCGGTAAATATTTTTGATTGAATGATTTCTTTGATGTTCATAGATTAAATAGTTTTTACGCGCATTTTGCCGCGCGACGAGCGTGCAATCATGCGGAGTGAGGCTAAAAGCGTTAGTGCAAGAGTGAGGATCGCCACCATACCGACGATGGGGAGCGATTCAAGAATGGTAAAAATCATTTCTTGCCAGTTGGTTATAACGAATGCGCTATCTGAATACATAAGATAGAGAAACTCAGAAAAACCCGTGCGCGCTATCTCTGAGTGCATATATGAATATGCAGGAATTAATGCGCTCACGGCAGCGACTGCTAGTATCGCGTAGATACTCATACTCAGAGCCGCTCGCCTTTGTGCGTCTCTTTTAATATGTTTGATTATTGTTTGCCCAAGGCGAGGGGGAGGGGATACGTGCCAAGGATTTTGGTCCATATCTTCTTATACGTAAAAGGCGCGCATTTGGGTGCGCGCCTTTTGATTTTTCATATCTTCTATATATGGAGTATTTTTCGGAGAGCGGCGAGTGCTCGGCGATGTTGGCTCTTGATAGTATTGGTTGGTTTTTTAAGCTCAATGCCGATTTCTTCGAGTGTGAGGCCGTCATCATAGTGAAGGGAAAGAATCTCGTGATATGCGTCTGGAAGATTGTTGGTGGTGTTGCGCGCCTCTATGCCCTCAGCGTATCTATCTGGCGATTGGCTGTCGCTCGCAAGTATTTCGATGAGCCGATTAGTGCCATCATCATTTTCAAAATCAGCAAATGAGAGACCGCGTTTTTTGCGAAGCATATCAATCGCAGTGTGCTTGGCGATGGTAAGTAGCCACGTGGTGAAGTTTTTTGTTTGATCAAATGTTTTGAGCGCACGCCATGCTTTGATAAAGGTTTCTTGAGTGATATCTTCGGCGTCTTGCGCATTGCCCGTCATTTTATAGACAAAACGGTATGTGAGTGTAAGGTGGCGCGCGACAAGTGTTTCAAGTGCGCTGTCGTCGCCCGCAATATATTCACTTACAAGTTGTGCATCTGTCTTTTGCATCACCACAAGTGTAGCAGGTTGAGGTGGTATTTGCATATAAAAACAAGTTCGCCCACACGGTGTGCCGTGTGGGCGTTGAGCGACTGGTTTTGTGACTCTTGCTCTTGAGTCTTTGGTGCTTCAGCGCTTCGCGATGATCTTCGCGAGGTCTTCGAGGTAGAAGCAGAAGATGATGACGGCAGCCATTGTATAAATGCCCGCGATGAAGTTTGAGTCGGCAGCGTCTACAGCGCTTCCGGCGAAGACCCCGATCAGTATGATCTTCAGCATGCGTAGTTTCTCCTTCCCCTTTTTATCCTAGTTGCGTCGTTGTTGAAGATTCCTAGATTCTTTTATAATATATTTATATATATTTGTCAATAGTCTGAAAAGCTAATCCTTGCTTATTTTTCGGTCTTTTGGTATAGTAAAAGCCTTAGATAAGCCCCGCGCGGGACTTTTTATTTTGACCTTATGGATATTCGAAATATTGCAATTATTGCTCACGTAGACCACGGCAAGACCACCTTGACCGATGCTTTGATGCGCCAAACGGGCGCGGTTGCCGAAGGTGTCACGATGGACTCAAATACACTTGAGCAAGAGCGTGGCATTACTATTTATGCAAAAAATGCCGCGGTTATTTGGAATGATACAAAGATTAATATAGTAGATACCCCAGGCCATGCCGATTTCGGCTCCGAGGTTGAGCGCGTACTCCGCTCGATTGACTCGGTGTTGCTTGTGGTAGACGCACAGGAAGGTCCCATGCCACAAACGCGTTTTGTACTCAAAAAATCACTCGAGCTTGGTTTGAAGCCAATCGTGGTAATCAACAAAATCGACAAGCCCGCAGCCGACCCTGCCCGTTGTGAGGAACAGGTACTCGAACTCTTTTTGGAGCTTGGTGCATCTGACGCGCAGGCAGATTTTCCTATTGTCTATGCAATTGGTCGCGAGGGCATCGCCAAGAAAAAATTGACTGATGATTCAAAAGATCTCACGCCTCTACTCGAGACTATTTTAGAACATGTACCGGTTGCGTCATCTGCCGAGCGCGCAAAGATGCCACTGCGTCTGCAGCCATTTAACCTTGGGTATGATAACTTTTTGGGTCGCCTTGCCGTCACGCGTATTTATGAAGGTACCGTATCAGTAGGCAAACAGATTTTCATCAAAAAACCTACCGGCGAGACCCGCCCAGGTAAGGTAACTAAGCTCTTTACATTTAAGGGGCTTGATCGTGTTGACGCTGAGAGTGTCTCTGCAGGAGACATTGCGCTTGTTGCCGGTTTTGCAGATATCGATATCGGCGAGACGGTAGCCGAGAGCGCTGATGCCCAGGCTCTACCAGCAATTGCGGTTGATGAGCCGACGATCGCTCTGAACTTTTTGGTAAACAGCTCACCACTTGCAGGTCGCGAGGGCAAGTTTGTAACAAGCCGCCAGATTCGTGAATATCTTGAGCGCGAGCTTGAGGTCAACGTAGGTTTGCGTATTGACTTTACTGCGTCTGATAGTTATCGCGTATATGGCCGCGGCGAATTGCATGTGGCAATTTTGATTGAGAATATGCGTCGTGCCGGCTACGAGCTCCAAGTATCACAGCCACAGGTAATCATCCGCGAGATTGATGGCAAAAAATTTGAGCCGTATGAAGAAGTCGTCGCTGATGTACCAAATGAATTTCAGGGTGCGGTCATCGAAAAACTTGGGCTTCGCAAATTTGTCATGAAAGACTTGCGCATGGAAGGCGAGACGGTGCGTATGATTTTTGAAGGTCCCACCCGCGGTCTTTTAGGATATCGCAGTTCTTTCGTTGTCGATACCAAGGGCGAAGGGATCCTCGCTTCGCGCTTTATCGAGTTTCGTGAGCACGCAGGTGAGATCAAAAAACGCGTGGTTGGTTCTATGATCTCAATGACTACGGGTAAAGCTCTCGGGTTCGCTCTGTGGGGTTTGCAGGAGCGTGGTACGCTCTATATCGGTCCCAGTACCGAAGTATACGAAGGTATGGTTATCGGCAACACTGCCAAGGGTGAGGAGATGATGGTGAATCCGACCAAGGGTAAGCAGCTCACCAACATGCGATCAAAATCATCTGATGATGCGATTGACTTGGTGCCTCCACAAGAGATTACTATTGAGCGCGGTTTAGAAGTCATGGCTGAAGACGAATATCTCGAGGTGACGCCTACGAGTACGCGCATCCGTAAGATGTACTTGACCGAAGCCGATCGTGTTCGCGCACGCAAGAAATAAGTTATACTGGAGGCATGTCAGAAAAACCTCCAATAGATATACCCGAGAACGCTGAGAGTGGAGAAGAGATATTGTTATCTCCCGAAGCCGCTGAGGCTGAGCTTGAAGCTATTCGACAATATGCGGAGGCGCTTGCCGCAAATATCACTGAGATGCAAGAGGAGCTTGCTGCTCTAGAGGCCGGTAAGGGAGATCAAGGAATTATTGCGCAAAAGCGTGCTGATATCGCCAATGCTGAAGCAGAGCTTTCAGAATTTCCAGAATTTATTGAGAAGAGCAGAGAGCCTGCCGGCGACTTTGTTCCAAAGAAAACAAAACTATGAACAATCAACAACAAAACGGATTTTATGGCCTTGGCGTAGCACCAGGGCTTTTGCAGATTTTAGAAAAATTGAAATTTACGAGTCCTACACCTATTCAGCGCCAAGCGATTCCGGTAGGCGTCGAAGGTAAAGACGTGGTCGGCATTGCACAGACGGGTACCGGCAAAACGCTCGCATTTGGTATTCCTATGGTGCAGCGTTTAGCTCAGACCAAAGGCCGCGGGCTTGTCTTACTGCCAACACGCGAACTTGCATTGCAGGTAGACGAGGTGCTCCATACGGTTGGTAAATCACTCGGGCTTCGCACTGCGGTGCTTATCGGTGGCGCGTCAATTCGTCCTCAGATACAGGCTTTGCGCGGCAACCCGCACGTGATTGTGGCGACACCTGGTCGCCTCAACGATCATTTGGAACAAAAAACGCTTTCACTCGCAAACGTACACATGCTGGTACTCGATGAGGCAGATCGTATGCTTGATATGGGTTTCTTGCCACAGATTCAGCGCATCCTCAAAATGCTGCCACAAGAAAAACAAACAATGCTTTTCTCAGCAACGCTTTCACCCGAAATCATGAAGATCGCATCATCAACCATGAAGTTGCCAGTACGCATTGAGATAGCGCCCCAAGGTACGACCGCCGAGCGCGTGATGCAGGAAATGTTTATCATCAAAAAAGACGCCAAAAATCGTTTGCTCGAAAAAATTCTCGGTGAACAAAAAGTATCGACGCTAGTCTTTACGCGCACCAAGCACGGTGCATCACGCGTGATGCGTTCTGTGCGCACGATGGGTTATACCGCAGCCGAGATTCATTCAAATCGATCGCTCGGTCAGCGCAAGGAAGCTTTGGCCGGCTTTAAGTCTGGTAAATACCAAGTACTTGTCGCGACCGATATCGCTGCGCGTGGCATTGATGTCACCGGTATCGAGCTTGTTATCAACTATGATTTGCCATCGACTGCCGCAGACTATGTACATCGCATTGGTCGCACGGGTCGCGCGGGGGCTTCCGGTCGCGCGATTTCGTTTGCATTGCCCGAAGAGCAGCGCGACATTCGCGACATTGAACGTCTGATCCGCAAAAATCTCGAGCGTTTGCCAGTACCCGAATTGCCGCCCGACCGTCCGCGCGCAGACAATAAGCCAAACTTTGATGAACGCCGACCATTTTCTCCACGTGGTGCCGGTGCGCCACGAAGACGCACACCGCGTTCGCCAAGCCCTTTCGGAAATTCATCTCGTCCAAGTTCTCAGAATCGTTTTCGAAGACGAGATAGCGGAGGCAATCGAGGTTTCGGCGGCCGCTAAAAAATCAAAAAAGACCCCCGCAACTGCGAGGGTCTTTTTGTTTGCCAGTGTTGTTTTTGGTAGTATTATAGATATATGATGCAAAAGCTTGCTTGGTTTTACGCTTTTCTCTTTTTCTCGGTTGTCGCCATCGGGTACATTCCTGGGTTCACTGACGATCAAGGGCTGCTCCTTGGTTTATTTAAAATTGATTTAATTGATGACGGCCTACACTTGGGATCTGCGTTGTGGGCGGCTTGCGCTGCGTGGACATCACGTCGTGCCGCCGTTCTCTATTTCAAGGGGTTCGGCACTTTGTATAGTCTTGATGCAGTCGTAGGCCTTCTCACAGGTAGTGGGTATTTAGATCTTGGTATCTTTTTACATGGCAGTGTGGCGCTCGATCTTGGTACGCGTATCGCTATCAACTTTCCGCATGTAGTGATTGGCGGTGGCGCACTTGTCATCGGATTTTTCTTAAGCCGTAAGTTTGCATAAATTTATCTCTTTTTTACGAGCATCGCGTAAGCTCAAGATAGCCGGTATCATCCTCAGCATACTTTTTTTCTTAGTGGGTTTGCCGGTCGCATACGTGCGTTTTGGTTGTTTTGGGGTCGTGCCGGTAACTCCACTTCCAGGCGAGCAAAAGCTGATGGAGGTTACGAGACCCGAGATTCGTACATTCCTTACATTTCCTGAGTGGTATATCGTCTATAGCGCAGAGGAATATGCCTCGGCACTTGAGCTGGGCATGCCTTCTGGCTTTTCCTATTTTCGTGCTACCGGACAATTTTGGAGTTCGTATCGTACGATTTATTGTGCTACCAAGGATACTTATCCTTCTGATGATGGTTTTCATTTTGCGCTGTTTGTTATTGGTGAGAGTTTCTCGGTAGAAAATACGGTGAAAGGAATATATGAGCAAACGATTGGTAGGGTGGCAGAACTGACAAGTTGGAATGAATCGACGCAAGAAGATCGCTTTGCTGCGGGGGTCGCACGCGAGTACGGTACTTTTTTGCATACGGTACCGTGGTATCGTTTTCCTTTTACGCAGAAGCTCAAGGGTCTTTGGCGAGAGACGGATTTGTGGGGCCCGCACATGATTCGCAAATGGGAGCGTAAAATTATTTTGAGTATTGAATACGGTGTAAAGGCTGTATATGGAAAGCTTATCGGTTGGGGTACGGGTGCGGCGTATGCGCCTGAAGATCTTGATATTGCCCTCATGATTGAGTGGGCGCCTGACTCAATATTTGCGGATTCGAGGGTAAGGAAAATCTCGGAGAGTGGCGCGGGTGCGTATACAGTCATAATCCCGCGGTACGAAGAGTTTACTCATATCGTGCCGGAGCTCGCGCGCCGTGGCGTGCAGTTTGTCAGGATCGCCGGCAACGATGAAATATTTTTAACTCTGCACGCTCGTGATGGTTTGGCGCCAGCAGAGTCATACGCCGATATTGTCTTTACGATGCCGGTCATCGGTACTAATGCTATAAAGCGCTTTGGTATCAAGATGTCAGTCACGCGCTTGCACGAGGCACTCGCCGATATTGAGGCGCGCGGCATGACGCTTGAGCATATTTATGATTATTAGTATCACCCGCGTACTACTAAAAATAATAAAAATTCTTTTAAAGATAGTTTTTTGGCTTTTTGTTTTTGCGGTGCTTGCCCTCATCTTTTTCTCTTGGCACGCAGGAAGGCGTGAAATAAATGATCGTCACACGAGTGCACCTGCGTCAGGGCAGTTTGTGCGTGCTGGCGATATCGAGATGTACGTACAGGAAGTAGGTTCTAAAGATGCAATACCCGTGGTGTTCATCCATGGTACAGGTGCATGGAGTGAGAGTTGGCGCGATTCTCTACAGGCCTTGGGTGATGCTGGTTTTCGTGCGGTTGCGCTTGATATACCACCGTTTGGATATTCAGAGCGCCCGCGGGAGGCGCGCTATGCACGCAAAGATCAGGCATCGCGTATTATAGGTGCTCTCGATTCGCTTGGTATCAAAAAGGCTGTTTTTGTAGGTCATTCATTTGGTGGAGGAGCTACTGTCGAGGCGGTATTGCAAGCGCCCGATCGTGTAGCCGGATTGGTTTTGGTAGATGTAGCACTCGGTCTCGGGTCGTCTCCATCGAGTTCGTCGGACGTGCTCGGCATGGTGCTTGGTGTCTCGCCGTTGGGATACACAATAACTGCTGCCACTTTGACTAACCCGATGACAACAAAATATATTCTCCGTTCTTTCATTAAAGATCCTGCCGACGCAACACCCGAGCGTGTCATCGTTTATCAAAAGCCGCTTTCACTCAATGGTACTACAGCCGCAGTAAGCGCATGGCTCAGGCAATTTTTTGTGCATGACACCCAAGCGCTAAGCTCTTCAATTGATTCGTATCGTTCAATTACAGTACCCACTGCCATCATGTGGGGTAGTGATGACACCGTGACGCCACTCGAGCAAGGTGAATATATACAAAAAAATATTCCCAATGCAGAGCTGGTCGTGCTCAAGGGTATTGGTCACATACCGCAAATTGAGGACCCAAAACTTTTTGAGACCGCGTTGCTTGCTTTTCTACAGAAATATAACTTTCATGTATCGACAGAAGGGCGCTAATATAAAGATATGAGAGCAATACGTACTACGATGAAAAAAAGATTGGCGTTTTTGGCTTTGGCGTTCTCGCTTATCGCGATGTTTGTAGGGCGCAAATTCGCGCTTCTTGCTGCCGATCCCGAAGGACCCAAAGACTGTTCGCCCATT
>JBBTQY010000008.1:0-80190 GCA_038065475.1 Patescibacteria group bacterium | reverse complement strand
AGTTTTGATCAGTATCTGTATGACGCTCCTGGTTGGGAAAAAACACTCGATATATCGACAACACTCATCAGCGGTTTTCATCCATCAAAACTACTCGCGCGTGATGCAAATGCACCACGACCCCCGGTCTCCGAGCTCGCTGATACTCTTCTCAATATCATCATCGCTGAGATTTTTGCCATTGTGCTTATTGTCGTTGTATCGGTCGTACTCATGGCTGCTATGGCTATGCTCATTACACGTATTGTTGTCTTGTGGTTCGTGCTCATCTTGGCTCCACTCGCATTTCTTTTTTGGGTACTACCACGAACATCGAGCTACACCGATGAATGGTTTAGCACTCTTTTTAAGCATGCATTTTTCTATCCCGCGTTTATGTTCACCCTCTACATCAGCATTACCGCCATCAAATATAATGTAGTTGCAAAAATGATAAACGCCGACAAAGATGGCTTGGCGGGAGCAATGTTTTCCAACAGCCAGTTTGCGGCGGGTGGAGCAAGCTTTTTCACCCAAAAAATTCAGCTTATCCTCAACTTTGTCATCCTTACCATGCTTATGGCTGGTGGTCTTTTGGTAGCTCAAAAAATGGGCGTGCAAGGGGCGAGTGCAGCAACTTCAGCAAGCAAATATCTTTCAGGCAAGGGTAAATCAATTGGTAACCGTACACTCTACGGTGGATATGCATTCGCGGGCGGGGTATCCGAAAAAGTATCAAACACCGCCGTTGGTAGAGCGATTGCGCGCGTACCAATTGCGCGCCAAGCACTTCGTATACCTGGCGCTGCCATCCAAAAGCGCAATGAAGAGCGGGCGAAGATAGCTGATCAGCAAGCGGCACGAGTAAAGGGTCTGGCACCACAAGCAGCAGCTGGCATGCTCAGCACACTCAACGCGCGCGGTAGAGCAAAAGCATTTGAAACATTGAGCGAGAAACAAAAAGCTGAGACCGTCCAGCAAATGAATAGCTCTCAGCAAATCGCATTTGCAAAATCAATCCATAGCACTGATCCGAATAAAGATTATGCGCGCCAGGTTGCGATTGCATCAGGTAGCGTCGAGCAGGCGATGAAGATTTTGAACCCGGAGATCACGCGACCGGATTCAATAGATCCAAATGGAAAAGACAAGGTAGCAATCAAGGCGTATCAGGATAATGTCGAGAAGTACCTAAGAGGTTTGAGCGACGCCGATAAGGCAAAACTGCGCGCAGAATCTGTAGACGATATTTACTTCAAACGCGCAGCTGCTAAAGGCTTGATAGATACTGAAAAACTCCAAGACTCACGTGATCTTGTCGACCCTGAGGCGCGCAAAGCATTTGAAAGCCTCACTAAAGAAATCAATAGCGTGACGGGTGCCGTAAAAATTCTTACAGGCCTTGATGCACCGCCGCCGCCACCCCCACCGCCACAACCTCCCCAGAAACCACCGGAGAATGCGACGGGCATGGAGAAGCTTGCGTATGAAGAAGCGAAAATTAAATATGAAAAAGATTATGAAAAAAATATGGCGGAGTATAACAAAGTTAATGCTCCTGCGATTGAGAAGTATGATAAATACCGTGAAGAAATGTCTGAATACACGGCAAAGTATGTACCTGAGAAAAAACTTGAGAAGATCAGTAAAGATACTATACGAGACAACACGGCCTTCCAAGATATGATGATTGAGGAAATGACGGGTGCCGATATTCGCCGTATGGCGAAAGATCGCGAAGGTGCGGCCGCGCTCAAAGATGCGTTTAGAAGCTATGCATCAAGAAAGTTTAATCTTGATATTGATAAAGATTGGGATAAGGTCGCCGCAAAAATCGGAGCTGACGGTGAGGGCAACGGAAACAATCAAGCTATGGCTAAATGGATGCAAGAAAATATGGGAGCAAAGGCAATCATCCAACAGGGTCGAGCCGCCTCGCGCCGCGACCTTCCTATGGGGACTCCTACCACCCCATCACCGTCAGGCAACAGTAATCAGATAAACCCGACCCCACCCGCGCCACCACCGGGCCCCGTAAGCGGCACGGGTAAGGCATAAAACCATGCAAACATTCACCCAACAACAAGTACTTGATGCCTACGAGCGCCTGCCCGAGCCAATTAAAGATGCAATCTTTGAAGAGGCGACAACCGAAAAAATACAGGCCATCGGCAAAAAGCACGGGCTCCTGCTCGATAAGCTCGGTGCACTCGCAGAAGATGTAGGCTATGTGATGCTCGGACTCATTCCTGCAAAAGAATTTCCTGACTATATCGTGGATGCATGCGGGGTATCAGTACAAAAAGCAAACGATATTATTGCCGATCTCAATCGCGATGTTTTTTTGCCGATCCAAAATCATATTTTCTCTGCAGCAAAAGAACCGGCGCCGATAGAAAAAAAGGAGGCACCGCGGCCATTTGCCGACACTGAGCCATCGCCAGCGTTTCGTCCCTCATCATTTGCTATGCCCATCCAAGAAAAATCGGCTGAATCTACAAAGAGTCAGCCCTCGGTATCACCTATGATCTTCCCGCAAAAAATGAGCGCCGAAGAACCACGCCCGACCGTAACCGTCCCACAAAATCAGCCAAGCATGATACCAAAAGCCCCGGGATTTATGGAAACAACAAGTAATAAACCGAAAGAAAAATCTACCACCGCCTCAGCGAGTGATCCTTATCGCGAAGCAATACTCTAAATCATGCAACAGTTTCAAGTACCACAATATATAGAGATCGAAGACAAAATTATTGGCCCGCTATCGGTCAAACAATTTCTCTATATCCTCGCTGCGGGTGGGGGGGCTCTTCTATTTTTTGGGCTTGGCTTCCCTGGTATTGTATTTTGGCCGCTCACGCTCGCCTGGGTAAGTCTCTTCCTTGCGCTTGCTTTTGCCAAGATAAACGGTCAGCCATTTGTCGCCGTACTCAATAATGCAATCAACCATACCCTGAGTACCCGCCTCTATATATGGAAGCGTGAAGATAAGCGAGTAAAATCAGCTCAACCGATCATCACTCAGGCGGCGCCGCACATGCCACGTCTTACCGAAAGCCGCCTCAAAAACCTTTCCTGGTCGCTTGATATCAACGAAAAGCTTAAACGAGACAACTAATCATGCCTCCAGCAACCCAATCACAACTCGCACGCCACGCAAAAGCATCGCAGGAAATCATACCTATCGAAGAAATACGCGATGGCGTTGTGGTTATGCGCGATGGATCGCTACGTGCGGTACTTATGGCATCATCACTCAATTTCGCCCTCAAATCACCTGACGAGCAGGATGCGATCATCTCTCAATACCAAAACTTCCTTAACTCTCTCGATTTCTCGATACAGATTATGATTCAATCGCGCAAACTCAATATCGAACCATACCTTGATACATTGCGTGAAAGAAAAAAAGCAGAAACTCAAGAACTTTTGCGTATCCAAATCACTGAATATATTACTTTTGTCAAAGAGTTTGTCGAGACGAGCAATATCGTCTCAAAGGCATTTTATATCGTCATCCCATTCAGTCCGAGCGCTGTGGCACTCAAGAGCAAAAAAAGCATGATGGATTCGATAAAAAGTATATTTACCAAACGTGAAGAGGGTAAACCACTTCTTGCTGAAGAAAATTTTGCTGAATACCGCACACAACTCTGGCAACGAGTTGATACGGTTACCGAAGGTCTCATTCGCTCGGGCGTGCGCGCAGTACCGCTCAACACCGAAGAACTTATCGAGCTTTATTATGGACTTTATAACCCCGAGGAAACTGAGAAGGGAAAGGCACCTCAGATAGGCGGGGGGCCGGAGAAAAAATAATACTATGGCAATTCTCAATATTTTTGGCGGCAAGCAAGAAGGCTCGGAAATCTTACCCGTTGTACCGCAAGAGATCTATCAGTCGGGTATCTTGGGACTTAAAGACGTCATTGCGCCGTCTGCCTTTGAGGTCAATTCAAATTATATTCGTCTAGGTGAAAAATTTGCGCGCACTATTTTTGTCTTTGCCTACCCACGCTATCTTGCGACCAATTGGTTTGCGGGCGTCATCAATCTCGACAAAATTTTTGATATCGCAATGTTTTTCCATCCGGTCGATACGGGCATCGTACTACGCAAACTCCGCAAAAAGGTAGCGGAAGTACAATCGCAAATCTCGGAACGCGAAGAAAAAGGCTTGGTGCGTGATCCTATGCTCGATACCGCATATCGCGATCTTGAGAACCTGCGCGACAAGCTTTCACAGGCACAAGAAAAACTCTTTCTCTTTGGGCTCTATCTTACGGTGTACGCAGACACTCTCGAAGATCTCAACCGCGAGGAAGCTGAGATCAAATCAATGCTCGAGGCGCGCCTTGTCTACACCAAACCAGCTCTCTTCCAGCAACGCGAGGGGATGACATCGGTATTTCCTTACTGCCAAGACGAATTGGTGGTGCACAACTATTTCAATTCTTCTCCTGCCTCATCTGCATTTCCCTTTACCTCGTTTGATCTTACGGCAAACAAAGGAATTCTCTTTGGCATCAATCGACACAACAACTCACTCGTGCTTTTCGATCGTTTTAGTCTTGAGAACTATAACTCGATTGTTTTTGCAAAATCTGGGTCTGGCAAATCATACACGACCAAACTTGAGATTTTACGCTCGCTCATGTTTGATATCGATGTCATTGTTATCGACCCGGAACGTGAATATGAATATTTGGCCGAAGCTGTAGGTGGTCGATATTTCAATATTTCCCTTACCTCAAAGCATCACATCAATCCGTTTGATCTTCCGGTGCCGCGTGAGGACGAATCTCCCGCCGATGTACTGCGCACGCACATCATTGGCCTTGTGGGCCTCTTTCGCCTCATGCTTGGAGGTCTCTCGCCTCAAGAAGATGCGGTTATTGATCGCGCAATCACTGAGACGTATGCCACAAAAGATATCACCATTGATGCTGATTTCTCGCAAATAACCCCGCCGACGCTCTCAGACTTAGCGTTGGTACTCGCAAGCATGCAGGGAGGCGAATCACTTGCTATGCGTATGAAAAAATATACCGAGGGTACCTGGGCTGGTTTTATCAATCAACCGTCAAACGTAAACATCAACGTACGTCTCGCTGTCTTCTCCATCCGCGACATGGAAGAAGAATTGCGCCCTATTGCCATGTATCTGATCATCAATCACATCTGGAGCGCAGTGCGCCGGTCGCTCCGTAAGCGCCTCATGGTGGTAGACGAGGCGTGGATCATGATGAAACACCCCGATAGCGCGTCGTTTCTCTATGGTATTGCCAAACGCGCGCGCAAATACTACTTGGGTCTCGCCACCATCACGCAAGATGTCGCTGACTTTATGAGTTCGCCTTATGGAAAACCAATTATTACCAACTCATCGATTCAAATACTTCTCAAACAATCACCCGCGTCAATCAATGCGGTGCAAGAAGTATTTAATATGACTGAGGAAGAAAAGTTTTTACTCCTTGAGTCAGATGTAGGGGAGGGGATCTTCTTTGCTGGCCTCAAACACATCGCTATCAAGATCCAGGCGTCATATACCGAACATCAAATCATTACCTCGGATCCGGCAGAGCTTTTGGCGATCCAAAAAGCAAAAGATGAAGTAGGAGAAAAATAATATATGGCAAGTACTGCGGAAATAGCTCGGGATGTAGAATATGATGCCAATCTGAAGCGCGCACGGAGAAAAACAGAAACCCAGCAGAAACCTATCATAAATCCTCAGCGCTTAGTAAAGCTTCAAAAACTCGTACGATTAGCAAAAAATCCCGTCACCTCCTCAATTCTCATAACCATAGCACTGACAAAAGATTTAGGAGCTGATATTGGCCTCAACTTTCTTGGTATCGGCCTTATTCCCATACTGGGGCAGTTATTTGGATGGGCGCTGAGCATTATTGAGTATTTCATCATGCAGCACTATGGTTTTTTTGAAGACAATGGAAAAAGATCCCTTAAGCGATGGCGCTATATTCTTAGCTTCTTGGTAGACGGCCTCCCCATTGATGAACTTCCTATCTCGACCATCGCCACTTTAATTGGCATTCGCAATATCCGTAAAGCTGCGAAGGATGCGGAAAAGGAGCTTGGGGGACAATAAACAGGTAGTTTGGGATTTTTTTGATATACTAAATTCATACCATGCGAAAGATTTTATCATTCATATCTAGTGTAGCGATCCTCGGTATCGTTAGCACGAGTGTCTTCGCGCAAACAACACCGGGAAGCTCTTCAACACCCGGGTCGTTCGTACTGCCCGATATTTCGAAAATACGGGAAGAGCAGGAGAGAAGCATCCGAGAACGCGGAGAGGAGTTTAAAAGACTGGAAGCTGAAGCAATCAAAAAGGGCTTGGAAGACGCTCGAAAAGCTAATGAAGAAGCAAGAGTCACTCTAGGACTGAAACTCGACCGCACGGATCTAAAGCCTGGGAATCGGGTGCGTATCTCAGTGGAAACCTATTCTCTCAATCTCGGGCAATCAACCGTTACTTGGTATCATAATGGTAAGCGAGTGAGTTCTGGAAGCGGCAATGCATCATACAGCTTTGTATTAGGTGACCTTGGTACCGCAGAGAATATCCGTGCAGTTATTACAACCACTGCAGGTGATGTGTACGAGGTTTTAAAAACGGTGCGCCCCGCACGTATTTATATTACCTGGGGTGCTGACTCGTACACTCCGCCGTGGTATCGTGGCAAAACGCTACCGCCCCCTGGTGCACCCATCAAAATTGTTGCTATTCCTGATTTTCGTATTGGTACTACAGTGCTCCCAACTCAAGATATTATTTATGAGTGGCTTATCAACGACGCCCCGCGCACAAGCTCATCGGGTGCTAATGGAAAAGGAAAAAACACCTTCTCGTTTACAACTGGGTCGAGTGCAAGTGTTGAATACAAAGTAACCGTACGCGGCAAAGATGCCCGTGAACGAATCGTTCATGAAGAATCCTTTACTGTACGAGCACATCGGCCAGAGCTTGTATTCTACGAGCGTGATCCGCTTTTGGGACTTAAATATTGGCAAGCATTGCGAGAATTTAAAGCTCCTTCTGGAAAAGACCTGGTGATACAATTTGAACCCTTCAACCTTCACAATCAAGATCTTGGCCGTCTTTTTTACTCGTGGCGCGTTAACAGCAAAAAATTGGCAAACCAAAACCCTCAATCACGCATATTCCGCCTTTCATCAGAGGCGGGTAGTGTGGGGTCGCAATCTATCAATATATCGTATGAAAATCCCGACAATATCTTTATGCGCGGGTCAGCACAGGTTACCGTAAAGGTAGGGGAATGATATGAAAAAATCCACTCTCATACTAATACTCTTACTGTCAGGCGCACTCACCGCCCGGGCTCAAGAGGTAATCTATAAACTCGCAGCCCCCCTACCTGGGGGAGAGCCGGCCGTGAGCAACTTTACTGATTATGCCCAATTTCTCTTTCCTTTTTTACTTTCTCTCGCCTCCGTCCTTGCCCTCGTCATGTTTACGCTAGGCGCCATACAGTACATGTTTAGTGATGGCGGCGCAGGGAATAAAGATGGGAAAGACAAAATGACAAGCGCCGTCTTGGGGCTTTTGCTTGCTGCAGGCTCAGTACTTATTTTAGAGACAATCAACCCAAACCTCATCACGCTCAAAATCGATATCCCGCAACGATCGGGGACAGCGCCGACCCAAAACCCGCCGCCGGGCAATGGTTGCACAACCTGCGGAGGATCATGCTATATCCAAGACTGCAGTTTTGGAAGAACGTGCGCTAATATAGGAGGTGGCGTCGACGGTCCTTATGCGTGCGTCTCGGGACAGACGTGTAGACCCGAATGTCCTCCTGCCGGGAATAGTTCCTTGACCGTCTGTTCTCCTACACAGGCTGATCCAAATAGATGTGTGGCTCCGGATGATGTCGTACAAGATCAAGAATGTACACCGGAGCAAAGACTTAATTTTTGTCCGCCAGATGTACCCTGCGTCATTCAACGAGTAACTAGCGGCGGAACAACAAGATTGTTACCAGTATGCCTCCGTCAATAACACAAAAACATATCGTAGTATCCGTCCTCGCTGGCTTTCTTTTAACAGTGGGTATTTCTGCATTTTTTGCCTCTCTAGCCCAAAAACAAACAACTCAGTCGGGAACATCGGCCTCAATTCTCGGTGGTATTGTGGGAGAACGTGCTGCGGGAGAAGAACATATTGTCGCTCCGCGAGCATCTTGTGGGGGATCAATATATGGAGAGTGCGTACAAGAATCTACTGCTTGTATCAAAAATCCAATAGGAGATTATAGCTGCGTTCATTTTGATACTACCCCGTGCCCCGCTGGCGCGTCCTGCATGACTTGCTCTCAGGCACAACTCGAGCAGTGTTTGAGGTACCATCCGAAAACTACTGCGTGCACTATTGTGGATCGCGCTCAAAATAGATCAACCCACTGTTCGTATGAATAACAGTACGCGCAACTATATTATCGGTCTCGGATTTTTTCTTCTTATTCTTGTTGGGATTATTTTTTATTTTCTCCTACGCAGTGATATAGGGCCATTTGGAGGCGACGCTGGCACCGAAGGAGTAGGAGCACTGCCTGACACCGGCGGGGGAAGTGGGGGCGGCAACGGAAATGGACAGTCAACCTTCCCACCAAACAACAATGGAGAGGTGACTCCTGACGCTCCACCTCTTACTGAGGAAGAGACAAAAAGGCTCGTGCAAATATCAGCAGATCCTGTAGTAGGTAGCGCTGTGCGCGAAGACGAAATCTTGTATTTCAAACGAGGCACTGGGCATATTTTTGCCTCTCCATTCGATGGATCAAAGCCTGAAGAACGTCTGACAAACTTTTCTATCCCAAATATTATGGATGCCTCATGGTCGCCCTCGCGAGCATATACGCTTGTCACCGCTCTCAATGAGACGACAGTACGTCGATTTTGGATACATTTTACAAGCACCTCAACAATCGAAAGCGGCCTTTTCCCTGATGAAATATCCGCGCCAAAATTCTCTTTTGCCGAAGAAAAACTTGCGGGTATCGTAAAAAATGGATCTTCGTATAATATCGTGATAACAAACCCAGCCGGCAAAACACCAAAAACCGTACTTCAAACATCATTGCCGGACATCGATCTCTCATGGGTATCAAAGACGCTCTTGGGCATCCAGACACGATCCTCGGCTTTTATCCCGTCAATTCTCCAGACAGTACCTTCAACAGGCGGGGGAGCATCAACCCTTCTTGCTGATGTGTATGGCCTTGATGTACTTTGGGATACCAACAGTACGAGATTTCTCACCTTAGAAGTAGCGGGCGAAGGCAAGCGCCCAGCACTTGTTCTACGTGACCGGCGTACTCCACAGCAGGGCAAAGAACTTTCATTTAAAACACTTCCCGAAAAGTGTGTGTGGTCACAAACATCCACATCGACCGTATACTGCGCAATTCCATGGAGTTTTGGCGCCGAACCAATACCCGACGGCTGGTGGCAGGGGAAGGTAAGTTTTAGCGACTCAATTTGGAAAATTGATATCAATACAGGAGATGCTTCGTCAGTTCTTGAGGGTGGTACCTTTGACGTCATCCATCCCATTCTCTCTCCCAAAGAGGACTATCTTTTCTTTATTAACAAAAAAGACTCCTTACTCTGGAGTCTTCGTATCAGTCAGGCGGCTATCCCTGGAAACTAGATAGCGAGGAGCTTAATCATAACTCGTCGTGTAGGCCCCTCTCCGACTGACGTGGTGGCAATATCAGGATATTCCTGAAGGGCCATATGCACGATTCTACGCTCAAAGGCGGTCATAGGCTCAAGTGTTACCTCTTTTTTGAAATATCGTACGCGCTGTGCCCCCATACGCGCCTTATCGCGAAGATCATCAAACCGTCGGCGCTGATAGTCGTTAACGTCTATCATGAGCTGCGCCTCGGGAGTTCCTGTCTTGCGCTCAATAACCCGGCGCAGAATATAGTTAAGGGCTTGTAGATTCGCCCCATTTTCACCGATCAAAAGGCTCGCGTCATCGGTACGAATGAGGAGTGCTACTGAGTCACCGATCACGCCTTCCTCCACGCGAGCATCGACATTCATCGCGACTAAAAACTCGCGGGCGCACTCGATTGCCTTACTATTTGTTGTTGTGACTTGAGTTTCTTCCATAGAGCCTCCCAAATCCTTCGTGCACTATAGCAAAGAGGCTCAGAGTCGTCCAATAAAGAGCGAGGGCGGATGGCAACTGCATGCTGATGATGACAATAAAAAGCGGCATGGTAAAAACCATTTGTTTTTGCAGAGCAGAGGCAAAATCGCTTGTAGGTTGTTTGTTTTTCTTCTGTATTGAAAGAGTAAAAATACCCTGTATAAGCTGAAATATCCCGGCTGAGAGCGCGAGCGCCAAATGAGGATGGGTTAAATCAATTACTCCGAGGAAAATAGGATTAAAGGGTGGGAAGAGGGGAAGGAAATCATATGCATCGTGGGTAAGATTATCGAGGTTTTTAAGTACTCGGAAGAGAGCAAAAAAGAGAGGTATTTGTAGCAAAATAAAGAGAAACCCGGAAAAGGGGTTGATACCTTTTTCCCGATACAACTCCATAGTACGGCGCGCCTGATCATTTTTATCTTTCACCTGCTGACGTATCTTCTCAATCTCAGGCTGGATTTCCTGCATCGCTCGCTGAGAACGACGCATCTTAATAGAAAGAGGGAGTAGTAGTAGGTTAACGAGAAGTGTGAGAATAATGACTGCTATCCCCAGGTTATGCCCAGGCGCTATCATGATAATCACCCCAAGAACATTGAGGAGGGGCTGATAGAAAAAATTATGAAATATGAAAGACATTTTGGAAGATATTCTTAAATTGAGCGGGTTTAAGCCCTTTAGCGCCTACCTTTGCACTAATAACAATGTCTCCAGTGGGGAAATGCGGTTTTAAGACCTGGCGAACCGCCTCGCGTATTCTGCGCTTGATAGCATTGCGGCCCACAGAGCGCTTATCTATTTTTTTTGAGCAGAGAACGGCCGCTCGAAAGGATCCTTGAGGTTTTTTCATCACCCAGATAAGGAGGGAGGGGTCATTGTACCTGCGCCCCTTCTTTAAGACAGCCTCAATGTCTCGACCCGAACGAAGGCGTTCGTGCCGCCGAAGCATAAAAGTACCTAGACGGTGAGGCGTTTACGCCCCTTTTGACGTCGACGCGCGACCACGTTGCGTCCTGCTTTTGTGCGCTTACGCTTTAAAAAACCGTGAGTTCGCCCTCGTTTTCGTTTTTTTGGCTGATAGGTGGTAGACATATGATTATTATATGATGTGGTGAGCAAAAATTTCTAATACACAGCTCATGCACATGTTATAAACAATTAGAACATATTGGCTTTCTTTTTACAATATTGGAAAATAAATTACGTCTCCATATAGTTTATGTATATGAATCAAGAAGAATTGTGGCAATCAGTACTCGGACAGATCGAGTTTGAAGTTTCCCGTGCTAATTTTGCCACTTGGTTCAAGCATACCTCGATTCATGGCATTGAAGACGGTATCGCGACTATCGCAGTCCCTAATGCGTTCGCAAAAGAATGGTTAGAAAAGAAGTTTCATAAAAATATCATCAAATCTCTGAGGTCCACAATGCCGGAGATTAGAAATGCAAGCTACGTCGTCTCATCTGCCGATACACCCCTTCAACCCCAGACAAAAAAACGCCCTGAACCTGTAGAGATGCTCGATGAACAGCTTGAATTTAAAGAATTTTCTGTTGATAGAGACACAAATCTCAACCCACGATACACTTTTGAATCATTTGTTATTGGTACTTTTAATGAGTTTGCCCACGCAGCAGGCCTTTCTATAACTAAAAACCTCGGTACACTCTATAACCCATTCTTTGTCTATGGGGGAGTGGGTCTCGGGAAAACACATCTTCTCCATGCGATAGGCAATCAGGTTAAAAAAGACCATCCGGATTTTAAAGTGCTCTATCTTACCTCGGAACGGTTTGTAAACGAGCTTATTTCTATTATCCAAAACCGCGAACCACTCCATAACTTCAAAGAAAAGTATCGAAACGTCGATCTTCTCATTATTGATGACGTTCAATTTATTGCAGGGAAGGCAAAAAGTGAAGAAGAATTCTTTCATACCTTTAATTCACTTTACGAACGCGGTAAACAAATCATCTTCTCATCAGACAAGCCTCCTCAGGCTATTCAAAATCTTGAAGAGCGCTTGCGCTCGCGTTTTGAAGCTGGACTTACGTCTGATATTAGTGAACCTGAGTATGAGGCGCGCCTTGCTATCTTAAAGCTCAAGCAGGGAGCTAAAGAGCCTGTGGTAGCAGATGAAGTACTTGAGTATATCGCATTTACTATTCAAAAAAATATTCGCGAACTTGAAGGCGCCCTTAATATCATCCTCGCAAAATCTAAACTCAAGGAACGTCCTTTAACCCTCGAGGAAGCAAAAATAGCGCTTGAGCAGCTCACAAGGACTGCAAAACGTGTTGCGACACCTTCTCAGATAATCAACGCTGTAGCACAATATTATGACCTTGGAGAGGGTGGGCTTTTTGAACGATCCCGTAGACGCGAAGTAGTAAGACCCAGGCAAATTGCCATGTATCTTCTCCGTGAAGACTTTCATGGATCATATCCATTTATCGGTCAGAAGCTTGGTGGACGAGATCATACGACAGCACTTCATGCATATGAAAAAATTTCTGGTGAGTTAAAAAAAGACTCAAAACTTGTGGAAGAAATAAAACAAATCAGGGGAAAAATGTATGAAAGCTAAAAAAATATTTTTATAAATAAATTCTATCCAACTACTATCCACAACCTATAAAAACATTTGGCACGTAGTAAAAATATCATTCTCCTTATTCTGTAAAGAAAAAATAATTTATACACGTTATCCCGCACACAATAACTACTACTAAAAGATAAAAATATATTAACTAATCTATTATCGAACCTGGTATGAAGTGTATAATTATCGCTGACAATTTTAAAAAAGCATTAAGCATTGTTGAGCGCGCCACAAGTAAAGATATTACTCTCCCGATACTTGGATCTTTTTCTATAACTACCGAAGGTGGATCATTGAGAGTTATGGGTACTAATCTTGAGATTGGTATTCAAACCTTAGTAAGGTGCACAGTAAATGAGCAGGGTGGTGTAGTAATACCTGCAAAACAACTTCTTTCTTATATATCAACTCTTTCTAAAGATGAAAAAATAACTCTTGAGAGCGATGGCGCCGACATAAGTCTTACGGTTCAAGGGCAGGAAACAACCATAAAAGGATATCCTCAAGAAGACTTCCCTCCATTTCCGGTAGTAAAGGAGCTTTATAAAGCTAAAATATACAAGAAAGATATTACACAGTTTTTCCCCAGAGTTTTAATATCAGTATCAAAAAGTGCCATCAAACCAGAGCTCGCTAGTGTATTGGGGATTTTAGAGAAAGAAACCTTCCTTATCGCATCAACTGATAGTTTTCGCCTCAGTGAAGAACGCTTAAAACTTGCCTCAGTATCAATAAAAAATCCAAAAGAAACCTTTCTACTCCCGGCTCGCACATTTGAAGAGATAATTCGACTTGCCGATCAGAGTAGTGAAGATACGGTAGAGTTTCTTATCAGTAAGGGTGAGGGAACCTTTCAATTTGGAGATATTACACTTTATTCACGACTTACTGAGGGGAATTTCCCAGATTATCAACAGATTATACCCAAAAACTTTAAAACTCATGGGGTAGCTACGAGACAAGAGATAGTGAGTCAACTACGCCGTGCAAGTATTTTTGCCAATAAACTCAATAGCGTATCCTTTTCTCTTAATGTAAAAGATAAATCTATAACTATTGAGAGTAAAAACAATCAAGGTACCTATAAAGGTGTTACGAAGGGTGAGTTCGATGGAGAAGATGTCTCTATCGTTTTTAATTTTCAATATCTTCTTCAAGGTGTGGAGTCATATGCAGAAGAGAAATTATTTTTTGGTTTTAACTCCGAATCACAGCCATTACTTATTAAGCCCACAGGACGCGAAGGATCGATGTATATTGTTATGCCCATGAAGGGTAATGTATGAGTTTTAACCGCATATTCGTCCTTCTCCCGGACGCGTTTGCACGGATTGATAAATCCCACGAGCTTGCACGAAAGCGATCAAGCGAGACCGTTATGGGAGCTCTCCAGACTATACTGGTGGGATATGAGGGACAGTACCAGGTTGAATATCGAGATGGGACTGTTTTAATCTATACAGCGTCTGCAATTCTTAAGCATTACATCCATCAGCGTCAAAATCATATTCTCGAAAAACTTCGAGAAAGCGTGCCACAGGGAGGTGTAGAAAATGTTGCGTTTAAGGGGCCGCGACAGTAAAAGTAATCTCGCGTTCTTGCCTATTACCGATGACATCATATACTTTAAGTTTTAAAGTGTGCGATCCGGTTTCATAATCTCCTATTTCAATATTCGAGAGAGTACCTTTTTCCGATCTTACAAATTCACCATCGACAAATATTTCAATATCGACAATTGCGTAGCGTCCGGTGATGGTTGGATGGAATATCAGTTCATCTCCATAGTCAAATGTTTTTTGCTCCTCGCCTTTAGGAAAGGTAATCACAGGCCAATTTTCAGGGGAATGAGATGAATCATAATCTGTAGGTTTACCCGATATATCTCCATCTCTATATCCATTTCGTTCCGCCCATAAACGTACAGGACCTTCCCAGAGCGAGAATTGAGGGTCATTTACAGGATTAGTTGGTATGGGGCCATCAGGATTGTCTTTTTGTACCCAGTAAAGAATTGAGTGAACTTCTTGAGTTACCCGCTCTTCACGTTGATCAGCAGGAGTAAAGGGGGTGGCAAGATTTCCCGATATTTTATCAATCTCATAAGAGCGAGAACCTTTCCAGATTCCTCGCAATACGGGTTTTTTTACGCCCGTCGGTTGAGGTGGGGTAAAGGGAGTTTTCTCCACCTGCTCGAGCGCCGCGTCCATAAATTCACGCCACAAGGGGGCGATAATAAATCCAGCCACATTTTTGGTCATTGAGGAATTATCGTTATTCCCCGCCCACGTACCAACAACAATATTTGGGTTATAACCAACTGTCCAAACATCGCGATAATCGTTGGTGGTACCAGTTTTTACAGCAACCGATATTCCATCAAAATAAAGAGGAGAGCGCGCACCAAATGCTGGTGTACGAGCAGTATTGTCAGAAAGAATACTTGATATCATGTTGGCGATATTAGTATCGATAACTGGTTCGGGACGTACTGTTTCTTCTTCCAAGATAGAGCCGTCTTTATCTTTTACCTGAATGATAGGATGATGATTTGCTTTAATACCTTGATTAGCAAATACGCCATACGCCGAAGTAAGCTCGAGAAGAGATACTTCACCTCCACCAAGTACGAGTGTGAGACCGTAGCGACTTTTATTTGTAAGAGTAGTCATACCAAAGTCACGCGCAGTATTAATAGAATCATCAATACCAGCTAGATAAAGAGTCTTTACTGCAGGGATGTTGAGAGATTGCGCGAGTGCCTCACGTAAAGTGATAGGTCCACGAAACTTATCGTCATAGTTCTGCGGTATATAAGGATCTCCACCTGCCGCAAAGTTTGTCTCAAGATCAAAGACGACCGTTTCGGGTGTGTATCCTTTTTTAAATGCCGTCGCATACACAAGCGGTTTGAATGCTGAGCCAGGCTGGCGATGTGCGAGTGCTACATTGAAATTGCCGTCGTTATTTATATCAAAATAATCGCGCGACCCAATCATGGCCAAGATATGACCCGTTTTGGGATCGAGTGCGGTTAATGCGATATTTGAAGCATTGAAATTTTTCTGCATATCAGGCGCGCGGCGCGCTATAATTTCCTCTGCCTTTGCCTGCAGATTTGCATCAAGTGTGGTGATGACTTCGAGTCCGCCCTGTTCGACAACTTCTTCTCCATATTTTTCATTGAGTATTTCGCGGACATACATGACGAAGTGTGGTGCTAAAAGCCCCTGGCGCCTATGAGGAAGAAAAACTACTTTCTCTTTTTTCGCTTCTTCGTATTCTTCTGTCGAAATATACTGGAGGGTACGCATACGCTCAAGTACAAGGTTTTTACGTGCCTCTAGATCTTTACGGTTGTTGCCATAGGGTGAATAGCGAGTCGGTGCTTTGGGAATTGCCGCAATATATGCTGCTTGGGCGAGCGATATATCTGAGGCTGATACACCAAAAAAGTTTTGAGCTGCTGATTCTACCCCGTAGATATTTGATCCATAAGGTATTTCGTTGAGATAGAGATTGAGAATATCATCTTTACCGTAGGCGGATTCGAGTTTGATGGCGATAATAATCTCTTTTGCCTTACGGATCAGAGTTTGCTCGCTCGTTAGAAGAGTATTTTTTACCAACTGTTGGGTGATGGTGGATCCACCACTTCCCACCTGTTTTCCCTGAAAGATATTGATAAAAATTACGCGAAAGAGTGAGATCGGACTAATGCCATGATGGGAATAAAAATTTGAATCCTCGATTGCGATAGTGGCATTTTTTACATTGCGTGAAATATTTTCAAACGGCACCACCGTACGACGTTCTTCCCCATGTACTTCCCAAAGCAGTATCTTTCCAGTTCGATCGTAGATTTTAGTTGATTCAGCTACTTTACGCTCACGAAAATCTTCTAAAGTTGGCAGCTTGATAAAGGCAAAGAGTAAAATTCCTGCGATAAGAAAAAGAAACACGCCGGCAGTCACGACGGCGAGAATCCAGAGGAGTAGATTATGCTTGCGCCTCTTCCGCAATGAGCGAAAAATCACACACTTTTTATACCAAAGATTGAGCTTTTTTTCAAGAAAATACCCCTGCGCATGCTGGGGTATTTTGTATATTACATTCCCTCTTCGTTAAAGGTGTCGTCATCTTCATCCTCATCTTCGCTCAGGTCTTCGTCGGCAAGCTCATCCTCGTCGGTAAACTCGTCTTCTTCGTCTGAAGCCCAAGGTTGTGTGTAGAGTGTCATTTTCTCAAAAAGTATTGGTTTATTGCTAGTATCTACGACCTTATAAATATCTAATACCAAGAACATACCGAGAGCGGGGGAAAAGGGCAATATGAAGCTCTGTGGATAACCTTATTTGGTTATCATGAGGCAGAGGGCGAGGGCGTCGAGAGCATCGTCCGAGGTTATCTCGACGGGTACCTTTAAGATATTACGCACCATCCAAGCCACTTGTTTTTTCTCTGCGCGACCATTACCAGTGACCGCCATTTTAACTTCCATAGGGGTAAACTCGCGAGTTGGCAAAGAAGCTTTCGATAGGGTGAGCATAATAGCTCCACGAGCTTCTGCAACCGCAAGTGCTGTCTTTTTATTTTTAGCGAAGAAAAGACGCTCAACCACCGCACACTCGGGACTAGTCTTTTCTATTAATTCGCTAAGCTCGCGCGCGACCATTTCAAGGCGTTCTTGGTGTGTGAGGGTACGCGGCGTGGTGATGCGACCGCAACCGTAATATGTCGATACTGCACCCACGGTATCGACGACACCCCACCCAACCCGCTCAATGCCCGGGTCGATGCCGAGTATTCTCATGACTCTTTATTGTTCGCATAGATTTCTTGGATGTCATCATGCTCATCGAGTGCGTCCATGAGCCGGTAAAGCGCTTCGGTATCGGTAGGCGAGAGTTCGATCAGACTATATTCTTGCGGCGTCCATTCTCCTTCTTTTTTTTCAAATGCCCAGAGCACACTGCCGGGATTTGCCCACTTTGCGTCGCGCGCGGAAAGAAGGTGTTTGATCTCATTTGAGGTGCGGTTGTTGTTGTCAGTGACGCCAGTCATAAGGAGAGCGACACCTCCCGGACCGTATGCTTCATAGACAAATTCTTGGAGCGCTGCCCCCTCGCCGCCACCCGTACCTTTTTTGATAGCGCGATCGATATTGTCTTGTGGCATATTAATCTCGCGCGCCTTTTGTATCGCTGATTTGAGCGATACATTGAGGCTTGGATCCGGACCCTTGTCACGCGCAGCAATACTGATAATGCGCGCAATTTTTCCGAACATTTTACTTCTTTTACTGTCTGTTACAGCTTTTTGGCGCTTGATCTGCGCCCATTTATTGTGGCCTGACATAGGATTTGATTTTGATTATGAGCTCAGTGTAACCAGCTCTTTTGGTGCGTCAAGAAGTTAATCAGGATCGCTAAGAGCTCCACGATGGGCAAATGACATGATAAGATTTTTTGTTTCATTGAGGCGCGGTATTGCTTCAATAGTAAAACTTTCCTCACCCGCTGTTTGTATGCGGATGTTACCAAACTTTAGTACGGTGCCAATAAATCCTGGAGTCTCGATTTTTATATCCTGGATGCGTGCGATGACAAACTCAGATACCTCGCGCCGAAAGAGACTTTTTTGCTCAATATCAATAATACGCTGATCAGTAATAATCCAGGCATCGAGCCAATAATCAAGCCATTCAACAAAAAAAATAAAGAGCAATACAAGCCACCAAATCATGGCAAAGAAAAGAAGGAGGAACCAAAGGGATTCGGGATTGATGGCGAGCGCGAGCTCGGGCGCAAGAAGAAAACCAAAAAATGGCACACTACCCATAAAGAGTAGTGAAAGCATGCGGCCGAAAAACACAAACCAATGTTTGTGAATGGTCATAAGGATTTTTTCGTTGGGCTGAAGGGTGACCATTAGAAGTTGATAAAAAGAGCATCCCATTCGATGTGAATAAACGCCCAAAGGGCAATGGCAAAAAGTACAAAGGAGATTGCAATAATGATGAGGTTCATATGCACTGCCTTTTCATGCGAAAGAGAGAGTTCTTCTTCTTGCCAGGTAGCCATCCAAATGCCGAGAGTATAGAGGCCCGCGAAAAGAGTAAATGCGATTGTAGCAAAAATAGTTATCATACGTTAAATAGAGTAGCGGGTGGTGTTGCACCCAAGTGCTCGTATGCGCGGCGTGTAGCCATGCGTCCGCGCGGCGTGCGTTCAATAAAACCGAGACGCATGAGATACGGCTCATGGATCTCCTCAAGAGTGCTCACCTCTTCTGATGACGCGGCGGCAAGAGTCGCTACACCGACCGGCCCACCGGCAAATTTCTCTACCAATATTTCCAGTATACGCCTATCTTCCGATGAGAGCCCAACCTCATCGATTTCCAAGAGTTCGAGCGCCATACGCGCGATCTTTTCTGTGATGATACCGTCACCTCTGACCTCGGCTACATCACGACAGCGTTTGAGAAGATGGTTGGCGACGCGCGGGGTAAAGCGGCTCCGCTTGGCGATTTCAGTGAGCGCGTCTTCTTCGACAGCAATTCCCAAAAGTTTTGCCGACCTGCGCAATATTTCTTTAAGATCTTCTTCAGAGTAAAATTCGAGACGGAATGTACCGCCCGAAAAGCGTGAGCGCAGCGGCGAGGAGAGTAATGCGATGCGGGTAGTCGCGGCAATAAGAGTAAAGGAGGGGAGCTCGAGCTGTATGGTGCGGGCGGCAGGCCCTTTACCGATGATGATATCGAGCGACCGTGCTTCCATGGCTGGGTAGAGGATTTCTTCGACAAGTTTATTGAGGCGGTGTACTTCATCGATGAAAAGGATATCGCCGGCAGAAAGATTGGTAAGAATCGAGGCAAGATCTCCCACACGTTCGATCGCAGGACCCGAAGTTATCTTCATCTGCGCCCCCATTTCGTTTTTGATGAGGTGGGCGAGAGTGGTTTTACCAAGCCCCGCAGGACCATAAAAGAGTAAATGTTCGAGCGGCTCGCCGCGTTTTTTTGCAGCTTCAATTAAAATAGCCAAATTTTCCTTGATGGAGCGCTGACCTACGTATTCATCCCATCGGGAGGGGCGCAGGGTGCTATCAAGGGAGCGGTCATCGAGTTTTTGGGCGGGTATTGACATGTGGCTATATTTTAGCTATAATAGTGGTCATTGTTCTTTTATGTGAGGCTTTCTCTTGAAAACCTCCAGACAATTGAGGTTTACCTTATCTGGGCCTTCTTTTAGTACACGGACAGTCAGGTCCCCCTCCTCACAGCGCAGAATATAACTTTATTCTAAGTCATATTGCGCTCTGCGAGGAGGGGTCGGCGCGACTGCTCCTCGAAGAGGCCTTCAGCCTATGGCACCCATGCCTGGGCACATTGTCTGGAGATTTTTGCGAGAAAGTTTTTTTTATTTTTAGATCAAACCGACGATGCGGTTGAGTTCGTCCCACGAAGTGGTACCCGAGAGGAGTTTTAAGATACCATCTTGCTCGAGGGTAACCATACCTTGCTTGAGCGCGGCTTCTCGTACTATTGCTTCTGATGGATTTTTTAAAATAAGGCGCTCCATCTCATCATCAATCAAAAACGCTTCAAAGACTGCGATGCGCCCCTTGTAGCCGGTAAAGTTACATTCACCGCATCCGCCAGGGGTATGAAGTGAAAAGTTATCGAGAGATGGCCGCGTGTATTTCTCGGGCAAAGTCTCTACAAATTTTTTTATAGTAGCTGTTTGTTCGGGTGTCGGCGGTACCTGTTTTTTGCAGTGCGGGCATAAAATACGCACGAGACGTTGAGCAATGGCGAGATTGATTGCGGGTGCGATGATGTTTGGCGGTACGCCAAGATCGATAAGGCGGGGGATAGTACCTGGCGCGTTGTTGGTGTGGAGTGTTGAGAAAACCAAGTGACCCGTGAGTGCTGCCTGCATGCCAATCTCTGCGGTCTCGCGGTTGCGCATTTCACCTACCAGAATAATATCGGGGTCTTGGCGCACAATTGCTGACAGGCCAGTTTCAAAAGTATAGCCTGCCTCTTTGTTGGTTTGAGTCTGGGTGATACCGGCTATGTGATATTCGATAGGATCTTCGATGGTGATGATTTTAACACCAGGCTCATTGAGTTTTTTGATAAATGCATAGAGCGTAGTTGTTTTACCCGATCCTGTGGGACCTGTGGTGATAATCATGCCATTTGGTTTTTGAATCTCGCGCTCAATAAGCTCTTGTAGGATAGGATGCATACCAAGATCTTCAAACGAAGTCTCAATGGCGCTTGGATGCAAAATACGCATGACGATCGATTCGCCATACGGGCCCGGAAGAGTTGAGACGCGAACTTCGACATCAGCATCACCCACACGAATCGTAAAGCGGCCATCTTGTGAGCGGTCATGGATGTTGAGTTTGAGCTCGCAGACAAGCTTGATGCGCACCAAAAGCATTTTATGCATATCGTGCGAAAAATTTGCGATATCCTGCAACATACCGTCGAGACGTACACGCATATGCACTTTGTCTTCCGCGGGTTCAACATGAATGTCGGAGACCACAAGCTCAAATGCGCCACCAAGTACATAGTCGAGCAGATCGGTGACGCGCTGTGTTTTGCCTTGGAGAATTTTTTCACCCAACATCCGTTCAAAATCTTTAGTTGTCTTTATCTCTCGTCGGAATTCAACAATTTTATCTTTGGAGATGTCGATGACATTGGTGATACTAGCACTTTCCTCGCCCGCCTCCTCGTACCGTGCCCAGGCGTGTTTTAAACTTCGCATTGATACTAAAAAGAGTTGCGGCTGATAACCATCGCGATGTAGTTCTGTCACAATCTCTTTTACTTTATCGAGAGTCGGGTTTTTTACCGCAATCTGCAATTTTTTACCTGTTGACTGGACGACCGCAAGACCCGCTGCCTCTGCGCGGTCTTTTGGTATGAGTTTGAGTGCATCGAGATCAATAAAAGCGCGCCCCAAATTGAGATAGGGGATTTTATATTTCTTAGCGAGTAGTTGTGCTAAATCCTCCTCTTCTTTTTGTTGGAGTTGATCGAGCTTTTCTTTTTGTTGGTCTTCGTCAAATGCCACGCTTCTATTCTAGCGCACTTTGAGTTCACGCAGCAATTTGCGAGTCTCCATCTCTGCCTCAATAAAATTGGCAAACGAGGCGAGGGTTACCTGATTTTGATTATCAGGATTTTTTCCAATACGCGTAGCAAGAGTGTTTACCAAGAGGGAATCATCTGATCTGAAAAAACCTTGAGTGCCAGCATCATCATATTGCCAAAAAACGAGCGCATGGGCTGGCAAGGCAGCAAGTGACGCGTAGGTGGTCATGAGGCTTGGAAGCTCACCGGGGTGAGTATTTGTTTTTGCAAAGTCATCGCGGGTGATAAATGACCAGAGTGTGTTGGTATCAGTATCAATGCGTGAGCGAACGACAAGGCGACCGAGGAGACCCGCAGATACCGGTGAGAGTTTTGCGGGTGGATGCATTTGCTCGCTATTTGAGTCTCCCTCCACCCAGACGTGCCGCGCGGCCCCCTTGCGTGGCAGGTTTTCAATCGCTGCTTTCGCTTCGTTTTCAGAGCCAAAACCAAGAGTGATAAAGAGATCGGCTGGTGCGCGATGCTCGCCCCATGAGAGCGCTTTTTCATTGAAAGCACCTTTGTGCGAAAGATAGATAGAAAGCGTTGTATCGTGTTTTTCATAGCGAAGCTCATCGACCGGTACTACCGACGTATCGACTTCAATGACAAATTCCCGTTTGCTATGTGGAGTACCAAAGACATCCTTCCACTCTGCTTCTTTTTTCTCAGGCGCGATAATCTCTGTTTTTTGCGGAGCTATCTTTTGGATTTGCAGCGCTGCGAGATAATCTTTATCACGAACCGAGTCGGGCAATACGATGAGTATCGCCGATGCATTTGCAATTGTTGACTTTAAATCACCCATATCGTTCTATTCCTAGCATAAAATAAGGGGTTTTTGGAGATATTGACATTTAAGCTTTTTAGTAGTATAATTGCTCCATAACCTGAACAGCTAGCTAAAGCATTACGCTTTGGCAGAGATATGGAGGCGACGATGATCAATCGAGTTCTTTCAATCCTTGTTCTGCTCGCGGCGCTTGTGGCACCAGGCGTGGCGGAGGCGGGTTGTACCCAAGGCAACATGTGCTGGCCCAGAGGGGGTCGGTACCACAGCAGCGGTTCGAGCGGCACCATGAGCGACCTCACTAGCGGCGGAAGCTACTACGGCGGCTCTCAAGGTCGCCCGGCCGTTGTGGTCGTACCTGTCGTACCCGCCAAGCCTGCTGACCCAGACATCGTGGTGGTAAAGGAGCCGGGAGTGCTCCATTACCTCGTCGGCGTTCCGTTTAGCTTCGCATGGGGCCTCCTCGTCGGCACGACCACAGTGGTCGACACGAGCTGTCCTGACACCGATAGAGCGTGCCACGATGCGCGTGCGCGTGGAGACGCGCTCTACGACGCCAAGTCGGAGATTGCTGACGAGAGCGGTGCGGCGACGTACGTGCGAACGTACAAACGGACTGTCGAACAGTACAACAACTCCGCTGGTCAACCAGCCCTCGCTGCGACAGATCGTGAGGCGTACGACGACATGATCCGCAACAGCGGCAGGAGCGCCCCTCCGCCAACGAGAGGCGGTGTGCTCCTGGAGGCAGAATAAATAATAACATGAGATAGCGTGCTGCTATCTCCTAACCCGGCGGGTCCTGCACAGCAGGCCCGCCGTTCGCTTTTTATACAAAGATTGCTACTCTGAAGGCACGATGGAGCTTTCCTATACACTCAAAAGTTCTGATGCGACCCGCGCGCTCGGTAAACTCTTTGGCAACGAGATACGATCAGTCGCCCGAGGTAAAAAACACGCACTTTGTCTTGCACTCTCAGGCGAGCTTGGTGCGGGCAAAACTTTTTTTACCCAAAATGTCGCGCAGGGTCTTGGTGTGCGTGGGCGCTTGCAGTCACCGACGTTTGTGATCGCAAAGCGCTATGCACTTCGCGGCTCTACGTTTAAAAATTTTTGGCATTTTGATCTTTACCGCATCAAGTCCGCAAAAGAACTTGATACAATTGGATTTAAGCAAATAATCTCTGATCCCAAAAATATTGTGGCGGTTGAGTGGGCAGAGCGTGCCAAAAAAGTATTTCCCAAAGACACCGTTTGGGTTTCGTTTAAACATTTGGCGCCCGAAGAGCGCATGATGCGATTTCGACATGGCGCGTGAGACAAAAAAACTTGTCATTCTCGACGCGCATGCACTCATTCACCGGTCATTTCATGCGTTGCCGTCTTTTGCCTCGCCATCGGGCGAGCCGCTTGGTGCCGTCTACGGCGTGTCCGCAGTTCTTCTAAAACTCATTCGCGATCTCGGCCCGACGCATATTGTTGCCGCATTCGATAGGGAAGAGCCGACCTTTCGCCATGTTGCCTATGAAAACTACAAAGCGACGCGCACCGAGACCAAGAGCGATTTAATACCCCAGTTCGATAAAGTCAAAGAAGTATTTCGTGCGTTTGGCATTCCAATTCTCGAGGCACCTGGTTACGAGGCAGATGATATTTTAGGCACACTCGTCGAGAAATTTAAAAAAGAAAAAGATCTAACCATCATTATCGCATCGGGTGATATGGATACGATGCAGTTGATCGACAAAAGGCGGGTGATGGTCTACACGCTGCGAAAAGGCATCGAGGATACTATTTTGTATGATGAAGAAAAAGTACTCGAGCGTTTTGGTTTTGGTCCTAAACTTATTGCTGATTATAAGGGGCTCAAGGGTGATCCGTCCGACAATATTATTGGCATTAAGGGTATTGGTGAGAAGAGTGCTACTGATTTGATCAAGCACTACGGGAGTCTTGAAGAGATATACACGAAACTTAAAAAAGAAAAAAAATCACCCGCATTTCTTAAAGATCGCATTAAAAAACTTTTGCTGGAAAACGAAGAAGACGCTCTTTTCTCAAAAGAGCTTGCTACTATTCGCAGAGATGCGCCGGTAGATGCAAATCTCGACGAGATGGTGTTTGTCGGCATTCCCACCGAAGAGGTGTCAAAGGTATTTCGTAAGTTTCACTTTCCAAGCCTCATCTCGCGGCTTGGTGATGCAAACAATATTTCTAAAAAAGAAGAAGAGAAAAAAATAATTGAGCGAGAAGAACTGAGTGAGCGTGTTGCCGCTGGCGAGCGCGCCGTGCTTTTTTTTGGCGAAGAAGGTTTGATGCTCGGTGCCGGCGCACGTGAATATATCGTGCCGCAAACAATGCGCGCAGCACTGCTCAACATTTTAAACGCCTCAGAGGAGGTGATCGTGCACGATGCACACGCGCTCATGACGTTTTTGGGCGTGGCGTTTCCTGTATCGTTTGATACGAAATTGGGCGCGTGGATTTTAAACCCCGATGAGCGCGGCTTATCTTTGAGCGACCTTCTTGAAGGAAAAGAGTTGTCAGTAAGCGAGGTTGAAAGACTCGCAGATGCACTCAAGAAAAAAATAGAGAGAGAAGATCTTGCGGGTATTTATTTTAATTTTGAGTTACCACTCGTACCTATCCTGTTTGAGATGGAGGAGACGGGTATCACGCTCGATACCGCTGTACTCTCAAAGCTTTCAGGTGAGGCAGAACGTGAAGAAAAATCACTCGCAGCTGATATTTGGAAGTCTGCGGGCGAGGAGTTTGATATCAATTCGCCCAAGCAGCTCTCAGCGATACTGTTTGAAAAGCTTGGACTCTCGACAAAGGGTATTCGTAAGACTTCGACCAAAGCGGTCTCGACACAATTCTCAGAGTTGGTGAAATTGCGAGAACTTCACCCCATCATTGATATGCTTATCAGGTATCGCGAGATTTCAAAACTTTTGTCTACCTATATCACCGCACTCCCAAAACTTGTGGGATCCGATGGCCGCGTGCATACGAGCTTTAATGAGACGGGAGCAGCAACCGGGCGCCTTTCATCATCGAATCCCAATCTGCAAAATATTCCTATCAAGTCAGAGCTTGGGCGCAGTATCAGGCGCGCGTTTACCATACCCAAGGGGTATGAGCTGTTTGCGTTTGATTATTCGCAGCTCGAGCTGCGTATTGCAGCGCAACTCTCGGGGGACGCGAAATTGACGCGAGCATTTCAGACTGGTGAAGATATCCATACACGTACCGCGTCAGAAATCTTTCATGTGAGTGTGGAAAAAGTAACATCCGAAATGCGCAGGCGCGCGAAAACAGTTAATTTCGGCATTTTATACGGCATGGGTGCGCGTGCACTCGCAGAAACTGGTCACATGACAGTAGCCGAGGCAGAAGCCGCACTCGATAATTATTTGCAGGAATTTCCCGGCATTGAGGAATATCGCGAGCGAACGATACGCGAGGGAAGAGAGCGAGGATACGTCAAAACTTTTTTTGGGCGCAAGCGGTTTTTACCAAATCTTCGTTCATCGTTTGAATATATACGCAAAGAATCTGAGCGCATGGCGGTCAACGCGCCGATACAGGGAACAAACGCTGACATTATCAAGCGGGCCATGATAGATATTGTGCGCGAACTAAAACTTGGGCGCGACAATACAAATGTGCGCATGCTATTGCAGGTACATGACGAACTGGTATTTGAGATCAAAAAAGAAAAAATCGCCGAGACTGCCGGTGCAATCAAGGCGATTATGGAGCGCGTGCCCGAATTTTCGGTGCCCATTATTGCTGAGGTGAAGCGCGGCCAGAACTGGCAGGAGATGGAGCGGTTCGAAGGTTAGAGGCTGAAACCTCGCAGACGACGCGGAAAGATCGAGTCATGCTGGTGGGCCGCTTCGTGCGCAGCATCTCTCGCGACCCGTCGCGCGTTCTCGCGCGCGAGATCGTGGTCGACCTTGGCGGCCTGGCAGATGTTGTGCCCAGCGCCATGTCGCTGCGCCTCCATGAAGGCTTCATGCGAGATTGGCGCGGCGTTGCGTTGACGGTGTCGCTTGCGGGCGCTGGCGCGGCGCTGCCCCGAGTGGCTGCGTTGTTGCCGTTCTGTGACTGGCAGTAGAGTCCAGTGCATCGACATCAGGGTTCTCCTTTCTTGCGTCAGCGTATCGAATTAGAGATAAATAATCAACCGATGATATACTAATGGTATTCGTATGAATCCCAAGATTCGTCATTCGCTGTTCTTTCGATTTTTCTTGATCTTGCTCGCGCTCGGTATTTTTCCTATGGCGATCGCCTCGATTTTTTTTGCGGCCACCTACCAGTCGCGCATCCGTGCAGTGCTTGAGCCTCGCGATGCATCAGCACTGATTGAGACGATAAGTATCCAGTTTCTTCTTATTTTCTTTTTTGTTCTTATTATCGCTACGTTTGCCGCCATCATGATCACGCGGCACATTGCCCGCCCACTTTCAGTGTTGACTGAGGCGGTCAAGCGGATTGGCGCGGGCAATTTTAAAGTACATATCAGTGTCTCGCGCAGAGATGAGATCGGCGTGCTCGGCAGTTTTTTCAATGAAATGGCAGAGCGTATTCAAGAATCTAAAGATCGCCAAGAAGAAGTCTCGCAGCTCAAATCAGAATTTATCTCAATTGCAGCGCATCAATTGCGTACTCCGCTTTCTATCCAAAAATGGGTTTACCAAGGCATCATCGACGGTGATTTTGGGAAAATTACAAAAAATCAGCGTGAAGCAGTTGAAAAAGGAACCATTGCCAACGAGTCGATGATACGACTCGTACACAACTTGCTCGATGCCGCGCGTATCGAGGAGGGGAGGTTTGGTTTCAAATTTGAACCCATGGATATCGTCGCTTTTACCAAAAAGATTATTGATGAAAAAATGATTTTGGCAAAAGCAAAAAATATCACCCTCACACTTGGCAGGGTGACTGACGCCCAGATCATGCTCAACGCCGATCCCGACCGGCTCTCAATCGCCATTGGCAATATTATTGAAAATGCTATTCGGTATACGGCATCGGGCGGCACCGTATCAGTGCGGCTTGAGGCGGACAATACGTTTGCGATTATTAAGATTAGTGATACTGGTATTGGTATTGCTGCAGAAGATCAGCCACGTATGTTTACCCGTTTTTATCGCGGGTCCAACGTTATGCACATGGAGACTGAGGGCACGGGGCTTGGCCTTTTTATTACCAAAAATATTGTTGTCGCGCACGGTGGCGATATTTCATTTCATTCAGAAGAGGGCAAGGGTACGACGTTTCTCATCCGTTTGCCACGCGCATCATCGCCCAAAAGCCCGGTTAACCCTCCCGCCGAACCCTTTGTGGCCGCGCTCTAATATGCTAGTCTAACCCCATGACATCAAGCGGTTCATCGGTACCCATTTCATCAATGCTCAAGCGAGGCGAGATGAAGATTCTCGTCGTTGAAGATGACAAATTTTTGCGCAGTCTTCTGACTGAAAAAATAAAGCATGAGGGCTTTACGGTTATTGAGGCCGTAAATGCTGACGAGGCCTTTGCTGCTGTACGCAAAGATCAGCCGCACATCATTTTGCTTGATTTGGTATTGCCGGGTAAGGGTGGCTTCGAGATTTTAACTGAGCTCAAGGCGCAGCATGAGTTTGCATCTATTCCGGTTATCGTGATCTCAAACCTTGGATCGCGCGATGATGTTGATCAGGCGATGAAGCTGGGCGCTGCAGAATTTATGATCAAAGCGCACCACACGCCGCAAGAGATTGTAGAGACTATCAAAAAAGTGCTCGAGGCAAACTACATAGGAAAATGATCTATCTATTGTACGGCTCGAATACGACCGCATCGCGCGAGATGCTGGAGCGTTTTGCTGTACGCTTCCGCCGCGAGGCGGGCCCCGCCTGGGAGATGATTGATTGTACAGACGAGGCGGGTGGCGCACGCCTTCTCGCTATTGGTTCTGGTTCACTTTTTGGTTCTAAGGACTTTTATATCATCAAATATGCCTCAGAGCTTGATGCGGATATGCGCGAGGCGCTCAAGATGCATCTTGAGCGTTGGGCTCAAGATGACTCGGTAGTTGTTTTTTGGGAAGAAGGCGTGCCCATAAAAAACAAGATTTTTAGTGATATCGAAAAATATGCCAACAAAAAAGAAGAATTTGGCGATTTTACGCGCCAGAAGTTTTCGGCATATATCGATACGCGCGCCAAAGAGTTTGATGTGTTAGTTGCAGCGCCACAAAAAGAATTATTGTGGTCAATATATAACAATACCCCTGATCGCTTTTCGCGCGAGCTTGAAAAGGTTTTGTTGGGAGGGGAATCTTCTGAGGCACAGACATCTGGACCCGCCGATAGAGATTTGTTTTCGCTCGGAGACTTGTGGGGGTCGGGTGAGCGTGCCCGCGCCGCACTTTTGTTTGAGCGTTTTGTGCGCGCCGGGTACAGTGCGGATGATATTTTACGCCCCTTTATGTGGCATATCAAAAATTTGGCACGCGTAGCATCGGGTAACACGGCGGGCGTAAAGCCGTTTGTACTCGGCAAGGCAAAGCAGCAGATGCGCAACTTTTCGCGCGATCAGATTGAAGAGGCATATTTACAGCTTCTCGAGATGAGTGACATGAGAAAAAAAGAAACCCTGGAGACAAGGTTTCTTTATTTTCTACTAACAGCTCGCTAAAAGACTTTCAGCTCGCTTATGAGAGTTTTTTGATTTGAGCCGAAAGACGAGACTTTCTACGTGAGGCGTTGTTTTTCTTGATGAGGCCTGATTTTGCGGTCTTATCGAGTGCCTTCTGGACAGCGGGGAAGAGTTTAGTAGCTTCCGCTTTGTTTTTGGCGGCCACAGCTTTTTCAAACTGTTTGAGGACGTCACGAAGTGAACGCTTGCGGCGGACGTTTCGTACGCGTTTGCGCTCTGATTGGCGTAATGCCTTGGCTGCTGATGATGTATTCGGCATGGACTCCAGAGTACCCGTTTTTAGGTTTTACGTCAATACTATAGAAGGATACTTTACCCATAGCCACGTAGTAGAAAAGACCTCCAATTAAGACGGTCGCCGTAGTGTGAGTACTGTGGATAATGGCCACTATGCGGACGGCTCGCATGCGCTATAGTGAAGATATTAAAGGTTCATCTTAATAAAAAACCGAGCCCTCTAGCTAGAAAGGCTCGGAAAACTAAATTAGTTTTTTTGATCATTGGAAACGCCTTCATCTTCGGATCGGGGGCGTTTTCCTTTCCCCGTGCCGGATGGAAATTTGAAATATTTATCATCCAGCATACACAGCCATCCACCGTTGCGGCGAATACACTGAGTAAGAATGAAGCCATCGATCAAGAATTTCTTGAAATCAGGCTTCGTAGAGTGCCATTTTGTCATATGGCCCCTAGCGTTGTACTGGCGTTTCCGCCATGTATCGATACAAGCGACATTTAATGCCGCCAGCACCTGCGCACAACAATGGCGCAGGAGAAGGGGCACAAAAAAATCCGTACCGAGTTCTAGCGTAGGGCGCAACACCTTTCGGTGAACCGCCTTGCGGCGTTGATCCTTTTGGAACCTACGCCAGAACTCGAAACAGATTTACTGCCTTAGTGTTGCTCATAAGGGGGATCAGTCCTGTTTGTAACGGTACGCATATTAATATTACTATTCGGCGTTCTACTGGTGGAAGTGGATAACTCAACTTTTTTTCGAAATTGTGCGACCCAGTTATGGTATTGTTGTGGGTGCTCATTTTTTGAACACAAAAAAAGCGTCCGGCAAGGTGCGCGGACGCTTTTTTATGATTTTTTTGTGTTTATTTTTTTGTTCGACGTAAAAATGCAGGTATCGCATCCTATTCGTTAGCGCAACTTTTTTCTGAAATAAAAAAGAGACCATCACGGTGATGGTCTCGAGAGGGCTTCAGTGCCAGGCGCCGCAGGAGCAGGGGCCTTCCAGCACGTCGCAGTCGCGTCCGCCGTTGGTTCCGAAGCGGCCTTCGAGTTCCTGCATGCGGCCGAGATCGACCGCACCCGTCTTGTCGGTGGCGTGTGCCACCACGTCCTCGAAGCTTCTGCCGACCTCGCGATGCTGGTTCCCTGGTTGGTTGGGGGCGACTTCTTTATTTTCGCACCTCTTCAAGGTTCTCTCCTTTCGTCCGGATGAAAATTTCAATATAACTTTATGTGAGTTATAGGCGCCTTGTCAATAAAGGTTTCTAAGGATGTGACATACTTTCTTTTGCTAACAAGTTGGGCGTGCTAGATTGAGATTATGAACGGAAATATCGATAAACTCATACAATTTGTCGCAGATAATAATGTTTTTAATGAGGAAAAATACCCCGAGCTTAAGGGTGCGGATGATAAAAAACGTCTACTCTTTGCTATTAACCATTCAGCTCTTCATTTTGCAAAAGTATCAGGAGTTATCGCGGGTATCAGCGAAGCGGTTGATCATGGCAAAGAGTTAGATACAGAAACGCTCAAAACAAGCGTTGTGAAATCTTTTATCAATGTTCTGCGTCTCGCTGAACTGGTTGGTATGAGTGAGAAAGATCTTGTTGAGGCAGTTGAGAAAAGATACAAGAGTTAATCGGATGTCTGCTGGTGATTGGATCCAGAAGTATAAAAATAAAGAGGCGCTCTGGCTTCATGATGGCAATGTCGAAAGGCCGCATGCGTTGCTGACCTCAGGTAATCACTCGGGTGGGTATTTTAATAGTAAGCTCGTGACTGAGGATGCAGGACTTCTTGCTGAAGCATCGCGAGATCTTGTTATTCAGCTCTCGCAAGATACAGGGTTTGATATCAACAGTATTGATTCCGTTGTGGGTCCGCAGACTGGCGCTACGCGGCTGGCAGAAAGCATGGCGGCTGAGATTTCTAAAAGGCGAGATTGTGCGTGCGCATGGGCATCTCCCGCAAAGGTGGGAGAGGGCGCGCAAAAGACTATGGTATTTACTGATACCAAGGTGTGCGCGGGAGAAAAAATTCTTTTTGTCGAAGACGTACTCAATACGGGTGGGAGTGTTGAGCTCACAGCACAAGCCGTGGTAGGTGTCGGCGGGGCAGCGTTGCCCTATGTCGCAGTGTTGGTAAATAGATCGGGCGCGGGTGAGGTTGGGGGTAGAAAAATAATTTCACTTATCAACCACCCGATGCCGATTTGGACGCCGGAAGAATGCCCACTTTGCCACGCGGGCTCAGCGGCGGTGCGTCCGAAAGAAAATTGGCAGAGGCTCAATAAAGACTACTAGTGGGCGGCATCTCTTGCTTGTTTTTTCTTTTATCGCTAATATTTTGCTAAACAAGTTCCGAGGGAGGGCACGTCGTGAACAAATCGGTCGAAGAAATTTGTGATCCCAAATCGCTTCGTGCACGGGTCAGGGCGCTTCACGAACTGCGGAGGAAGGAATTTCACGGCAACAAGTTCACTTTCAGGAGAGCTGGCTACGCAGCCGAACTTGCCAGACTTGAAGTGCGCTTGTGTGAGATCAAGCGAGCACTTCGCAGTCGCTAAGAGGTACATCGGGAGCTGTCTAATAAGGCGGCTCCATTTTATTTTTACAAGCCTTTTAGAATATCGCGAAGCTCGGCGGCGCGTTCAAAGTTGAGGCGTGCGGCCTCCTCGAGCATTTCTGCCTCCACTTCTTTTTTAAGCTCCGCGACTGATCGTTTGTCTTTATTTGCTATGGCGAGTAAATCTTCTTTATCAATCTTTTTCTTACCTATAAATATCGGTTTGCGGATTTCTTTGATGAGTGCAGTGGGCGTGATGCCATTGGCTTTGTTGTACGCTTCTTGGTATGCACGGCGGCGCGTAGTCTCGGCTATCGCTGTTTTCATCGAGTCAGTCATCTTGTCCGCGTACAAAATCACATGTCCGTTTGGGTGGCGCGAGGCGCGACCCATGGTTTGTATAAACGATGTCACATTACGCAGGAAGCCTTCTTTGTCAGCATCAAGAATACAAATAAGCGATACCTCAGGCAAATCAAGTCCCTCACGCAGTAGGTTAATGCCCACTACCGCATCGACATCGCCGCGGCGTAGCTGCTGCAAGATCTCATAGCGCTCGATTGTTTTAACCTCCGAGTGAAGCCAGGCGATTTTCAAATCACGCTCGCCTAAATACTCGGCAATGTCTTCCGCCATCTTTTTGGTGAGCGCCACCACAAGTGAACGTTCTTTTTTCTTGGCGCGGATGACTATTTCTTTTTCTGCATCAGCAATCTGTTTGCCTGCGGGCCGCACTTCAACCGTGGGATCGAGAAGTCCCGTAGGGCGGATGAGTTGTTCGGCGATATTGCCGTGTGCAATTTCATAGGCGCTGGGCGTGGCTGATACAAAAATAGTTTGCCCCACTTTTTTTCTAAACTCACTTTCGGTAAGCGGGCGGTTATCGAGTGCAGATGGCAGGCGAAAGCCAAAATCAACAAGTGTGGTTTTGCGCGCACGGTCTCCCGCTTGCATACCTCTGATCTGGGGGAGTGTCATATGTGATTCATCGACAAAGGTGATAAATCCTTCAGGCATATAATCAATCATGGTTGTTGGTGGCTCGCCGGGCGCGCGACCTGCTAGATGCCGCGAGTAGTTTTCAATGCCCAATGTATAGCCCGTCTCGCGAAGCATCTGCAAATCATAGCGCACGCGGCGGCGTAGGCGTTCAGCTTCAAGCTCTTTGCCGTTTTTCTCAAACTCTTTAATGCGTTCTGCGAGTTCTTTTTCTATAGCAACTGTTGCGCGCTTGATATCATCTTCGGGTGTCATAAAGTGCTTGGCGGGGAATATACGGATCTCGGGTTGAGGCGAGAGTTGTGTATCGAGCCCCGCAGGACCCTCGAGCACTTCTTCTACTTCGTCACCAAAAAAGTTTATACGTACCGTTCGATCGCCTGATGGAAGTACCACAATGACCGAATCACCCTTGCGTGACCAGGTACCCGGTTTGCGCTCGATATCGTTGCGTATATATTGAAGCTCCGCAAGTTTGTTTGAAAGTGTCTTGAGGCTCATGTGATCGCCTCGGCACAACACAAACGAAAAATCCAAATAGGCTTCTGGCGCGCCGATGCCGTAGATGGCGGAGACTGATGCGACGATGATTAAATCTTTACGTGTGAGTGCGGCTTGCGTTGCCGCATGACGAAGTTCATCGATAAACTGGTTTATTTTTGCATCCTTCTCTATATAGGTATCAGTATTGGGCAGATAGGCTTCCGGTTGGTAGTAGTCGTAGTAGCTGACAAAATAATGCACCGCATTGTCAGGAAAAAATTCTTTAAACTCTTCGTAGAGTTGTGCGGCAAGAGTTTTGTTGTGAGAGAGGATGAGTGCAGGCCTGCCAGTGTTTGCGATAATATTTGCCATGGTAAATGTCTTACCTGAGCCGGTAACCCCCAAGAGTGTTTGGTATTGTTTGTTGTCCGCAAGTCCGCGCGAAAGTTGCTCGATTGCGCGAGGCTGGTCGCCTGATGGTTTAAATTGTGAGACAAGGTGAAATGTCATAGGGGGATGATAGCATATTTATCCAAAAACCCTTATATTTCAACAGTTTTATGATATTGACAGAACATATAAATAGTGCTATAATTACTTGCAGAGTTGAGTTATTCTTTTCAAAGAAAAGCCGCAAGGCTCTTCTTAAGCGCAAAGACAAACGAGAGGAGATTTCTCATGGAACAGCCCGTTAACATCACCTATTTCCTGTTGATGATCATGGGTCCCTCGATCTTCGGCGGCAGCTTCATCATGGGTTGTTGCTTTCTCATGTGGATCGGAGAGGCACTCGAGGAGCGACGGAAGGAGAGACAGTGGCAGCAGTACAAGCGGGAGCGTGCCGCACGTCTCGCGCAGGAGCGCCCGCGATCCTATCTTCCGCCGCAACGCAGCGGCGACTGCTCGCAGCGCACTCTGCACTAGTCGCTGCTTTAGCGACATAAATCTGTCATAAGGAGCCATGAGTCATGAAGGATAGGATTGATTTCTTGTTCTTTCTCGCTGGAGGAGCTCTCATCAGCCTGCTCTTCAGAGACAGGCCCATCGGCATCGTCATGGGAGCTGCCTTTCTGGGCCTTGCTCTCGCGACCTTGATCCGGAAAGGATTGACTCGCAGGCACTGACGCAATCAATCGTGCGTTCCAAAGCCGAGTTTACGGGGTTTTCTCGAACCAAAACCCCCACCGATCACGAAGTGCATGCTTCGTCTGATGAGTCCGGAGTTTACGGAGGACGAAATCGGCAAGCGACCCTGACGGGGTCGTTTTTTGTTTTTATACTTACATTCGATATACTCAAAGCATAATGATTGCGCATCTGACAGGTATTCTCGCATTCCGCGGCACCAAGCATCTCATCATCAATGTTGGTGGTGTTGGCTATAAAGTCTCGGTTTCACTGGAGACAGCAAAGACATTGCCTAAAAAAGGCGAGGCAGTCGAGCTTTTTACGCACTTGGCAGTACGCGAGACGGCACTCGAGCTCTACGGCTTTGCCACAATGAGCGAGCTCGAAATGTTCGAGATGCTTATTAGTATCTCGGGCATTGGCCCACGCTCTGCGCTCGGTGTTTTGTCTGTGGCTCCACTCGATTCGCTTCGGCGTGCTATTGCATCTGGCGAGACCGTGTATCTTACAAAAATATCAGGCATCGGTAGAAAGACGGCAGAGAAAATTATGCTTGAGCTCAAAGATAAACTCGGAGGAGTTGAGGGCGTCACCATCTCATCGGAAGAATCAGATGCGCTCGATGCACTGGTATCGCTTGGCTACAACGTGCGTGAAGCACGCGACGCGCTCCACAAATTGCCGCGTGATATCGAAAGTATTGATGGTAAAATCAAAGAAGCGCTTAAGTTGTTGGGCAAGAACGCATCATGAAAAAACTGATCCCAAAACCGCTTGTGCTCGCATACCACTGGTGCATGGCGCTCGCAGCAGCTCTTTGGTATTGGTTTCCATCACGCACTCTTACGGTTATCGGGGTGACGGGTACCAATGGCAAGTCGACTACGGTAGAAATTTTGCACCATATTTTTGAAGAGGCGGGGCACAAAGTAGCATCGGCTTCATCGCTGCGTTTTCGTATTGGGAGCGATGAGATAGTTAACGATAAAAAGATGACCATGCCAGGGCGTTTTTTTGTACAGAAATTTTTATCTGATGCAAAAGCGGCAGGATGCGATACGGTTGTTTTGGAGGTGACGAGTGAGGGCGCGCGGCAGTTCCGCCATGCGCATATCGCATTTGATACGGTTGCTATCACCAATCTGACACCTGAGCATATTGAGTCGCATGGCGGGTTTGAAAATTACCGCAAGGCAAAACTCAAGATTTTTCGTGCGCTCAACAATTCATGGAAAAAGAAAAAGCATATCGTAGTCAATGCAGCAATGGCTGATGCCAAAATGTTTATCGAGGCGGCCCCCCATGCCGAAGTATGGGAATATGCGCGAGATGTGCACTTGCTCGAGAGCTCGCTCCACGCGATATCGCCCGCCGATATTTCATTTGAGCGCGGTGTTTCTTTTTCTGTTGGCGGTACGCATTTTGAATCAGTACTTGAGGGCGAGTTCAATCTTGAAAATATGCTTTGTGCTATCGCAGTTGCCTCGGCGCACCATGTCTCACCAGAGGCTGTGCGCCAGGGGATTGCCAAAGTGCTCGGTGTGCCAGGGCGCCTTGAATATATTGCTCGCGAACCATTTGCGGTGGTTGTTGATTATGCACATACTCCCGATGCACTCCAAAAAGTTTATCAAACGCTCAAGCCGCAAGCGAAACATCTTATCTGTGTGCTGGGCGCGGCCGGTGGTGGGCGCGACAAATGGAAGCGTCCCGAGCTGGGCCGTATTGCCGATCAGTATTGTGATGAAATTATTTTAACCGATGAAGATCCGTATGATGAAGATCCAAAAACGATTATCGATGAAGTTGCCAAGGGTATGACCGCGCATGCGCCGATAGTTGAGCTCGATCGCACGGCGGCCATTGGCCAGGCGGTAGGGAAGGCGACAGTTGGTGATACGGTTGTAATCACAGGCAAGGGTGCCGAGCCGCTCATGGCGCTCTCGGGTGGCAAAAAAATACCGTGGGATGATCGAGCTATCGCGCGTAGCAAAATACCGACACGCCCGTTAGAATAGGTACAAGGGTCATCTTTACTGATTACTATATTAAATAAACTATATGGAACAGGAGAAAGAAGGGTTTAAGGTTTCCGTAAGCTCACGCGGGGGTGGCGCAATGCGCTGGCTTACTATTATTGTTTTTGTGTCACTCGCACTCTTTTTGCTCGTTGCAGCAAAAAATATGTATCGCAGCCAAGACTACCCAACGCGCACCATCTCGGTATCTGCTGAAGAGAAGCGTGTGGTAAAACCTGATATCGGTCTGGTTACATTTACGATACGCGAGGAAAATGCATCACTCGAGAAAGCTCGCGATGCTGCTTCGAAAAAATCACAGGCAGTTGTCGATTTTCTCAAGAAAAATGGCATCGAAGATCGCGATATCAAGACAACCGCGTACAATATTTATCCTCAAGAAGAGTATGATTACCGCCCATGCGTAAGCTCAGATGGCGCAAGTGTCGTCTGCCCACCACGCAAAGGAGAGAAGAAATTTATCGTGCAAGAGTCATTCTCAATCAAAGTACGTAAGCTCGATACAATCGGCTCTATTACAACTGGTGTGACGCAAGCAGGGGTAAACGAGATCGGTCAGCTCCAGTTTACGGTTGATGATGAGGTTCTCGAGCGTCTCAAGTTTGAGGCACGTGAAGCCGCTATCGAGAAAGCTCGAGAACAGGCCAAAGTACTCGCAGGTAACCTCGGGGTGCGTCTCGGCAAGCTCGCAGGGTTCAATGAGTATGGCGGCGGCCCGCTCTACTATGGTCGCGATATGGGCAAGGGAGGGATCGCTATGGAGGCAAGTGTGGCACCCGCACCAAGTATTCAGGTTGGCGAAAATGAGATCATCGCCAACGTCTCATTGATCTACGAAATCAAATAACCGTGCACGAGGAGCTTGTCATAGTTCTGCACAATATACGGAGCCTACACAATGTAGGCTCCGTATTGCGTACGGCTGATGGTGCGGGTGTGAGCAAGGTGTATATGACCGGCTATACACCGAGCCCTGTCGATGAGATGGGGCGAGTACGTAAAGAGATTGCGAAGACGGCGCTTGGCGCAGAAGAATCAGTGGCATGGGAGTGCACTGCAGATATCTCGCGTCTGATCGCAAAGCTTAAAAAAGAGGGTTTTTATATCGTGGCACTTGAGCAGACGCCGGACGCCGTCGATTATCGATCGTTTGCGCCGCGTGAGCCTTTGGCGCTTATTGTTGGCAATGAGGTGCGAGGATTGTCAGGCGCGCTTATAGAAAAGGTTGATGCAAGCATCGTCATTCCCATGCGAGGCAAAAAAGAATCACTCAACGTATCAGTTGCCGCCGGCATCGCGCTCTATCGCCTTACTGATATGAGATAGACTTGATGACCGATCCGCGTGCGTCTTTGAGTACTATTGAGTCACGCACGTCTGACCAGATATGTTCGGGGCGGTTGAGATACACCCAATATTCATCGCCATAAAAATCCGCATCATTTTTGTGATTTTTTACACATGCATCGTAGCTTGCTGTACGCGTGATGTATTCGCGGCACGTATTATCAAGAAAGAGGGGGATATTGGTAGGTATACGGCAAGTAGATAGTGTTTTGACATATTTATAGCAAGTATCACTCAATGCATCTTGCCCCGACTCGCGTGATGGCACCGGGCAAGATTCGGAGATGCGCGGCGTGAATGTTTTATATTGTGAGAAGTAAGGGGCGCATTTGTTGATGCGAAAATTTTCCCCCAGAGGGCTGCGCCCGGTTACCACATGGATGCGTGAAGTGCCGCGCAGCACGAGCCGGTCTTGGTTTACAAACGACGAGGAGCCGGGGAGTATTGAGATCCCCCCAAGTTTATATGATTCGCCTTTGCTATCGCCTACCATCCAGTCACTGATATCAACGGGCGCGGCATTTTTTGCTGGCGAATAGATTATCTCTATATATTCTTCGTTGATATTACGTGATTTTGCATTGCGCGCCGAGAGCGAAAATGAGCGAGCAAGAACGTCTTGCTGCGGAGTTGGAGGCGGCGGGGGTGTGACGGGTGGAGGAGTGGTGGCGCCAGGAGGAGGTGAGGTGCTTGGTCCACGCACGACAGATTCTTGTCTGCGGATGACACCAAACTCAGCTTTTGGGTTCGGAGGTGCGAGTACTCCACCAGTGATGCCTCCGCCGATAGTAGTAAAGTGCGCAACTGCAATGAGTCCGATAACAAGGACCGCGAGTAAGAGCACATCTTGATTCATGGTAATAGTATATCAGCGTTTTGACGCTCGAACACCCCGCATGATAAAAATAGATACACACCTATGGAAACAATCGTACTCGATATCGAAACAGAAAAGGAATTTAAAGAGGTAGGAGGAAAGCAAAATATGCAAATGCTCGGCGTAACTGTGGTGGGTACCTATGCCTATACCACCAAGCGCGCCTATGCCTATGAAAAACATGAGTTCTCCGAGCTTGAACCAATGCTCAGAGACTCAGGTCTGCTCATTGGGTTCAATATCAACCATTTTGACCTGCCAGTGTTGCAGCCACATGTCGGTATTGATCTTGGTAAGCTACATGTACTCGATTTGATGGAAGATATTGAGAAGTCTGCTGGCTTTAGACTTTCTCTTGATAACCTCACGCGAGCAACGCTCGGCGTAGGCAAGATTGGCTACGGGCTCGATGCCATTTGGTGGTGGCGTGACGGACTCAAAGACAAGGTGAAGGAATATTGCCTAAAAGATGTTACGCTTACTCGAGACCTCTACGAGTTTGGCCGCGAGCGCGGGTTTGTCTTGGGTGACACTCGCGACCGGGGGCGTATACGCATACCGGTTCGTTGGTCTGACATAAAACCACGCGAGAGGGAAGCTTATGTACAAGAAAGCCTTATCTGACAACACAGAGCAAATATTTCATTCAGAGGCGGGGGATCAACTTTCTCTTCGCGAAGTTGTGTTGCGTATTCGCGACAAAATTGCGCTCGATCCGCAATCAACCTATGAGATTGTGGTGGGAAGTGACTCAGAGGCGGCAGAGAGTGGAAGCGCTGCGTTTGTCACGGCAATTGTGGTGCGTAAAATTGGCAATGGCGCTATTTATTTTTGGACGCGCAGCGCACAAGAATTTCATGGTCTTCGCGATCGTATCTGGAAGGAGGCGTTTTTCTCAATCACCCTTGCGCAAGAGATTCGCAGTACGGTGCGCGAGGTGATAGGTGACGAAGTCTTTTGGGAAGATCGGCTTGAGGTTCGCTGTATTCATCTCGATATGGGACTCAACGGTCCTACCAAGTCATTTATCGACGGCATTGCAGGTATGGTGCGCGGGTTTGGTTTTGTACCCGTCATCAAGCCATATTCATACGGCGCGTCGGTAGTTGCTGATCGCCATACATAAATAAAACGTCCTCGTGGTTCAATGGATAGAATATCTCCCTCCGAAGGAGGTGATGCAGGTTCGATTCCTGCCGAGGACACAAGGGTTTTGTACACAAGTGCTTGACCAAATATCAATAATTGTATATTATATTTGAGGATCAAACATTAGCACTTTAGCCAGGAGGGCCAGATGGACTACCAAAACGTCTTGCAGATCGTCATGGGCGCACTGGGTGCGTCGCTTCTTCTCATCTCTGTGCTGCAGAGGTCACGCTCTCGTAGAGAGCAGACCCGCAGTAAGAAAGCGGCAGCGGATGCTGCTGCGGCAAAGAGATTCGAAGAAGTGTTCGGCATCCCTCACAATGGCCCGCGCGCAGATGTGGTCGCGCGGATCATGACCGTGACTACCGAACTTCGCCTCAATCTGACGCGCGATTTGCTTAACTATGACAAGCATAACAGGGCTCGTCGTGAAGCACTCGATCTCGCCTGCCAGATGGGCTATGAAAAAATTCCCGCCTGCCAGCTCGAGCCCGAAGAGAGGGAGCGGCTCCTCGGTTCCGTCCAGGAGATGGAGGGTGCCGTCTGAACGTAGCACAAACCCCAACCCGCAATCGCCATTACGGCGGTTGTGGGCGGGGTTTATTTTTTTATGAGAATGTGTAGAATAAGTAAACTCGCGCGGTTAGCTCAGTGGTAGAGCAGTGCTTTTACACAGCAAAGGTCGGGGGTTCGAATCCCTCACCGCGCACAAATAGAAAAGCTCGGGTTTTGTGCCCGAGCTTTTCTATTTGTTGTATTGATGAAAGGGATTCGAACGGATTTGCGCGCCACCGGTTCAAGCGCAAAATCCGCGGGCGAGCCGTGGGGGCGAGTGAATCCCTCACTTCAAGATTATTGAAATATATAGCCCATCTGGTATTATCTCTCTACACACGCCGTGGTAGCTCAGTGGTAGAGCAGACGCCTGAAGAGCGTCGTGTCGGGTGTTCGATTCACCCCCGCGGCACCAGAAAAACAAAAAATCCCCGTACGGGGATTTTTTGTTTTAGTAGCTTTTATTCGTTTTTTACTTTGATGCGCTCCGAGCGGTTTTTGTCGAGTTTTGGTAGGTGCACGGTAAGCAAACCATTTTTGAGTGAGGCTTCTGCACCATCTACATCGATTTCGCAGGGGAGGAGTATCGAGCGTGAGAAGCTGCCCCAGTAGAGTTCCTGGTAGTAGTAGTCATCATGTGCGATTTCACGCGCTTGTTCGCGTTTGCCGCGAATGGTTACCATCTCACGGGTGATCTGTACATCCAAATCATCAGGGCGGACGCCCGCAACGGTTGACTGGATCACAATCTCATCGTCTTTTTGGTAGACATCAACCGTAAGCTGACCTTCTTCTTCAGGTGTCATCCAATCTTCTTCTTTTTTGATGGGCGCTGACTTGGCGCGCGGCTTGGTATGGGTAACAGCCAAATGAGCACGGGGCGGTTGTGGCTCCGTCTCGATTTCGTCTTCGTCGAAATATTCTTCTGATTGTTGTGGCGCCGAGACAGAACCTGTCAGGCGTTCAAAAAATGATCTTCTATCTTTTGGCATAATATTTTCTAATTGTATGCTTAATCCGCTCAAACGAAAAGAGGATAAAAATACCAGACGCAATCAGCAAGAGCAGAGCGGGCTCGATCCTGTGCCCTTCTGACCTAAGTATAAAAACATTAAAGAGCGAGTGCAACACAGTTGCCGCCAAAAACCCTAAAACGGCATCAAATTCCTCTCGAAACCAGGTTGAGAGGAACCCTTTTGCGATAAAATAGCCGAAAATACCTGACGAAAGGGTGTGGAGTAGGGTGGGACCCAGAAATCTGAGGTTGGCGGTTGTAAACCCGTGTAGGATTGCTGTCTGAAATGGATTCCAGAGATAAAAGGCATTTTCCACAGCCGCGAAGCCAAGGGCGGCAGTAATGAGATAGATCATGGCGTCCGCTGGCTCATCATATTCACGGCGCCAGAAGATGAGCACAAGTACCACAAAATATTTCACAAACTCTTCGATTGCGGCAAAGCCAATGAGTAAGATAAGGCTTATGTTGCCCGATATGTCTGATGGTACGCCTCGAGTGCAATCAGTGTCCGAATACCCTATATAATCGAGCACCCCGGAAAGCCATGAGCATTGCATGACGAGTGCCAACGGAATTGCAAGCATGCCACCCACAAAGGCAAGAATAATGAGTCGCCGCGGTTCGGGTGACTCGTCTTCTTTAAGCCAAAACCAAAGCCAGACAAACGCGGCGAGAAACCCTGCGGCAAATGCCCAGGCGAGTGGTTCAAGGTTTAAGCTCTCTACTGGTTTGAGTGCTTGAGCTAACCAGTCAATCATGCAGTTATTGTAACCTTTCTGCGATCAAAAGGCGCTTTTCTGCGTGTGGAAGAAGATCCCAAATATATTCGGTGATAAATGGAATAAAGGGATGAAGATTTTTAAGAGAAGTAGTAAGTACATAAAAGAGTGTGTCGCGTGTCTCGCGCGTCGGATTTTTCTTTGCTTCTTCAATATAGACTGCACAAAAATCATTCCAGAAAAAATCATAGGCCGCGTGAAGTCCCTGACCAAACTCAAATGAAGCGATTGAATCGGCGACAGCCTTTTCCATCTTGTCGCACGCCTCGAGTACTTTTTTTGAAGCCTCATCTTTCGGTTTTGGCCGCCTGTAGTCTCGGGGTTCGGTACCGATCTGTACCATGATGAAGCGTGATGAATTCCAAAGTTTGTTGAGAAATTTTTTGCCTGCACGCAGAGGGTCTTCCGTCCAATGAATATCTTGAGTGCCCATAGCTTGCCAAATAAGACCAAAACGCGTGGCATCAATACCGTAGGTGTCGGTAAGTTTCATCGGATCGACGACATTGCCTTTTGATTTTGACATCTTGCGGCCGCTTTTATCGAGGATAGTTGGATGGGTGTAGATTGTTTTAAAAGGTACCTCGTCCATAAATTCAAGGCCCGAGAAAAGCATACGGAAAATCCAAAGATAAAAAATCTCACGCGCGGAGGAAATGAGAGCAGTAGGGTAGTAATCTTTGAGATCATCGGTCTCGTCGGGCCAGTGAAGTGTCACAAACGGCCAGAGTGCTGAGGAAAACCAAGTATCGAGTACATCTTCAGTCTGCCTCCATGGTTTTTTGCACTTGCGGCAAGAGTCTGTCGGGGGCACGAGTCCCACATGCCATTCTTCGTTTTCTTTACACTCACAGCGCCAAGCAGGAATGCGGTGACCCCACCAGAGTTGACGTGAAATATTCCAATCACGCAGGTTTGCCGCCCAATCAAGCATCATGTCTTTTCGGTTGGGTGGCACAAACGTAACTTTATTTTTCTCGATCGCTTTACGCGCTTTATCAGCGAGCTTATCCATCTTTACAAACCACTGATCAGATAAAAGTGGCTCAATGACAGTCTCACAGCGTTCGCAGACACCCACGGAATGATCGAGATCTTCTATTTTTACCAACAGCCCAAGTTCTTCGAGGTCTTTGACGATCGCCTCACGAGCTTCTGCTACTTTCATACCCGCATACCTGATGCCTGCCGCTTCCGTCATACGTCCATCAATACCGATAATCTCACGTATTTCTATCTCAGGGTGGCGCTGACCGATATCATAGTCGGTAAGATCGTGTGCGGGCGTGACTTTGATGATGCCCGATCCAAATGACATGTCGGCAGCCTCGTCTGCTACGACGGGCAACGCGTATTCTTTTTTGCGTGGCGATTTGCCAGCCTTTGTATCAGGGTCGACTGATTCGATAGTGATTGTTTTGCCCACATGGTCTTTGTAGCGTTCATCTTTGGGATTTACCGCGAGCGCGGTATCACCAAGCTTGGTTTCAGGGCGCGTTGTCGCAATGACGACAGGGCCGTATTGGATGAAATAGAGTTTACCCTTTTCTTCTTTATAGACCATCTCGAGATCAGAGATAGTACTTTGGCACCGCGAGCACCAATTGACTACGCGTTTGCCGCGGTAGATGTAGCCTTTTTCGTGGTAATGCAAAAAAACTTGCTCAACGGCATGCTGATAGCCTTCATCCATGGTGAAGCGTGCGCGTGACCAGTCAGCGGAAATACCCAGATGTTTGAGCTCCTGGTCAATATTTGAGCCGATCTCGCGCATATATTCCCATACGCGCTCGACAAATTTTTCGCGGCCAAGTGCATGGCGGGTAATTCCTTCTTTTTTCAGTTCTTTCTCTACTGCGTACTGGCCGGCAATACCTGCGTGATCTTTGCCAGGCAAAAAGAGGGGACGGAAACCTTCCGCGCGTTTTCGGCGGATGATGATGTCAGAGATAATGTTTTCGAGTGCGTGGCCTACATGGATGTGCCCCGTGATGTTCGGAGGCGCCATCATGATAGAGAAAGGTTTTCGCGATGCAGCATCAGGAAGCGTATCAGGATTAAAAAACCCTGAGGATTCCCAGAGGCGAAAGATGTCGTCTTCGTGTGCTTCAGCTTCGTAGCTTTTTGGGAGGTCTTCGAGTTTCATCCCGTTAGAAATTATAGAGAATAATGTATCATGAATCCCGAGTATCTAGATTTCTAACGGGATTCATTTGCGCTTTGATTATAGAGGGAGCGTAGCATGCGCTTCGAGCTTTTTCCAGTTGGCGAAATCGTCACGAATCGCATGAAAATAGGCGGACGCCGCGATCATTGCCGCGTTATCTCCCGTCATCGAAAGAGGTGCCAAATAGAGTGCACGGCCCTGCTTTTCTTTTTTGACCGCATCGCGCATGCGCGCCCTGAGGTGTGCGTTTGCTGCAACTCCTCCGCCGATGATGATCGAGGGTGCACCGTATTCGGCGGCCGCACGCATGGTCTTGAGCATGAGTACATCGATAACTGCATCTTCAAATGATGCGGCGATATCATTTTTGCTAAATGGTGTTTTTGTCGCTACAAGATCGCGCAGCTGATAGAGGACGGCGGTCTTGAGCCCCGAAAAACTAAAATTATAATTTTTTTGTTGCAGCATGGGGCGGGGGAATGAAAAGCCATAGCGATTGCCGGTACGTGCGAGACGACTTACCTCAGGTCCTCCTGGGTAGGGGAGTTCGAGCATGCGCGCTACTTTATCAAACGCTTCACCCGCGGCATCATCTACCGTTTCACCCAACACTTCATACTTGCTCCACGATTTTACGAGTACGATTTCGGTATGTCCTCCTGATACCAAAAGTGCGATTGCGGGGAAGGATACGCTAGTAACTCGTGTATTTAAAAGCGGCGTTACCAAATGCCCTTCCATATGATTGGCGGCGACTACGGGCAATTTCCACTCTTCGGCCAATTTTTGAGTAAATGTAATACCCGTCCAGAGTGCGGGTTCAAGGCCGGGGCCTACGGTGACCGCTATCGCATCAATTTCTTTTTGCGGATCACCGATACCGGCTTTGCGAAGCGCTTGCTCAAGGATAATGGGTAGGTTACGAATATGCTCGCGCTTGGCAAGATTGGGTACCACGCCGCCGTAAGGCGCATGCAGTTTGATTTGCGAGGAGACGATATTTGCCCGCACGCGAAACTTGGGAGAAGCAAGTCCACCCGATGCATCAAGAACCGCGATAGCCGTTTCATCGCAAGAGGTTTCAATACCGAGGATGGTGAGGTTTTGGTTTTTTCCCATTTGGTGCGCGATGCAGGGATCGAACCTGCGGCCTTCACAATGTCAATGTGACGCTCTACCACTGAGCTAATCGCGCAAAAACAACGCGTTTATTCTAGAGCATTTAGTTGAGACTTTCCAGCTCGGTGCGTGGAATTCTTTTACGCTGCATTGCTTGAGCCTCGCCTTGGAGTTTATCGTCTTCTCCTTTGATAAGGAGATATTCATCTTTTTCTTCACTATAACCAAAGATGGTCCATATCTTTCCGTCCGCATCACGGACTTCTATGCCAGGCTTCAGGCGAAGTTCTCGCTCGCCGATTTCTTGGTTTTGAGGAAGTTGTTCCATAAGAGCAGTGTACCACGCGTATTATTTTTTATAAGCGGCCCCACCGGGAATCGAACCCGGATTTACGCCTTGAAAGAGCGCTGTCCTAACCATTAGACGATAGGGCCATGTGGGACCTAGAGTAGCATCTTGCTTGCAGTTTTCAAGCTTTATTTTTTAGTTATTATTGCGAGTCCTAAAGATAGAATTGCGTACCAACCTATCATTATTAGGCCTTGCATAGACCTGAGAGGTTCGATGCCTGACCAAAATATGAGGCTTATTAGTATAATAAAAAATATGGTAGCAGCCCTCGCAAGTAAATCTTTATTCATAGATTTATTGTATCATTCCACTCTTGTCGCTGACCAATCTTCCCTCTAAAGCGTTATCTCGGTATACTAGAAAACATTATGCAGGATTATTCTGTAGGGCATATAGCCATCATCCCTGACGGCAATCGTCGGTGGGCCAAAGAACGAGGGCTTTTCCCGTGGCTCGGACATAAAGAAGGTATTACCGCATATGAAAAAGTTATTGATCGCGCACTCGATCTCAATGTTTTTTGCATGTCGTTTTGGGGGATGAGTGTTGATAATATCAAAAAGCGCTCCAAACCCGAGGTGGATTTTTTGCTGGAAGCTTTCTCAAAGGCGTTATTAGACGCGCTCGAAAATCCAAGACTCAAAGAGCATGATGTGCGCGTGTCTATTTTGGGTGAGTGGCGCACACTTTTCCCCAAAAAACTTGTAGAGACTGGTGAGCGCGTCATTGAAGAGACTAAAGATCGCAAAAAGCATATTATGAATCTTTTACTTTGCTATGACGGCAAAACTGAGATGATGCGCGCATTTGAGGCGGCCGTGGCTTCGGGCAAACCATTTACTTCGCCCAAAGAATATCTCTGGACGCGTGATTTGCCGTCGGTAGATCTCGTCATCCGCACGGGCGGTGATCCGCACCTGTCCGCTGGTTTTATGATGTGGGATACCGCTGATGCACAACTTCATTTTACGGAAAAGCTTTGGCCCGATTTTACGCCCGATGATTTTGAAAATGCTATCAAGGACTTTCAAAGCCGTGAACGAAGATTCGGCGCGTGATATACTAAACACATGACTAGTGCCCTCGCAGTGGGGGAATATCTTTGGTGGCAGTACGAGGCAGGTCTCATACTGATGTTTGAGGCGTGGATGAATATCCAATGGTTTTTGTTGCATTTTTTTTCAGTGCCCGAACTTGTCCGCAGTTTGTTTGCGCCATTTCATCGTATGCGCGAGCGCAAAAAACAAGGTTTTGATCCAGAAGATATATTTGAAGTGTTTGTTATCAATATCTTGATGCGCATTGTGGGGGCTTTTGTGCGGTTGATTTTTATTATCGCGGGGCTTGGCGTGCAGGTGATTGCGTTTGTACTGGGATTTTTTGTACTTTCAGCAGCGCTCTTGAGCCCTGTGATGATCCCCGCACTTTTTATCGGTGGGTTGTGGATGATTATCTTCTAATATGATTCCGCGTTTACATATTTTACGTATCGAGCAGTCATTGTCTGCGGGCGCGCGCGGCATGATTATCAAAATATTTTTGTTTGCTGGCATCGTCGGCCTTAGTTTTTTTATCGCGGTAGCAATATTGACGAAGGCCGCACAAGGAAATCTTGAGCTTGTTGCAAGATTTAATGCGTTGCACGCTGATGTTGCTGGTGGAGTAGGGCTTATGGCGCTCGCGCTCTTTTTCTTTTTTGGGTTTATCGAATTTTATTATCGCAGTGCGCTTGTGCGCCAAACCGTCGTCGTCGGTTCAGGTAAGGTGGTTGTGACGCCTGAGGCGCTGCGCATCTGGGCACTTATGTATCGCCAACCCAATGATCGCCTCGCGTTTCGTGAGTGGTGGCAGGCGGTTGCAGATACGGATGCATTTCATTTACTTCTTTTTCGCCTCGGTATTTCGCGCGGTGACTATAGTGCATGGCTGCAAGCGTATCCTACTACTGGTGCCGAGGAAACTCCTCTCGAAGCAATCGCGGGTGATACACGTGAATTATCATTTACACGTATCATTCTCGCGGGCGTTGATATGGACAAATCATTTGCCGAGTTTTTGTTTGCTCATGAGATAAAGCGTGAAGATCTAGAGGGTGCTTCCCGGTGGGTCGAGTCTGCATTTGAGGAAGAATATGCGCGCATGCGCTGGTGGTCGAGAATGCGCCTTTCGCGCATACCCGGCATAGGGAAAGACTTGGGGTTTGGCTACACGTGGACGCTCAACCAGTACTCGCACGATCTTTCGTATGCGACGACGTATTTTGCGCGCGAGGCGCGTCTTGAAGAAATAGAACAGCTCGAAGAAATACTCGCGCGCAATACGCAGGCCAATGTGTTGCTGGTGGGTGAAGAGGGCTCAGGTAAACATGCAGTACTCGAAGGTCTTACTGAATGGATTCGTACGGGGCGCGCGCATCCAGCGCTTGAACATAAGCGCGTAGTATTTTTTGATAGCTCATCAGTTGTGGCGGCGGCACAAACAAAAGGTGCGTTTGAAGGGCTTATGATACAAATGTTTAATGAGGCGACGGGCGCGGGCAACATACTGTTAGTCATTGAGAACTTTCCGAGTTTTATCGATTCGGCAGCCCAGCTTGGTGTTGATGCGATTTCGCTACTTGAGCCATACATGGCCGGCTCGGCGATTCAAATTGTAGCGCTCTCTGATACAGATTTGTTTCATCAAGATCTTGAACCCAATGGCAAGATCATGAAACTCTTTGAAAAAGTAATGCTCGAAGAGCCTACGCGCGAGCGTGTGATCGGCATGCTGGAAGACGCACTCGGTGCCATCGAGTCGCATACACACAGATTTTTTACCTACCCTGCGCTTTTGCGTGCTTATGATTTAGCAGATCGCTTTATCACGCAAGGCGCTATGCCTGAAAAAGCAATTGACCTTTTGGAACAAGCAGTATCAGCGACTTCTGCAGATCGTATCGTCATCATGCCTGCCGATATTGATGCGGTTGTCGAGAAAAAGACGCATATACCTACAACTGCTGCCGAGCCTGAAGAGCGCTCAAAGCTTTTGCACCTAGAAGAATTTTTGGAGGCACGTGTTATCGGCCAGAGCCGCGCGATGCATGCGGTAGCGGACGCGTTGCGCAGGGCGCGCTCGGGGCTGCGTGCGGGTACACGCCCCGTCGGTTCGTTTCTTTTTTTGGGACCCACAGGCGTGGGTAAGACCGAAACCGCAAAAGCACTCGCCGCAACATACTTTGGCGGAGAAGACTCAATGTTTCGATTTGATATGTCTGAATATCAGGGCGCGGACGGTATTGAAAAATTGATCGGTTCGCGTGATTCGCATGATCCTGGTATTCTCGTATCGCGTTTGCGCGAGAAACCATTTTCCCTTTTGCTCTTTGATGAGTTTGAAAAAGCGTCGCGTGAGGTGCACAATCTCTTTTTGCAGATTCTCGATGAAGGCATTTTTTCCGATGGCGCGGGTAAAAAGGTTTCTGCGCGTGAGACGATGATTATCGTCACTTCCAACGCCGGCGCCAATATCATTTGGGATCTGCTCAAAGAAGGTAGGGAGGTTGCTGACATTGAGCGTCGCGTGATTGATGCGATTCGCCGCGAGCGTATCTTTGCCCCCGAGCTTCTTAACCGTTTTGATGCAGCTATCGTCTATCGGCCGCTCGATAAGGCCGAGCTTACTCAAGTGGCGATGTTGCTCTTGCAAGATTTAACCAAAAGACTTCAAAAGCAAGAAATTATTTTTGAGCCCACGCCTGAACTCGCTGCGCGTGTAGTAGAAATTGGTTATGATCCAACGTTCGGCGCGCGCCCTATGCGCAGAGCGATCGCTGACCGCGTCGAGCAGGTGATTGCCAAAAAGATTTTGGAGGGTACACTCAAGCGCGGCGATACGTTTCGGTTTACAAGCGAAGATATTGCTGCATTATAGATATATGGATTCATGTATTTTTTGTAAAATTGCCAAAGGAGAAATACCTGCAGATAAGGTGTATGAAGATGATACGGTTTTTGCCTTTCTTGACATCCTCCCCAGGTCTCCAGGGCATACCATGATAATTCCAAAAACTCATGCTGAGACTTTGTTGGATTTGCCGCGCGAGCAAGTTGGACCTTTTTTTGAAGCGACGCAGAAAGTAGTAGGCATGGTCAAGCGCGCTCTCTCGCCCGATGCTTTTACGCTCGGCATGAATCATGGGCGTGTGTCAGGCCAAGAGGTTGATCATATGCATTTTCATATCATGCCGCGTTGGGCGGGTGATGGAGGTCACTCGGTACAATCGGTGGTGGCGAATACTCCTACGGAAGATATAAAAACAATTGCCGAAAAAATCCGTAACGCTCAATAATGGAGGAGCCAAAGGTTATATATGAAGACGATGATGTGCTGGCGCTCGACAAACCCGCGGGCATTGTTGTGCATCATGATGCAACGCATACGAGTGGTACGGTTGTCGATTGGCTATTAGAGAACCGACCTGAAGTAAAAGGAGTGGGAGAGAGCCCCGATCGTCCGGGTATTGTGCATCGGCTTGATAAAGATACATCGGGTGTGTTGCTCGTCGCTAAAAATCAAGACGCATTTTTGTATATCAAAAAACTTTTTCAGTCAGGCGGTATTGAAAAAAAATATCAGACACTCGTGATAGGCGAGATGAAAGACGAGAGCGGTATTGTCAACGAGCCGATAGCGCGCTCGACCAAAAATTTTCAAAAGCGTGTGGTGGGTGGCGGGCAGGGGAGGTCACGCGAAGCTATCACACACTATCATGTGCTTGAACGCTTGCCTGACTATACATTGGTAGAGGCATCACCCAAGACGGGCCGCACTCATCAGATCCGCTCGCATCTTGCGCATATTGGGTATCCAGTAGCATGCGACAAGCTCTATGGTGGCAAGCGCTATATATGTCCTACAGGTCTTGGGCGTCAATTTTTGCATGCTTATTCACTCATATTCGATGCCCCATCAGGTAAAAAGCTTGAGCTCGTCTCGCCTCTACCCAAAGATCTTGCGGATGCACTCAGAGTGTTGCGCGCTATAAAATAGTGTGATATAAAGGGATTCTATGAAGCCAGCACAGGTAGACATGAAGCCAGGCGATACCATTCGCGTGGTACAGAAGATCAAAGAAGGTGACAAGTCTCGTCTTCAGACATTCGAGGGTCTTATCATCGCCCAAAAGCACGGCAAAGGTGTTGAGGGTACTTTTACCGTACGCAAAGTATCCGCCGGTGTGGGTGTTGAGCGTATTTTTCCTGTGCATTCTCCAAACATTGAAAAAGTAGAGATCGTACGCCGCGCGACTCGCGTACGCCGTGCCAAGCTTTACTATATCCGTGACAAGGCAGCGCGCGATACGCGCAAGAAGATGCGCCAAGTGCGATTCGAAATGCCAAAAGAAGAGAAAAAGACAGAGGCCACAAAGGAGGAGTAATATCCTCCTTTTTGTTTATAAGTTTTGGCATACGCTACAAGCTTGAGGTATGATATTGTTATGGTTGGTAGAAAACCAGAAGGGAAGGTGGCGATACGATGGTCGCCTGAGTTTGCCTATGCTATCGGGTTGTTAGTGACTGATGGATGTTTATCAAATGATGGACGTCATATCGATCTTACTTCAAAGGACATCGAACAGTTACGGACATTTTTGAAGTGTCTGGGACTCAAAAATAAAATTGGCAGAAAGCGCTCCGGGTATGGTTTAAAAAAAATTTATACAAGAATTCAGTTTGGAGATGTACTTTTTTATAAATTTTTACTAGGTATCGGTCTCATGCCTGCAAAATCGCATATTCTTTCCTCGCTTGATATTCCGCCAAGATTTTTCTTTGACTTCCTGCGTGGTTGTTTTGACGGCGATGGATCGTTTTATTCGTACTATGATCCGCGTTGGCGCTCAAGTTTCATGTTTTATACAATTTTTATATCTGCGAGCAAAGCACATCTTGATTGGATTCGGTACGAAGTTGAGATGAGACTCAAAATAAAAGGCCATATGAATAGGGGTGGCAAGGGGACACATCAACTAAAATACGCAAAAAAAGATTCCATAATACTTTTAAGAAAATTGTACCCCACTACGAAAGTTGTATGTCTCAAGAGAAAGCGGTTGAAAATTGAGAAAGCTTTAGATATAATCGGTGTTGCACTGTAATATCGCGTAGGTGGCGGAACTGGTATACGCGCAAGGTTGAGGGCCTTGTTCTCGCAAGAGATTGGGGGTTCGAGTCCCCCCCTACGCACAAGTAATCATGGTGGCTATAGCTCAGTGGGTCGAAAGCGTTTATATAGCTTTCGACGGGTGAAGCCCCGGGTCGCGCGTGGGGCGCGACGAGCGCCGGCTCTGTGCGGCGCGTGTATTTTGAAAAAGACAACTTTGGTATGCTAGAGTTGTCAGTATCATGGTGGCTATAGCTCAGCGGTTAGAGCGCCGCTCTGTGGAAGCGGAGATGAGGGTTCGATTCCCTCTAGCCACCCAAAATAGAGTCGAATATAACTTTTATGATAGGCTTTTGGTATGTATAATCATGAGCCGAAAGGATATGTGTGCCCAATGTGCCAGGTCTCCAGAGGAGAGGCTACTACCAAGGGAAGTTGCGAGGCGGATGTTGTTTATCGTAATGATCTTGTAACTTGTTTTATCGCTGGTAAATGGTGGAGATCAAACAGAGGTCATGTCATAGTTATACCAAATAAACACATTGAAAACATTTACGATATGGAAGAAGAGTATGGCCACGCGATAATGGATGCATCAAAAAGAATTGTCATTGCTTTAAAGAAAGCTTATGGGTGCGATGGAGTTTCTACTCGTCAGCATAACGAGCCAGCTGGTAATCAGGATGTTTGGCATTATCATCTTCATATCTACCCTAGATATAAAGGGGATTGCTTATATTTGAGCCACGATGATACGTATTGGCCATCTCAGGATGAGAAGAATATTTATTCAGCAAAAGTAAAATCACAACTCTAATACATTTTCTCTTAGGATATTAGTGAGGAGGTAGCAAGAATAGTTATAATACCGCCGCACTCGTGACCCAAATAGGTCTAAATATAATTTTCTGATACGATAAAAAGCATAATGAACGAAATTTCTATTAGGAATTATAATTCTGACACTGACTATTCTGGGGTGCTTGCTTTATATAAAAACTCTAGTACATATGGCGGGCAGTATGATGGTGCAAGAGACAGCGAAAAGAGATTAAGGAGGCTATCATCAACAAATCCTAGTAAAATATTAGTTGCTGAATTAGAGGGTGATATTGTTGGTACCGTTACTCTTTTTGAGGATGGTCGTTCCGCATGGCTTCTTAGATTTGCTGTACAAAAAGAATATGAGGACGAGATTTCTAAGAAGTTATTTAAGATGGCGGAGAATACTCTAAAAGAAATGGGTCATACGCAAGTTCTGGTATATTCGCCAGTTAATGACAAGACTTTAGAGGAGAGGTACACGAATCTCGGCTTACATAAAGGGAACGATTACACGGCATTCTGGGTCGATTTGAGCTAAGAGGGTTATAATACCATCGCACTCGCGACCCAAGTATCTAGAGCGTTTTTAAAGTATTAGTTTCAATATCTACAATAAGTATTTCTCCGCGCTGAACAGAAGCTTTTTCCGAATTTCTTTTCTCGAGAATATAATTTGGGAGTAGCTCCAGATACTCTCTTGATGCGATAACAATGAGGATGTTTTTGTGTTCGCTCGCCGAAAGTACAACCGAGGCGGCCTTTTCTATATTTGGCAGATTCCCACTTTCTTCTTCAGCAAACAGCTCTGATGTTCGCTTTGCTTCAGGTAGTTGTAATTCTTTAGATAGAATAGCCGCGCTTTCTATGGCACGGGGAATATCCGCGACTATGATACTGGCATTAGGTTTATGTATAAATTTTTCTAATTTATGAGCGACCGAAAGCATAGTTTTCTTGCCCCGCTCATTTATATGGGCGTTTTCCCATTCTCCGTATCGGATGAATATTATTTGCATATTTGGAGTTTAATAAAAATGAGGCAGATTTTCCATCCCTAAAAAGCTTATAATACCACCGCACTCGCGACTCAAACGAGAATTTAATTCAATAAATCAAAAAATATTTAATCAGGGCAAAGACTTCTCAGTTCTAATCTGGTAGCATTTTGGTATGGAAAGAACCGAAAATGGCAAAGAGAGGAATATACTTATTCCTGAAAAGGCAAATTTTCTTGAAGAAAATTGTAATGCCTTATTGGCAATTTCACGGCCCGAAATTCCCGAAAGAATCTTGCAAGAAGCGTCAACTCGCGGTCTCCAGGAAAAACCAGAATTTCATATAAGCGTTATCGCAAGTCGTAACGGCAGGGCGATAGCTGATTTTCTTTCTCATGTGGAAGAGGCGAAAAGAATAAAGGAGCAAATTAGAGACGATTTTATTCAAACGCAATGGAAATATGAATTGCTCGATGCATATTATTTTTTAGAAAAATTTTACAATGCCGAAGAATTAAAAAAATCTGGTTACATAGACATTCCAGAACATACAAGGTATACGCTTATACAGGAAGTACGACTTGATGAACTTGGGGGATATTATGAAAGATTAGCGAGACTTACTGGTATTAGTTTTGAGAAACCATTTTCTCATACTACGCTCTTTAGCGGTTCAGATTATGAGCCTATGGCAACACGCGGTATCGGCGTTTACTCGCAAAAAGACCTGGATACATATCTAAAAGCTAAGATTTAGTAACTTGAGCTTTGTCTCAATTTTTGCCCAATCCAAAGTTCTGAACTCGTCCAGCAAGCGACCCTAAATAGAACTTAATCGAACTTTTTATGGTAAAATTTTTAGATGGAAAAGGGAGAATTTTTAGGGGAGGGGTTCGATAAAACTGTTCACGGACACCCGTATCACCCAGACCGTGTTATAAAGGAATACTTTCGGGAAGCTGAGAAGGATAAAGTAATAGCTAGAGGATATCTAGCAAAGATTTTATATATTCTATTTCCTGACAATATTCCGTATTTACATCAATCTACTTCAGAACCCAATCGTATTATTGAGGAAAAAAAAGCTCGTGACGAAGAGCATAAAGCAATGCAAATGTTAGTTAATAAATCTGATGTAACAGATGATGATATATCATTTGCACAAGAACAAGCAGACGCACGCGCAAGAGATCCTCGCGTTATTGAGTTTATAAACAAGATGAATGATACAGGTATTAGATTTGATAAAGGGGGGATGAATTTTGCATTTAATGAAAAGGAAGATGTAGTTTATCTTGATAATGTAGAGCCCTGGCGGCAGTACAAGGAGTCTGAATCTCGAGACGAAGTGTTTGAAGTTTTATTTGATAGTGAGAAACTTTTTCTTGCGATTGATGCGGTTGCTGACCCCGTAAAACGCGAACAGGCAAAAATATATCTTGCTCGATTAAACGAAGCTTTAGGGCGAGAGCAAAATAAAAGAGACAACTCAAAATTATATTGAATGACGTACGGATCATCTTAAAGACGGGCGTAGCTTAGGATGGTTATAATACCAGCGATTATATCAAAGGTGGCGTTTTCATTTTCCAATTAAATTCGGTATATAAATCTCTTCACTTAATCTCTCAAGCACAGTTCTAACATCCTCTACTACGGCACCACAAATAGAATCTCATATAACTTCCGTGCTAGGATTCTCACATGAGCACATACAAAGTCCCCATTTCTGTAAAGGGCATTGTCTTCGAAGATGGTAAGGTTTGGCTTCGTAAAAACGAACGTAACGAGTGGGAGCTGCCAGGCGGCAAACTCGACGAAGGAGAACAACCAATTGATACAGTAAAACGCGAGATGCAAGAAGAGCTCGGTTTCGAGGTGGAGGTTGGAGATGTCATCCAAACGTATCTTTATACTATCCAAAAATCGTCCGATGAATCTGTTGGTGTTTTGGTAGTTTCATACCTCTGCAAACTTCTCAAAAAGACTGGCGAGTTTGAGATTGATGGAGAGGCGGGCAAGGCGGAGTTCCAACCTTTTTCACTCGAAGAAGTAGAAAACCTCAATATGCCAAGATTTTATAAAGAGGCGATTCGGAAAGCAATGTTATAATGTCACCGCACTCGCGACCCTAGTAAAAACTTTGTACCCATTTTAGGATGATAATATGACTTCCACGCGAGGCATCTGGGGATATATATACTTTAGAATAATACTATTAGCCACTGCTTTAATCTGGTGGGCCATAGAACGCGGAGACATTCTTTCGCTACCAGCTTTAGTATTTTTGGCAGTTGGGTTAATAGGAGAAATTCCGATAAGAACATGGGTTTATAAGGATCTAACTAAAACGTTCACTTATTCTCCTGGGCGCGCTTTTAGATACGTCGTCTTAGAATTCGCTTTTTATGGGAGCGGTGATAGTTATTTATCCCAACGAAAACGTTTTTTGGAGAAAGGACAAACAAGAGGGGTGTCGTTCAGTTAAAACAAGCTTTCAGTTGAGCAAGAATAGTTATAATACCGCCGCACTCGCGATCCCAAAAGAAAAACTAATATAGCTGAAGTTGCGATCTAGCAACGCTTTTTCGATCTCCGATAGGCTAGTGGGAATCGAACCCTTTATGCTACGGTTGTGATATGGAAAAAAATCTTAGGTTAAAAACTAAAGATAAAAAGATTATTTACGCAAAACTCCGCGGTTCTTTAAATAAGCCCACGATTGTTCTGGTTCATGGTCTGACAGGTCATATGGATGAAGCTATGCATTACAATGCTGCTCGTTTTTTTGAGAAGAATGGTTTCTCTGTATTTCGCTTCAACCTTTATGATTGGCAAAAAGGCGCACGCAACTTGGGAGAATGCACCCTCAAAATTCACGGGCAAGATATCGATACTGTTGTCGATTATCTTAGAAAGAATGGAGCAAAAAAGATTTTTGTAGTCGGGCACAGCTATGGAGCTCCATCCATTTTGAGCTCAGCAAAAAAAGATTTTGACGGGGTTATATTTTGGGACGGTTCTTATATGCCAGTAATCGTAAAGTTCTTTTACGGATGTAAATTTATTAAAGCGATAAATGGCAGGATATTAAACGAAGGTTTCGAAGTGGTGTTAAGAGAGGAATTGATTCGAGAGTCAAAAACCGTTGATTCTCTGGATCTTATCAAAAAAATACAAGCACCTATAAAGATAATTCTTGCAGGCAAGGGAGTTTTAATTGGTGGTGGTAAGAAGATGTATAAATCAGCAAACAATCCGAAGTCGCTCTCGGTAATCAAAGGAGCTGGCCATAATTTTGCTGAAGAAGGCAAGCAAGAAGAACTTTTTAAGGTAACCTTGGCTTGGTTAAAATCTTTAAAAAAGCATAGGAGCTTTTAAGAAGGGTATAATACCACCGCACTCGCCCGTCTCGCCGAGCTCACCGAGGCGGACGACCCCAAATAGAATTTAATATAATCTTCTAAAAAAAAGAACCGCAGGGCGAACCGTACGGTGGCGTGTTATTTTTTCTTTTTTCGTTGCTTGGCACGAGTAACAATTTCGCGAACAACCTCCCTACTCAATCGCTTGAGTGTATGCTTGAATTTCTTTTCATCTTTAGCTGACCATTGCAGTCGAGACTTCGGGTTTTTCTTCGGCACAGTCATTTACTCCTTCCTCGCGAGAGATTCCATCTTTAGTATTAATGGAAGTCATACATTCTTGCAAGCGTGTTATAAAATGAAGTGTTTTTAATGTTGGTAGAAAATTCATAATACCACCGCACTCGCGACCCTAAAAGAAAATCTAATATAACTAAAGTTGCTATCTGGCAACGTCTTTTCGATTTTCGACAGGCTAGTGGGGATCGAACCTTTCTTGATAATAAAAATATAAAAACTACTATGATGATATGAAATTGGTAGCCCAGGAAGCTCCGATGGGGTGTGCGATTGCGTGTGCAGCATCACTCTCAGATTTGACTTATAAGAAAATGAGAAGTCACTTTAGCAATGGAAGGCTTAAAGAGTATACGGTTGGTTTCTATAACAAAGATATTGTAAGCGCTCTTTCTAAAGTAAATATAATCACTAAGGGATGCTCGTCTAAAAGATGGAGTCAAAAAAAATATTTGCCAGGCACGATTGTATTTATAAAGCGCTCAAAGAAATATTCTCAAGGACATTTTCTATTGAAAACTCCAAGGGGCTGGATGAATCCGTGGGCTAACTATCCGAGCATAAATCCAGCAAAAGCCGCCTTTCAAAGGAGATTACCAGGAGAGACTGAATGGGTTATTGTTACAAAGAAGGACCCGAAAGCAAAGGTATAATGCCACAGCACTCGCCCGTCTCGCCGAGCTCACCGAGGCGGACGACCCCAAATAGAACTTAATCGGACCTTTTAAATAAAAAAGCCAATCGTATTCTGATTGGCGTAGTTGACGACCTTCTTCTATTGAGAGAAATGGAGGTGTTCATGCGGAAGCATGTCGAGGTATATTTGGCAGTTAGTGCATTCGCAGGGACCAGCTGCTATCCACTCCTTACTTCCACAGATTTTTCCGGCTGTGCGACAGACGATACTTCTTACCCATCTTTCCATTTCACGTTCAGCTTCTCGCATGGCTTCGTATCCAGGTTTCATTTCTGGATTCGTTGACATCGATTGTCGTGTGGATTCGTCCATTGAATGGAGTCCTGCTCGTATGGCCAAGAAGGCTTTTACGAGAAGAATATCCTTTTTTCTCGGAGCATATTTTATGGGCACTGAAGACCTCCTTCTGCAGAGAAACTAGCATAGATAAGGTCAATTCTACAAAGGGTCCTTGAGATGTACACTAAAAATTCTTTTTCTTGGAGTAAATTTATAATAACCTCTGTACTTGTGACCCAAATAAAAAAGCGACAGAGGTTATTGTGTCGCTAGCTTCTTGAGTGGGTAGAAGAGGAAAATCCGAGGAGTTTTCTTGTAGTATTCTTCCGCCTCTGGCCCGAATTTTGCGAGAGTTTCCTTTTCTTGTATGAGGCCAGCCGTGATGATCGAGCCCCAGAAGATCACCGCCGATACCCAGAAGTCCCACGGATATTGGTGTGCGAACCAGAAGCGAAACTCGATGAGTACGAATCCCGTATACATTGGGTGCCGCGTGTACTTGAAGAGGCCCGTAGTGATGAGGTTGTGTCTGCCCCGCGAACCATAGATCAAGATCATGTAGAGAGCGACGATGCACATCCCAGTGAGGTCCATGAGCTGAGCGTATAGGGGTGCGGTTTCTTCTGCGAACCGCAATCCTCTATACAAAAAGCTCAAGATTAGTCCCATCTGAAAGGGACGGCCGGCTTCCACATATTTTTTCACGAGCGAGTTCATATTCGCCTCCCGTTTGTTGTTTCAAGCTAAAGGCTAGCATCTCTTTTTATTTTTGGAAAGAGAGCTTCAAGTAAATCCTTAAGACAGTACTTATAGCTCTGGGGGTACGAAGATGCTACTAAGCACTATTATAGCCAGTGCAACATAAAAGATTCTTTTAAGAGTTTTGTCTGGAGGAGATTTTTTGCCAATAATAAATCCAAAGAGAAATCCTAATATACTGTAGAGAGCAAACGATGAAAGGATATAGCGCGTAAAGCTGTCATAGTATGCAGTCCCATTAAAGAATGGCGTTAAGAGAGTCTGTGGAGAGAAGAAGCTCGAAAGACTTAAAAGGAATCCACAAACAAAACAGCTGAAGGCGATAACTGTAATTATGATTCCGAGTATACTGCCAATCATAAGGCCAGTGAGGCCCCCATGTATTCTTTTTGTTTCAATCATATTATTTATAGAATAAGTATATCATTGAGAAAAGTTATAATACCACCGCATTCGCGATCCTAAATAGAGTCCAATATAACTTTTGTGGTAGTGTTTGGTTATGAAACCAGACGTTATTATCATTCTCGGCGGTGGAACGGATGGGACGCTCAAACCCGTTTTATATACCAAGGAAAGACTAGAGGCTTTCGTAAAACTCTATAAGAAATATACAGAAACTCCCATCATAGTTAGCGGAGGGTATAGCACGTGGATGAAATTTATACCAAAGTACAAAGAAGCCGATGTTATGCAAAACTATCTAATTAAACACGGTGTTTCTAAAAAGCTTGTTTATGTTGAGCGTAAGTCCAGAGATACTATAGGGAATTTTTATTTCTCAAAACAAATCTTTAGAAAAAAATCCCATATGGAAAAATGTTCTTATTATTACCACAAGCGGGCACGAAGCGAGATGTAGGTGGACGATGAAAAGGGTATTTGGAAGCGGATATAAAGTCTTTTTTGCTGGTATACCAACAAAATTATCTTCATTTCATAACAACCCAAATCGCAAAAAATATAAGAGGTACATACAGCGTCTTGTAGATAGAGAGTTTTTTCGAGGAATAAAGGACGGCGATGATAAAAAACTCGGTATACTTATGAGAAAATATCATCCAGGGCACTCGCGATCGAAAGAGGCGAAAGCTATTGCCAACATGATAGCGGAGGCAAAACTGAAATATCTTGGCTATACAGAATTAAAACAGAGATGACTCGTTAGAATACAACGACTTATTTATTGTCGCTATCCACTATCTTGGCTCTTTACCGATGAAATTTCTTGGTATACTAGCTTTAGGTAGCTTTTAAAGCTTTTTTATTATTTATTTTTTATACGTTCTATGTACACATCCTTGAGAAAGGCGTTTGTCTCTGATGACAAGCAAAAATATGCATTTAAGCTCGGGCAATTGGTTGCCTCAGCTCTGAGCGGTTTCGTGGTAGGTGTTATCACGTCTACGATTATTTGGATGTTGGCTCTCTACTATATCAACAATCTTCTTCTCGACCAGGGGTTTGAAAATACGCCAACCCCGCAGCAGATTCTCAAAGACATCTCTCCATTTGGCGAGCGCTAGCCGATCATGCACTTTAAGGGGTTTCTTGATTTTGTTCGCAAGCAGGGGGTAGTAGGACTTGCTGTCGGGTTTATCTTGGGTGGTGCTGTATCAAAAGTAGTTAGCTCCGTGGTCAATGATCTGGTCAATCCCATCATTGGCGTAGCGCTGGGGGCTGCGGGAAATCTCAAAGATGCCAAGCTCGCGCTTGGCCCCGTGTCGCTCGGGCTTGGTAATTTTGTAAGTACGCTCATTGATTTTACGGTCATTGCCTTCGTGGTATATTTTGGGGTCAAATGGATAGGTCTCGACCGGCTCGATAAAAAGGATTAATAGGCGGTATCCCCAGGGCCCTTGACGTGTGGGTAGCGGTTTGATACACTGAAAAGGTACCTCTTCTGTGGCCGTCGCTCCGTAACCAATCGGACATATCGGCCTGAAACCACGAGAACACAGAGAGCAGCGAACCCCTAGCCGAAAGGCGAGGGGTTTTCTGTTTGTGCATTGTCCCTACAAGTGGCAGCTCTACACTATCTATATATGAAGGTTGGTAATACTCTCATGTTTGGCCTGCTAGGGACACTCTCAGGATTTCTTTCAGCGATCGCAACAGACGCGCTCCAAAATTATTATCAGTGGAATGATGCATCCTGGTATGCAGCAGGTATTATCTTCGGTGTCTTTATCGCTCTTGGGATATTGATGCGTCGTGATCGTGAGATGACACTACTTTTTCGTTTGCCGTTGTGGATCGCAGGCTCAACTGCAGGCTATTTTCTCGCCGTTAAAACCGTTCAACTTTTGATAGAAGGTACCAACACAGCTCCCTCGTACGGTGAGTTTTTGATTGCTGGTGGAGCTGGTGCGTTTGTCATGCTTGCGTCGTTTAGCATTTTACTGTTCGGTCTTGAGTTAAAAGAGCTCGGCATTCTTATATTTTTTGGTGCTATCCTCGGTCTTGCATGGTTTTTGGGCGACCCAGCTTCAGAGCTTTGGTATCAAAAGCAGATTTTTACACTCTATATCTGTTGGCAGGCGGGCATGGGGCTTGGACTTGGTGTGGCCCTCGACAGGCGTCGTTGATATTTTATAGGTAAGGAATACTATTAGATTAAATCAGTTCTATGGAGCACCCAGAATTTCACGGCGAGGGGGATGCGAGGATGCAGCAACATCGCAGAGATGTTCTTGATATTGAAGACCGCATTCGAAGACTCTACCAGACAGGTGAGGCACGGGATCAGCAAGGCATGCGGTTTCGCGAAACGCTTGAGGTAAACGAGCTTATCTTGAAGCTTATGGCAAACGGGAAGGAGAAACTTAAGCTTGATGAAGTTGAGGCGGCAGATCTCGACGACGTTTTACAGAAGCTCTTGCACGCTGATCTTGCAAGGCCAGAGGAGGAGAAGAATTTTTCAAAACTTCTGGATTGGATGGCGCGCTACGAAAAGGCAGAAGCGGAGAAGGATATTCACTAGAAGAGAGGTTACAACGTGACCCCTCTTTTTTCTTTTTGGTTTTTTATTACAATGACTTCATGAAGATCCCTAGTCTTTTTGAACATTCTGAAGAAGTATTGGCGCTCGCTGAGCGCTTACGTCGCGCGGCCGATGAATATCCGATTGATGTGTGCGCAGACGCTCCGCACGAAAGGCATCGCGCAGAATTTTTGTCAGGTATCAAGCTTTGTTTTACGCGCAATATTACTGATCAGGGAGATCAATACTTTCTTTCTTTTTCGTTACCTGACGGGATGAGTTTTGATGATGAAGCGTTGCGCCTGACCCCGCTTTTTTTTGCGCATGACTTGCCCATAGAGGAGGTACGAGATATCGAAACCCCCGGTGTCAGGTGCTTCCGGCAGGATTTGTGGCAGCCCGGTATCTTGACACAAGAGAAAACCGTGCTATACTCACACTAGAATCAGTACACTCAAGAGGAACAAGAAGGAGGAACTACGTGTTTGCGATTCTGCTTTTGATACTCGTTTTTGGAGTATCTGACGTAGAGGCGCGTCAACTCTCGCAGCTAGAAGAAATTCCCCATCAGATTCAGCCGATGGCACTGCGGCCGCATAAGCCGCTCCGTCCGCTCGCTGAATATCCCGTTTTGAAGATGGAGAACATCTCCTGGCACACATCGTCTCCGAGGAGAGTTACGTACACCCAACCCCAAGAACCAATCCCTCAAGAGGGATTGGATATTGGGGTGCGTCCATCTGCGCGCACGCATCAACTTGCTGTGAGCGCTTACACTTCACGTCCAGAGGAAACTGACAGTACGCCTTTTGAAACGGCGTCTGGTAAACGCGTACAATGGGGTATTGTCGCGTCAAACAAGTTTCCGCTCGGTACCAAGCTCCGATTCCCCAAGCTTTTCGGCGAACAGGAGTTTGTGGTCGAAGACTGTATGAATGAGCGCTACAAACAGCGCGTCGATATCTGGATGCCCGAGCTCAAGCCTGCCCGCAAGTTTGGCCTCAAAAAAGGAGTTGAGGTAGAGGTAGTCGAATATGGTCAACGCCGCATGTGTTACTCCTAAAACACGCCCCCACCAGGGGCTCACATGGGCCCTGCGAAGAACATTTCGCAGGGTCTTTTTATTTTTAAACGAGCGACGAAGGGCAAATATCTTTGAGTGGGCAGCGCGCGCATTCGGGGCGCTGTGCTTTACAGATAGCACGACCGTGGTCGATGATTCTGTACGTAGCGCTGAACCATTCTTTTTTTGGTAAGAGCGCCATGAGATCTTGCTCGATCTTTACTGGTTTATCTGAGTCAGTGAGTGCCCAGCGCTGAGCAATACGACTCACATGGGTATCGACGGCAATACCATCAACAACGCCATAAGCGTTGCCGAGCACGACATTGGCGCTTTTGCGTGCAATGCCAGGCACCGTGAGTATCTCTTTCATGGTGCGCGGTACCTCGCTGTCAAAATCCGCTTCGATTTTTTTGGCAGCGCCGATAATACTTTTTGCTTTGTTGTGATAAAAACCTGATTGGCGGATGAATCCTTCGAGTTCAATAATATTTGCACGAGCAAATGCACGTACCGATGGATATTTTTTAAAAAGAGCTGGTGTGATTTCGTTTACTTTTTTATCAGTGCATTGGGCCGATAGAATGACCGCGACCAAAAGCTCAAAATGTGTTTTGTAGGTAAGCGCTATGGTTGCCTGGGGATACGTTTTTTTGAGTCTCCGGAAAATCTCAGCCGTACGTTTTTCTTTTTCGGTAGGGGTTTCTTTTTTTATCCACGGTTTGGTGTAGGTTTGGAAGCGATACATGCAGGTATCGTAGCATGGAGAGGTGTTTTTACAGAGTTACAGGGTCGTGTATAATGGGCACATATGAAGAAAGTTTCTATCTACACCACCCCCTCATGCGTTTACTGCCGCAAGGCTAAAGACATGTTTCAAAAGCACAATATTCCGTATACCGAGCACAATGTCATGACCGATATGGCCAAGCGCGATGAGATGATCATGCGCACCGGACAGATGGGTGTGCCCGTCATCGAAGTTGATGGCACCATGATTGTTGGTTTTGATGAACGCAGATTGCGGGAAATGTTGGGTATCAAGTAAATGAAAGCGAGCGGGCGCTATATCAAAGACGTTGTTTATGGCGCTAACGATGGCGTTATCACTACCTTTGCTATTATTGCAGGGGTAGCGGGCGCTGAGCTCGCTGATCCGCGTATGACTATTATATTGCTCGGCGTTGCCAATGTGCTCGCCGACGGTTTTTCTATGGCTGTATCAAATTATCTCGGCTCAAAATCTGAGCGCGACGTGATAGCAAAAGGATATCGTGATGAAGAGCTTGAGATCGCCCAGGACCCAGATGCCGAGCGGGGAGAGATGACCCAGCTTTTGCGCGAAGAGGGATATTCAGAGGCCGATTCAGAGTCTTTGGCACGCCTTATGTTTAAGAATAAAGCATTTTTTGCAGATCTTTTGATGCACGAGGAGTTCGATATGTCAGGACATGAGCGTGGGCCTGTCGTTTTAGGTTCGGTGCTGACATTCGTGGCATTTGTAGGTGCGGGGTTGTTACCCGTACTTCCTTTCTTTTTTGTTTCAAATGTTTCCAACATCTTTCTTTACTCAATTGTATCGACCGGTGCGGTACTTTTTATATTAGGAGCTTTGCGATCACTCATCACCAAGCGATCATTTATATTCTCGGGTCTCGAGATACTTGTTATTGGAGGATTTGCCGCAGCCATTGCGTATGGTGTTGGTGCATTTTTGCGTAGCGTACTCGGCGTGTTTTAGGCTGATTGCATGGAGGGGACGGAAGAAAAGTTACATCTGGGATATCGACACGGGTTTATAGGAAACCCCAAAGGTTTTGTGCGTGATGGCGTCGCTATCTATAAAGACATGTTTGAGAAAAAAGATCCGCATACACCATACCTGCAAGGATCATGGATTGTACGCGCCGATGAGATTGAATATGATGGCGAGCCTGGCGATGGATATCTGGCGCTCGATTGCGCGGGCGGGGAGTGTGTGCCGCTCGGTGACAAAGAAAAGTTTGATATAGAGGAAAAAGACGGCATCACCCATTTGGTGCCGCGTTTGCGTGGCGCGCGTCTCCGCGAGATTATTCTTATGTGAGCAAAATAAGATTAAAAAGAAAAAAAGCCAACCGATAGTTGGCTTAGTAGGGGCAGTCTTCTACCGTAGGAACTAGCACGATGCGCTGGGCGCCAGAACGCATTCCATGAAGTCCAATTACTTTGCAGATCGAAGCAATTCGGAATCGCATCGACGGCGCAGAGTTGACTTCTGCAAGGAATGAAGCACCATTTGCATCGGGAGCGCCCTTATCTGGGAGGATGCTTCTACGTACTTCGGTATTTGCTTGATCTACCGCATCGCGCAGCGGAAGATCCTCACACGATCGCTCTCCGTTGATGACGATGCAGAGTGGAAGTGCCTGCAACACAAGTGTAGGTGTTTCGTCGTTGCAGCGTTGAGTACCTTCGTTGACGATGGTAGCAGTCCCATCTTTTTCAAAGCAAAGAGTGACCTCGCTTGCACGAGCTTCTGCGGCGCTTGCCAGGAAAAGCCCAAGCAGAAGAAGCTTCCCAACTTTATTCATCACATGCTCCTTTTTCGCCGAAATTCCTTTTAGATATTGCCTTTTTTAGAGCTTTCCGTCAAGTTTGTGTATCTGTTCGTTGAGGGCATTAAAACTGTGGTGCTCGATTGCACGAGATTATTCTCGAGGCGCCTCCGGCTTAACTTCGCGCCGCTCTTTAAGCTCAACAGTTATCGAGAGCTTTTCATTGCCTCGCAATATTGAGAAGGTGAGGGTATCACCAGGGTTTGTGTTCTCAAGCATGTCTTCGAGCGAAGTTTTTTCGTTGATTGATTTACCATTGCAGGCAAGAAGAATATCTCCTTCGCGAATGCCTGCCTTGTCTGCGGGGCTATCGGGGATGATGGCGTGGTCGCCCGGTACCATTTCGCGTACCACAAAGGCGCCGTAGTTTATTGGCAGGCCAAATTGTTTTTGGATGGCGCTATTGACCAATAGATATCGTACCCCCAAGAAAGGTCGGCGGATGCGGCCATATTTTTGAATATCATTAAGATCGCGCGCTGCTTTTTCAATAGGTATCGCAAAGCCGATGTTTTGCGCACCAAAGACGACTGCTGCATTGATACCGATTATCTCGCCGTGCAAATTGATAAGAGGGCCGCCTGAGTTACCTGGATTGATAGCAGCATCAGTCTGGATGAGTCCGCGCAAGCGCTCGTGATGCCCTGACATGTCACTGACGGCGGTAATGAAGCGCGAGAGGCCCGAGACCACGCCAGTCGATACTGAGCTTTGAAATTCGCCGAGCGCATTGCCGATGGCGATGACTGTCTGTCCCAGTCGGAGATTTCGTGAATTACCGAGTGGCACGGCAGAAAAATTGGCGGGAGGAGTCATCTTGAGGATGGCGACATCATGGATAGGGTCACGCGCCAAAATCTGCACGTCACTTCTAGTGCCATTTTGATCAAAGATCGCATATTGAGCTTCAGGATCTACAATGACGTGCTTGTTGGTAAGTACGAGGCCGTCATTGGAAATGATAAAACCCGAACCGCCGCCGAGGCGAATGTTGCCGTCAGCGTCTTTTGGTAGTTCGGGGGCGATGCCATCAATCGGCAGCATGCGATTTACAAAATCTGCATGCTTGGAGATGGTGATCGATACGACCGACGGTAAGATTTTTTCTACCGCACGGATAACTTCTTCTTCGTGAGACATTACTTTCACTATATCAAAAGAGCGTGCTATAAAGAAGCGATAACGCGTCTCCGTAGCCCCGACGCATCATATATATGATAATGAAGTCGGGGTCCCGACTAAAGCGTCGGGATTCAATGTCTCCGTAGTTCAATGGACAGAACAACTCCGTCCTAAGGAGTGGATGTAGGTTCGATTCCTGCCGGGGACACACGTATTGAGGTAAGATATTTTTTGTGCTACGAATGCACGCAGAATAGTTTTGAGGAGGGAAAGATGAGCTCCCTAACCAGAGAAGAGTATGAACGACGTGCCGCCCAAGTCGAGGATGCTCGCCGAGAGATCGCCTACCGGGCGATTACTGACGCGGTCGCGTTCATGGAGGAGTCCGAGCGACGTCAAGGTCGTGCCGATGGATTGCCAGTACTGCAGGGCAGTGTAGCGCAGCACATCCGCGCATGTCTTGCTGCGGAGGATTTCTTTCTCGGGCATGCTGATCCGCGCGTGACGTTCTATATCGGCGTGGGGTTTCATTTCAAGTTGATCTGTACGTCGCTCGGACATGAGCGCGTGTGCATCGAGCTCGAGCATGTGGCAGTCATGCTCGAGAATGCTTCCATCATGTCAGCCGGTCTCGCGTAAGCGCGGCTGACTTTTTTTATATACTGTTTTTGTGTAGAGTAGTTTTATCAAGAAAAAAGGGCCTGTAGTTCAGTGGTAGAATGCATCCATGGCATGGATGAGGTCGGAGTTCGATTCTCCGCAGGTCCACCAAAGTCATTGACCTTTTATGTGAAAAATGGTATAAGAATGGTCAATGCATACACACATCAAACAACTTATCATAGTGTTTATCGCCGCATTTTTTCTCAATCTTTTGTGGGAAAACGTGCATTCGTATCTCTACGTGCACTATCAGGGCGGTACCATCACTGAGCTTCTATTAATGAAGGCGGCTCTTTTTGATGCATTTGTTACTCTTGTCGCAGCTGTACTCTATATATGGGTTAAGCCATTTAAAAATCGTCTTGATGTCACCCTCGGGGGACTTTTTGCATTTGCTATCGGGCTCGAGCTTTTTGCGCTTGCAACCTTACGATGGAGTTACTCGTCATGGATGCCTACTCTTCCATGTCTCGATGTAGGTATCACACCTATTATCCAATTGGCGCTTTTGGCGTACATAAGTTTTCGTGTGGCAGGGCTTTTGAAAAAAGACAAAATACGCTAGGATAAAGGACAATGATTGCACGATTTAAAAAACTTTCACGCAGAACCAAGTGGATCGTAGGTGTTGCCGTACTCGCAACTATTGGCGGGTCTTTTGTCTTGGGTGGGGGCGGTAATGGCGATGCTGAGACAGCTAACGTTGTTCGCAGAGATGTTGTCCAAAAGGTAAATATTTCCGGCCAGGTAAAGCCAGCAAGCACCGTTGACCTTGGGTTTGAGGTTGGTGGGCGTGTCGTCGCCTCCTACGTGAGAGTAGGTGATATTGTATCTGCGGGTACGCGTCTGGCAACTCTTTCGGCGGGCGATCTTACGGCACAATTACGTGAGGCAGAGGCAAGCGTAAAATCGGCGGAGGCAAAACTCGCCGAGCTCAAGCGCGGCACGCGTGCGGAAGATATTGCTCTTTATGAATCAAAAGTAGCGAGCTCAAAAGCGTCAGTGGCAAATGCGCGTGTTAATCTGCAAAATGTTCTTGCTGAAGCGTACACAAAAGCGGACGATGCATTAACTGGCAAAGCTGATCAGCTTTTTACCAACCCGCGAACATCATCGATCCAACTTACCTTTGCTACCGGAGATCAGCAACTCGAGGCTGACATAAAATCCGGACGTGTGGCGCTTGAGATTTTATTTACGCAATGGCGTGCAAAAACCATAAACATCGATGACAATTCGTTTATACAGATGGTCAAGGAAAATTTGGATACCACCAAACGTTTCTTGGACAATGCAGCAAAAGCAGTAAATGCGCTGACTCCTAATTCAGGTATTACGCAAACTACTATTGATGGGTATAAAACAGACATTGCAACTGCTCGTACCAATGTCAATACTGCGATCTCTAACCTATCTGCAGCAGAAGAGAAGTTGCGTGCCGCAGAGACCGCATTGGTTGTCTCCGAACGTGAGCTTTCAATAAAGAAAGCCGGAAGTACTGCTGAGGAAATTTTGAGTGGCGAGGCTGAGGTTGAACGAGCCCAGGCAGCTGCCGATAACATTCGCGCGCAACTTGGAAAAACTGTCATTGTTGCACCTATCTCCGGCGTCATCTCAAAACAAGATGCTGATGCTGGCGAGTTTGTGAGTGCTGGTACCAGTCTTATCTCACTTATCAGTGCGTCAGATTTTGAGATTGAGGCAAATATTCCCGAGGCCGATATTGCAAAGGTTTCGCTCGGGCAGTCAGCTCGCGTTATTCTTGATGCTTATGGCACCGAAAATCCGTTTGAAGCACGCGTGGTACGTATTGATCCGGCTGAAACTGTCATCGATAGTGTCTCTACCTATAAAATCGAATTGCAGTTTGCTAAAAAAGATGATCGCATCAGATCGGGTATGACAGCGGCTATCGATATTGAGAGCAAGCGCAACGCGGGGGTTCTCGCAATTCCACAGCGGTTTATTAAGTCGCGTGATGGCAAGCGCTTTGTCATGGTGGGATCAAAAATCGAAGATGCTCGCGAGGTAGAAGTTTTCCTTGGTCTTCGAGGTTCTGACGGCTTTACTGAGATCACGGGCGGCCTTGCCGAGGGCGATATGATTATCTTGCAATAATATGCTTCTTTCGCTGCGCGTCGGTTTCTTTCTTGCTTTGCGGCAGCTCAGGCGCTCGGGTAAGGGAACTACAACGCTTATTATCTTTGTCATGATTCTGACATTTCTCAACCTCGTGGTTGTCTCGGGGTTGTTGGTCGGGCTTATTTCTGGCTCATTCAAACAGTTTCGCGAGGCATACTCAGGAGAGGTGCTTGTCACATCAGCTGATGGCCGTGATTATATCGAAAATTCGCCAGCGCTCATTTCTTTTCTCGAGAGCCATCCAAAGGTAGAAGCCATCTCGCCGCGATATTCTGTGGGCGTGCAATTACTCGGTACGCTTACCGACTTGCCTGGCAAAAACGAGCGCGCAAATCGCATTGGTATTTCACTGACCGGTATTGATCCTGCGCGGGAAGAGGTGGTGACTGGTTTTTCACGCTTTCTCAAATACGGCGAACATCTCAACGAGGGAGAGGAGGGATATATACTCATCGGTGCGAACATGATAAAAAAATATTCTTCATTTGCCGATGCAAACATTCCCGGTCTAACGCTTCTAGAAGATGTTGATATTGGCAGTCGCGTGCGCGTTAGCTTTTCGCGCGCGGGGGGAGGCGTTGTTAGCAAAGAATTTATCATCAAAGGAATTGTAAAGAGTAAAGTTGATGAAATATCAACGCGCGCTTTTATTACTGACAAAGAGCTCAAGAAGCTTTTGCCGGTCAATAAAGAGCAGGTACAATCAATCGCCATCAGGACTGATTATGAATATGCACCAACCTTAGTAGCGGAGACAAAAGATTTTATGGAGGGGCACGCGGCGCGCATTCAGACGACTGATGAAGCCATCCCATCATTTCTACGCGATATCGAGCAGACCTTTAGTATTTTAGGCAATGCGCTCTCGTCGGTTGCGCTCATTGTGGCATCAATCACGGTATTTATTGTGATTTTTATCAACGCGGTGACCAAGCGAAAATTTATCGGCATTATGAAAGGTATCGGCATCAGCCCACAGGCGATACAGTTTTCTTATATTTTCCAAGCGCTTTTCTACGGAGTTATCGGATCGTTGATCGGTGTCATATTAACTTTCGGCATTCTCAAGCCGTACTTTGATGTGCACCCTATCGATTTTCCTTTCTCTGACGGCATTTTGGTAGCGACTGCTGAAGGTGCGGCCATTCGTATTGCTATTTTGCTCACCGTTACATTGATTGCTGGTTATATTCCTGCAAAGCTTATTGTTCGCAAAAATACGCTCGATTCTATTTTAGGAAGGTAATCATGATCAGAACAGAAAAACTTGTAAAAAGTTATGGCTCGGGCGAGCTCGAACTCGTGGTGCTCAAAGGTCTTAACTTTGAGATTAAAACGGGGGAATTTGTGGCGATCATTGGGCCGTCAGGTTCTGGCAAATCAACGCTGCTCTACCAGCTCTCACTACTCGATGAGCCGACCTCAGGAGAGGTGATTCTTGATGAAGTGCGGACAGGTGAGCTCTCACTGCAAGAAAAGACCGATATTCGTCTTGCGAAACTTGGATATGTATTTCAAGACTATGCGCTTTTGCCTGAGCTTACTGCGCTTGAGAATGTTGCCCTGCCGATCATTATGCAGGGCCTCACGACTCCAGAGGCATATCTTAAGGCATCGCTCGCACTCGAACGCATTGGTATGGTTGATAAAAAACACAATTTACCCAGCCAGCTCTCGGGTGGTCAGCAGCAGCGGGTGAGTATCGCACGCGCCATTGCGCATGAGCCGCAAATTCTTTTTGCTGATGAACCGACTGCAAATCTTGATTCTGCCAATGGTTTGCGCGTCATGGAGGCATTTCGTGACCTTCATGAGAAGAGTGACCAGACGATTATCATGGTAACCCATGAACCCGAATATGCGGCGTTTGCGGGCCGCATTATAACCTTGGTTGATGGCACCATCGTATCTGACGAGCGGAAAAAGCCTTTAAAATAAAAGAGATTACGCCTCGTGACTTTCTTTTTGGATAGGTCGTTATACACTGTGTAGAGAGAGGACCCAGCATATTTTCATGAACGAAACCCTACAACGCGATGAAGAAGTGCTATTGGCATCACTCGATGACCCGGGGCAGTTTTCTTTGCTTGTTGAAAAATATCAAAGACCCTTTTTACGTGTTGCGTACGGTGTAGTGCGTAACCCACAAGAAGCCGAAGATATTGTGCAGGAAGCATTTTGTGATATTTATCGCAATGCGACCAAGTTTAAAAAACAGGAGGGCGCGAGCTTTAAGAGTTGGGCGTACCGCGTGGTGCTCAATAAAGCAATTTCACACTACCGTAAACTCAAGCGTGAACGCGAACGTTTTACGCTTTTGGAGCCCGATCACTATGAGAACCTTGGAGTTGATGAGGTGCTCTCGACTGCGCTCGACCAAAAAATGACAGCAGAAAAAATGCTTGATAGGTTGCCTGCTGATTTGCGCCGCGTGGTAGAGGCATACTATATAGAAGACAAATCATACGCAGATATAGCCCGAGAGGAAAAAATGTCACTCTCGACGCTCAAGATGCGACTCTTTCGCGCAAAGCGGATGATGAAGGAGCTCGCAATTTCAATATAAACTTATGGATCACTCACAACATATGACAACGGATCTTCATGCACGCAAACTTCAAGGGCGCACCATGCGCCGCGTGTACGGCATTTGGTTTGTGCGCCGCGTATTGCCTATTTTGGCGCTCGAGGTAGCGACACTCGTTTTTGTTATCAGTGCCGTGCAGAGCTATATGTCGTTTGGCGAGTTTTTCCGCAATGCATTTGACCGCTCGACTGGTAGGCCGCTTGGTAATTCACTTTGGTATTGGGCTGATATGATGATGAATACCGAGCACATGATCAAGCTCTTTATGGTGGGTGCTGGTGCTGCAGGTTGGCTTGTTGTACGCGATACGATGCGCGTTAGCCGCCAGGTACGCAGTAACTTTTTTGCCACTCGTCGCGTTAGCTAATATAGAGAAAGGTCAATCTCAATTATTCATCTGATAACACATGTATACAAAAACCCGCCATCGGCGGGTTTTTGCGTTGGATCGTGTTATTACTTAGGAGGTTTTACGCGCCTCCATGATGAAAATACTGGGAATATTGAGAGGTGAGAAGGCGAGGCGTACCTCAGAAAATTCTTTCTCAAGGTATCCTCTCATGAGAGGGGAATATTGGTAGACGATAAACGAGCCTCCTGGGTTGAGTACTGAGGCGGTACTCGCCACGAGCTCTTTGCGTGTGGCAGATGGGAAGAAAGTAAACGGAATACTTGAGAGTACGATATCCGCACCCGCAAGACCGAGGCTTTTGAGTATGGTTTTGACGTCGCGCGCATCACCCTCGACGACCGTAAAGCGAGGATCTTTGTGTGCTCGTAGGTGCCGAGCAAAATCAGCATTTGTTTCAATGCCGACAAAGCGAGAGTTGGGCGAGAGCTTTTTGAGTACTGCAAAAGAGCAGACTCCGGTACCAGGCCCGTATTCGACAACCGTCAGATCTTTACTAAAATCAATCTTGCTAAGGATCTTACGGATGGTGGGCCTGGATGTCTCGGTGACCGCGGCGATATTGCGATCTTTGAGGAAACTTTTGAGAAATCGTACTTGATTCATATGCGTGTTCCCTCTATGATACTCGTGTTCGCGTATAATGAAAAGTGTCATGGAGGAGTGGCTGAGTGGTTGAAAGCGCCGCTCTCGAAAAGCGGTATACGGGAAACCGTATCGTGAGTTCGAATCTCACCTCCTCCGCAAACTCAAGTTAGGATCAAAGGAGTAATAACATTAATAAAAGCATGAAAATGTCTCCAGAAACTTGGCAACATATTAGTCAAATATTTATAGTTGTGGGAACAATATTAGCCGCTGCCGGTGGCTACGGGCATTTTTATTTTGGTAAAAAAATTAATGCCGAATCGCGGAACAGTCCCACTCAAGAGGTATACAATATAGAAAGCAAAAATCAATCAGGCGGAGTTACGGTTGGAAAAATTGAGAGACTCGAAATCATTACTGATAAGGAATCGCTTGGAATACGGGAACCCCTAACCTTATATAAAGATCATAAAAAAGTTGGTGTCGTGGTTGGCCCGGTGATAAGTGAAGTTGCAAAGACTTTTTATTTTGAAGAAATTCGGCTTGATGGTTCGATAAGAGGCGATGTAATGAACTTTATGTTTTCACCGTTTGAGTATGAAGGAAAATATATTATTCAAGCAGAGCATATAAATACGCTTGTTTCTCTGGCGCCACCAGGAGCACAACAAGTAAGAGGAAAAATTTTAGAAATATTACCCAAAGAATAGATAATGGAATTTGATTGCGGGAGGCTCTACTTCAACATGGTCCGCACGGTTTGAAAAAAGTATTTTGGGGTATATATTTCTATTCTATACTTTACTCTTTTTTACCGCTGCGTTAGGGTTGATTTAGAAAATGACAACAAGCGTGCCCGCAAGGACGCTAACTTGAGAGGAGGCCAGAATGCCTACTGAATATCTTATCGCTCTACCCGTCGAAGACATGCCGCTGGGCGCTACCTATGCGCGCGACGAGAAGCTGCCTTTACACTGTACGGTATTCCAATGGTTCCGTTTGAGTCCAGGGCTGAGTTGTGCGCAACTCAACAGAAAAATGATGCTCCTTGCTTCTCGTGTGGAACAGGGTTATATCGAATTGGTTTCGGAGAGACCGGCGCTTTTCGGGCTTAACGACGACATCCCATGTCATCTGCTGGAACGAAATGAGGATTTGAGCGCACTTCACACCCTACTGCTCATGTTTTTGGCGACTCATTGTCACTTTACTGTGCCGGTTGAGTGGCTTGGTGCAGGATACCGCCCACATGTGACAGACCGCGGAGAGATTTCTTTTCCACCCAGTACACGACATCGAGCGAAGAATCTCGTGTTGGTTGAACGGAATGAAGAGAAAAAAGTCGTCAAAAGTGTTCACGAACTGGGCTGAGGCCCATTTTAACGTTTCTACCAGCCGCACTGCGCGCTGGTTTTTCTTTGCTTAGAAATCAATCGAGAGATACCCTTGCCTCTGGCGCGGGCGAGAGTATAGTGAAGGCATGGAAACATATGAAATTTTTGTAGCGCTCGCAGGTACCTTGTCCTTTCTCGTCGTCATACTTTTGGCTTTGATGGCCATCAGTATTCGGCAGGTCAACCAGTGGGAGAAGGGGGTCAAGTTTACCCTTGGGCGTTTTACCAATATCAAAGATCCGGGATGGCGCCTGGTAATCCCTATCATTCAGGGTATGACCAAGGTAGATATGCGCTTGAAGACTATTGATGTACCTGCGCAAGACGCCATCACCAAAGATAATGTTTCTGCAAAAATAAATGCGGTTATCTACTACCGCGTAACCAATGCCGCAAAAGCCATCATCGATATCCAGGAAATTGACTATGCGGTATTGCAGTTGGCACAAACTACTATGCGCAATGTCGCAGGATCAGTAACGCTCGATGAATTGCTCGCCGAACGCCAAAAGATTTCTGATCAGATTGAACAAATTGTCGATGCCGCGACAAAAGATTGGGGGGTAGATGTAGCATCGGTCGAGCTCAAGGATATCGAGCTGCCGGATACTATGGTGCGCACGATTGCCAAACAAGCAGAGGCTGAGCGCGAACGCAGAGCCGTCATCATCAACTCGGAAGGCGAGGTGATCGCAGCACAAAACTTGGCAAAAGCAGCCGAACTGCTCGCAGGTTCCAAGGGCGCGCTCCACCTGCGCACTCTTAATTCGATCAATGATATCTCTTCTGATCAATCAAATACGGTGATCTTTACCATTCCTCTCGAAATCATGCAGGCTTTTTCCGGGTATGTTCAGCAGGGTAAGCATTCAGCTGAGAAATAACTTATAACACTTCGCAGACGTTAATATATGGTGAAGCGTACGACAAAAAAGATTCTTGGGCTCGTACTTATTTTTATAGGTCTTTTGGCGCTGTTAACACCGCTCACACCCGGGGCATGGCTCGCATTTGTGGGTTTGGAGCTTTTGGGTATTCGTCTTGCCGCGAAAGACAAGATAGTGGCCTGGTTTAACCAAAAATTTCGATCATCGAAAGATCAAAATCTGCCCGAGGCGTGATATACTGGGCGCATGCTCGTTGGTATTCTTTTTACGGTACTCGTCTCTATCGTTATTGGTACCTTTAGTGTTCTTACGTTTCTTGCGCGCTATCATATCAATCCGCGATATGAGCACAAGGGCCTTTTTTCCTACGCACTCTTTTGGTATGTGATGGGTATTGTATGGTACCTGCTCGCTGGAGCTGATTTTTTTGGATATATCGAGCGCAAAGATTTAGCCGAAGTCATGATTTATATCATGCAATTTTTTATAGGATTCTCTTTGGTTGTGGTGGCGCATTATTTTCGGCAAGCGCTGTTCCCGCGCATACCAGCAATGTTTGTTATCATGCTCTACGGATTTGGGTATCTAGCTTTTCTTGTGTCACTTTTTCTTTATCCTATCGATATTCGTCCCGATAGTTTTTTTGTAAGCCAGATCATCACAAGTGATGTGACTACATTTATCTTCACGGTTTTGTTTGTCCCACTCTTTGCAGCCTCGCTCTATGGTTTCTTCAAGACTCTACGTACACGCGATACCGATCCTCTCGCGCATCGTTTTACGCTTCTGGCAAATTTTTCATTTATTTTACTTGGCATTACGGGGTTTCTCGATGAGACGGGTTTCGTCACCGATTGGTACGTGACCGTCTCAAGGCTTGTCACGCTTGTCTCGGTAATTCTTGCCTATTTTGCAATCATAGCTTTACAGGAGCCCGATGAGCTGGTAATTTAAAGCCAGTATGCAATTGGCACTTATTGTTTTGGGGGTAGCGGTGGTCGCGTGTGGTGCGCGACTTTTTTACCTCGAGAAAAAGTTTCAGAAGATTTTTGGGGGAGGTGACCCTAAAACGGCGGAAGCTCTCGTGGTAGAGCATGCGGGGCGCATTGAAGAAGTAGAACAGGCGTTGCGCGAGCTCGGTGATGCGCACAGCACCCTTGCTCGAGATTTTTTGGGAAGTGTACAGAAGGTCTCCATGGTGCGATTTAATCCGTTTTCTGATACCGGAGGCGATCAAAGCTTTGTCATTGCACTTCTTGATGGCAAAAACAATGGTGTTGTATTCTCAAGCCTCTATACGCGCGGCCAACCGCTGGTATATGCCAAACCTATCGAGGCAGGTACTTCACGCTATCAGCTTTCAAAAGAAGAGACTGATGCACTCGCACGCGCCATACAAAGTGCTTAGCGCGTATGGCTCATATATTTTCGCAATTTGTTTATGTCACAAAAAACCGACAACAAGGCAGCAACATCGCGCCACCCTATTGTGGTTATTTTGGGGCATATTGATCACGGCAAAACTACACTTCTTGATTACATTCGCAAGACAAATATTGTTAGTAAAGAATCAGGAGGTATCACCCAGCATTTGGGTGCCTCAGAGATTGTCTGGCATGACAAGCGCATAACCTTTCTTGATACTCCTGGGCACGAGATCTTTTCTAAAATGCGTGTGCGCGGCGCACGTGTGGCTGATGTGGCGGTGCTTGTCGTCGCAGCCGATGATGGTGTAAAGCCGCAGACGAAAGAAGCGCTTGAAGCAGTCAAGAAGGCTAATATCCCTTTTATTGTTGCTATCAACAAGATTGATAAGACAACGGCAGATATTGATCGCGCGAAGGCGGGTCTTGCCGAGATCGGTGTACTTCTTGAAGGCTGGGGCGGCAGTGTGCCCTGCGTACCTCTATCAGCCAAAGAGGGCAAGGGTGTCGATGATTTGCTCGAGACTATTTTTTTGCTTACAGATCTTGAAGAGTTGCGCGGTGACGCCACGTTACCGCTTCGCGGTATTGTAATCGAGTCGCATTTAGATCCGCGCCGAGGTCCTGCAGCCATGATCATTATTCGTGACGGGCACATCAAAAAGGGCGATTTTATTTTGGCGGGGAGTGCGGCAGCCCCCGTGCGTATTTTGGAAGATGGCTTTGGAAAACCTATCGAGAGCGCCGGCCCCTCAAGCCCGGCTCGTGTTGTGGGGTTTGATGCGGTGCCCGAGATAGGGTCAGAAGCAATAACTTTTTCTTCAAAAACGGAACTCGAAGAAGCGCGCGCTGCACTCGAACAGCCGGCCGCACGCGAAAATACTCCCGCAGATATTGGTATTTTGGTAAAAGCTGATGTCGCCGGATCGTACGAGGCGCTCGTAGAAGAGCTCCGCGCTAGTGTACCCGCAGATCTCCCTGTGAAGTTTTTTGATGGGGGGGTGGGTGAGGTGACTGAGAGTGAAATTAAAAATATTTCAGCTGCAAAAATTCCATTTGTGGTCGGTTTTCATGTACGCATGCGGGGTCCTATCTTAGATGTTGCAGAGCGTCTCCATGTCTCTATTCGGTCATTTGAAGTTATCTACGAGGCCATTGATTGGATTCGTGAAGAATTAAAAAAACTAGCGCCAAAGAAAATTACTCGCGAGGATCATGGTAAGTTATTGGTACTCAAGGTATTTGCCAATATTCCTGCGGGGCGCATTATTGGTGGTCGCGCAAAAGATGGCGTCGTGCCAGCTGACGCTCAGTTTGATATCGTTCGTCAGGGTGAGACGGTGGGCAAAGGGCGCATCATTAGCCTTCAGAGAAATAAGGTGGCGGCGACAGAATTGCGTTCGGGCGAGGAAGGGGGGTTGATGGTACAGTCGTCGCGTGCAATTGACGAGCGTGATATCTTGGCGTTTTACTATGAACGAGAGGCGTAGAGAACGGCTCACAGCATTTTTACAAGAAGCTCTCGGAGAATTTTTCTTGCGTGAGTGTACGTTTGCGCCTGGTGTGTTTGTCTCAGTTCAATTTGTCGATCTCAATGAGGCGGGATCGCGAGCAATGATCGCGGTTAGTGTATTTCCCGATGATGCTCGCGGAGGGGTTGCCGAAGAGCTCAAAACACGGGAAAATGAAGCGACGCATTTTGTACGTCAGCATCTCGACAACAAGTATACACCTGCGATACGATTTACGGTGCAGTAATGGCGTGGTAGCCAAGTGGTAAGGCAAGGGTCTGCAAAACCCTTATACGCGGGTTCGATTCCCGCCCACGCCTCCAGTTTTTCTGTTCTTCTTTTTATGCTGAGGTGGCGAAATTGGCAGACGCGCCAGCCTTAGGAGCTGGTGGGAGAAATCCCGTGGGAGTTCGACTCTCCCCCTCAGCACACACTCTTGAGTTTCGTGCTTACGCACGCTATTATAGAGCACATATTTGCGGTCGTCGTATAACGGCTATTATGCGTCCTTGCCAAGGACGAAACGCGGGTTCGACTCCCGCCGACCGCACAAAGGAGGTGAGCGACTCCCGCCGAAATGCCCGGGTGGTGAAATTGGTAGACACGAGGGACTTAAAATCCCTTGGCCGTCAATGGCCGTGCCGGTTCGACTCCGGCCCTGGGCACCATGATGACAAAAAAAGACCTCTTGTGGGGCGCTACTATTTTTCTGGTAGCGTTTTTGTTGCGTATCCCGTTCTTTTGGTATCCGGATGGAGTGGTTTTTGATGAGGGTATCTATGCGACCTATATTTCCAATATTGTTCACGATAGACCCTATTTTGAGCTCCATCCGCCGTTACCGAATATTGTTATGGCGAGTGTTGCGCGTCAGTTTCCTTTTGAATATAAAATATTACGCGGTACGTCAGTACCGTTTGGCAATTTCCCCTACATTCCGCTCCGATTTGTAAATATCCTTCTTGGCTCGCTTCTTGCCGTCTTGGTATTTATATCGGCACGACTTTTGTGGGGCGATAGAATATTTGCGATTGCAGCAGGCCTTGGCATTGCGTTCGATAACGCTTTGGTACTATATTCGCGCACCTTCCTGCCCGATATCATGCTCGTGACATTTGGTATGTTGGGTATTACTCTTTATCTTTGGCACGAACAAAGAGGAGGGCTTTT
>JBBTQY010000007.1:0-15887 GCA_038065475.1 Patescibacteria group bacterium | reverse complement strand
ATCGGCCTTTCTTTGATTTTTTATCTGGGCAAAACCGAATATATCTATGAAAAGCGCCCGAAAGCGCGTGTGGTTACCCAACCTGATGTAGCGAGCTTTATCAATCAGGGCCAGCAAAAATTTTTAGCCGATATCGGCCATAGCGACGTTGTCATCATTGAAGAAGTGCTCATGCGATCGCTCCTCAACGGGTATCGTGTTGACCAGCCTGTCGGTAAGAGTGCTGAGGAAATCGAGTCGTGGATACATTATGCAGGCACCTCCCGCGAATTATATGATACGTTTACTTCGGTTATTAAAAGCTTGAAGCCCGATGCAAAAGTTCGTTTTTCTACTTTTCCCATCACTACCTGGCTTTTAATGCAAGAAGTGCTTGCCCCTGAGCATTCGGCCATCATCGTCGATATTGGCGGTGAGCTGACCGAGGTCACCTTTTTGGTAGACGGAGTTATAACAGAGATCGTATCTCTCCCGTTTGGCGTGCTCAATATTCTTTTGCGCATTTCAGAATCCGAACGAATCGACCTCGACAATGCCCTCTCGCTACTGCGTGCCTACACGGGCAATACACTTACTCCCGAGGCATCCGCCAAACTTCGTGGTATCATAAAGAAAGAAATGAAATCTTGGGAAGAAGTTTTTGAACGAGTATGGCAGCGCGCTGCGCGTGATATTATGAGTGATGTAAAAATGCTCTTTTTGGGTGGAGGTGCACTTGTTGGCGACCTGAGAAATGCCGTCGCGCCACCTCTTTTGCACCCTGATCTTGCGCGCGGCCTTCACGTCTCCGTTATTCAGCCCGAAGCTTTTCAAGATAAATTTGGCACTTTCGGTGCTTTTGACGGCCCTGGAGATTTTGGCCTTATGTCGCTTATCGCAAGTACGCGCTATTATAATTAAATAAATATGTTTTCTTCAGGTAATCATCAAAAGCGTATCATTTCTGATATCCGCCCCGCCGGTGGGACAAAAAAACCACCTTTGCTTGTGCAAAAAAAACATCCAGTAGAATCTTTGGGGCATCATGAGCGTCCCGAGCCACTTCCTCCGCGTCATCAGAAATCTCCAGAGCTTATCAAGGGTGAGAAATCGCACCGTTTCGGGTTGCGTCAAGCCGCAATCGTGATGGGTGCGATTGTCGTCGTTGGCGCTTCTATTTGGTGGTCGTCAACTCTCACGCTTGTCGTGACCAAGCAAGAGCGGGAATTTACGATAGATCAGGACGTCCCGCTTGTTGTCGCTGCAAAAGAATTTAAAACTGAAATTGTCGAGCGGGGAGAGGGATCGAGCACCAATGTCGAGGCATTCAGTAAACGCGCCTCCGGTATTGTCGTCGTCTACAATGATTACTCTTCCGAACCGCAGGTTCTCGTAGCTCGTACGCGCTTTCAGACCGCCAAAGGCCTCGTATTTCGAGCAAATAACCGTGTCGTCGTACCCGGCAAAAAAGGAGACAAACCCGGGTCTGTCGAGGTTGAAATAACAGCCGACGAGCCCGGCGAAAAATACAATGTAGGTTTTGCTGATTTTAAGATTCCCGGTTTTGCTGGCACTCCAAAATATGAGAAGTTCTATGCTCGTTCACGTGCAGACAGCGCAGGAGACATCAAGGGAGGAGCGGCAGGGCAGGGGAAGGTTGTGGGTAAGGCAGAGGCCGAGACACTTCTCAAAGAGCTTGAAGATAAGGTAAGGGCAAATTTGGCGGCAAAGCTCGCAGGGGAGGTACAGGGCCCCTATACGCTGTTTCCCGAAACTATCGAGGTTTCGGTGACCCTGCGTGTGACCGATCCACCTGTGGGCGCACCAGGGGATAAATTCTTTGGTGAGGTTCGAGGCGAGGCGAAGGTACTCGCGGTTGATAGGGCTGTTTTCCAGGCCGCGCTTGCCAATATTCTTTTTGAAGACAAGTCGCTGATTGCGAGTTTTGCCTTACCGGCAGACATGAGGCCTTCCTGTGAGAAACCAAAGCTTGATTACGCAAAAAGTACAATTTCCTGTACGGTGCAAGGAAAAGTAGCATTTGAGGGGGTAGTTTCGGTAGATGAATTTCGAAGTAAGGTACTTGCCTCAAAGAAAGCCGATGATCTAAAAGATCTTCTCGGTCTTTACCCGGGCATCAAGAAGATAGAAGAAACTTTTAGGCCTGCATTCCTTAGGCGGATACCTTCTCGCCCGGGTCAACTTATCATCCAAATACGCTAGTATTGACACCAAATCAACTCTCAGATATGATGGAGAGCATATTCCTATGCTAGACGGAAAGACTCTGCGCGAAGGCGTTGTAATTGAAGCGTTCAAGGGCGGTCTTTTTCGGGTCAAACTCGACAATTCCGAGGATGAGGTATCGGCTCATCTCGCGGGAAAAATGCGTTTCCACTATATTAAAGTCCTTGTTGGCGACCGGGTGAGGATAGAATTCTCACCATACGACAAGGAAAAGGGTCGTATTGTCCAGCGTCTCTAGCCTGGAATCTAAGACGTAAGACAAATGAAAGTACGCGCATCTGTAAAGAAAATTTGTAATAACTGCAAATTGGTCAAGCGTCAGAGACGCCTTTTTATTGTTTGCAAGAACCCAAAACATAAACAACGACAAGGATAAACTATGGCACGTATCGCAGGGGTAAACATCCCAGACAACAAAAAAATTGAAATCTCCCTTTCTTACATTTACGGCATTGGCCGTCCTTTGGCGCGCGTTATTTTAGAAAAAGCAAAAATTTCTGATGCCAAGCGAGCCAAAGACTTAACCCCTGACGAGACTGCTCGTCTTCGCAACATCATTGAAAAAGAATATGCGGTAGAGGGTTCACTTCGTCGCGTTATCTTATTGAACGTAAAGCGCTTGAAAGATATCGGCTCATATCGCGGTACACGTCATACTCGCAGCCTTCCATTGCGTGGCCAGCGCACCAAGACAAATTCACGTACTCGCCGAGGTAACAAGCGTGTGACGATGGGTTCGGGTAAGCGTAAGGTTGATAAGAAATAAAATCCTATGGGCAAGAAACGTATCATCAGAAAATCAGGAGAAGGCGAGTCATCGGCACCCCGCCAGTCTTCTTCGTCGCGCCGCAAGCTCGCGCACGGTCTCGTGCATATTTCGGCAACCTATAACAATACATTGATCTCGCTTACTGACATGCGAGGCAATTTGTTTGCTCAGTTTTCAAGCGGTCGCGCAGGTTTTTCAGGTTCAAAGAAGGGTACACCATATGCCGCTACCAAAGCCGCAGAGGTTATTGCCGATCAGGCGCGCGACATGGGTGTTACTGATCTCGACATCCATATCAAGGGGCTTGGCTCAGGTAGAGAGTCGGCGCTTCGTGTATTCGGCCAGAAAGGTTTCGCTATCAACTCTATCAAAGATATGACGCCGATTCCTCACGGGATTCCGCGTCTTAAGAAGCCTCGTCGCGTATAATGTTCACTCGGTAATCAACCCATATGCAAGATTCAAAATGTAAAACATGTCGCAGACAAGGTGAAAAGCTCTTTTTGAAGGGCGAGCGTTGTTATTCGGCAAAGTGTGCGATGATCCGCAAGCCGTATGCTCCTGGTATCCACGGCAAGGGCGGTACCAAGCGCCGCAAAGAAGTCTCCGAGTTCTCTCGCCAGCTCCATGAAAAGCAGCGCGTACGCTTGCTCTATGGTGTCTCAGAGCGTCAGTTTTCCGCATATGTATCCAAGGCGCTCGCAGGTCATGGCGGTGACGTGATCCAAAAGTTTGTCTCCGGCCTTGAATTGCGTCTCGACAACGTTGTCTTCCGTCTCGGATTTGCCGTATCGCGCTCGGTAGCACGCCAGATTATCTCGCACGGTCACATTACGGTTGACGGTAAAAAAGTTTTTGTACCTTCATACCGTTTGCGGATTGGCCAACGCATCGGTATCGCGCCGTCATCGGCTACCAAAGGTATATTTCGCGATCTTGAATTGTTACTTAAAAAACACGAAACCTCTTCGTGGCTCTCATTTGTACCAGAGAAGCGCGAAGGCACTGTAAGCTCTTTACCAAAAGTCGAAGATATGGTACGATTATACGACGTAAAGTCTATTATGGAGTACTACTCCCGCTAACGGAGCTAGTGTTTCTTTTTATATAATTTATGAATACTACGATACTTCTTCCTTCACGACCTTATGTGGAAAATGAAACTTCCACTAAGGCAGATGTTATTATCGAGAGCTTACACCCAGGATATGGTGTGACGATTGGCAACGCGATGCGTCGCGTACTTTTTTCGTCACTGCCGGGGGCTGCAGTAACCCGCGTCAAAATTCAGGGTATCAACCACGAGTTTTCAACCGTTCCAGGTGTGTTAGAGGATGTGCTGTTGATTGTTCTCAATTTAAAGCAGCTTCGCTTCAAAATGTATTCTGAAGAGTCAGAAACGATTCTTTTTGAGGCAAAAGGTGAGTGCGAGGTAAAAGCGGGTGATATTAAAACTTCTTCAAATCTTGAGATCATCAACACGGATTTGCATATCGCGACTCTTACCAAAAAAACCGCAACACTCTCTATCGAACTTACGGTAGAACGAGGTGTAGGATATCGTCCCAAAGAGGTGATTGAGAGTCAGCGCCTCGAGGCCGGGGTTATCGTGCTCGATGCTATTTTTACTCCCATTCGCAAGGTAAGCTACCACGTAGAAAACATGCGCGTTGGTACTGAGACTGATTACAACAAGCTCATCATGTCGATCGATACGGACGGTACCATCACCCCGCGCGATGCATTTACCTCAGCTCTTGAGATTCTCATCGGTCAGTTAAGCGAGCTCCGTGCGTTTGGCGAGAAAGGCGAAGTGCTCTCAATACTTCCAGAGCGCAAAGAAGTGTCTGCGCCAGTAGCGTCAGACGATACTGACTACGGCAATATTTTACTCGAAGATGTAAAACTTTCTAGCCATACTCTCAATGCGCTTACCCGCGCTGGATTTACCAAGCTTGGCGACGTCGCACGCAAGACCGAGACTGAGCTGCGAGATCTCGATGGCGTTGGTGAGAAAGCCATGCAAGAAATACACCGCGAGCTCGGCAATTTTGGTTTAACTCTTACCCAGGAAGAATAATATACTCATATGCAACATCGTCGTGTTGGTAAAATTTTAAAACGAGAAAAGGGCCCGCGTGAGGCGCTGTTGCGTTCTCTTGCCCGTTCCATCGTTCTCAAAAGCGCCATCACCACGACCGAGGCAAAGGCAAAGGCAGTACGCCCTGTACTCGAACGCTTGATTACCACAGAAAAGAAGGGTACGCTTGCCGGACATCGCACGGTTGTTGCCGCATTGGGCAAAGACGCGGCCGCTCATCTTAAAAAAGAAATTGTCCCCAAGATGGCAGAGCGCAAAGGTGGCTATCTTCGCATTACCAAGATGGGTATTCGCAAGTCAGACGCAGCACCCATGGCTCATATCAGCATCGTTCAATAATATGACACAGAAAGCAGCAAAAAAGACAGATATTGTGATCGACGCTCGAGGCATGGCGCTCGGTAGGCTTGCCTCACAAGTCGCCGTTTTGATTCGCGGCAAGGGCACTTCTGATTGGGAAGGTCGTCTCGCCCCTAGCCAAAAAGTAATAGTTAAAAACGCAGGTCAGATACGACTATCCGGTCGCAAATGGGACCAAGAAGGTAACGAGCGCTATTCAGGTTTTCATAGCGGTCTTCGCATTCCAACCTATCGCCAAATCTTTACCAAGGATCCGGCACGGTTGATTCGCGAAGCGGTTACTGGTATGATTCCACGCAATCGACTTCGTAAAGATATTTTGAAAAATCTCATCATTTATGTCACAGACGAAAAGTAAAACCACTGCATTCGCAGGTAAATATATCGAAGCTGTCGGACGCCGCAAGACGTCTATTGCTCGCGTACGTATTTTTGCTAATCACGAAGGCATCATCATCAACGGTATGGATTACAAGAAATATTTTCCTACCGCAGAGATGCAAAAGATTGTCGAAGATGCTTTTCGCAAGTCACGCCCCGAGACTCGTTTTGGCGTTTCAGTAAAAGTAGGCGGCGGCGGCATTCACGGTCAGGCGGAAGCCGTGCGCCACGGCATCTCACGTACGCTCAACGATTTTGATGCGGCCCTTCGCCATAGTCTCAAAAAAGCAGGCTTTCTCAAACGTGATCCACGTGTCAAAGAGCGCCGCAAGTTCGGCCTCAAAAAAGCACGCCGTGCTCCTCAGTGGTCAAAGCGCTAAGATTCTCCCAAAAATCCCGCCTCTGGCGGGATTTTTTTGTATAAAAAATACCCCCGCTATTCCTTGGCGGGGGGCTTTGCATGGTGATGCGAGGAGAAGAGTGTGAGTTGGGGAGGGGCGAGTATGGGCCCACGGACACTGAGCTTCCCTTGAATGTAGTATGAAGCTGAAGGAATGCTCATCTGACACGTCCCAATGACGGGACATCGTCCACATGTCTGTTCATAGCGTTTTTCGTTAGTCTCGCTCCAGACGAACGGTTTTGCCATGAGCTTGGTTTTACGAGCCGCATACTTTTTGCTTTGAGTGAGATTGCCAGGGTGTCTATTGCAGAAGGTGTTGGAGAGAAGCCACAGTACATCGGTGAGATCAAGCGCACTCACGCCCTTCTTGTCACAGTACCGCGCGCAAATTTCGCGCGCTGGCTGCAAGATAGAATCATCGACGTTACGTTCATTTTCGGAAAATTCTAGTATGCCATGCGCTCGCAGCAAGCGTAGCACATGGAAGTCAACGGGTGCAGGAAAGACGAAGTAGTCGATAAACTCGCAGCTCATGAGGTAGTAAAGTAGCATGCTCACCATCTTATGCTGAAACCCAATGAAACCCCCACCCTCCTTGTCGTTACGGATGCGCACGCATGCATCCTCGTAGGTTCTGACGTCTTGGAGAAGTGCTACAACGTCTCCGTCGCAACGTTCAACTAGGCGTTTCGCGTTTTCGACCCAGGATGGTCCTAGGGCGCGCGCCTGGTTCGTCATACCGCCGCGGATGAGTGTCTGAGTTATGTTTTCCGGGCCCATCAATGCTGCAATTCGAGGTTCAAAGATTTCTGGGCTTTTGTTGTGTACTGCAGCAAGGCGTATGACAGCTCTGATGCTTTCTATTCGTCCGCGCATCCAGTAACAGAGTTTGAAAAGGAATCGTGCGTGCCTCGGAGATCCCCAGATGATGTTTGGGGGTAGGAATTTGCGATCTTGTGGTACGCGGGCTTCCGGCAGACTGTAGGGTGGTTGATTTAACCGGAGCGCTGCGATGAGGGTATCAAAGAACGCTTCGGCTTTTTCGTAATGAGCTACCACGGCGCTCTTTGCCATTTTCTCCTCGCATGTTGTTAAAGGTAGAAGCTAGACTATTCGTAGCGAATTTTTACGCCGCATTCAAGTCTTCGTCAAAAGAAAAAACTCCGACGCGTCCTTAGAATGGACAGTCGTCGGAGTCATCGATACATGGATCGATAGGTAAAGAGGCGTGCTTTGGAGGGCGCCGATGAATCTGGTAGCTGACGGTGCCATCTTGGCGCTTGCAGGCGAGCCGTACTTCGATATCTAGGTGGGGCACGGCAGCAAGTCTTGGTCGTGAGCGCTCGACGATCTCAATGATGTCGCGCGTTATCGCTTTTTCTCGCTCAAGAAAATCGAGGAGCCTGGTGTGTGTCTTTTCTCCTGCCGATTCTCTTAACATGCGCAAGAATTCTGAAAGTACGTAGGGGTCCTGTAGTGTCCGGCCACGGGTAAAGGTTTCGAGGAGACGCTCCGCTTGTAGTGTAAGTCCTCCTTTACGCATGCGCTCGGTGCTGCGGGGCTTGGAAAGTATCCAAAGCACCCAATTGATACGATTGGCGAGATATTTACGCAGGGTCGTGCTGTGGTAAACTTCATGCCATCGTAGGAATTCAATAAGGTCTGCGTCATCATGCGAAAACGCAAAGCGAATTCCACGGTAGAATTCATAGCTACTCCACCAGGGGAGTTTGCGTTTGTGTTTGCGCGCTATTTTTTTCTCAAAGGTTGTATGCGTCTTCCATTTATTCATTCGGTGCTCAGCTATGGTGCCGAGCAGGCGAAAAGTAGCATTGCGTACAACAGGGTTCGGTTCGTAATGCATGATGCGCTGGCGCGGGGGAGTTTTGCTGCCATGAGTTGTACCCCACGGCACTCCTCGGCTCATGCCGATCTCAAGCAGTATCGCGCGCTGTCCGTGCCGGTCTGTGCCGACGACGGCGATCACCTTGAGCGGGCGCTTGAGGTCGACGTGTATGTGGACAACCTTCGTGTTTGTGATATTGAGCTCGATGACGGCAACAGCATGGCACCGCACCGTCTTAACGTCTTTGGCTTGGCGTGCCTGCTGCATCTCGTTTTCCTTTCGCTATAAGGTTCGGGTTCTAGTCCAGTCTTTCGTATATTGAGTTTACTTGCAAGTAAAATTAGCACTCTTGACATGAGAGTGCTAATTCGCATACAATATTTTCATGCTCAAAGAGCGAGAAAGAAATATCCTTGAGCTTTTGGTTAGGGATTATATCCGTACCGCAGAGCCCGTTTCATCCGAGCGTATTGCGCGTCATTTGCGGGGCACGCTTTCACCCGCATCAATTCGCAACGTATTTAGCGCTTTGACTGATGAGGGTTTTATCACACAACCGCATACATCGGGTGGGCGAGTGCCCTCGGTGCGCGGATATCGTTTTTTTGTTGATGAAGTATTAGCTGACGAGATAGAAAGCGCCGCAGCTCTGCGCATGATTGAGGCCTTGGGCGATCTTCGTGTGCTCCAAGAGCGCATGGCGCGCCAATTTCGCGTACTTTCCGCATTTGGCGAAGGCATGCCCGTCGGCTTCGATGAAGTGTTTCGTGAACCTGAATTTGCCGAGCGCGACGTAGTCAAAGAAATGAGCATGTTTCTCGATCGGTTTGAACGTCAGCGTGATGCATATCTTGAATCGCTTGAAGATGATCCTTTCCGTGTATACATTGGCGAAGAAAATCCAGTCGAGCGAATGCACGCCATCAGTGTGGTCGTAGGGCGTAGGGGACGAGACGATATCTTTTTTGTGGCAGGTCCCACACGCATGAATTATGAAGGCATTATTGGCACCGTACGTATATGGATGAAGAACGATTAGACGATATCGAGCTTGAGGCAGAAGGTGATTCTGACCCAAAGCTCACAAAACTTAAACGCGCGCTCGAGGTTTGCAAAAAAGAAAAAGATGATTATCTGCAGGGCTGGCAACGCGCAAAAGCAGATTACTCAAACGCTGAACGTGAATCTGCGCGCCGCCAAGAATCAGCAGTACAGCATGCAGAGACCCGATTGGTACGCGAGATTCTCGATATCGTCGATACCTTTGAAGGAGCTTTTGCCACACCACCTCCTGATTCTCTGTGGGTGCAAGGCATGCGCAATACGCTCGATAAGATGCAAAACCTTTTAAAGCGTTACGGCGTTGAATCGATTGAGGCGCTTGGCAAACCCTTTGACCCGATGTTACATGAAGCAATTGAAGTTAAAGAAGTTACAAGCGAGTCAGATGACAACAAGATTGTAACAGAGTTTCAAAAAGGGTATCGGATGGGAGAGCGCGTTATACGCCCCACAAAAGTAAGTGTCGGTGAATTTAAAAAAGAATAATAAAAATAAAAAAATACTATGGCAAAAATACTTGGAATTGACTTGGGTACCACAAACTCGGCGATGGCAGTCATCGAGGGTGGCAATCCAAAAATAATCGAAAACAAAGAAGGCAATCGTACTACGCCCTCTATTGTCGCGCTCTCAAAATCAAACGAGCGCTTAGCAGGACTTTTGGCAAAGCGCCAAGCAGTAACCAACCCCAAGGGTACGATTTATTCCGCAAAGCGTCTTATCGGCCGCAAATTTTCTGATGCCGAGGTTCAGCGTGACAAAACTCTTTTGCCCTACAGTATCAAAGAATCGGCCAATAGCGGAGTTGAGATTGAGATGGGTGGCAAAGGATATCGTCCTGAGGAAATCGCAGCGATGATTTTACAAAAGCTCAAGGCAGATGCCGAAGAAAAACTTGGCGAGAAAATCACCGAAGCAATCATAACGGTTCCTGCATATTTTAGTGACTCACAACGCAAGGCAACGAAAGATGCGGGCGAGATCGCGGGCCTTACCGTGCGCCGCATCCTCAACGAACCTACGGCCGCAGCACTCGCATATGGATTCAACAAAAAGAAAGATGAAAAAGTAGTCGTCTATGACTTTGGTGGCGGTACCTTTGATGTCTCAGTACTTGATATTGCTGAAGATACTATCGAGGTAAAAGCAACCGGTGGTGATACGCACTTGGGCGGCGATGACTTTGATCAAAAAATCATTGAGTGGATTATCAGTGAGTTCAAAAAACAATCGGGCATCGATGTCTCTAAAGATGCGATAGCACTCCAGCGCCTCAAGGAAGCGGCTGAGAAAGCAAAACATGAGCTTTCGGGCACCATGGAAACCGAGGTCAACATTCCCTTTATCACATCAAATGAATCAGGTCCGCAGCACTTGCTTCTCAAGCTCAAGCGCGCCGATTTTGAGCAGCTTGTGGGCGATTACATTACCAAGTCGATCAATATTACTACTCAAGTAGTCAAAGACGCGGGGCTCGCTATCAGTGACATCCATGAAGTCATCCTCGTTGGTGGCCAAACGCGTATGCCGGCAATTGTCGAGGCGGTCAAAAAACTTTTTGGCAAAGAACCAAACCGTACTATCAACCCTGACGAAGTAGTAGCACTTGGCGCGGCCGTACAGGCGGGTATCTTGCAAGGTGACGTTAAAGACGTTCTTTTGCTCGATGTCACGCCGCTCTCAGTGGGCTTAGAAACTTTCGGTGGCGTCTTTACGCGCATCATTGAGAAAAACACTACAGTGCCTACGGCAAAAACGCAGGTGTTTTCAACTGCAGCAGATTCTCAGCCATCAGTGGAAATTCATATCTTGCAAGGTGAGCGTGAGATGGCGGGAGACAACAAAACACTTGGCCGCTTTATCCTTGATGGTATTCCGCCGGCACCACGAGGCATGCCACAGATCGAGGTTACTTTCGACGTTGATGCAAACGGCATCTTGTCAGTAAAAGCAAAAGATAAAGGTACTGGCAAAGAGCAATCTGTCCGCATTGAGGCATCTAGTGGCCTTTCGAAAGATGATATTGAGCGCATGAAGCAAGATGCGGCTGTTCATGCTGATGAAGATAAGAAAAAGCGCGACTTGGTTGAAGCTCGCAACATCGCTGACACTATGATTTATACGACAGAAAAAGCAGTGCGCGATGCCGGCGACAAAGTACCTGAGGCTCTCAAGAAAGAAATCGAAGACAAAAAGAAAGAACTCGATGAAGTTATGAAAGGTGAAGATGCCGCACGCATCCGTGACAAGGCAACGGCCTATTCGGTAGTAGCTCAAAAAATAGGAGAGCTCGTCTACAAAAAAGATGGCGAAGGAAACCCCGAGGCGCGCCCTGTTGAACATGAAGAAGTAAAAGAAGATAATAAGGGTAATGAAAGCACCGGCTAAAGAAGCCACGCTCCTTATCCTCCTCGTACTCTCGTCCGGCCTCCTGTGGCTCTCTATCTCAACCTTACTCCCAGATCTTTCATGGGATCACATGAATTTGATTTGGAGCACCATTGCCGCCACTATCGTATTTTTAGCGATGTGGGGGCTTTCGGTGGTTCTGGTAGATAGAATTTATCTGACGCTCGTTGGTTGGGCGTTCGCCTCTTTTGCGGGTGTTATTTGGTATCAGACTTATCTTTTTGTCGCTGTTTCAACCGCACTCTTTTGTTTTGGTCTGTTAGGTATGTTTCGTGCGAGACATCAGATGGAGCGAACACTTGAGGGCGGGGTGGCTCGTAGCCTTCGTAAATGTTTGCCGTTGACCGCCACGTTTCTTGCCGCCGCTATTGCTACTGCTGCATATACCGCAACACCGAAACAAAGCTTAGAGGTAGAGGCGCTCATCCCACGCTGGCTTTTTGATCCCATCATAGAAACTATGGACCCTGCTATTCGCGGTATTGATAGCGCGTTTGATTCAAGTCTTTTGTATGAAGATTATGTCTCGCGAAAAGCTGCCGCAGAACTTGGCCGTGAGCTTACTAAAAACGAACGTACGCTCGCCGTACGCGAGTCAGCCAAGTTGCTTAAAGAACGCATTGGTATCGAACCCCATGCCGATCAAAAGATGGGAGATATCATCTATATGGTTGGTATTAATTTTATGCGCAATCAATCATTGCGTTTCGAGGGAGTTTTTCCCATTGCGTACGCGGTTGGATTTTTTGTGACCTTACGATTCTTCAGTATTTTCCTTTATTGGGTAGCCATCATGATCGTGAGTATGGTTTTGCGCATTTTGCGTAGATTTGGTATTATCGGCGTAAGAACGATACCCGCCAACGTCTTTATCTACTCGTTCTTTTAAGGTACTCCATATGAAAGACTACTATGAAATTTTAGGTGTTCCTCGCAATGCATCCAAAGAAGATGTAAAAAAAGCGTACCGCAAGCTCGCACATCAGTATCATCCTGACAAAAAAGGTGGCGATGAAAAGCGCTTTAAAGAGATCAACGAGGCATACCAAATACTCTCAAATGACGACAAACGATCTCAATACGATCGTTTTGGTTCGGCAGGCGCCGGAGGCCCCGAGGGCGGATTCGGCGGCTTTGATTTTGGAAACTTTGGTTTTGATCAGATGGATGTCGGGGATATCTTCGAGACCGTTTTTGGGCGCGGAGGTTTTGCAGGTGGTGGCAAGCGCCGGGGCCGTGACATTTCTATCGATATTGAAATTCCTTTTGCCGAATCAGTTTTTGGTACTGAGCGGCGCGTATTGATCCGCAAGCGCGCGCTTTGCGACGAATGTGCGGGTACTGGCGCCGAGAAAGGTTCTTCTCTTTCTACCTGTAATACGTGTCATGGCGCAGGTACTTTGCGTGATACACGCAAATCTCTTTTTGGTACGTTTACCAAGATGGTTGAGTGCGGTACCTGTAGCGGCAAAGGTAAAGTCCCTGAGAAAAAGTGTAAGACTTGTAAGGGCGAGACGATCATCGTCAAAAGCGAGGAAATTCATATCATTGTTCCGGCCGGCATTGAAGATGGTGAGGTAATCAGGATCTCGGGCAAGGGCGAGGCGGCCCCCAATGCTGATATGGGTGATCTCTATGCCAAGATCCACGTCTTACCACACGCGACTTTCCGCCGCGCGCGCCACGATTTAGTCATGCGGCTTGAGGTGCCGCTCTCAGCGGCACTCGTAGGCGCCTCCGAAGAGATCGAAACGCTCGATGGCAAGATCAAAGTAAAAATTCCTCAGGGTGTTGCTGACAGCGAAGTGTTGAAAGTAGCCGGCAAAGGCGTTGCGCGTGATGATGGTGGCAGGGGAGATCTACTTATTGAAGTAAGGATTCGCATGCCAAAGAAAATCACGCCTGCACTCAAATCTCTTATCGAAGAACTCAAGCGCGAAGGCTTCTGATGGCACAGTACCTCGCATACGCGGAAACGTTCGCGGCGTATATGCGCCATCCGGCTGTCGATATGCTCGTCATCGCTTTTTTCTTGGGAGCGGGTTTCTTGTGGGGCATGATGGGTGGCAAGGCAAAGCTTCTTTCATTTTTACTCTCGACGTATTTGGCGCTTTTTATCTCTCCTCTTATTTTTAATCTGCTTGATAGTCACAAGCTTGGCGTTCATATCTATCGTAATCTCTTGGTCTACGGCGTGGTGCTCGCACTGCTCTTTATATTTACTGAACGCATCTTTTTGCGGGGTATGGGCAGGGCATCATATCGTTGGCTCTCAGCACTCTTTGTAAGCTTTCTCTCGGTAGGTCTTTTTGTGGCTGGCACCTTGAATATCATCTCATTTCGGGGTATTATACAGCTGTCGCCGATCACCAAAACCCTCTTTGCGGGTCCTGATGCGTATGTTGTTTGGGCAATTGCACCCATCATCGGTCTCGTACTGTTGAGTAGGCGATCATAAATATCCGCTCGTAGCCCCGACGCACTTTTATTATTTTTTTATATCCGCTCGTAGCTCAGTCGGTAGAGCAGCTCCCTTTTAAGGAGATGGTCGTAGGTTCGATTCCTACCGAGCGGACTATGCCGGGGGCATAGTCCGCAGCTGGTGACCTTGTCGATAGACAAGGCATCCAATCACCAGGTGTGCCACTATCTATCCCGAAAGAAGCGCCTTTCACAACATTTCTATGAAGCGTATTTATCTCGTTCGCCACGGAGAATCCACGGCGAATAGCAAAGAAATCAAACAAGGTCCTGATGAGCCGCTCTCTACTCATGGTAGAGCACAGGCTCGTTTTTTGGCGCACCGCGTAGAACGCCTACCCATCGACATTATTATTGCGAGCCCCTATGTGCGTACGCGCCAAACCGCAGAGATTATCCTTGAACATCTTAAAAGGCCAATCGAGTGGTGTACTGATATTGTTGAAAAAGATCAGCCAAAGGAATTGATTGGGCTTTCATATAATGATCCACGCTCTCTTGAAGCACTACGTTTGATTATTGAAAACATTAATAATCCTGATTGGCGCTATTCCGATGAAGAAAACTTTACTGAGTTTCGTGCGCGCGGTATTCGTTTTTTGCGTCATTTAGAGGGACGGGCGGAAGATCACATTTTGGTCATATCACATGCTGCTTATATCCGTTTACTGTTGGCGATACTTATTTTTGGTGAAGATGTCACACACAAACAGTTTGGGCATCTGTTTGTATTGATGCGTAATAAAAATACAGGAATTAGCGTTCTTGATTTCGATCAAGAGCAAAAATGGATCGTACAGACTTGGGATGATCACGCGCATCTAAGCTAAAAAATCTTACTATAAAAAAATACTAGCCGGTCGCCCCCGTGGGACGACCGGCTTTTCGGTTGCGTGGTGCCTGTAGGCGGCGGCTCTACTCGAAGTAGTTGGCGGTCAGCATGCTGCTCTTGAGCGTGTCGAAGGCGGTGCGGCATTTGAGATAGTTGCCGTTGTCGCCTTCGGTCGTGATGTCACCATCGAGCGAGTCGTAGCAGAGGGCGTGATAGCCGCCCGTGTGCTTGGCGACGCCGAGCCAGCGCCCGCCCTCGCGCCCCTTGTGCGAAACGGCGATGGCTTCGGCGCTGAAGTTCTCGCGAAAGCGCTCCATGTTCACGTAGGAGCCGAACTCGCCCGCCGCCCGCTCCTCGTACGCGATGAGGTCTCGCAGCTCGAGCTTGGCGCGCTTGTCGAACGCCTCGGCACGGTAGTGCCTGAACTGCGGAACGGCGATGGCCGCCAGGATGCCGATGATGGCGGTGACGACCAAGAGCTCGATCAGCGTGAGGCCCTTCTGATTCTTCATGACGTTTTGCCTTTCTTTGTTGTTGTCGAACTTACCTAAGTGCGACGGGAACTCTATTTGTAAACATTATAGCATACTATTATATATATGTCAAACACTTAAAAACCCTTATTTCTGCGTTGGCGTGGGGGATTTTGTCTGATATTCTCAAAATATATGCAAAAGCATGGGCTCCGCACCTGGATTGAGATTGATACCAAAAAACTCAAAGAAAACTACTCTATATTTCGCAAACTTGCCGGCAAGGGTACAATGCTCATGGCTATCACCAAATCAAACGCATACGGTCATAGCCTGATCGACTTTTCAAAACTCATGCACAAGTTTGGCGCCGATTGGCTCGGTGTTGATTCGATAGTGGAGGCGCTTGCCGTTCGCAAGGCAGGCATTCGTACACCCATTTTAGTACTCGGCTATACTATGCCCGAGCGATATGCTGAGGCAGCTCGTGCCGGTATCAGTGTGACTATTTCAAACTTTGCGGCTCTCAAAACTGCAATTGGTA
>JBBTQY010000006.1:0-49751 GCA_038065475.1 Patescibacteria group bacterium | reverse complement strand
TACCAAGAAAGAGCGGGTATCTTGGATTTTGAGAATGGTCTGCTTGCTCTGCCTTAAGCTCAACAATAGCTTTTTGCAAAAAAGTGAGCGCCTGTGTGCTCGGGTTGTCACCTGCAGTAATGATGCGAATCGCTGCCTCAGACATTTGTTCACGCGACTCAGTCGTAACAAAAGAACGATAATCAATAACCTTATCAAACGCAGCTATAACCTGCTCTACTGGCTGGTGAATGGTTAGAGCCTGCATGGCAGTATTCATACTCTGAGCAGCTAATATGGGCCGCATATTAATACTATAGACAAGCACGAGAGCGGAAGCCGCCGTAAGAGAAATAATGATAACAATATTTGAATGCTGCTGTCTGACACTCTCTGTACGAACATTCTCATGATTATACTGTGCATGGAGAAATGCGTAGAAGAACATGATAGCCAGATAGGAAACAATATTATCAAACACAAAAGCATTTTGTATCGCATACGCGACAAACATGCCCGTCAATAGAATACCTTCCATTGGGACAAGACGCTTAGACGAAACAAGCCTCCGGATCATCCAACAGGCGATAACAAAAAGTGTAATATATGCAGCAAAGCCCACGATACCGCCCGCGACAAGCCATTCTAAAAACATATTGTGAGTTCGGTCAAACCATGGCTCGTTGCCATAAAGCGCAGGATTATAAAACTTACCGAAGGGTACAATAAAGTTTTCTGGACCCCATCCCAAAAGTGGCCGATCCTTGAAGCTATCGATAGCCATCTTCCAGACAATAATACGAGGATCACTGTCCAAACTATCTATCGAAACCGAAGAAAGTCGAGAAAAAAGCTCCACACGCTGCACGATAGCTGACGACGGGAAGATAAAAATCAACACAGCAACTAATACGCAAAGAGCAAATGCACCGCTGGTAGCTAGTCGATAGGTGCGATTTTTATATACAAGAGAAAGCGCAACGAGTGAAGCTATTGCTCCGACAACAAAACCTATAAAAGCTCCCCTGCTTGCCGCAACAAAAAAGGCGAATCCTTGCAAGACTATAGCGATACCGTATATCCATCGTGACAGAGAAATGCGAGTCTGAGCAAACAACAACGACGACAGGAAAATTGAGAAGATAAGATACCCAGCGAGATAAATCGAATTCCCAAAAGTAGCGTACGGCCGATACACTCCGACAATATCTAATATCCCCGTAAATTGAAGAATCGCATGCAGTGATACGATAAGGCCCACTCCTGCAAATCCGTGAGCGACATACGTCCATTCTTTTTTGCTCCGGACCGTGTGGCCTACAACAAGGAAAAGTGCGAGCAGATGTAAGTGTGTCAAAAGGCCCTCCATGCGCTCGAGATTTGACCAAAAACTGTGGTACGGGTCAACGCCAAAAATCGTGGCGAGTGTTATAGCGCCCGTAAAGGCGATAAGCGCAAGTAGCATGGGGCTCCGGCGCGGACGGTAATCGGGATGGAGTACTGCTAAGGCGGCCCAGGCAGCAAAAATAATTTCTGTAATAATGCGGAAGAAAAAATTTTTACCTGTAACAAACGGAAAATACATAGTGCCCGTCACAATAAACGGCGTCAAAAGAAGCGCACCGAGACCTATGCGAATAAGCCACAAAAGATAATATTCCGTTTGCTTCATAGGCTTTCAGTATGCCTCATAATACCTTTTATTTCAACGTAAAGATCTCTCGCATCTGCAACGCGATAGTCTCCCATGAATAAAAACTTTTTACCATCGTACGTGCATTAGGAATGATCCTCGCCCTCAATTCATTATCATCTGCAGCGCGCGAAAGACCTTCCGCGATACTTTGAGCGTCGCCCATTTTTACAACAACTGCGGTCTTTTCATCGGTAACAAAATCGACAATGCCACCGACCCCTGTTGCTACCACCGGCACGCCCGCGGCCATCGCTTCAAGAAATGAGATACCGAGCCCCTCAGAGAGCGATGGACGCGCGAAAACATGCGCCACATGAAAATACGGCACAATATCTCGCGGTGCTATTGCTCCTACAAATATAACGCGATCGGCAACGCCCTCGTTTTTTGCAAGAATTTCAAGTCTTGAGCGCTCCCCTCCATCACCCACCAGCAACAATTTTGCGCCCGGGTGAGTGCGTAGAAAAATAACAAACGCACGAATAAGATCCGCAAGGCCATTTTTGACAACCAGGCGCGAGACCGAAAGCACTACTATATCGTTTTTATCAATATGATACTTTTCGCGAATCTTTTGAATCGCCGCTTCATCGCGTTTACTAAAAAAATCTACATCAACCCCATTTGGTACAAGATGAACGTCCCCCTTACCCGCCTCAGATGCAAGACCCTGTAAATATTTGCTGATAGCGGTCACCTTATCAGCATGCTTGAGTGCTTGCTTCCAAAAGAACCAAATGAGTCCGCCCCTCCCTTTTTGTAAATACTCTGGCGCATCGCCTTCTTGAAGTGTGAGTACAAACGGAATGCGCGGTAGGAGCGATTTCACAAAAAGAGCGGCAAGCGTGCCCTGAGATACCATCATCCCCCACAGCAGAACCTTCTTCTCACGACGTGCACGTCGCAAAGCGACGAACCCGCCTAAAAACGGCAGAAGCCATTTATCAAACGATAGACCGAGCCCAACACGCCGCACCTCAATATTGCCCGCAAGCTCATGACGCGGCACATGGCGAGAAAGGCGCGAAGTAACAATTAAAAAACGCAGATCAGTACTGCGCTTGGCGATCTCGTAGATAGCAAGTTCTGCCCCTCCGATGTACGGTAAATATGCTGTCGTACAAACGATAATCAATGGCGATTGCCTGTCTAACATTGTTGGCTTATTATAAAATAAATGGCTCATATAGACAATAAAGAGAAAAAGCGTCTACTCCTCGTCTCAACAAAATCCGTATGGGGAGGTGCTCAGAAATATATTATCGATCTTGTAGATTATCTTCCGAGAGATCGCTTTGATATCATGCTGGCTGCGGGAGGTACCGGACCATTGCGCACCAAAGCCATGGAACGCGGCATCCCCTTTTACGAGATTGGCGATCTCGAACGCAACGTCAATCCACTCAAAGACATCATTGCATTCTTTCGACTTGTAGCGCTTTTCCATCGCCTGAAACCCGACGTTATCCATCTCAATAGCTCAAAGGCAAGTGCCATGGGAGCGCTTGCGGCACGCATCGCAGGCATAAACACTATCGTGTCGAGCACCCACGGTTGGCCCTTTATGGAAGAACGCTCAAGGTGGCAACGAAAGTTGCTAAAACTCTTTGTAAAAATTGGAGCCCTTTTTCAAGATAAAATTATCTGCGTCTCAGATTTTGATCACTCGATAGGCGTATATGAACACATCGCCCCAGCACACAAAATGGTGCCTATACATAACGGCGTTGATGCAAAAAAACATATTTTTCTTGAACGGCAAAAGGCGCGTGACATTTTGATTGCAAAAGCTGGCCTGCAGACAAATCCATCATTTGTCGTAGGAACTATCGCTGAATACACGAAAAACAAGGGCCTCGTCTATCTTTTAGAGGCAGCGACACATATTACCAAAGTAGATCCCCATGCAGTCTTTCTTCTTATTGGGTGGGGGGAAGAAAAACAATTTCTCGAAAATGAAATTGTGCGCCGTCACATCGCTAAAAATGTCTTTCTCATCGACTACCTTCCCGAGGCCTTTACTTATCTGAAAGCTCTCGATATTTTTGTACTACCATCTATAAAAGAAGGCTTTGCCTACACACTTCTTGAGGCATCACTCGCGGAACTCCCCATCATCACCACACGCGTCGGAGGCAACCCAGAAATTGTCGAAAACCTCAAAACCGGTATTTTGGTTAACCCCGGCTCGCCTGAAGAGATCATCAATGCCGTCTCCCACCTTCTTCGCGACTCAGAGGCACGCAAACGCTTTGGTGAGGAAGCACGCAAAAAAGTCATCCGTGATTTTTCCATCCAATCGATGGTAGCGCTTACTGCTGGAGTCTACGAGCGCGGATAAACAACGCAGACAAACCAACAAAGAGCCCCGCGAGAATACTTGCTAAAAGCCACTTCATCTCTCCTGCGGGCCCTGCGGCTACAGTATTAAACACCGATGCCTGCTGATCTATTTCGCGTTCCTCATGCAAAACGGCAGGAGTGGTCGTTTCTTGGGCTAATACCGGGGGGTTTGCAACAACCGCTTCTGGCTTACTAGCTGCGACAAGAACCGTCTTCTCTTTTCTTATACTATTCTGTAAGCCAGGAGTTTTTTGCCCCAAAACAATCTCGCCCTCACTACGCGCGGCCGATAGTCCTGCGGACACCGCGCCACTATACATAAAGCTATCGGCCTCTTTAGCATTCTGATAACGAAGAGTAATTGGAAATACACTTGAACTATTTTGTGCAACTTTTGTTGTGTCATTGGCAAGAACTACAAAGCCACCTCCTGCAATACGCGTGCCCACAGGCAAAAGAAATGAGGAACCGCTAGCATCCTGCAGATACCACTTACTAATATCAACGGAAAGTGTGGAAATATTTGCAAGCTCAATCCAACCCTGTGGGCCAGGCAGCACCTCATTGATACGTACCGTATTGTCGCCAACACGCACAAGACATTCATCTTGCATCATATCTTCCCCCTGAACGATAATAAGCGTTGCTGTGTAGGTGCCCGGATATAAATATGCATGAACAACGTTTTTACCTTCAGCAAAAGTGCCATCACCAAAGTTCCACATATATCGCACAAGTTGGCTCTCAATCAAGGCGTCCTCATCGTCGAGAGCTCGCCCCGAAAAAACAACTTCGGCACCCGCAATACTCACACGGTCTGATCCTGCAAATGCACGAATCTTAGGAGTAAACACTGGCCCCGAAGATATCTTGCCGCCAGCGCCTGTATTTTCTTTTACGTCATCGCTCGATAAGCTATCTTCTTGAGTACCTGATGAATCCGTCTCATTAGCCGTCTCTATGCTACCCTGCCAAGCAGACGTCATGTGTGTATCGCCCGAACGACGCAGTATCATGCCTTCCTCATCTGCATGTATTGAGATAAACTCGCCCTTTATCCAAAGTCCTGCCTCATCTGCGTTTGTCTCCCACGTCTCGCCAGCTCTCCCGTATTGCATAAAATCAATGAGAGTTGAGGCATCATGCTGGGTGCTCGAAAAAAGTGCGACCGATCCTGATGTGTTGCCCATGTTAGCTGCAGGCGTTTGATGATACAGTGCTGTCGCTGAATTATTCCCGGACTGCCGCAAAAATATCTTCACCGACGCACCAGCATCGAGCGAAAATGAAGGAAACGTAAAATATCCGATACCGTCAGGATACAGCTGCCACCCCGTAAGTTCTTTGGTGTCCGCGCCAATATTTTTAATCACAACATACTCAGCGCCCGTATCAGAACCTGCGGGATTAAAAAGAACCTCGGTGATATGAACATCGGATGCAAAAACTCTCCCTGGAATCGATAAAAAGAGTACAAGAAAAAATACTTTCCTCATCCCCGAAAACGTAGCTTAAGTACCCGCCAAAAACACTCGATCATAATACCAATATTAAACTTTGAGACTCCTTCTTTGCGCTCACGAAATATGATCGGCACCTCTACTACAAAAAACCTGCCTCGATGAATGTGCCAAAGCGTCTCTATCATAAAATTATAACCAACCGAGCCCACTTTCTCAAAGGGTACCGCATCAATCACCTTTCTTTGGAAACAGCGAAATCCTCCGGTAAGATCGCGATACGGAAGCCAAAGTACCATGCGTGCATAAAAATTTCCGAAGCGACTTACGAGTCTTCGCGATAGCTCCCAGTTTTCAATTTGTCCTCCCCCTATGTAGCGTGAACCGATAACAACATCGGCACTTTCGGCAGCATGAAGCAACAGCGGAATCGCTGCGGGATCATGAGAAAGATCGGCATCCATCTGAATAATATAATCGGGGTTTTCACGACTCATCACATCTCTAAACGCTTCAATGTATGCTCGGCCCAAACCTTTTTCGCCCGTACGTCGTATGACGCGTACAGGATAACGCCCCGCAAAAACTTCGGCGACATCAGCAGTACCATCAGGAGAGTTGTCGTCAGCTACCACAAGCGAAAGCTCGGGAATACCGAGCTTGAAAATCGCCTCGATGAGCGGGCCAATATTCTTACGCTCATTGTAGGTCGGGGTCACTATGACCACACGGCTCATAGAAACACAAATTAAAAACTATCGATGATTTTCTGAATTTCCGCCCGGTCTTTAGGATTTGCATCCTGCGCCCTTCGGAGAACTTCTTTTGCTTTTGCAATATCTTTTACAATATTTTTATAGAAGTCTGAGAACTGCCCGTATAAATACAAGAATTGCGGATCGATGTTTATCGCTTCGTTAAAGTTTTTTTCTGCGAGAGGTTGATTGCCCAAATAAAATCCGTATACGACACCGAGGTTACCATAAGCAACCGAACGACTCGGATCAACAAGTACCGCGCGCTCCCATGCGTCACGCGCACCCTCATAATCACCGGCATCCTTGCGATTCAAACCAAGATCAAGCCACGCCTCATAATGTCCTGGGTTTTTACGTAAATCTGCTATAAGCTCTTTGATCTTATCTTCAATTGTCTGCTTTTGAGCATCTGATAAGTTGCTATTTTTAAACACGAGCGGGCGATCGAGCTCCGAAGGTGCAGGGTTGGGGGGTAAAATAGTTATCGTAGGATTATCGTCTGTTGTTGTAGCGTTTTGATTACCTTGTAGGGAGTTTTCTTGCGGTATGTTATTTTCTGGGAGTTTCTTGATATCACGGTACAAATACCAACCAGCACCGCCGAAGATAACGACAGCTAGGGTGATCGGTAGTATTTTGTTGCGAAGTTGCATAGTCATATCATTCTAACGATTCAGAAGGAAAAATTCAACACAAAACAAAACCACCCCCTTTCGGGGGTGGTTTTGCGAGTCCCTAGCAGCGAAGCTGCGAGGCACAAGTGACTCAATTAGTCAGTGAATGAGCGTGGCTGGAAGTTCTGACCTACTGATGGGAAGCCGGGTACACCGTAACCGTTCGTCCAGTCGGCAAGCTCGTTCATAGCGGCTGTGCCGATTGACGGAGGTGTCGTGGTGCTAAACGACGTCCAGAGGAAGTTGTCAGTCGTTGAAGCGGCGACCGATGAAACGTCACCACCAGTTGACTGGCTACCTTCAAGGTCATAAACCTGGGCCACCAAATTCTGGAGACCTGGGTAAGCTGAGTCTGCGCGCAAGGTAAAGCTGATGCTTTCCTGGTTTGCAGAGGTCAAACCGGTCACCGAGTTAGCGCGGATGCTATAGATCTTATAGCCGCCAGCTGGGATGATGCGGTCAGTTGCCGTGTCATCGAAGGTGATGCGGAGGTAATCTCCGTTGCCACCAGCGATACCTGCGTTCTGGGCAGTTGAGTTAAGTGCTCCTGAAGGACCGTATACTTGGAATCCGGTCACAGTTGCACCAACCGTTGCTACGTTGAACGAAAGTGCGCGAACACCGATTGCGCGGCCTGAGCCGGCAGCGATCTTGATTTGCATCAAGTCAGCGTCTTGTACGAGCTTAACGCCTGCTGGAGTTACATCAGTGATAGTAGGTACTGAGCGGAAGACACGAACACCATTGGTTGTCTGGTCTGCAGACGCACCCGTGATATTAGTTCCTGAGTCAGCGCCAACTGCATAGTTACCATCGCTGGTACCATTGCTGTCACCATCGTAGTTAACGATGAGGAAGCCACCGATCATAGTGCTAGCTGCGTTAGCGTCAATAGCGCTAAAGCTTGCCTTTGCAGTCACCGTCCTGAATTCACCGCGAGGAACCGTGAGGTTAAGACCATTGGCGTTTCCTACGTGTGAAGATGATGTTGCATAGTCAGCAAATGGACCTGAGTTCTGGAAGATTGCCTCACCGAGTTGGGTTGAACCGTCCCAGAGAGTAATCTTCTGGCTCTGCAAGCTTGCTGGTGTATTTGAAGCAACACCGCCGAGTGCGAAGTTCATGCGAACCAATGTGATGTTCTCAACATTGCTTGCTTCAACTTGCCATGCACCAACCGGAATATCGGTTGCGCCGGCCTGTACCACCTTATAGAGGGTTGAGCTGTCTGCGGTCACCGTGTATGAACCTCCAGTTGATACTATGTGGTGTTGACCACTTGCATCAACGAAAGTTTCGGTGATCGTCTGACCGCTGTCCTTACCGCTTACACCTGTGTACGCTGAGTTCTGGCCGTCATCGATACCCCACATAAGAGTACCTGATGCACCAGTACGAACATCACACTTGAGTGAGAGTGTTGTGACCGAACCCTTTGCAAGGATAAGGCCCGTGCCATCGAAGGTAAGTGAAGTCGATGAAGCAGTGTCAGAAGTACCTGGGTTAAGCTTGTTGCTTGCGTTTACAGAAGTCGTGCCGTTGTAAAGCTGACAGTTCTGTACATCAGTACGAGTACCACTCGTGTTAAAGAAGAGCGGAATCGTGCTCATGCGAAGATCCTCACCTGATTGACCTGCGTCAAATACATAGCGAGAAAGCTCAACTTGGTTACCCGGAACGATGGTGCGCGCAGTCGGGAGTGATGAAACACTCACGGTGAGTGAACCTGACTTTACGGTCTGGAGTGAACCAGTGATCGCTGAAGCCGGCGTTGGGGTAATCGTGTTGTTTGAATTCTGGCCCTTTACCGTGATCCAGTAGCTTGTGCTGCCCGGAGTGGTTGAAGCCTGAATCGTGTCGTTGGTGTCGAAGTCAGTACCAAGCTTACCAATAAGCTTTACATTGGTAATACCTGGCTGGAAGGTGATGGTGTCGGTGAAGGTAATTGAACCTGAATCACCAGAACCGCTGCCATCCTTTGGACCTGCAAGAACCTTGCCGGTGCCATCAACGAGCGTGAGGTTTGTAAGATCAGCGATAGTTGCATCGGTACCTGAACTTTCGTTGATATCGATGTCAAACTTCATCTGCTGAACTGATACTGCCTCACCCTTTACATCAACAGCGATACCAGCAATAGGCTGATTGAGGGTGTTTTCTGCAATGTTTGCTGCAGGAACGCCTGAAGTCCAGTTACTTACTGTTACGAGGCCTGCGTTGATTGTTACAACAGAAGCTTCGTAGTAGTTGTCATCTGCGTTGTTGAAGTTTGAAGTGTCAGCGGTAGCTGCACTGCCTGCGAATGGAGGGAGAATGCCGTAGCGTTCTGCGCCTGAAATCCATTCTACAACGTGAATGTCTGAGCGCTTCGCAATGTCAAAGTCAACCTTGCGAGCTGCACCGCCAACGATATCACCACGAATGGTTACATCCTTTGCGGTACCTTCTGGGATAGAAATACCACCTGATGGGAATACCGTCACGTAGTATTTGCCGTCTGCGCTCAACGTAGCGTCATATGATACATCGTCAACCACAGTCTTGAGATTGGCAAGGTCACCTGATGCTGCTGATTCTGATTGGTACCAGCGGATTGACTTGACGCGAACGTCTTCAGTGCCGCCAGTGATTTTGATCGATGAGAAATTGTAACCCGTGGTTCCAACTTCTTTCGTCTGTGCAGCGCCTGGATCTACTGATCCGCGGCTCATTGAAACTGAGCCAAGGGTAAGGTTTGAGTTCAACGTGTGAATCGCCCCCTCGATTGGGTAGCTGCCATTTACAACTGCTGATGTGTTTACACCAACAACTGCAATGCTCGCTACGTTTCCTGCGTCGTCAGACAAAGTTGAATCCATGTTTGCAGCGATGGTCATCCAGCGAGTCTGTCCTGCCTTAACCGTGAAAGGTGCGGTAAGGACAACTTGTCGTGCTGAATTGAAAGTCTTTGCATCGCCAAGCTGAACACCGTTTTCATCAACGACTACGATACCAGCGAAAGGATCGGTATCTGTAGGACCGTTGAGCTGAGCGGTGATTGAATTTACTACTACATCACCGTCAGATGAAGCAGTAAAGCTTACATTGGTAAATGGCAAGCGTGCTGCGTTTGCAGGAGCAAGACCATTTACTGGCTGACTTGAAGTCTTAAAGACTGAAAGTCCTGAACCTCCCGGTACTACCGGAGGAGGAGTTGTGCCTGGAGGAGGCGTGGTGCCACCTGCCATTGAGTTATAAGCTGCGCGTGACTTTGCACCGAAGTATCCAGCTGATGGCGTGATGCCATTTGCAGCCTGCCATTTGGCTACTGCTGCCTGTGACTTCGATCCGAAAAAGGTTGATTCGCTACCAGGTGAACCTGCACCTGTTGACGAAACCATGAATCCGGCGCCGTTGAGATATTGCTGCAAGCAGCGGACGTCTTCACCTGTCACATTCAAGGTCAAGTCGCGGGTAAAACCGCAGCTGCCTACTGTGCCAGTACCTGTGCCGGTGCCACCCGTAGGTGTACCGCCTGAGAGTGACGTGCGAACGTTGTTAACCGTGGCGCTATCTGCACCAAACGATTGGAGAAGACCGATAATGTTATCGATCTGCGATTGGGTCAATGCCGCTGAAGCAGCAAGAGGAGCACCAACCAACCACGTTACAGTCGCCACACTCACTAAAACTGAGAGGGCTTTCCTCCCTGTTTTTTTGAAATTACTCATGTGGTTTCTTTCTTTTTGATAATATAATGCCCGAATTCGCTAAGTTCCTCGACCAAAGGAACACGATTTCGAGCTTCCGTTGTCAGTACTTTTTTGTAATAGGGCCCTTTGACTACCCAGCCCCGCCTCTATGTCTAGAAAGACACAGAGGCGGAGCCGGGATCAACAAAGCATTGCCCAAGCTTTGCTGATTTTTAATAGCAAGTTAAGAATGTTGAATTTCGGAATCTTCCGAACAATTAGTTATGAAGTTTTCAAAGGCCTTTCAATCAGTAAAATCTGTCGTTTCACCCTGAAGATTGCCAAAGGATACTCGAGCAAGTTTCAGAGAAAAACCCCTAAACGCCTTAAAGAAGCCAAAAAATGGCCCCTCTCAAAATGACTCAGTCAGCCAAGAACATCACTAGCATTAGTATACGTTAGGCTCGAGAGCTCATTCAATTGGAAGCGTTGTGGATAAACGCAAAATTGACGCAAATTGAGAGTCTCAACCTATGAAAAGAGTATAGGTTTTTAGACCACTAATGTCAAGAAAAATGAGCCTAAAAAGTTCTAACGAATGGTGTCACTTTTTTGTTACGAAAAATAAAGGATTTCTATAGGACATAAAGGACATAAATTTTATGTCCAATAGAAACACGTTATAAACAAACGATTTTGAGACTATCGATTTTCAGCGAAGTATCTGCGCCATCTGCGCTCACCCTCAATACGAATAGATCCGGACGATACCAATTCAATCAAATCTCGCTGTATCGTTTTATCGCTTATTTTGCCATCAAAATAAGCAACGAGATCGCCAATGCTTATCCCCCGCTCTACGGCGACCAAATGCTCCAAAATCTTTTTTTGACGGTCGGAAGGTTGAACCATTTCTCTATGTGAAGACGTTTGTGTATATTTTTTTTCTTTTGCAACAACCTCTTCTTTTGGTTTTTCCTGAACTTCTTCTTGTTTTTTTTCTGGTTCGATAAGCGTCATCTCCCCACCTCGAAAGATGCTAGATTCGATATGACGATACTCGCGTATTAAAACCTCAAAATTGATACGGGAAATATATGATATAGACGCCGCAAGCTCCAAGAGTCTGATGAGCTCGGCAAAGAGAGTTGCCATCATCTTTGATCGTGCCTCTTCTTCGGGTATTGATAGCAATTCAGGATTTTTGAGCGCCGCCTGTGAGAGGTCGAGTGAGGTGCGGCGTAAAGCCCATTTGAGAGGCTCTTCATCAGCCATGCGGTCAGTCACCCGATAGAGGGCAGCGGTCAGGCGCTCGAGAGGCTTGGTATCCATGCGGCCATACTATGAACAAACAACCCCTCCGGTCAAGGAGGGGTTGCGAGCTTCTTTATTTTTCTTCGCCTATTCTGTGGCCAACGCCTGATCAATCATTGCTTTGACTGATGGGTATGGAAGAGCACCATTTATCGGGATCGTCTTTCCGTCTTTGGTGATAATTACGCTATAAGGCGTGCCCTGGGCACCTGCTGCTGCCGCATCCTGCATCTGGTCAGATATTTTTTGTGCAAACTCACCGCCAGAGAGACAAGCTTCAAATGCCGCGCGATCAAGACCTAAGTCCTGTGCAATTTGCGGGAGAAGCGCATGATCAAGGCCATTGTTTGCGGGCGTGATCTCAAAAATCTTGTCGATATATTGCCAGAAGGCGTCATTGCCGCCAAGTTTTGCTGCACACTCAGATGCCTCAGCTTCCTTGCGTGCCTTGGGGTGGATTTGATCGAGAGGTAAATGGCGATATACCCATGCTACCCTGCCATCATTGCCATATTCATCCATGACCTGCAGCATGGTCTTGTGGAAGGTCTTACAAAACGGGCACTCAAGATCAGAATATTCGACAATTTTTACCGCAGCATCTGGGTTGCCACGAAGATGATCGTCGCCGTTTACTTCCTTTGCTGCAAAAGCACCGCCTACTGCTGCTGCCCCAGGGTTGTTGTCACCAGCGGGCGCGGGGGCAGCCGGGCCTTGGCTGTAGATGGCAAAAGCGACAAGCGCTCCTGCAGCTACAATCGCGAATGGTACGGAAAGACTCTGAGACTTGCCGGAACCCTGCGACGGTGAAGATTCATTTGTATCCATATGGGCCCATTATAGAGACCGAGTATGAAAACGCAACCCTTTTTCTTATCTCTGTTTTGCAAGAAAAACAGCAGCGAGTGTTGAAAAAGGAACCGCAAAAATGAGGCCGATACTGCTAGCCACAACACGAAGTACCTCGGTTGCAAAGAGCTCCTTGTTTAACAAGAGAAGCGGTGACGACGGTGAGATATACATCAATAGTAAAAATGGCAATGCTGTTCCCGCATAGGCAAGTGCCAATGTATTTACCAGCGCTGAAACATGGGCACGGCCCACCACCATCGCCTTTTTATAAAGAGTGCGACTCGAGAGACTCGGATTTGCGCTGGCAAGTTCAGTAACCGTAGACGCCTGCGTCGAGGTGATATCGTCAAGCACACCAAGAGTGCCAATAATAATCGCGGCGAGAAGCAAATGGGCAAAATTAATTTTCCCTTGGGTATCAAAGTTAAGATATAAACTCTCATCGGCATAAAATCCCGTCAGATTAAGAAACTCTACGCCCCACGCAGCAAGTAAGACTGTGATCAGGATGGCGCCAGCAATACCAAAAAGTGCTGCTGCCGTTTTTTTATTGATACCGTGCGTAATCAAGAGCGCTACGGTACTCGCTATAAATGCATACAAACTCGCCCACCAGATGACTGCTTCCCCTCGCGCAAGATGGGGGAAAAGAAGAAATACCAAAATCCCCAGCGTAGCTGCAAGCCCCGCAAGCGACCGTATCCCCTCCCATCCGCCAAAAAGAACAACGACAATAACAAACACTCCGAGCAAAAAGATCATCCCGCGTGTCCGGTCGGGTTCCTGGATATCAAATATTTCACGGCCGTCAGTACCCACCAGATACGAAACAAAAAGACGGTCTCCCGCTTCAAGCACCACATAATCATTTATCAAGGCGATCACCTCACCTGCGCGCGGCCCTTCGAGTAACTTGACCCGCAAATCTTGTACTGTTATAGATACTTCCGTCCCAGGAAGCTGTTCGCTTCGCTCATCTTGCACGCTGACGACACGCGCACTCCAAATACCAGCTACATGCTCTTGGAGTTCTTGAGCATGTATAGGTGATGCGATAAGCAAAAAAACAGACGCGACCACGTAGATAGAGCGAAATATCATGCTTTTACTATACCGCCTTTTTGCTACAGGCATTGCAAAGGCCATAAAACTCAAGCGAATGGCGTTCAATGCGAGCAAACTGTTTCGAGCCACGCAATACTGCGCTCGCCATCTCATCTGCGTTACATTTATGGATATCTTCCGAACGGCCACATGAAATACAAATCAAATGATGATGATCGTCATCTCGCAAAATCTCATAGTGGGCATGGGTATGGCCGAAATCAACACGGCGTACAATACGCGCATCTTCGAGCATTTTAAGCATACGATACACCGTCGCCTGATCGATATCAGGCACAGCCTCCACGATTGCCCGTGGACTTTCAGGACGCTTTGAGCGCGCAAGAAGATGCAATACCGCCATGCGGGGCTTGGTAGCTTTAAGTCCTCCCTTGCGCAACATGCCTTTAAAATCCGATATGGCTACTTTTTTATTCATGTGCTCATCGTATCACAAATGCGAATTACTTGCAAATAACTTGACGTGGGAGCCGTGCCACTATACTATAAATGCAATATTTTTGCATTTATATTGTTGCTTGGCTCAAGCTACCGGTTTGCGCGAGGCAAGAATATTTGTTCTTTAGCTGCGCGGTAATGCCTCGGCCACGCCCCAAAGAAAAGAGGATTCGGTATGGAGATCCGCAAAAATGGGCCGACGGGATGCGCCGGGTGCCCCTGCGGCTGCACGGGATGTGTCTTTGCTCTTGCGCCCGAGCCCACAGCACAAGGCGTACGCGACGTGATCCTGAACGAGGAGGACTACGGCTGCCGCTTCGGTGGTGAGCTCGTGCGACTCGATGACGGTGCCGTAGGCCTGCTCCGCGAGCAGCAGGACTTTCACGCACTCACGCCCGAAGGCCTCGCCTTCATGACAAGCGCAGAGAACCCCCTCCTCGACCTCATTGGGCCGCAGTAAGCGGCTGCACACCAACACCGGCGCGAGCGAACGCGCTCGCGCCGGCATTTTTATAACTTATGGATACTTTCATCAATATTCTCGTCTCACTCCTTGCCGTTTCCGGCATAGGTGCCCTTTGGAGTACTTTTCTACACGATTCACCACGCGCAAAGGCAACCGTCAAAAAAATATATTTTGTAGGTAGCGCACTTACCTGTCGACTCTGTAGTACCTTTTGGTTGAGCTTCTTTTTTCTTCTGGCATTCAACCCATGGGGAGATATAAACATCCCTCTACGATTGCCTTTGCCGGATATACTGGCAAATCCCGCATACTTCTTTGTCTTGTGGATGGCATTTGGCGCCCTTGCTATGCTAACAAGATTTCTCACTCAAGAACTTTTCTCAATCGGCACCTATCTTGAGAGAATCTTGCACGATAAAATTCACCCACACTAAACGCGCTCAAGCACAAAAAATGACTCGATGTGTGGTGTGCGAGGGAAAAAATTAAAGAGCTCTGCGTGTTTGATTTGGTATTTTTCTTTAAGAAGAGAAAGGTCATGCGCCTGGGTTACCGGATTGCATGAAAGATAAATAATTTTTGGGGGCAACACTTCTAAAATACGCCGTATTACCTTTGGGTGTGTGCCTGCGCGTGGCGGATCCATAATCAGTACGTGTTTACTATCAATAAGTTCGCGAGCTTTACGATCTGACACATGTACTGCATGTGCGCTACCAATCCCCTCCTGCAAGAGCGTGAATGACGCATCATCAAGCTCGACTGCCGTGAGTGTTTTTATTTTATCGGCGAGCGAAAGGCCAATGGCACCGACGCCTGAGAAAAAGTCGAGCACATCATCGCCCTCATTTATAAACTCGCGCATACGCGAGAGTGCCATCTCAAATACCGGCGGATTGATCTGAAAATAGCTCAAAATAGTCATGGGAAAACGCTTGCCCAAGATCTCCTCGTATATTTTCTCCTCCCCCACACTTGCCAAAAGCCCTTCGGGACGCGATGCGGGAGCCTCCGGCGGCGAATAAAAGACCGAAATGCCTTTTATGGCCCCGCTGAGCAATTCTTTAATTGGTGGCAACGCAACCGCTCTATCTTGTGCAAAAAGCCCTGCGAGTATTTTGCCTGCTCGATTCGCGCGTAAAATAAGTGATTTGACGGCACTCGGTGGCACCTCATGTGCATTAAGGAAACTTACGATATGCTCGAGCGCGTCGTTTATTTCTTTTTGAGCAAGTACGCAACCTGATAACGGCAAAAGCTTACGCGTATGGCGCGCGTGAAATGCGCTCGAGATCTTGCCCTCAACCTCTGCGAGTGTGAACTCCATCTTGTTGCGATACCCTACTGTCACGTCATCCGTAACTATCGTCAGCTCGGGCAATTCGATACCCACACTCGCAAAAAGATCTTGCGCCATTTTTTTCTTCCAAAAAAGTTCTTGATCGTAGCGAATTACCTGCCACGCCGAGCATGAAAGGTAATGATCTTCTTGTGGCGCTTGTCGGTACGGCGAGAGTTTTGTGACACGCAAAAGCCGCCCAATACGCTCGCCTTTTTTACGTCCTATGATTTCTACCTCAACCATCTCGCCCGGCAATGCGCCAAAAACACGCACGATCTTGCCATGTGCGCGTCCAACCCCTGCCCCATCAAAACCAAAAGAATCAATGGGGAAAATTATCTGTTCACCATTTTGCATAAGTGCCCCCAGTCAACAACCAAAAACCGAGAAACGCAAGGTTTCTCGGTTTTGATTTTTACTTTCTATACTTTTTCGTTCGCTTTTTACCCTTGAGCTTTGAGAGCGTCTGACGCTTGATCTCAAGGCGCTTTTTGGTCTTGTGCGAGTGGTTTGATTTTTTGTGAGCTTTAAGCCCAGCTGCTCGTTTTGCCATATGATTATTTTTATTAGTAAATAATATTCTTCTCTTGTTCCGGGTCAGGGACTCGAACCCCAATTCCATGCTCCAGAGGCATGTGTCCTGCCATTAGACGAACCCGGAAAGTGCCGGGGGCACTTTCCGCAGTCGCCCTCGGCATGAAATACCGACATATCATGGCGACTGACACAAAAAATGTACACCCTTCAGTCCGATCTTTATATCACATCTTTATTTTTTTGTCGCTCCTTATTATACTGCTCTTGGAGGTACCGATCATGTGTTACGGAGAACCAAGCTTCGGGGAAGCAGCTTGGCAATACTCGCGTGAAGCAAGAAGCTATCCCGAGCCAGCGCCGATGCCACGGCATCACACACCTCAGCCACCACCAGCAAAACCCACTCCTATCATCTGCGGTGGATGTGGAGATGCAGATCTTGATCTGCATAGATGCCGCAACGGCACCAAGGGTCATGACTGGTCTTGTTCATGCCGATGCACACCATTCTAACCCCACCCAAGACAATCGGCGTGGGTGTTTTTTATAATATTACCCTCTATCTGCAGTAATAAGAGCCTCCAGGGAAAATAGCGAAGGGTGCATTGCTGATTACCGTCTCAGTCTGCCCACCTATTTCCCTCGATATTTTTACTCGGTATATCCCCGGATTCAATTTGACCCCAGGGATATTCCCGGAACCACCCCATCCTGGCGCCCCAACATTTGACAAGTCTATATTTTTAACAAATATTTCTTCCTTGCTTACTTCATTGATAAAAAATAGCCTTGCTGTCTTACTCTCAAGATCCATTTTTGCATCAAAGGATGCGTAAACCGGATAGAGCCCACACACTAGACCCCCGTCCCTCAGACCATTGATACTCATGCTTGAAGATCGAGATGTATTACTTGGGGCGATGATACTAAAATGTGGGCCTTCTACCGTTTGATTATCAAATGACAAGACGATTGAGTATCCATTGAGTCCCGCTTTCGGATAATGGCTCATATCTTGAGGAAATTCTAAAGTTACTTGTCGTTGTTTTAATAAAATATCTTTAGCAATTGGATAAAGGCTGGAGCCTCCCTTTAAATACACAGTTGCACGAGTGGCGTCATCAATACCGGCGGGAACATTCCAAGAAATTGCCCATGCTACCGAACCCGCAACAAATACCTCACCTCCTTCCGGAGGTTTTTGAAACACAACTGCGACTGGGTTTATAATTTTGAATGCATCACTATACGCTACAGAATTATTCATTTGTATAACCACCGTATACTCCCCGTTCGATGAAAATGGCAGCTTTGATAAAGAAGGTATAGTCCAGTTATAAAAACCTACTCTAGTGTTGTTGTTTTTTAATGGCACTTTTTCAGCTATAGTAATCGATTCTGTACTCCCTTTGATTAAAATTTTCACATCCGCGATATCCGTAACAGACTCACCCACATTCCACTCAATGGACTGGGTACGACCAACATACAACGTAGTATGGCGATCTGGATACGTTATCTGAATATCTAATTTTTTGTTTGGTGCTGCAGAAGGATTAGCTAAAACCGGAGCGGTAATCGTACTAGGAGGAATATTGCCGACAACTGGAGCTGCTTTGCCAGATCCAAAAACTTCATTGAGCTTTGCTCGCGTTCGCTTCCCAATGAATCCATAGCCAGTACTCACGGGATCTCCTTTATTCACGATTCCATATTTTGCCTGGAATCGTTGTACGGCCTTTTCCGTAAGCGTACCAAAATAACCTGAGACGATACCTTCTGGATAGATCGATGAGTCTGTCTTGAGTATTTTTTGCAACTCCACTACTTCAGCGCCCGATGAACCCTTCTGCAGGGACCGCGTGAATGTATATGCCTGCACCACATGCGGCACGAGCATGGCGACGGCCACCATATAACCCATTTTTGTTATCTTCAACACGGTTGATTTTTTATAATAATGACAAAGGGTGGATTTAAATCTTCAAATACCTACGCGTGGCAACAAAGCTCGAGAATACGCCGATGGTGATACCCACAAGAAAGAGCGCAAAGAAAAAGAGAAACAGGTTTTGCGTATAGAATGAAAAGAGATCGAGCCCGCCGAAAAACTCGCGCGCGCGCGGGCCCATCCACAATGTCACGGGCCAAAAAATCAACATTGATATGATCGATGCGAAAAATCCATGCACCGCACCCTCTACCAAAAAGGGTCCGCGTACATACCAGGTGGAGGCGCCAACAAGACGCATAATGCTAATCTCTTCGCGTGAAGTATAGATCGCAAGACGAATAGTATTGAATGCTACCAAAAACGCCACAAACCCGAGTACCGCCGTCACCCCAAAACCCACACGACGCGAAAGGGAAAGAACCGCTTCGAGACGACGAAAGAGCGCTTCGTTTTGACGATAGTCAACCTTGTCGAGAGAATCAAAACCCCCGTTTTCTAAAAATCGCACGATTGACTCATAGTTTTGCTGCTCAGATGCACGAATACGCAGCACCGCCCCCAAAGGATTTTCTCCCAACTCATCGAGTGCACTTGATATCAGTGCGTTATCTTTATGACGTTCTTTAAAAATTGCGAGTGCCTCGTCTTGCGAGATATACGTTATCTCGCGCACCTCAGGAAGCGCTTGTAAGAGCCCGCGGATGCGAAAAATCTCGTCTTCCGGTGCATCTTGTTTAAAATACGTACTCACATCTACTTTCTGCTCAACTTCGGCAAGAGTAGCATTGAGCAATACTTGGAACATGATGAGCGATCCTGCCATGAGGATTGCGAGTACCATCACCAAAATAGTCGCGACTGACACCCAGCCATTGCGCCAAAAGTTTATAAATGCGTTGCGTATGACTCGTTTGAAACTGGTGCCTACCATAGCTAGAGTATATAACGCCCGCGCTTCTCATCGCGGACAATCTTACCATCTTCAAGCGTAATCACACGCTTGCCGATGGTATCAATAATATCTTTGTCGTGAGTTGCCAAAATAACAGTAGTGCCAAGCTCATTGATTTTGCCCAAAAGCCGGATAATCTCCCACGTATTGAGCGGGTCAAGATTGCCAGTTGGTTCGTCAGCGATCACCACCTCGGGGCGGTTAACGAGTGCGCGCGCGATAGCCACACGCTGCTGCTGACCGCCAGAGAGCTCGTGCGGGAAAAAATCCATCTTGTCAGAAAGACCCACGAGGTCAAGTACGTGAGGCACGTCAGCTGCAATCTCATCATCCTCTCTACCTGAAGCTTCCAATGCAAACGCTACGTTTTCATATGCAGTCTTTTGCGGGAGCAGGCGAAAATCTTGAAACACGGTGCCAATTTTTCTACGTACAAAAGGAATCTCTGAGCGTGAAAGATTATGAACATCAAGTGATTGAAAATATATCGAACCGGCCGATGGGCGCTCTTCTGCTAAAAGCAATTTGATGAGGGTTGATTTGCCAGATCCTGACTGCCCCACCACCGAGACAAATTCTTGGGGTTCTACCGTAAATGAAACACCCTCGATAGCTATCGAGTTGCCGCCGTAGATTTTTGATACGTTATCGAAGTAAATCATGTTCTATAAACAAATCGAGATCGCCATCCAAAACAGCATCTACCTGCGAAGATTCGGCGCCCGTGCGATGATCTTTAACCATCTGATAGGGATGTACCACATAGGAGCGAATTTGACTCCCCCATTCAATCTTTGTTGGAATTTCACCCTTGAGTCCGTCGATTTCTTTGCGGCGCGACTCTTCCCGTATTGTATACAATTTTGCGCGCAAAATCGAGAGGGCGATGTCACGGTTTGCTGCCTGCCCTCGTTCGGAATCCACATGTACCTGTATGCCCGAGGGCTTGTGCACGATGCGTACCGCAGTCGAGCGTTTGTTTACATTTTGCCCACCAGGACCCGATGAGCGTGCAAATGAGATATCAAGATCATCTTCACGAATCTCAACATCAGCAGTCTTAGGTAGTACCGGCAAAACCTCTAAGTAGGCAAAACTTGTATGCCGCAATTTTTTCGAAGAAAAAGGTGAAATGCGCACGAGCCGGTGTACACCCATCTCGCCCTTTAAAAGTCCGTACGCAAACGATCCTTCAACGCGAAAAGTCGCATTTTTGATGCCATCGTGTTCATTTTTATGTAAATGAAGCACCGTGACCGCCCAACCCTTTCCTTCTGCAAACCGCGTATACATACGAAACATAATCCGCGCCCAGTCTTCGGCATCATCACCTCCGGCACCCGCGACGATAGAAAGAATAGCACCCGCTTTATCATAAGGCCCAGAAAGAAGAGCTGCACGCTGAGCTTTGCCGAAACGACGCTCAAGTTCTGCGACGTCGGTCGAGAAATCTTTTTCTTCACCCGCCATCTCCGAGAGTTCTGCGAGCGCACCGATATCGCCCAATAGGTCTTCCCAATCAGTAACTTCACCTTTGAGTACACTTATTTGCTCGCCTACCTCGCGGGCGCGATCGCGATCCTCCCAAAACTTTTCGTGTTGAGATTCGGCTTCGAGTCGGAGTAGCTCTTCTCTTTTCGCGCGCAGGTCAAAGGCGGTCCGCCGTTTCGCGGACCTTGGCGTGCAATGCATCTATGCGTTTTGCTACATCACTCACGCGCTCACCATAGCACGAAAACTGCCCCCACGCTATACTGCTCGCATGAAAACATGGCTACAACGAATCGCTTTTATGATTGGTATTGTGCTCCTTACCACTATCTTTCATGTGGCTCTTACACCGCGAATACCGGATGCTGACAGCCTTTACCATATACGCCATGCATGGCTCTACGGCACACAGGGTTTTGGCGCACATTCATTTCCCTGGATGCATTTCTCCGCCATCAGCACATATAACGCCGACCTCTGGTATGGATTTCACCTCCTTCTTGTACCTTTTACATACACACAAAACCTCCTCTCGGGACTTGAGCTTAGTGGCATTTTTCTAACATCACTCCTTCTCATTATTTTTGGCTTCTTACTCGAACGCCACCGGGTGCGTCTGCCCTATCTTTGGCCTTTTGTACTCTTTTTTATTGTACCCAATGTGCTCTTTTATTTTTTGATGGTACGCCCGCATATTCTCTCGCTTGTAGGCGGTCTTGTACTCCTCTCAGGACTTGTGCGGCGCCAAACGATACTCGCGCTGCTTGCAGGTCTTGCTATCACTTTTTTTCATCTCAGTTATTTCTGGTTTGGCCCCCTTATCGTTGGAGCTTACCTTTGTACTCAGTATGCGATGCGCTTGCGTGTATGGCGCACAAAAGATACAAATATCAGCATTTCATGGCTCACCGTTGCAGCAAGTCTTACGGGTATTATTGTCGGGATATTATTGCGCCCTGAGTTTGGTGCGGGACTCACACTCGCCTACATACAAATAGTACAGCTCTTTATAGAAAAATTACGCAATACCCCTCTTGTCTTCGGCATCGAACTTTCCCCAATGAGCATTGCGGATCTTTTTCGCACTTCGTTTTTATTTTTAATACTGTGGACAGGGAGTGTGTGGGCTACGGTGCGCACCATATCCGACTTTCCTGATCGCAAACATCAAGAAAAACATAAGACGGAAATGGGTCTAATTGGCACAAGCGCCGTACTCTCTTTGCTCTTTTTCCTCTTCACCATTACCGTAGCAATAAGATTTTTTGTACCATGGATCGCTTTTGGCACGATTGTCATTGCAAGCGCCTATAGCAAACTTACTACAGAGAAAAAATATCGTAGAACTGGCGCGGTACTTGTGTGTATGATGTTCATCTTTATGGTGCCCTTTGCGCTTTGGCGGCACAGTCTCAATACGCAGTACGTAGCACACGACCCCAACGCATTGGCAAAAGCAAGCTTGTGGCTGCAAGAAAACTCACGCGAGGGTGATATTGTTTTTCACCTACATTGGGACGAATTTGCTGAACTTTTTTTCCACAATCAAAAAAATTACTACATAGGCGGTATGGATCCCATATTTCAATTCGCCTATAACCCCGAACTCTATTGGAAATTTCACTATCTTTCAATCAATGCGACGACCGAAAAAACCTGCGGACTCTATCCATGTCGAGAATCACAGCTTGTCGATACGTATGATGTGCTTACCAAAGATTTTAATGCTTCTTATATCCTTGTCGAGCAAGCACGCAACCCAACCATGTTTGCATATCTTTCGAGAGATATGCGCTACGAACGTGTATATGCAGATACAAATGCTATTGTTTTCTCTATCAAGAAATAATCTTTGAGCCACCTCCCGGATTCGATTTCCCCCACGCAAATCCCGCGGAATGCCCCCGGCATTCCGTTCGAATCCGGAATTGGCTTTTAATATAAAATTACTTTGAGCCACCTCCCGGATTCGAACCGGGGACCTTTGCTTTACGAAAGCACTGCTCTACCGACTGAGCTAAGGTGGCTGGTGCGGGCAGGGAGAATCGAACTCCCATCTATTGCTTGGGAAGCAATCATTTTGCCACTAAACTATGCCCGCGTATGATACCCTCTACTCTGCCAAAAGTGAAGTCACCAAGCAACTCCAACCCACCCAAGCATATTCTTCCACCACGATCTGCGAGTATTATCGGTTGTAGTCGCCTGCCCCTTATCATCCTCTACAATAACAACCACGTGCTCGTCCGGTTTTTGTAAATTAAGGCGACCTCTTGCCTCCATCTCAAGGCCTTCACCCGACTTAAGCTTGGCTATACGCTCTTCGAGCTCTGTAATCTCCTGCTTGCGCCCGGCAATCGACTCGTCTACCGCAGTTGTTTCTCGAAAAGCAGTGCGCGCCTGAAAAAAAACAAATACGGTGCGTGTTATGGAAAGAACAGCGAATATAAGTGCCAGCACCAACCCCGCTCGCCAAAGCCATGATGTCTGATTTCTTTTTCTTCCTTGCATACGGCGCATACCTTTGTATAATATCGTGTAATGCAAAGAAAGCGAAAACAAAAGATTGTAAAAACCATCTGGACAGTAGTCGCTCTGTTTGTTGCGGCAAGTATGCTCCTCTTTTTGGTGCCCCCTGACGTACTTTTCTAGATATCTACATCTTGAGAAGCTTGAGGTACGTCTCGGGCTCGATTGCCACACGTCCTTCTGCTTGAAGGCGTTTTTTGCCTTCTTTCTGCTTTTTCCAGAGCTTCATTTTACGGCTGCGATCGCCGCCGTACAAATACCCCGTGACATCTTTGCGCATCGCACTGATCGATGCTGACGCCACAATGCGCCCCTCAATCTCACCCTGCACTTTGACAACAAAGAGCTCTTGGGGAAGGGCTGCTTTGACCTTATCGACAATGCGCCGCGCCTCGCGCTCGCCCGCATCAGTACGCACTACACGCGAAAGAGCTTCTACCCGATCACCCGAAACAACAATATCAATACGCACAAGATCTGCCGGCCGCCAACTATCTTCTTCATAATGAAATGAAGCATATCCTTTGGTAGCTGACTTGAGTGAATCAAAAAACCCACTGATCATCTGGCGTAGCGGTAAACGCGCATCGAGTGTGAGGCGGCGGGTTGTGCCAACCTTCATATCACCCACCAATCCTTCGAATGCCTCTACCGTACGCACCACGTCCTGCAGATAATCCGGAGGCGTGATGATCTCAAGTTTCATCCAAAGCTCTTCTACCTTGTCGCGCTCATGGCGTTTGGGAAAAAGCGCTGCATTGGAAACTTGCTCCTGTTTATCACTCTTCCAGACGCGATACGTCACTGATGGATGTGTCACCACAAAATCAAGATTAAATTCTCTACGCAATCGCTCAGCTGTCACTTCAAGATGCAAAGTACCCAAAAATCCGCACTCGTACCCACGCCCGAGCACCATGCTCGATTTTTCTTCAAACGCAAGCGACGAATCATTGAGCTTAAGCTTTGAGAGCGCGTCGCCAAGTGCGAAAAAGTCTCCTTGGTCGGTTGGGAAAAAAGTAGCCCATACCACTGGTCTTGGTTCCAAGTATCCAGGCAAGGCTTCTGCGCCCAATACTTTTTGCTTCATTTCGATAATCGTATCGCCCACACGCACCTCGCCGGGTTCTTTAATGCCAGTCACCACGTACCCTACCTCGCCCGCTACCAGCTTATCTTTTGCTTTCATGGTTGGCGTAAAATATCCAACTTCTTTCGCTACAAATTGTTTGCCGCGTGCGAAAAGATACAGCGAATCGCCTGTTTTTAATTCTCCGTCCATCACACGAACTGATGCAATAATGCCCTTGTGACTTTCAAAAAAAGAATCGAACACGAGTGCGCGTAAATATTTTTCTTTGCTTTGCGGCGGTGGTACATGCTCGATAAGCCCCCTTATAAGTTCGGGTACACCAACACCGTCTTTAGCGGATACCTTAAAGACTTCTTCTGGTTGAAACCCACCAAGCTCACAAAGCTCTGCGATAACCGCCTGTGGGTTTGCATGTGGCAGATCAATCTTGTTGACCACCGGCACAAAAGTGAGACCCAGTTTTTTTGCTACAAAAAAATGTGAAAGGGTTTGTGCCTCAATACCCTGAGTTGCATCTACCAACAAGAGCGCGCCCTCGCAACACAATAGCGCACGCGATACTTCATATGAAAAATCAACATGGCCGGGCGTATCGATAAGATTAACCACATAGCCACTCGTCTCCATCCGTACCGGCTGCATTTTGATCGTGATTCCCCGCTCACGCTCAAGATCCATCGAATCGAGCACTTGCTCTTTCATCTTGCGTTTCTCTACCGTACCCGTGTACTCCAAAAAACGATCGGCAAGAGTTGACTTGCCGTGATCGATGTGTGCGATAATCGAAAAATTACGTATGTGCCCGAGGTCCATGTGAGGGCATCATAGTATATTCAGCGCTGAAAATCTACTCTTGATTCAATGCGCTCAACAATTGATTGTCGGCGTTACTGTCGTCGTGTATGCACATGATGCACCCGCGTCACCAGTGCCTACCAAAATCGCACCCGTTGCCGGATAACGAACCTTTTGGCCATCAGAACGCGTTGCTTCGAAAACAACCGGCGTACACCCGTTGCCCGTAAACGCACGATTTACCGAATAGGTGCCGTGCGCTGCATTGCCAGTCTTCAGAGTTAAATTCACGCATGAGGTACCTACAAGAGCCTTTACCTGTGGCGTGCCGCCGTTGTAATGATAGTAATTTACCATCAAAACACGCGATTGAGTTCCTCCAAGCCTCGGAAGGATCGTACCGCCAGGCAGCGTAGGATACGAAGTCAGTGCAGGCAATGAGCGCGTACCAAAATCTTCTGTACCGTATTCAATGAGGCCAAAATTACTTTCACCCAATGCGATGCCCGCTCCAAAGTCAACGAGACCGCCCGAAAGAATATGCGCACGATGCCCCGCACTATTCATCCAATCACGATGCATATACTCGGGGATTCCTCCGACAGTAATAATATTTTCTGCGAGTGCAGTCCAACCAGGATAATATGCTTGAATACGTTTCCACCATGTCTGTCCGTTACATGAATTATGTTGATAGCAATTGTTCTCTGCCATATCAACACTATGAGCCCGCGCGGCACGCGCAAGCTCGTCACTCCATCTGAGTGGTGGGACAATAGGGTTTGTATATCCAAAAGCTGCAGGATTGGAACGCGCTTCATTCGCCAAAACAAGCAGCGCTATTTCTTCGTTGGTATGCCCACTTTGTGTTGCTGGTGGAGGTGGAGGAGGATTCGGTGCTGGCGGGGGCGGAGGTGGCGGTGGCGGCGTTTGTGGAAAACCACATTGACCAAGTATAGCGGTACGCGTATCAATATTTATTCGCCCATAATTAATAGTCCCCTTCGCTCCTACTACATATTTATCTTGAAAATTTTTGACAGTGGCAAAGGTAGCATCACCAAAGTAACCAGTTACAAAATCGTTTTTGTCTCTGATACGATCAATGCGCCAACCATATCTTCCTTTGTATTGCCAAAGAAAATCCTGCAATGCGGTGACTTGCCCGCGTGTTCTGATGATTTTTGGATTTCTCGTAACAATCGTATCGCCATCCCCTTTTTTCAGATCATTCGTTATTGAAGGAGTTGGGCACACAATAGCTGTCTGCCCCAACACAAACGATGGAATCGACAAAGCCGACAATACTATGACGAGGATCGAGACGAACCTTATTCTGGAGTCTTTCATATATATACTCATACCTTAAGAGTCGAAGATAAAGCGTCTCTCTGCAACACCTCCTTGTTGATAAACTAAAATACTACAGATGCTCAGTCTCAGGCTGCAGGACCTCACGACGAGAAAAGCGCCCTAAAAGAGCTTTTTTGATTTCAGCGTATTCAGATAACTCCATGCGTTCACAAAGTACAACGCCAATCGCCAGAGAAACAACCCCTGCGAGTGTGGCGTGTGCAAAAACGGCAAGCGTAGTCTCAAGAGGAAACGTGTCAGCAAAAAAAGAAAGAGTTACGTAGCCTGCAAGTGCCATTGCAAGCGCTACACCGACGATGCGTCGCACCGAAAGACCTAGAGCTCGACGTGTTGTTTTGCCATCAAGCCGGAAGATGCTGCGCAAAAGTAAAACAGCATTGACGAGCGATCCGACAGTATACGCGAGAGGCAAAGCTAAAAATTCCGTACTGGCAGTAGGAATATCTTCAATGCGAATATGAAGCACCCACGCAAAAAGCTTTCGCATCAGTATACTTTCTTTCATAACAAAGACTCCAAAAAATGCGACTGCCATTGTTACGAGAAATGCAATAATATTGTAAACGATAGGCTCGCGTATTTTACCAAGAGCATAATACGCGCGTACCGCAAGAGTAACAACACTCTGCGTCACAATAGCAAATGAAAAGAGAAAAAGACTAGCAATCGTAAGATGGGTATCAACCCATGCGAAAGCTCCCGTACCAAGAATGAGACGTACGATATGCGCACGAAATACAATAAACAGCATCATAATCGGCACTGTCCAAAAAAGTATGTGCCGCAAAGCATTGGTAAATTGCCTAAAAAAAAGATCTTTTTCGTCCTTGAGTGCGAGCTCTGCCATAGTTGGAAACGCAGCGATACTATATGAAAGCCCGATGATAGTTAGTGGCAAAGTAAAAAGATTATTAGAAAGATTAAGGATCGCAATAGCGCCAGCGCTTAAGGTTGAAGCAATTGCCGTCAAAATAAGATACGAAAACTGACTCAGTGAGAGTGCGAATGCGCGAGGAAACGAGTACGAAATAATATCAAACGGATGCGTAGAAAGCTTGATGCGAGGACGTGGGAAAGCATGGATAAGAAATAACGTGGGCATTTGAACTAAAAGATGCAAAAAAGCACCGAGCACGACACCCCACGCGAGCCCTGCCGGCCCCCACTGCGGCAAGAAAACAAGTACGCCGAGAATAATACCGAGATTATAAAAGATAGGCGCAACAGCATACGCAAAAAATCGCTTTGAAGATTGCACGACTCCTGAAACCAAACTTGAGAGACCCAAAAAGAGTGGGGAAAGCAACATGACACGCGCCAAGAGAACAGTTGAGGCGACCTCAGACGCAGAAAAACCTGGTACCGTAAACGGTAAAATCTTCGGGAGTAAAAAATACATCGCCAAAATTACAAGGAGTATCAGGCTGGTAAAAATTGTCGCAAGTGAATCAAAAAATTCCTGTGCTTTTTTTGGTGACTCCTCTTGGCGCGCAATAAAGAGCGGGATAAAGGCGGTCGATGCAATAAAAAAAAGTGAGAGAGAAAATAATATATCGGGGATGCGAAATGCCGCATAATATACATCGAGCGCGCGAGAAGCGCCAAACTCGGCTGCCAAAAACCGATCACGCAATAATCCCAAAATACCATTGAAAATACTCGTCAAAGCAAGCAGGAGTGCCGTTTGATGCACTCCTGTTGCCTCCATTTTGAAAAAACGTGAAGGTGTCACTCCTCTATCTTATCTGTTCTTCCTCCGGAAGTGGAGCCTCTTTTCGTTTTTCTGGCGGCGGCTCGCCCAATACGTCTGCCGCTTTTTTACCTGTGCGAAGCGCCTCGATGATACGCCCTACCTCTGCATTATCAGGATTGAGCGCGGCAATTGACTCAAATTCTTTGAGAGCTTCTATTGTATTGCCTTTGCGATCATAAATAAGCCCCAAGAAATAGCGAGCGTTTGAATAATTTGGTGAGAGGCGTACAACCTCACCGAGTATTCGCTCGGCCGCATCAAAATTCTCTTTTTGGTAATAGAGGAATCCGAGCTGGAAAAGTGCGCCGACATTGTCCGGCGCGAGTATGACAGCCGCCTCACCGCGCCCTATCGCTTCGTCGAGCTGGCCTCTGTCAAGATACAGGCGCGAGAGCGTAAAATGTGCCTGCGCATAATCTTGCTTGAGATTGGTTGCGTCACTTAAATAACCAATCGCTTTATCTTGGTACTCGCCAGCAATTTTACGAGAAGAAGATCCCCCGCCACGCAAAATAGTGATGTCGGAAAGCGCCAAATAGGTGCGTGCCAAATCTACATGTATCGACGGATCATTAGGACTCAGGCTGATAGCTGTCTCATAGTTTTCTATGGCAGCCTTTGAAGTACTTTCTTCAAATGGAATCGCGAGCTCATAGATTTGCCCCAACATACGATAATTAAGTGCGTCTTTCTTGCCATAGTCACGAGCAAGCTCAGCTGCTGTGCGACCAGCATTATAAGCGATGCGGAATTCTTCGAACTGTTTTTCTCGCTCGGCACTTTCTTGATTGAGAATACGCGTCATTTTTACATATTGGAGCTGAGCTGCTGTTCGATAGTAACGATCTTGGTAGCGATCAAGCTCGATGGCGTTTCGTATGTTATTCATGGCCGTATTGACAGCTCCCTCGCGATTGAAAACATCAACACCTCGCGCAAATGCTACAGAGCCGAGATATCGTACCGTCTGGAAATAAATACCCGCGACACTCGAGACCAACGCAAAGATAAGAATGAGCGAGAAGATGAAGCCACGCTCTTTTGTCTCAAAAAGGCTGATGCTACCAGCGGAGATAACTCCTACATCTCTGAGGGCTGCGTAGAACAGCCCGAGAAAAACAAAAGTGAGGAGAACCAGGGCGCCGGAGAGCGGGTATAAAAACCACATCAACACAAGATACAGAGATGCCGCAAACGTTCCGCGAACATAAACGCTCTCGGGTCCCGTCATGCGCGAGAGTGCATGCACGCCATTGGCAAGAAACAATCCGATAAGCACGGCGAATGCGATAGTACCCAAGATGCCTCCTTCAAGAACAAGTTGGAGAAACGTACTAAAGCCCGAAGTGAACCGCGTCTGCCAAAATATTGTCGTGTTCACTGCCGGATCTTTAAACTTGTCCCACAGAAAACCAAACGTATTTGGCCCGGTGCCGAGAATGGGCGATTCCGCAAGACCCTTTTTAGTAATCTCAACCGTATTGCTAAATGCAGGAATTACTTCTTGAGTCTTACCGAAATTGTCAGCGCCTTCAAACAAGCTTGCGAGCGTGCCGGTCAGTAAAACAAAAAGAACAGAGAGAATGAGAAGCACGAGAGCGAGCCCGAAAAGCGGCGTTTTCTGTTCGCGATGAGAAAGCGAGAGCGCTACAAAAAATAGCGCGACAATACCCAAGACAACCCACGTGGTGGGGAAATTAGCAAAAAACATACCGAGCACAGCACAACCGAGAGCCGCATATGACGCCCAAAAGCGCAGACCAACAAATGGTAGAAAGAGCGCTACACTCAAACCAAAGAAAGTAGAGAGGGCGTTCCAAGAACCAAAGAGATTAAAAGAACGAGCTTGAGCAAACTCCCACGAAAATACATCTATTCCTCCGACACTCTGAACAAAGAAAAAGAGTGTTTGCACAACGACAGCAACAGCAAACAAAAGAAGTGCACGATGCACGTGGCGGATATCACGAAGTGCGAGTGGCGAGACAAAAAGCGCAATGGTAGCGACAACAATCTGTATCCAGCCAAGTGACTCACTCCCAACCCCCCAAAGGGATTGAATGGGACTTGAGGAAAATAATGCCGCCACTGTCCATACCGCTATAAAGGCGATTGCAGCCCAGAAAAATCGTGCACGCGGAAACCGGATGACACCCTCTTGCAACATACCTCCTATAAGAAGCATGAGGGAAGTTGAGAGTGTTATGCCTGCGAGAAACGATTTATTGATCTCGATGGGACTAATCGTGCCTGGCAAGAACCAAAGAGGAAATAAGAGGAGAAAGGCGTAAAATACCCATCTTCCTATCTTTGATAGGATCGACTCCTCCCCATCAAGACCATCGCTGCTGACATCAATATCATCCGATACGATATCGCTTTCGTAGATATCCATTGATTTGCTGTTCATATGACCTATACTAGTCGCAACAGAATACGATAAGCAAGCTGTGGACAGAGGAAACCTGCAACAACACATCAAAAGAAAAGTATCAAGATCTATTAAAACCTTCATCAAGCTTATTCAACCATGGAGCAACGCTACTACACTATAAAACAAGCCGCCGCAGTTTTGGGTGTGAGCGCGCTCACACTGCGCAACTGGGACAAGAACGGCAAGCTTATCGCCTATCGCCATCCTATGAATAATTATCGCGTGTACAAAAAAGATGATCTCGATGAACTCATGAAAAACATCGAGACAAGCCCACGCAAATCTCGCAAACTCCGCGTAAGTCTCGAGGAAGAGTAGAAAACAAAAAATCCCCTTGCGGGGATTTTTTGTTTTGAGATACGTCCGTAAGCCGGGTTCTGTTTTATGTAATCATCTATCTGGGCTTTGGGTTACCCACAAAGCTCGAGCCTCCACAAAATGCTTTCACATAGTACGGGAGTTGCACCGGGCAAGTGTTTTCCTCCGCGCGCAGTTGCCTACGCACGCTGTGGTCTCTTACACCACTCTTTTCACCCTTACCTCTCGCCCCTTTCGGGGCGAAGCTCGTCTCGTTGTGCGAGACGGCCTTCAACTCAAAAACCTTTAGGGTTTTTGAAATGACGATCGGCGGTATGGTCTCTGTGGCACTATCTCGTACCAAGAAAAAATTCTTGGATGGATGGCCGTTAGCCATTGCCACTTTATCAAAGAAAAAATCTTTGAAATGGTGCCCGGACTTTCCTCCCCGCTTCAGCGGGGCGATTACTCAACGTATCTATTTCGCATTGTAGCAGATTTTCAGAAAAAATCAAGCTCAATATTCTATTCCACGTCGTGCTTTTTTGCCTTCATAAAATGGGTGCTTTACGTCTTGCACTTCTGATACTAAATCTGCCTGATCGATGAATATTTTTTTCGCTCCCCTACCAGTAAATATCAGGTCAATTTTTTTCTCACGTGCAGTATCGAGAAGACGCATTGCATCATCATCTGCAATCAAGTTGAGATCAAGCGCATTATTGATCTCGTCAGCAATCACAATATGCCACGCGCCCGACTCTGTCTCATGCGCAAGTTCTGCGAGCGCTTCTCGAGCAGCCTCTTCATGTGCTTCGCGTGGGAGTGTATCATTTAAAATCCCCACAAAACCCTTGCCGCGTTTTCGTAGTTCAAAATCTGGAGCAAGTCTTTTATATGCCTCATCTTCACCTGACGGCCATGGGCCTTTGATAAATTGAACCATCAACACACGCTTACCATCACCCACTGCGCGCAGTGCCTGCCCTAAGGCAGCTGTGGTCTTTCCTTTGCCATCACCCGTGAAAATATAAAACATAATCTATTTGTAACAGTTTGCATAAAAGAAATAAAATATTGTTTTTTATGTTTCTGCCTGAGAAATCTCGAGTTTAGAAGAAAGAGCTTGGGCACATAAAAAATAATATTTTGTTTCTTGCTTGTAGAACACAAAACCCCCTCGCCGAAGCGTGGGGGTTTTGTGCCCTTATCTCAAAATTGAAAAATACTTTCTATCATCCACAGGAACCTACATTCGCTCCGCATGACCTACAAGTGTAACAGGAACCAGTGCGCACCATAATTGCGCCACAACGGCATGCAGGAGCATCAAGGTAGGAGGAAACAGTCATCTTTTCTACTCGTACGATTTCGGTATTTTGTACAGTCACCTCGGTGTGCGAAGAATCAGTCGTCTGTTCTGCGGCAGGTGTCATCGATTCGGCATAAATACCCAAGCTGTGCTGATCGTCAGTGCTCAAGAATTTGAGTGCGAGGAATTTGGCAAGATAATCAAGAATTGATTTAGCAACGGGTACATCGGGATTTTCAGTAAAACCAGCTGGCTCAAACCGCGCGTGAACAAATTTGCGTACGATTGTCTCTACCGGCACACCATATTGGAGTGATACTGACATAAGTACACCAATCGAATCGAGAAGACCGGAAATAGTACTGCCTTCTTTTGCCATGCGGATAAATACTTCGCCAAGCGTACCGTCTGGATAGAGTCCGTAGTGCAAATATCCTTCGTGACCCATGACTGAAAACTTGTGACGATACGAGATGACATCAGCTGGCAACGGGCGACGCGTGAGGCGCTCTGTAGCTACCTGGTCTTCATTGGATCCTTTGGTGCGGCCCGTGTTGAGAGGTTGTGCGCCTTTTGATCCATCACGGTAAACGGCGACTGCCTTCAAGCCAAGTTTCCAGCTATCGATATAGACACTCATGATATCTTCTACAGTCGCTGACGACGGAAGATTTACTGTCTTAGAAATCGCGCCCGAGATAAATGGTTGTGCGGCCGCCATCATACGAATATGGCCCATATAATGAATCGAGCGAATACCGCCCGGTGCATTGGTCGCGCAATCAAATACCGCCAAGTGCTCATCTTTGATGTGAGGTGCGCCTTCAATACGGTCGTTTTCTTCTATATAGTGGACGATCTCGCTTACTTCTTCGGCGCTATAACCGAGATTCGAAAGAGCATGTGGGAGTGTGCGATTAACAATCTTGAGAAAACCTCCGCCTACCATCTTCTTATATTTAATGAGAGAGAAGTCAGGTTCAACACCGGTAGTATCGCAATCCATCATAAAGGCAATAGTGCCGGTAGGCGCCAAAACGGAAGCTTGCGAATTGCGAATACCATGCTTTTCAGTACGCTCAACCGCTTTGTCCCAGGCCTCATAGGCAGCGTCCAAAAGGTCCTTTTGCACGTAGCTCGCATCAATATGGTCTACTTCATTGCGGTGCATGCGAAGTACCTTCTGCATAGGCTTTTTGTTGGTCTGATAGCCTGCAAACGGCCCTACACGCTCTGCTACATAGGTAGAAGCAAGATATGCCTCCCCTGTCATGAGTGCTGTGATAGCCCCTGCCCATGCGCGTCCTTCATATGAATCGTAGGGTAACCCTTTGTACATGAGCATAGCGCCGAGATTTGCGTATCCAAGACCGAGCTCGCGGAAATCTTTTGCATTTTTAGTAATTTTTTCTGTAGGGTAGGCTGATCCCGCGACAATAATATCCATGGCTGTCGTCATCGTGCGCACTGCGGCACGGAATGCCGTGACATCAAATGAACCATCCTCGCGGGTAAACTTCATGAGATTAAGAGAGGCAAGATTACACGCCGAATCATCGAGATGCATGTATTCCGAACATGGGTTCGATGCATTGATACGCCCAGTCACCGACGCAGTATGCCAACGGTTGATTGTCGTATCATATTGAATGCCAGGATCTGCACAGTGCCATGCTGCCTCCGCAATGAGCTGCATCAAATCACGTGCACGTGTTGTCTCAACCGTATCACCAGTGGTTACCGCTTTGAGATCCCACTCGCCGTCTTCAGCAACGCGCTGCATAAAATCATCAGTCACACGCACCGAGTTGTTTGCGTTCTGAAAAAAGATATTGTTGTACACATCGCCATCGATTGCATCGCTATATCCCATCGCAATCAATGCTTTTGCTTTTTCCTCTTCTTTCCATTTGCAAGTGATGAACTCGCGAATATCTGGATGATCAACTTTCATGACAACCATCTTTGCCGCGCGTCTCGTCTTACCACCGGACTTGATTGTGCCTGCGATTGCATCTGCTCCTTTCATAAATGAAACAGGGCCTGATGACTTTCCGCGATTGCGGATAAACTCACGCGATGAGCGAAGAGATGAAACATCGAGACCGGCGCCTGAACCACCCGAAAAGATAAACATTTCGTTTTTGTACCACTCAGCGATCGATTCTTTGTTGTCTTGAACTGAAAGAATAAAGCACGCGGAGCACTGTGGCTTCTCCTCCACACCAAGATTGAACCATACGGGTGAATTGAACGCCGCATATTGGTTGACCAATATCGCTTTGAGCTCTTCGTTAAAGATTTGCTCTTCTTCTTTATCTTTAAAGTAGGAATGCTGGGCGCCCCACTGCAACAAAGTGTCCGCCACGCGGTTGATAAGCTGACGTACCGATGATTCGCGACCCTTTTTACCAATGTGTCCGGAGAAATATTTCTCAGCTACGATATCAGTTGCCGTTTGCGACCAAAACGCAGGGACTTCGACATCGTTTTGCTCGAAAATAACATTGCCTTTGGAGTCACTAATGAGCGCGCGGCGCTTTTCCCATGTAATTTCATCATAAGGATGAACATTTGCGTGAGAAAAAAACCGCTCGATACCCAATGTGCGGCCTTTGACTGTTGATTGTTTTTTTTCGGTTGCCTTTGGAGTTGCTGATGGGGTGGTGGACATACAAATTAATTTCTTTTGATAACGTATACGTAGTGTATGCCTCCGAAACGTTCGGGTGGAAGTGGATAACTCAACTTTTTTTCGAAATTGTGCGACCCAGTTATGGTATTGTTGTGGGTGCTCATTTTTTGAACACAAAAAAAGCGTCCGGCAAGGTGCGCGGACGCTTTTTTATGATTTTTTTGTGTTTATTTTTTTGTTCGGCGTAGAAATGCGGGTATCGCATCCCATTCATCAGATGATTCCTCTTCTGTCGTCGGTTTGATTGGTCGCGGAGCTAGCACCTCCTCTTTTCTTGGAAGTGCTGAGAACAAATTTGGACTTTTTGGAAGAACGGGCGCATATCCATCACCAAAACCAGTGGCAACGACGGTGATTTTGAGTTCACCTTTGCGCAAACGATCGTCTTTGACGGCACCGAAAATAACTTTTGCATCTTTCGCGATGCTTTCCGTAATAATTTTTGCCGCTTCGTTCACTTCCCACATTGTTAAGTCATCACCGCCCGCAACTGAGAATAAAACTCCGTGTGCACCCTCAATAGAAAGATCGAGAAGGGGTGAATTGATCGCTTGTTTCGCTGCTTGAATAGCTCGATCATCCCCTGTCGCCTTACCAATACCCATAAGCGCAGAGCCTGCGTTCTTCATGATGGCACGAATGTCAGAAAAATCGACGTTGATGATACCCGGGAGTGTTATCAAATCAGAAATACCTTGGACTGCTTGACGCAACACTTCATCACACTTTGAAAATGCATCGAGGAACGAAGTTTTTTTCTCGATCATGCTCAAAATTCTATCGTTAGGTATTACAATCATCGCATCAACGGCTTCGCGAAGTCTTTGCAAACCTTCATCAGCGATGCGATTGCGTTCTGACCCTTCAAATGCAAACGGCCGCGTCACGACTGCAACGGTCAGTGCGCCCTCGTTGCGCGCGATCTCGGCCACAACAGGTGCTGCCCCTGTACATGTTCCCCCACCGAAACCTCCTGCGATAAAAACCATATCAACGCCGCGTACGAGTTCAGTGATTTCATTTTTATTTTCTTCGGCTGCTTGTCGCCCGAGTGATGGATCCATGCCTGCACCCAAACCGCGCGTAGCAGATTTACCGATGTGAATTTTTCGTGGTGCGAGTGAGTGATGCAAATCCTGCGCATCAGTATTGATAGCGACAAAATCAACGCCCGGTACTTTTGCGCGAATCATGTGATCGATAGCATTGCCGCCGGAGCCGCCCATACCAAAAACTTTGATGCGTGCGAATGTTTCAGCTTCAGGATTTATGCGTGGCATGGCCATACTCTAGCGTTGCTAAAGAACACGCGTCAAGGAAAAATCGCCCGTGCATGCCCTCTAGACCACAGGGTTTACAACCTCGTCAAATATTGTTGTTTATGGAATCAGCGAACGAAGAATTTTTTTGACGCGCTGGGAAAATGATGACGAGAAAAGCTCGGACATGCGGCCGGCAGGACTGTGCTGATCAGCAGCAAAACGTGCGAGACCTGCGGCTGTCACCCACTCAGGACCCGAGACAAGTTCTTTGCGCTCGCCAAGCCCTGGTGCACCCTGCGCCATCTCTATCGGCAAACGAAGCTCGTCACGGGCAATTTGCCCAATATCGTAAAGCTTTGATCCACCACCCGCAAGAATAACGCCGCCGGGCAAGAGTTCCGCGCGATCAATACGCTTGAGGTGTTTTGCGACAAGTTCAAAAATATCACCGAGGCGCGCCGATACGATCTCTTTGAGCTTGCGCTGCGAGAAACTGTCCTCAAAGTTTTTGGGGAAGTCTGAAAGGCGGATTTCTTTTTTACCCTGCTCAAGGAAAGAAGCGAGGTTGCGCTTCACGCGCTCGGCAGATGCCGTATCAATCTGGAACCCGAGGCCAATATCATAGGTAATATGCCCAGACCCTACTGGAATCATCTCAAGCGAGACCAACATCCCCTCTTCAAAAACGGCGACGCCGGAGGTTTGTGCGCCAATATTGATAAGTACACACCCAACCTCTTTTTGTTTGCGCGAAAGCGCATGAAATGACGCAGCGTAAGGCGCGGCAAGCATGTCGTCGACAACAATACCTGCGAGCTCAAGCGCACGATAGAGATTTCTCATATGCGCTGAGAATGCGGCTACAAAAAGTGCTTCTACCTCAAGTTTCGCGCCCACAAGACCTATTGCCTCGCGAAGACGCGTATCATGATCAACATTATAAAAAAGTGGAAACTGATGGAGTATCTCGCGATTGCCAAGACGCGGAAGTGCGCCCTCGGCATTTTCGAGCACGCGCGCGACATCTTCACGTGTCACCTCACCATCTGCGCGTGAGATTGATACCGCTCCCTTTGATGCGACGCCCACAATGCGCGGCTCACCGAGTGAAACTACTGCGTGATTTGCCTCAATACCGTATTGTTTTTTTAATTCAAGAGCTGCTTTGGTAATACCGCGCGCAACAAGATCAGGAGACGCAACGGCACCCTTGCGCATACCATCGATAGCCTGCTCGGAAACGCCAGCAACCGAAAGAACACCCGATTCATTTCTCCCGAGTGCCACAAAACGAACGCTTGCTGATCCTACATCAAGTCCGATGAAGTAATGAGGTCGCGCCACGAGTGAGTATTACTGTGCCGCCTGCTCTGCGAGAGCGTCCTTGGCAAGTTTGGTAATACGATCGCCGGAAGCACGTCCTTTAAGTGACGGCATAATGATTTTCATAAGAGCACCTGTATCTTTTTCTGAGGGAGTCCCGAGCTGACGGATACCGTCTTGGATGATGCGGATGATTTCTTCGTCAGGCAATTCTTCAGGCAGGTAGACTGCAAGTATCGCAAGCTCTTCTTTTTCTGATTCGGCGAGCTCTGGTCGTCCAGCCTTCTCATACTCAGCTATAGCATCTTTGCGTTTTTTTGCCTCACGCTGTACCACTGCAATCACGTCTTGGTCACCAAGACCAATATCTTTTTTACGTTCTTCGATCTCTTTATTCTTGATAGCAGAAAAAAGCATGCGCAAAGTACCGGTGCGCTTCTGGTCACCTGCCTGCATGGCACTCTTGAGATCTGCTCGCAGTTTCTCGATCAGTTCCATCAGTGTTTATACATCCTTACCTAACTTGCGAAGGCGGTCGTATTCTTTGCGTTTGATAACACGGCGAAGAGCATCTTTTTTCTTTTTAGTCTTTGACTTTGCACGGGTCCGCACATTGAGTGAGCGGGCTTTGAGCAAAATTTTCGACTGTTGAACCTTCTTGCTAAAACGTCGCAAGAGTGAACCTGTTGTTTCTTTTTCGCGTTTGATTACTGTAACCATAATTATTTTCTAGTAGTGATTTAGGAAAATTCCTTCAATCGTGCCTTTATTGTACCAATAAATTTCTCTGTGGGAAGGGTCTCTTGAACTCCTGTCTCCATATTGCGAAGTGCGACCGTGCCATCGAGTGCTTCTTTTTGACCTACGATCAGCGCAATGGGTATCTGAAGCTTCGAGACAATGGCGAGCTGTGCCCGCAGACTATCTTTGGCAAGCGTCTGCATCACCGGCACTCCAATCTTTCGCATCTCTTCGAGGAGCACAAGACTTTTCTTCTTTGCTGCTGGCCCCAATTGGATGAGGAATATTTTTGGATGCGTCTCGGGTCGTGCTTTGATTCCTTTTTTCTTGAGAATATCTGCAACCCGCTCAACCCCGAGCGCTCCCCCCACCGCGGGGGTTTTGCGCGCCCCCATGAGTTCGGCAAGGTCATCGTAACGTCCCCCGCCACCGATTGCTTGCGGTACTACTCCTTCACCCAAATCAGTAGGGAAGATCTCAAAAACGGTGCGGCCATAATAATCGAACCCGCGTACAAGGTGGCTGTCGAGAAAATATGGAATACCCGACTCATCGAGATACTCGAGGACTTCAGCAAAATGTTTTTTGCAAAACTCGCAGACATAGTCAACCATTTGCGGGGCATGTTTTGAAATCTCAACACAAACTTCTTCTTTGCAATCGAGGAGGCGTAAAGGATTTTCTTTGATGCGGCGCTTGCAATCTTTACACAAACGCTCTTGGTGCTTACGGTAATAGTTAATGAGCTCTTTACGAAATGCGGGTCGGCACGTCTTGTCACCAATCGTATTGACGTTGACCATGATCTCTTTGAGACCAAGAGTTTGAAGAGCTGAGACAAGAATACGGATGACGAGCGCGTCATTGATCGCATCATCGTCTCCAATCACCTCGACCCCTGCCTGATGAAATTCGCGAAAACGGCCTGCTTGAGGATTTTCATGGCGAAAAAATGAACCGCCATAAAAAACTTTGACCGGTTGCGGCATGCTGCCCATACCGTGTTCAAAATACGCACGCATGATGGGTGCGGTACCCTCAGGGCGAAGTGTGAGGCGATCACCTCCCTTGGTACGCAAACTGTACATTTGTTTTTCAACCACATCGGACTCGGCGCCGAGCGGACGCTCAAAAAGCTCAGTCTTTTCGAGATGAGGTGTAGCGATAGGGGCAAATCCGTAGTAGTCGCCAACGCGCTTTACTTCTTTGATGATGCGCTCAACATAGGCGTAATCATCGCCTACGAGGTCATGCATCCCTTTGACGCTCGAGACCAGTTCTTTTTTTATTGGTTTTGGCATAATATTATTTTTTTTCTACAGAAAGGTAAATCTCTGCGGCGGCCAGAGACGCAAAAACGTTCTGCCTACTATGTATTGTTCTTCGAGAGGCCCCCAAATACGCGAATCCGAACTATCAGGGCGATTATCACCAAGGACAAAATATTCATCGGGCCCGAGAGTGACTACTTTATCGGGCAGCGTGAGTACTTCAGGGCTAAGATACGAATCATCTATCAGCTCAAGATCCCCCTCCGGCTTCGAGAGATATACGTGCCCATCGCGGATCACAATAGTCTCTTGGGGAAGGCCGATGATGCGCTTGATGAAAAAATTCTTTGGATCTATTGGGTAGCGAAAGATGACAACCTCGCCACGCGCGAGCTCCTGAAAACGAAGTGAAATCTCATCGACGATCAAATACTCACCATCATGATACGTGGGCTCCATAGAGGCGCCGCGCACGATAAAAGGCTGGGCGATGAAAATCCGTACCGGAATAACTACCGCAAGCGATATCAAAAGCACACGGACAATCTCCCGCGCTTCACTTCCCAATGTACGTACTTTTTCTTCTGGAGACATATTAAGGGACAACAAAAGTGCTGCTAGTATACATTAAAAAATCTCTTCTGGCAAATAGGGCCTTCTATGGTAGACTCTCAACATGAAAGTCATCGTAGGGCTCGGCAACCCGGGCAAAGAGTACGACGGCACGCGCCACAACGTGGGGCGTGAATTTGCCGCAGCCATCGCCAAAAAATACGGCTTTGAGTCATTTGAAGAAAACGCCAAATATGCAGGACTTGTGGCCAAAGGTGAGATTGAGGGTGAAAAAACCATCATCGTATTGCCTAATACCTTTATGAACAAATCGGGCAAAGCGCTGACAGAAGCCGGCGTAAAGCCAAAAGATCTTATTGTCATCCATGACGATACTGACATCGTCCTCGGCTCGGTCAAGGTGTCATTTGGCAAGCGATCGGCGGGTCATCGTGGCGTTGATTCGGTCATGCGTGCGGTAAAATCACGCGACTTTTGGCGCATTCGCGTGGGCGTACAAAAGAAAAAGCGTGTCGACGCCATGCAACTGGTACTCAAAAAATGGGCATCCGCGGAAAAACTTATTTTGAAAAAAGTAGAAAAACGCGTGGTAGAGCTCGCGGCCACAGATCTGCAGATCACGACTATTTCGGTACTTATTTAAATATCGCCATCTGACCGTCATGCCTAGCGAGCTTTTCATCGCCTCTCGCATTCCTGAATTTGCCGAAAAAGATGAGGCATGGTTTCGGCGTAATCGCCGCACTATTGAAAAAGGCCGACATCTCAATACTTTTTGGGAGCACAATTCGCTTGTCATCACGCACGCGTGGCACAAAGGTCTTCGTACACTCACCGAACGTTTAATAGAGCTCGGCTATGAGATCAACTCATGGCCCGAGCGCCGAGGTGAGTTTACTATCAGGGGTGGTGCACTCATCCTTTCACCTATCGGCACCGACGGCATCTGGCATATCGATTTTTTTGGCAATCAAATCGATGATATCCGCAAACTACCCGCTGACGCGCGTGGTGAATCACTTGAACGAAAAATAAAAGACAGGAGTCTTCTCGAATACTTGCGCAGTGGCGATTTCATCGTACACGAGCATCATGGCATCGGCATTTGGCGTGGCATTATCGCTGAAGGTGACAAAAAATATTTTCATATCGAATATCGTGGCCCGCGTGGTGGCGATGCTGACACCCTGATGGTGCCCATCACCGAAGCCTCGCGCATTGCCCCCTATATAGGATTTCGTGCACCCAAAGTCTCACGGCTTGGCACACCTATCTGGAAAAAAACCATTCGCCAAACAAAAGATGACGCTATCGCATTCGCCAAAAAACTTTTGGCAGTACACGCCATGCGTAATATCGCCCAGCGCACACCCTACCAGCCATCACCGGAGATCGAAGAAAAGTTAGAAGCGTCATTTCCGTATGAAGAAACGTCAGCACAGAAAAAAGCGCTCGCTCGCATTTGGCAAGACTTATCATCAAAAATGCCGATGGATCGCATCATCATTGGCGATGTTGGCTTTGGCAAAACTGAATTGGCACTGCGCGCGAGTGTTCGCGTCGCGGCAAATAGCAGACAAGTGGCGATACTCGCACCCACCACAATACTTGCCGCACAACACTATGAGATCTGGCGCAAACGACTTGCGGGTCTTCCCATTAAAGTGGCTCGCCTCTCACGCCTTGAAGATGCGAGCACCATCAAAAAAGCACTTGCCGGCATTCGTGATGGATCAGTTGATATCGCTATCGGCACGCATCGTATTCTTTCCAAAGATATCGCGTTTAAAAACTTAGGACTTTTAATAGTTGATGAAGAGCAACGCTTTGGTGTAGGTGCCAAAGAAAAACTCAAAGAACTCAAAGCGGAGGTTGATGTACTGACACTCTCGGCAACCCCACTCCCACGCACGCTCTCACTCTCACTCGCGCGCGTACGCGCGATGACCGCGCTCGATGAAGGCCCTGTGGGCAAAATAGCGCCAGAAACTTTAATGCTCCCCTATCAACCTGAACTAATGGCCAAAGCGCTTGAGCTTGAATTGAAACGCAAAGGGCAAGTATACGTCGTCGAATCACGCATACACCGCATACCTAAAACACTCGAGCTCATCCGCAAACTCGTACCCAAATCAAAAGTTGGGTATCTCCATGGCCGCATGAGTGAGAAAGAACTCGTAGAAACTATGGAAAATTTTCGCCGCGGTGATATCGAAATACTCGTATCTACCACTATCATTGAAAACGGTATTGATCTGCATACCGTCAATACACTCATTGTGACAGACGCCGTCATGTACGGCCTCGCCGACCTTCACCAGTTACGAGGGCGTATTGGGCGCGGTACCCTACAGTCCTACGCTTATTTTTTCTATAATCCCGCGCATCTGACACCCAAGGCCGAACGCCGCCTCGATGTACTGCAAGATACGCAATTTTTGGGTGCTGGCGCGGTCATCGCCGAGAAAGATTTGGAGATGCGAGGTGCGGGCAATATCTTGGGTCGCGAGCAATCAGGTGTTGCCGCCCGCGTAGGTCTTAACCTCTACTCACAATTTTTAGCTGAAGCGGTTGAAAAACTTCGCGCGCATGAATAATGCTTTGCAGGAAAAGACAGTGCGGCAGTACAATAATCTTATGATATCGAAGATATTTTATAAGGCTTTTTACATCATCATGGCGCTTATCTGTTTTGCTATTTTTGGAGTATCCGTCTATGCGATTCAGATTGCCCAAGAGCAAGCGATTCATCCAATCTTTTTGTATCTGGCAATCGCGGGCATCATCGGAGGGCTTGGCGGCGGCATCGCGCTACTGACACAAACAACGCGTGCGGGTGGCAATCGCTGGTAAAAACAAAAAATCCCCGTACGGGGATTTTTTGTTTTGATGTCTTATTTTATTCTGTTTTTTTCTCAGCGCCGTCTTTACCAAGAAACGCGAGTGAGAGTTTGTGGCTTTCTGGTTGGTACACCACGATCTGAAACGGATAGGCTTTGCCAACCTCTACCATGTCGCGCATTTTCTGCGCTGATTCAAATTCAGATACATGTGAAAGACCAGAGATACCGCCGTGCTTGGGAAGTTTTACAAATGCACCGTACTTGTTGAGCTTGGTGACGATACCTTCAACAATATCACCCTTCTCAAGCTTGAGTTCTTTCCACGGATCAGGTTTAAGTGCCTTGATCGAAAGTGACACTTTGTCAGCATCAACGCCGATGATTTTTACCTTTACCTTGTCGCCCACCTTATAAAGATCACTGGGGTTTTCTACGAGTGACCAGTCAATCTCAGAAATATGCACAAGACCCTCAAGACCTTCTTCGAGTTTTACGAATACGCCAAACTCAACGATACCAGAAACCTCACCTTCATATTCAGTACCTACTTGGTAGTTGGTAAGACGCTCTTTCATCTCATCGGGCTCGAGTGCTTTCTCAGAAAAAATAAGTTTTTCTTCGCGTGGGTCAGCAGTGATCAAATGAAGCTGAAACTCCTCACCGACAAGCTTTTGGAGCTCTTCGAATATTTTTGTCTTGTCACCACCTTCAACGCGCGGATAGTGTTTTTGTGAAAGTTGCGAGAGTGGCAAGAAGCCCTTGGTACCACTCCACTCAAAAACCAAACCTCCACGATTTGCCTCAAGCGCTTTGAGCGTCAAAAGGCGCTTCTCAGAGATACATGCTGTAGCTTCTTTCCAAAACTTCTCACGGCCGGCTTCTTTTACAGAAAGCTCGATGTAACCTTGCTCGTTTTCGAAATCAACGATCTTCGAGACAACGATATCGCCCTCTTTTTTGTTGCGGAGCATGTCACGGCCCTCCTGAAATTCGCGGCCGTAGATGATACCGGTGCCAAAACCGAGGTCGATAAAGATAACCGAGCCCTGGGCGCGCAAAATCGTACCTTCAACAACGTCTCCCACGCGTGGGATACGCCATTCGGAGCTTATACGTGAGAATGCCCCCTTGTCGGAGGCGATGCCGTCCGTGCTCTGGATATCTTGAGTCATGCAAAGCAGTATACGGAAAACCGAAAATCTTTGCAAGAGAAGGCCTTTGGGCTATACTGGGGTTACTTTTATGGTTATAAGCTACTATGGACTCTCCTGCCTCAAGCTTCAGTCGGGAGACGCGGTAATCGTTGCCGATCCATTCGGCAAAGGAGCTGAATTTCCCGCCCCTCGCTTCGAGGCACGGGTGGTATTTTTTACTGATCCTGAGGCAAAAAAGGATATTTCCATAGCTGGAGACCCACGTATTTTTGCCTTTCCAGGCGAATACGAAGCGGGTGATATCTCGTTTGTAGGATTTGGAACTCCTGGTGTGACTCCTTTCCTTGTTGAGTGGGAAGGTATAAGATCACTCTTTTTGGGCAATCTTTCAGACGTTGATGTCGCCGATACTATCATTGATTTTGCAGGTACCGTTGATATTCTCTATCTTGTACCGTCAGGTTCATCCTCAGCACTCCAAAAAATCGTGGCAAATATCGATCCGCGCATTATTGTTCCCCTCATGGGAGAAGATATGAAAAAAAGCGCCTTCGATGCGTTTATCAAAGAGCTCGGGGAAAAGCCGGAGAAAATGGACAAACTAACGATAAAGAAGAAGGGCCTCCCTCAAGACGGTCAGCGTATTATTATACTTGAACGCGCATAGCATGGCTTTCATTGATACCATTGAGCGTATCCAGCGATCAACACCTGGCACGCGCCGTGCAATCCTAATCGTATCCGTTGGCGTTATCATGAGTGCTATCATCGGCATTTGGGTAGCACAACTCAAATACGAATTGCGCGAAGATGCTGCCTCGCCCTCACTCGCTGATAGTTTCGGATCGGTATGGAAAAAAATAAAAGAGCAAAAACCAAACTTTTCAAAATAAATAAAAAATATGAAGCGTAAAGAACAGGCCGAAGAGCCAAAGAAAATAAACTATACCGTAAACCCCCAAGACATCACGCGCGAAATGCGTGAGGCATATATCGACTATGCGATGTCCGTTATCGTCGCACGCGCACTACCCGATGTCCGAGATGGTCTCAAGCCAGTACACCGTCGCATTCTTTATGCCATGAAAGAGATGGGGCTTCGCTCGACCGCCAAATATCGCAAGTCTGCAACCGTGGTCGGTGAAGTGCTCGGTAAATATCACCCGCACGGTGATACTGCGGTATACGACGCCATGGTGCGTATGGCGCAATACTTTAGCATGCGCTACATGCTCATCACCGGTCAGGGTAACTTTGGATCGGTTGATGGTGACTCGCCTGCTGCCATGCGTTATACCGAGGCAAAGATGTCTCATATCGCCGACGAACTTTTGAGCGATATCGATAAAGAAACAGTAGATTTTGTACCCAACTATGATGGCTCGCGCGAAGAGCCTACGGTATTGCCCTCACGCGTACCAAACCTTTTGCTCAATGGCTCATTTGGTATCGCCGTCGGTATGGCGACCAGCATCCCTACCCACAATCTTACCGAGCTTATCGATGCATCACTCATGCTTATCGATAATCCAAAATCAACCGTGGAAGATCTTTTGACTCATGTCAAAGGCCCTGACTTTCCTACCGGTGGCATGATTTTCAATAAAACAGATATTCACCAAGCCTATGCTACCGGCAGAGGTGGCGTCGTCATGCGCGGCGAGGGCGATATTGTCGAACGCGGCAAAGGATACAGCATTGCGATCTCATCGCTCCCCTTTCAGGTCAACAAAGCCGAACTCGTAGAAAAAATCGCTGACCTCGTACGCGATAAAAAAATCGAAGGCATCCGAGATATTCGCGATGAATCCGACAAAGACGGATTGTCAGTAGTTATTGATTTGAAAAATGATGCCTATCCGCAGAAGGTGCTCAACACACTCTATAAACATACTGATCTTGAAAAGACTTTCCACTTCAACATGCTCGCTCTCATTGGCGGGATCCAACCGCAAATACTCTCACTCAAAACCTATCTCGAAGAGTTTATTAAAGCCCGTCTTGAAGTAGTCGAGCGCCGAACACGCCATGATCTGCGCATCGCCGAAGAACGCGCGCATATCTTAGATGGTCTTAAAAAAGCACTCGATCATATCGATCAGATTATCTCCACGATCAAAAAATCAAAAAGTCGTGATGACGCGCATAAAAACTTGATGCAAAAATTCAAGTTTTCCGATCGCCAAACAACCGCGATCTTGGAAATGCGCTTGCAGGCTTTAGCGGCGCTCGAACGCCAAAAAATTGAAGATGAACTTGCCCAAACCAAGGCACTCATAAAAGAGCTTAAGGCAATTTTAGAAGACCCAAAACGCATCCGCAAAGTCATCAAAGACGAGCTTATTGAGATAAAAACAAAATACGGTGACAAACGTAAAACCAAAGTCATCGATGGCCCGGTGGGTACGCTCAATATCGAAGATCTCATACCTGAAGAAGAGCAGGTCGTCGTCATGACGCAGGCAGGATATCTCAAGCGCGTACGCCCACAAGAATTTCGCGCGCAAAAACGTGGTGGCAAAGGTATTGTAGGCGGCGAATGGAAAGAAGAAGACGTCGTCTCGCAATTTGTGGCAGCGGGTACCCATGACTCAATTCTCTTTTTTACCAGCTCCGGCAAAACCTACGAGATCAAAGCGTATGATATCCCCGAGGCTTCGCGCACATCAAAAGGCAAGCCCGCAGTCAATTTTCTCTCACTCTCCCCCGGTGAAGAAGTCACCTCAATCCTTGCTATCCCCAAAAAGCGAAAAGGAAGCCTCACGTCTTCATTGGTGATGACCACCAAACAAGGTATGATAAAGAAAACGAATTTTGACGATTTTGTCGACGTACGCCGCTCGGGTATTCTCGCTATGAAGCTAAAGAAAGGTGATGTGCTCGGATGGGTACGCATCGTCGAGAAAAATGATGACATCATGTTGTTGAGTAAAAAAGGTTTGGCGATACGCTTTGCAGAGGCAAAGACACGCGTCATGGGAAGACAGGCGCAAGGCATCCGTGGTATGCGTCTGAAATCGGGCGATGAAATTGTAGGATGTGAAATCATATCGCGCGATGGCAAAGATCTTGAGGTGTTGGTTGCAAGCGCCAACGGCTTTGGTAAAAAAACCAAAGTGAGCGAATTTAAAACTCAGGCACGTGGAGGGGCGGGCATCAAAGCGATCAATGTAACTGACAAGACGGGTCCTCTCATCGCTGCGCGGCTCCCAGAAGCCAGCGCTGAAGAATTTATCGCGATATCTGAAAAAGGCAAAGCATTGCGTTCTCATCTGACAGAAATGCCATCACTCAGGCGCGCCGCGCAAGGCGTGCGCATTATGAAACTTGAGGCAGGTGACAAACTGCGCTCAGTAGCTCTTCTTTAATTAATGCAAAACTTTAGAGGTCTTGGGGAACTCGTTGACCACCTCGATATCTACGGCCCGCAAACGGTCGTTGATTTCGGCGCGGGCGCAGGACTTCTTGCTATTCCTCTCGCACAAAAACTATCTCCTGATAACGGCAAACTCTACGCTATCGATGTCCAAGAAGGTCCGCTCGAAGTTCTCCGAGCTGAAGCCCGAAAAAAACATCTTCACCATATCGAGACCTTACGCGGCAATCTTGAAAAAATCGGCGGTAGCAAGCTAAAAGATGCTATGGCTGATTGGGTTATTGCAGCAAATATTCTCTTCCAAGCGCCTGACAAAGAAACCATACTGCGTGAGGCATTTCGTGTACTTAAAGATCACGGTACACTAGTGATAGTAGAGTGGCATCCGGAAACGGCGCACACGGTGGGGCCTCGGCGCGAGACGCGCATCCCCAAAGCAAAACTTTTTGATATCGTACGCGCTACCGGGTTTACCTCACTACGCGAATTTACACTCGGCGAACATCATCATGGCCTTATCGCCAAAAAATCATGAAAAATAAAGTCCAAGTCGTTGCTATCATCATCTCGGTCATTGTCGTTATTGCGTCACTTATTGTTTTTTCCAACTCAGGAGAAACGCCCCCACCAAGTTTTGGCAATATTAAAGAAGTTGTTTTGTGGGGCGTTGACGACCCCGCACTCTTTGAAGAAACAATAAAAGACTACGAGTCAAAATTTCAAAAAAAAGTACTCTACGTTGAAAAAGACCCGCGAACCTTTGACCGAGATCTTTTAGAAGCAATAGCCGCAGGTCGTAGCCCGCAGGCAATCATCACCTCAACCGACTGGATCGCCAAAAACCGTGACAAGATAGCCCCTCCCCAAGCATCAATCGTACGCCCCGAAGAAGTTGAGGCGGCATTTGCTGACCTTGCAACCATGTCACTCATCGAGCGCCGTCGGGTAGGCAACCAACCCGAAGAAAAAATTGTATGGGGTCTCCCCCTTTGGATCGATCCGCTCGTGCTCTTTTGGAATAAAGATCTTTTTAATCAAGCGCTTATCGCGGTCCCACCCGCTACTTGGCACGATTTTCTTGACGCATCGAACAAAATAAAAGAACTTGGTGCAGGGGGGGCCGTACTCCAATCGGGTGCCGCGTTGGGCCGCGGGCGCAACATACCTCTACACAAAGAAATACTCTCGCTTCTCTTTTTGCAGCAAGGAACTTCGCTCGAAGATGCACTGTTTTCTCAAGGCAAAGAAAAAGACCAAACGATTTTGAGCATTCTTCGTTTTTATACTGACTATGGTAAACCGGGTACCGCAGCCTACACATGGCATGGAGTACTTGCCGAACCGCGAGAACTTTTTATCGAAGGTAAGCTTGGCATGATGCTCGATCACTATTCCTACAAAAAAGAGTTGGAAGACAAAAACCCTCACCGCGCGTTTGATATCGCGCCAGCGCCTCAGACACAGGGCGGCAAACTTGCCTACGTAGCTGATGTACGCGCCATCACCGTACCCAAAGGAGCTGCGGAACAAGACGCTGCATGGAGCCTAGCGCGCTTTTTTATCAGCCAACCTGAACTCCAAAAAATAATCTCGCGAGGTGTTGTGGTGGCTGCACGCCGCGATCTTATCGCGGTAGATTCACTGCCAGAGATCCTTAAAAAATCAGTACTCAATGCTAAAACATCTTTTGAACAGTATCCAAAAGAAAACTCTTTGATCATCTCCGAGATGATCGAGAGTATTGCAAACGGACAGCTCTTACCTTCAGAGGCAGTTACTGAGGCTCGGACAAAACGTCAACGCCTGATCGATGGAAAAAAATAAACTCTTCCTCACCCTCGCCCTCCTTCTCCTTCCCCTCTTCGCATTCGCTC
>JBBTQY010000005.1:0-67692 GCA_038065475.1 Patescibacteria group bacterium | reverse complement strand
TGCAACTTCTCCCGATGGCTTTACTTTTTGTGATTCAAAATAATAAATAGATCCGCCTATAAACGCGAGAACCATGATAAGCAGCGCTGTGCGTTTTGTATTATCCATTTGATTGATTTGATTTTGATGCGGTTGATGCAAGGTACGTCAAAAACCCTGGCACGATTGGTAAGATGCATGGGCTCAGAAATGACGCAAAGCCCGCAAAGAGCGCGACGCCAAACGAAACAAAACTCAATGATGCGATGCCCTCACCCGCACCGGTACCGATATTGAGTTTGAGGAGAATGTCAGCGAGAATCTCGAAATTTGCGATTTTACTAAGATCACCGACAAACATCAAGACACCGATAGCGATAAGGATCGCGCCGAAAACATACTGAAAGTACAGTAGTTTTTTACCCGCGCGACCTATGAGATTTTGCGCCTCTGTGGTAAAAAGCCCCACCAACAAAAATGGGATACCAATACCAAGCGTATAGGCAAAAAGTAAAATAAATGCTGACGAAGGGTTGGAGCTCGCGAGCGCCAAGATAGCTCCGAGTGCCGCGGACACGCACGGCGTCCAGCCAGCAGCAAACGCAGCACCAAACAAAAACGAAGTAACAAAGTGCGAACGAAAATGCCCGCGTACTTTGAGCTTGTATTCACGCTCAAGAAACGGAATGCGAATCAAGCCCACCAAGTAGAGACCGAACAGAATGATGACAGCTCCACCAATGCGCTGTGCCCATATCTGCGCACTATAGGCAAGGTTTGAAAGTACCGTCTGCAACAGCACGCCCAAGAGCGAGAAGATGAGCGAAAACCCGAGCACAAAAAATACGGCTGAGAAAAAGATATTCCAATCGCGCTTTGGTTTCATGACTATTGGATTAGTTTATTTATCTCGCTCGTATAGCGTGCCTTCTCCCACGAATCGGGAGCTTTGAGTATCTGCTGACCTCCCTTCAAAAATATTTTTGTATGCTGGTAGGCAACACCAAACTGACGGGCAAGAGCCATCTCGTCAGCATCGGTAAAGTCGTCTTTGTAGTTCACGCGGAAACCTACTACCTTGTCAGTCGAGAGTTCATGGAATGCCTGTTGCATCTTTGGAAATTCAGCGCGGCAAATCGGGCACCAATCAGCGTAAAAATACAGCACCACAAGCTTGTCAGACGCAATCGCCTTGTCATAGTCAGCTTTATTGAAATCAATGAGCGGCGCTTTTGATCCTGCAAGAACCGTGCCTGAGAGCTGAAGCATTATGGAATCGCCTTCTTGCATCATTGCATCATCCTTTGTGTCCATCATGGCGCCATCTTCTTTCATCATGGCCTCGTCGTCCTTCATCATGGCATCATCTTTTTTCATGGCGTCGTCACCCGGACACGCAGCAAATTCGCAGTTGGGGCCCGTGCGACCCACTGCTGAGCCGTCAGAGCAGAGCTTTGCATCGGCAGGACATTGCGCTTGCTCGAGTGCACTACCAGCAAAATAATAATAACCGCCTCCCACCACAAGCAGGGTTGCGATGACGATAAGCACAGCGGGAAGAGCTATGCCGCGTGACGTGTGAATTGAGTACATCATAAGTATCAGACTAACGAATAATATAAAATATGTAAAGTATACTTTACATATTGTTGTTAATAATTTCGCCTGCCGTAAAGCAGGCTCGCAATCTTTACAAGCACCATCGCGCCAAGCGCGAGTGGCAGCCATATATCGAGCGAATGTCGAAAACTCTCAACAACAATACCTACTACGAGCACGCCTGCACCCGCTAAAAACGCATAGCGATCAGCCAGCATGCGATGAAACGCATCACGCTCGTCTCCCCCACGCTCGGAGAGTATGAATACTGCGAAAAGCGCGGTGGCTGCGGCAAGCAATGCCACAAGCGTCATAACAAACATATCAGGCATCCAAATCTCAAACGGATTTACAACCGCTACGAGAAGAATAAATACGGCAATACCTACGACAATCTCTTTCATAATTTAAAAATATCTTCTACTGATTTTTTGAAAAACCGCGCGAGCTTGAGCGCCAATGTTACCGAGGGTGTATAGTTGCCCCGCTCGATGGCGATGATAGTCTGCCGCGTCACGCCCACCGCATCACCCAATTCTTCTTGGGTCGCCTCGGCTGCTGTGCGCAGATCATACACACGGTTTTTGAGTACTTCTTTCGACATGTTAAGTATACTTTACACTATAAAAAGAAAAATGCCCAGAGAGTGAATCTCTGGACAATGAAACTAGCGGGGAGTGTACCCCGGCGTATTCTCACCGATCACCAGCACGAGTTCGGCAGAGCGTGTCAGTGAGGTCACCGCGCTCACGCCCTCAATCTTGAGCATGTACCGCCCGGGCGCGAGTGTGGCGAGCCTACGAAGCTTGAACTCGGTAGAACCCCCTGCGGGGATGGTTCTTGTTGTTGTGCCCGCACCCGGACCAAAGCGCGGGCTGAAAAGTAGCGTGAAATCAGCATTGTACGGGCCATCTGCCACGCCATCACCATAGTCATCTGGCAGCAGGTCATCGTCTGGACCGTCGGGCATGTGCACCGGACTGTCATCTGGGGCAATACCTGCAACCCGCAGAAGAACGTTTTCTGCAAAACCTCCTGTAACCTCGAGACTTAATGTGACGAGAGACGAGACACCGCCTGACGATTCAGCGACTCGAATGTCAGAGAGTTGGTGAGGGTCGTGGTCGCCATCACCATCAGGATCATGGGCGTAGGGGCTGTGGGTGATTGCAAACGACGCGCAGTTTTCGTTGGCCTCGCCGTCGCAATCGTTGTCGAGCGCGTCAGTGCACACCTCGGTATTGCCGGGGAACATGGCGGGGTTGGCATCATCACAGTCAGTGACTACGCCGTACCCATCGCCGTCCTGATCATGCGTCTGATCCCAGAAGAGCCGATAGAGGCCGGAAACCGCTGAGAGTGCATGAGTCGCGAGTGCTCGCGCCATGACTTTTTCTTCATTGGCGGTGAGAGACCTAATCTCGCACGGTTGATGGAGCGGCATCCCTTCTGCGGCCCAGAGATCAGCTGGGAGGAAACCTGGGGAACCATCTTTTGCGCGATAGAATGCGGGGCTCTGTTTGGCATACTCGATACAGATTTGCTTGGCATCCTTCAGAAAATCAGGAGCCTCGCAGCGCCCACCGGACACGGTAATAGGAGGCGATGGATCTTTGTCGCCATCGCTTGCCCAATACTGCGTCTTCTGGGCGGTGAACCAGAAAAGACGAAAGAGTCCGTCGGATGGATTGTCAGTGACACTCGCCCAGAGCGCGTCGTCGAGAAGAGTCTCGTGATGATAAGGCATCACGTCTATGTCATCAAAGCTCTTGAGAAGCGCGGCATTCTTTGTGCGCAGCTCAAGCGTGTCTTTATCTTTCTCGGCGTGTTGCTTGCCTCCGCAGCACGCGTCGGCAATCAGTGCACCCGCGATCGCCCCGCCGTGCACATCACTATGCACATGCGCGGGTACCGTGAGATCTGAGAGAAGATGAGCAACTCGCCCCAAGACATAGTAAGCTTCGCGTTTGTTGCCCGCCCGATAGAGATTTAAGGCGTGACTCCAGAGAGACCTAGCGCGACTGAGCGCCGTTTCTCGTTCTTCGCAAGATGGCTGGTCTGCCTCTGGACAGAGTGGGGACCCTAGTTTTTTGAGAATGTCGTTTAGATTTTTACCCGGCCGCAATCCAAGTGAAAGCCCTCCTTGAGCACCGGTTGGATCAAGATCGGGATCCCAAAAATGAGTCAGATACCGTGGGATGCGCATACCCATTATATGATCAACCACTGATCCACCATCTTCTTCGATTGCGCCCATAAGAATATCATCACCTGGATAATCAATATGTATTGCCTTGTAAGAAGTTTGTTCGGGGGGTGAGTAGTTTGCAACATCAGCCCCCTTGCAGACAGCATCTACTGTTGCGGACAGCGAAGACTGACTCTCACTCAGATACTTGTAATACTGCGGGAAAGGGTCGCGCCTGAGCGGATATCGACTACATGCGCCGAAGATAGTACAATCATTGCAGTAGGCATGGGCGCGCAGCTCGGCCTCGGCATCTGGATACCCACCAAGCCCAGCGAGAGCTTTGCAGGCAAAATACCGGTGAGCCATGATGCTATACGCGTAGCTCGACGAGCACGCGCCAATCAACACCATGAACGCAAATACCAAACTTTTCATCGCCTTCATCTTCCTTATCCTTTCGAGTTTGCCTCTGTTTTTACAAAGGCCGCTTAATGACTTAACAATCGTCCTCCTCTTGTCGATAGCTGGTGCTTTTGGTTTTATCTTTAGTCTTTGGACTGTCATTAAACATTCTGGATGGCATCGTTGGGTTGCAATACCCATTGGACTTGTTGCTAGCTTCTGGATGATTGTTTTTGGCGTAGCAACTCTAGCTCTTCTCGGAATGGGTCCATGGTAATATCCTAAGAAGTATCACTTAGTTTTCAAAGTGCCGTAACCAAAACCGCATGGACCGCGGTTTTTTTGTTTATCCAAGTCCACCTCATAAAGTACTGTATAAAAGAGAAATCGCCTAGTTTGAGTTGAAAAAGAGGAAACTTTTCGCTACCCTCTTTACAGAAAAGGAGGAGAACGCTGATGCGGATGAATATCATCACGGCACGCGACAAGAACGAGGAAGGGCTCAAGGCGTTGCTGCGTGCAGCGGCAACACACGAGGGTGCCTACGGCGGCCACACGCTGCGTGAAGAGCCGGATGAAGATGGAGCGCTTACCTTCGTCCGAATCGGTGGGATCCCCACAACCTCCTTCACGCTTCGCATGAAAGGCAAGACCATCTGGGCAAGCGACCATGGCTTCATGTTTGCCTGTAGCGTCCTACTCACCGAGCGCATCCACTTCGACTGGGAGGAGCGCGATTTCGCCAGCAAAGACGAGATTTGCGAGGCCTTCCGCGCCACCTCGTGACCACCACCCCGCCTGCTCGACATGAGCCAGGCGGATTTTTTATTTAAAACCCTGATGAGCCGAAAAGCCAAGCAGCGAAGAAGAATACAAGCCCTGAATACGCAAGAAATTGAGATCCCGTCCAATACACACCGCCGACAGCCAACACAATAAATATTGCAAAGATCGAGCGGGAAAAACCTAATTCTCTTCTATAGTCTGTTATAAAACGCTTGAGAGCGATAAGACTGGAAAGAAAACCAAGAAACCCAAGTGCAATAAGAATATTTACACCTACAAGGTCTGAGACTAAAAATTCACGAAAAGGATAGGAAAACAATTGTATAATTCCGGGAAATATCAGAAAAAAAACTGAAATAAATTGCCTTCTTAAAAATATTGCTTGATCCATACATTTTTTATTAAAACATATTACTGATAAACGAAAAAGAAAAATCACCTAGGGCATTGAGACTGAAACACGTCTGCTGACCGCACAGCTTCGCTCTGAAAGTCTGAAAAGATATATATAGAGCCCTAGAAAAAAGACCTCTTCAAAAAGAAAATGGGGGTCATACGAAAAGTGGAAAATATCAAAGAGTGCCTCAACAATATTAAAAACGGCCCAGAACATTAAAAGTTTATTTGCTAACTTCTCAGCGCGCTTCATAAGCCAAATGACTAAGAATATTATCAAAATATCTACAACGTACAATAAATAAAGATATTTTATTGTATATCCAAAAAAGTAATCATCAAATATAAAATATATAAATTGATTCAAGCCGAAAACATGTGCCGCGAAAAGGCTACCCGAGATCAATAGCAACCCGTCGCAAATGGAGAGAATTTTTGCTTGTATCAATTTAACGCCGTGTTCGCTGCGCAAAACGAATACGCATAAAACCAATCACGAAGCCGATAGGAAAGAAAAACGGACTAAATGCAAGACAGTACGTAGAGAGAATATTTTTGCGCTGTGACCATGTAAGGTTTTTTATTGTTGTAAGAGCAACAAAACCAAAGAAACACGGGATGACAATACTGATAATAGCCCGTATGAAAAATACGATAAGCAAACCTACATCAAAAAAGAATATTTCAAAAAATGGAGGTGTGAGTGATCCGCCAATGTCTGCTGTCACCATGAAACCTGCGACGAAGCCGGCTATACCGGCAACAATATGCCAAATTAAAATAGAAATGCGTACGCCAATACCTGCCCTGTATCCTTGAGCGCGCAGTGCGGCAAAAAAGTAAAACAAGGAAACGACAAAAGCCAACAAAGGTATTCCGGCAAAATACAAAGACTGCGCCCCCAATCTTAGATTCGTCTCCGTCATAAAATCTGGTGCGGGCAATATCGAATAGCCTCCGTATGGATTCTGAGGTGAATAGTGCGCATGAACTGGCATTGCGAATACGATACCAATGAAACACAATAGCAAGATTGCGAGACTCTTATACATACCTCATCATTATAACACCCAGTCAATAAAATTTACATAAAAAAATCGCCTAGAGGGTTGCTCTAGGCGGTGGATGTGATCACATTGTGACTGGAGGAAACGGGCGCACGCGTCCATCACCGGTGGGAACTGCGGCATGATTGTCCACGCCACAGAGGCCGTTGATAGCAGCAATGAACGCCTGACCTACGGCCTTGAAGAGGTCTTTGCGTTCCGCACGGCCGCTCATCATGCGCTTGCCATCTGATGCGTGTACGAAGATCCATCTCCCAGCGCCGATGTCTCGACTCCCGTGCTGATAGCCTTGGTACGTAAACGGTACCGTGTCGTACCATCTTCCGAGAGCCTTCATGATCGCGGCAATCACAGCCGACTCAAGATCATCGGCCTCGGCATTTCCCTCGGCAGGGAGACCGCCGCGCGAGAGTTTGACCAGGGCACGTACACTTCTGTGCCCCTTTGTCGTCCAGTACCCGATGTCTTCAGGCTTGAGTTCGAAGGGTTCTGCGGCCATATCGCCTCCACTGCGCCGGTGGCGCATAGCAAACAACACAAAGTCTGCAAATACTATGCCTGTCTCTACATGTTTATGCAATCAGTATAAAATTATTTTGAAATAGTTAGGCCAAGTGCGTTGAGCACCAGTATGATACCTGCTATGAGTATGGAAAAAATTGCTACCAAAATCACTGACTTAAAAAGCACTACGTGCGCGGGCACGTGTTTACCCGCCCAGCGCCACTCGGGGCGTTCACCGTATGCCGAAGAAATCCAGATAACAATCGCTGTCAGAATGATTGATAGTGGTATAAAACTTATGAGCGCATCACTCGCCGAGTGTGAACGTGTATCAATACGCAAAGCGATAAAAAACATACCCGCAATATATGCGGCGATAATGAGCCAGCCCTGCCATGAGCACGGCTGCCACCCCCATCCGTAATCTTTTGCCCGAAACCAAAGTTTCTTTTTCATTGGTCGGAGTACTCAGAATCGAACTGAGGCTGCATCCACCCCATGGACGCGGGCTACCACTACCCCATACTCCGAATTATGCTGGGAGCATAATTCGCTTTTATTACGCAGTTTTGCGTTTACGGATGCACGTCGTGCACGCCAAAACACGCGGAGTCTTACCCACGCGGAGCCATTGGAGATTTGGGTGCTTGCGCTCCCATTTTACAGGATTGTAGTGACCGCGAAGAAGCTTGCGCTTGCCGCCCATCATCGATCCTTTGCCGCAAATTGTACAAGTTTTAGTTGCCATAAGTCACTAGAAAACATATTATGTATATCATATTCTCCTTATGGACGCAATAGATATTCTCTTTCAGGTAGCCATTCTTGTGATGTCGGTCGTCATCCACGAGGTTTCTCATGGCGTGGCCGCCTATGCGCAGGGTGACAAGACCGCGCAATATGCAGGGCGCCTCACCCTCAACCCCATACCGCACCTCGATCCCATCGGCTCGATTGCCCTGCCACTCCTTTTGGTAGCAACGGGCAGTCCGTTTTTAATCGGCTGGGCTCGGCCCGTACCATATAACCCCTACAACCTGCGCAACCAACAGTGGGGCTCAGCGATTGTGGGTGCGGCGGGTCCCCTCTCAAATATTTTGCTCGCGCTCGTATTTGGCCTTATCTTGCGCTTTGGTGATGGCGCGCTACCAATCGCATTTTTACAGATTTGCGGCATGATTACTGTCGTCAACGTGGTACTCGCGGTATTTAACATGGTACCCATCCCTCCGCTCGACGGCTCCAAAGTACTCTTTAGCTTCTTCCCCTATTACTGGCATCGATATGAAGCGCTCCTCGAACAATACGGCTTTGTATTGCTCCTTATCTTTATTTTCTTTTTCTCAGGCATTGTCAGCACGGTGAGTGAATTTATCATCAAGCTTATCATTGGCATATGAGTTTTTCTAAAATAGCATTTACTGATTTTGAAATGTCAGGCCTCGACCCTTTGCGTCACGACATTGTTGAATTTGGTGCGGTGGTTGCTGATGCCGAAACTCTTGAAGTAATTGCGGAGATGGATAAAAAGGTGCGCATGGAGCGCCCTGAGAACGCTGATGGTGAATCGCTTGTATTTTTGGGATATCGCGATGAGCTCTGGAAAGACGCCATATCAATACAAGAAGCGCTCGCCGAATACTCAGCACTCACGCAAGGCGCTATGTTTGCCGCTTGGAATACACCATCTGACTGGAGCTTTCTTATGGAAACCTACCGCCGCCTCGGCATCAAAAATCCTTTGGACTACCATACGCTCGACGTAGTGGGCATTGCCTACGAAAAATTGCGACATGAAGCAGACCTTACCCTCAAACTCACGGGTCTCTGCAAACGACTAGGCATTGAAAAAGAACCGATGCCCCACCGCGCCATTAATGGTGCGCGTACTGTATACAAGGTATACAAAAAATTGAGAGCACTCTAGGATATATGATAAGGTACAGTTGGTGGTTATATGCCGTGCTGTCGCACGGTCACCAACTGCTTAAAATGCTCCCAGCATTTTAAGCCCTGGTAGCACAATGGATAGTGCAGCGGACTTCTAAGCCGTTGATGGGGGTTCGATTCCCTCCCGGGGCACAGCTAAAGGTTAAAACTACTTGCTCGTATGAAAAGGGTTTTTAAATACCTCTGCTCCCCTTGCTTCTCTAAACTTCGATGCGCGCTCATCAATTGATTTTGATACGTTGTCAAAAAGCGCGCGGTTGATACCCTCTACCGTACCCTGACCACCGATATCAACATCTTGCTGGTTATAGACATACTCCCAAAAAATATAGCCGTCATAGGCCACAATCAATATGGCAAAAATGGCAAGAAACATAATAGAAAAACGCCATACTTTTTTTGTCGCCGGTATGAGAGCATCGGAAGAATGGGCGGTTGCCTTTCTTTTTTTAAAAAGCGAGTTGAAATCTATGTTTAAATTTATTGCCATATAAAATATTATTGCGAACCCTGCGGAGGAACGGGTAGGCGCATCTGGATAGAAAGCGCAATCGACTCTCCCGCGCCACGAAGAGAAACACTATTGATCGCCAGCAAAAGCGGCCCATTTTCAATCTCTCGCAAAAACGTAATAATGTCGCGAAAACTACCAGAAAGATTCATGGTGACAATGGGCGAGGTCGCCTGCGGAAGACTTCCTATATCGCCCTTTAAATTATTTCTGGCTGAGGCATTTTCAAGAAAAATAATAAACTCTTTTGCAGTATCGGGAGAATAGACAAAAAATGATTTTTCGATCTTTACCATATCTGCCTCTTCGCGCAGCAATGCGGGCGCTACGCGACCTTTAAAATCGGCAATGCGCTCTTCTGCAATCTTAATATTTTCTTGCACCAAACGAAACTCGCCGGAAAGCGGTGATATAATGCCCAAAAATAAATACAAAAATACACCCAAGAAAACACACGCGGCTAAGATGACTACTCCTAATGTTATAAAAAAGTTTTTTCGGAAATCGCTCATTGTTTTGCAGGGCTGATGGTAATCGAAAGCGCAAACGGTGTATCAAACTCTCGCAAGTAACTAGACTCGGGTACAGATATTTTTTCTTTTATATACGGGCTCTTCTGCAAATCTTCTGCAAATTTTGTAAGATCATCACGATGCCCCGCGATACCAGTCAACTTGAGAGTGGCAGGCGCACCCTCGGCGCGCGAATAGGAAAAATCTGACAATGATACTGAAGCAGGCATGCGGGAGACAATATCTTCGATCAGTGGGGTCGCCTCGGTATCGCTCACAAAAAACTGATTGGTAGTAGAAAGAAGCCGCCCGACGCGACTAACTGTCTTTTTGCCCTCTTCCATACTCTTGTAATCGGGAGAAGCTTTGGTAGTTTCCTCAAGTGCCTTGAGCTCATCGATTTGGAACTGCAAGAAAAAATATGAAGGCAAAAGCAGCATGACCGCAGCAACACCAATAACAGATAGATATATGCCGAAAAATACCAAAAACCGTCTCCATGCCTCGAGGCGCAAACCTGCTTTGTAATGGGGAGGGAGTAAATTCATATCTATATATGTATGTCGGAAAACAAATCATCATCACCCCGCATCGCAAGACCGAAAGCGGTCGCATAACGCATCGTGGTGTGCGCACGCATCGGAGGCACATAGTGAGTAAGATCAAATAGATTTTCCCAAATTTTGGCACGTTCAACCGTCACACCAAGATCGCGAGCGAGAAACTCAGGTAACCCTTTGAGATGCGCATCTCCCCCGCAAAGATATGCCGTGGTGATTGCAGGCTCCCCCTCTTCGCGGCGCCTCTCCCAAAAATGAATCTGCCGCTCTGCCTCTGTCTTGAGTACGGCAAGCGCGGGTGACATTGATTTTATAATTTCTTCTGATGAAAAATCGATACCGCGGCCAATCTTGATCTCACGCGCTTGCTCTTCAGTGATATGGAGAGAATCGCGAAGTGTCGCATCAAGATCGCGGCCGCCCATTTTTACAGTTGAGGTAAAAAGTACATTGCCGTGATACACGATAGAAAAAGTAGTACGCGTGCGACCAATATCACCCACCAAAATCGCCTCGGCACTCCCGCGAGGCGAGACGGCGCGTGCAACCGCCTGCGATTCCAGCTCAAAGACAACAGGGATAAAACCCGCCTGTTCGACCACTTGAATATATGACTCGATAAGAGCCTTTGGGTATGCCGTCACCACCACCTGCATATCATTTTTGGGTACGGCACCCTGCGGTAAAACCTGATAGTCAAAATACAAATCGCCGGGTGGATAGGGCACATGCTCTTCGAGTTGAAACTCGAGTGCTTGGCGCACCTCGGAGGCAGGCAGCTTCTGCATGCGTACAAGACGCAAAAATCCCTTTTCTTCGGGCAGCGAGCAAATAAGGTAAGGCGTATGGCGATGAAATGGGCGAAGGGTATCTTTTAAGATTTTAGCGACTCCGGGTACATCCTTGATCTCACCTTCCACAATCAATCCGCTTGGCAAATCATGATCGCCAAAAAATCCGATAGCACGACGCTTCTCTATATCCGCAAATCGCATATATTTAAATGATTCGTCAGATATATCGACACCAATTGCCGGAAATGAAAACGGCTTCATTGCTTTTTAGTATACACCAGTCTTGCCACCCTTCGTAGTATAAAAAGATCTACTGCTTCTCGTAATACTGGGTAATATTTGCCCCACTGATAGATTTAGTCCCATTTACCTCGTTTGGCTGACGCAATCCTTCATCAAAGAATATCTTTACGTTACCGGTAGCGCGTATCTCCTGCCCTGCGAGCGCCTTTACCTTTACGGTTTCGAGAAGTTTAATGCCACCACGATATGCAAAGAACGTAGATCCTTCTGGGTCTCCGCTCAGAGAAATAGCGGGATCGGTATCTCCAGTTTTCGGACTAAGAGATACGATGTAAAAAGCGTTATCGTTATCGATAGATGGAGGCGGCTCCATAATGGTGGTATCTCCACTAATAACTACCTTTCCCTCTACAACAATCGCGACACTTGAATTAAAATCCTGCCCTAATGCCCAGGGTGATATTTGTGGGCTATTACCTGAAGGGAGCTTTACGGTGATTCTGTTTGCTTCTCCATTTAAGATAAGATCTCCCGTAATCCATAGCACATAGCATGGTTTATCACGCCGAGAGTCGCCCACAGGGTACGTATCATACATATAGGGGCATTTGCCTGTATATTGTGGACCCAAGCCCAATTTAACTCTTGTCGCATCGTCTAAATATCCTGTAAGCCGAATTTCAGCAGAAGTTCCCAATGTCAAATTACCATCGAGATATGCGCCCTTAATGGGCCAATTATTGGGGGTCATAGTAAGAGGAGTGGTGCCCGGTATTTCGGTAAGGGTAGGCACGCCGGCTGGTGTATTGAGAGTAAGCGTGCCCCCACCCGGAGCCTCCGCTGCAACATTAACTACTCCCATACTCTTTGCCATAGCGCGCCATTTATTTAATTCGTCGACATGAAGTCTCTTGCCTTTGATACCAAAAGGTTCGGTGGGGGCTGGGATTTTGTCGTCTGGATCATCTATAGGTGACGTTGGAATATACTGACAAAAAGGATCATCGATGCCATCTGTGTCGCTTGGTCCATCGGCGACAGTATTTGAACCCGCCCAATTGCACGAGCAATAAAAATCCCAACAGTACCAGCGTGCATCTGTTGTATAGCGAGGCTGATTACAAGCACCCGCTGTAGACGCCCACGGTTTTTTATACGCCTGATTAGATACGCCGATACCCGGCGGATTACTCAAGGGTTGCGCATTTATATGGTTAAACTCATCATGACAAACATATTGGTTAGCATCCAAATCATGATAGGCCTTCCCTAAAACCAGCGCATCAACCCACGTACTTCTAGGATAGGGATTTGGAGGCGACACATGAGGCGTGATTATCCCACTCACAAGATTATAATCACCCCCGGCTTTTACCTCACCTGTGGGTTGAGCGGGATCGAGAAATTTATACCACGCATATCCGCCAACAGCCACAGCTCGTAATTTCTCAGCAAACGCATTCCCAACAATTTGCAAAGAGTTACCTCCCGTATTTGCCACTCCTCGCTGCAGAGGCAGATTATTGTCAGTAATATTCCCAGCATTAATCTCCGTATCAACATTCCCCATATACACCTCAAACGCAAGGTCTACAGCAGCTGGAGTAACAGCTGTAGGATAGGGAGCGGGGAAAAGAGACCAAGCAGTCATCGAATAAAGCACTGGGGCATCACCTTGATCTGTGTCGTAATCAACATTCACCAAACCATCTTTGTCTGCGCCTCCATACCCGTAACCCCCGTCAACTCCGCCGATCTCATAGTATGCCGTGGTACATCCTAAACACTGCCCATCTATAACGATCCAAAACTTTTCATCCATCGTCATATTGTCCTGAGCACCCGGGGAGGTAATGTCAAAATTAACCCATCGCCATTCATTTGGATTAGGTAATTTTGTAGCACCATTCATAACACCTGCGGCGAAATTTGCACTTGCGACATCATTGCCTGTCGTCGCAGGAAAGTCTTGGCATACTCCAGCTACCTGCTCAGCGCCTCCAACATAATCAACCATCACCCCGCTAGCATTCTCCTTACGTATACACGTCGCGCCATCAGATTTTCTGACCCGCATATTTCTACGAATTTTTATTTCGATACCAGCTGCTGGGGTTTGTACTCTTTGCATAAAAAGCCTTATTTTCAAAATCTCAGCGGTAGTATTGGAAAGAAACGCCTGGGCTAAATCATTACCTCTAATTTGAAATTTACATCCCGCACACGTAGGTGCGGTAGCGAGAGTATTATTATGAATCTGTTGGGGAATGGCTCCGATACCTTCCGCGACTGTGGCGGTACCGTTGATCACAGGGCGACCACCCAAGCTCACAATATTGCCATTTGAAAATACATCACCTTTGCCATATCCGCCGGTACCATGAATTTGCGCGTCACCTCCGAGCACCAGACCTAAGTAACCCGCCTCAATAGCACCTCGAATGGTTACTGAAAGATTGGGGTCGGGAATCTCAAATCGTAATTTTATATTTCTAAAGCGACTTGAAACGTTGCCAGAAGAAGACAGTTCAAAGTTTTTCGGATAATTGGAACTCGCCGAACCATCAATATCCATGACCGCAGTAGCGCTTCCCCCATTGAGCCTCACGATCGCCTGTTTTTTACCTGACCCATTGACCGGCAAACTTAAAGCCTTGAGTGCTCGATATGAAAGATCTTCGGCTCCCGACTCGGCTGTAGCAAATGAAGCCTTTCCTTTGATCATCTCTCGCGCCGCTCGCAACTGAGAAAACGCCAACGTGCTAAAGGTGCCCATCATGACCAGAGAAACAGCAAGAAAAAGAATAACCGTAAAAATTGCTACGTGACCCCTGTTTTCTGCCCTATTTTTTCTTGTGTTATTGAGCATAGCTTTGGCGCAAAACCGCTGTCGCATAATACATCCGAGAAATCTGCCCGCTTCCCGATCCTGCAATCACCGAAATACCGACACGTACCGCTTGTGACCCCGCAAAATTCGCGGGCATCACGACTGATTGGAACTGAAGCGCATTGATACTGACGCCTCCGAGAGGCGTCAACGGTACTCCATTGAGTGAGATTCGCTGGGACGCAAGGCTAATGGTTTTTGAAGTATTACAAGCCTGCCCTGTGGCGGGCTCAAAATCACTATAGGAACGCAGTTGAATGCTCGTCGGCGTAACACTCTCGACGTCACAGGCAAGACGTATCTCGCGGACAATTCGATCGAGCGTCACCTGAGCAACACTCGACGCGCGGCGTTCATTGCGCGATACCGTAAAAAGACTTCCTGCCTGCCCAAACCCTCGAGCGACGGCGATACTCATGAGAACAAAAATAGCGACGTATACCAGAACCTCAAACAACGTAGATCCCGCTTGCCCGCTTTTTATCCGCAAAGACTTTACGGGGAGGAGCTTAATTGTTTCCATTGCTTTCTGAAAAAAGATTAGCAAAATAGAACTCTGTTGCCTCTTCAAAGAATTTATCTTTTCTTTTCCATGCGGTGCGTACACGCGCATATTTCGTATCGAGATCGAGCGTCGTGCTATTTGCGAGAGCCCCCGGAAAACCACAAAGATTATCGCCGAGTGTTGTGGCAGTCGTTGTACCAACAATATCATCAACAGCGTATGCAATGCCGTGGATAGATTGCGCGCTCTCAGTGCGGCATACATTGGTAAAGCGTACAGAACGAATAAAAGAACCGAGCTCAGAACCACATGCGGGAATATTGTGTTTTGCCAATAACTCAATCTCGAGAGAGCTGAGTGCGCGATCATAGAGAGAAACTTCATCCAAATCTCCGTTGTAACAATTCAATGTACAGTTATTTCCCACAAAATTTCTGCCTCCAATAAAAATCTGCGCGGTACTCATATTGTAAACCGCTGTACTTGAAATATCTTCGGAACCTATTAAAACACCGTCCAAATACCAATAAAGCTTCTTGGATGGACTCGCGATATCTCTGATGACGGCAACATGGTGCCAGACAGGAGGATTGCTACTGATTGCAGACCCTTTAGTTATTTGGAGAGCATCGTTGGAAGAACCAAATTCGATAATGTTATCTCTTAAACCAAGATACCAGTAGTTAGTTAGAAACTGTTGAGAGACAATTCGCCTCAACCCTGAGCCTGCATTGGCAGTCTTCACCCATGCAGAAACAGTAAAAGAACCGAGGTTTGTAAAATCAGTATGAGCTGGGATCTCTATAGATTGCACCCCGTTGAAATTAAATGCTGTGTATCGAGGGCCAACAAAAGTACCATTGACGATAACAGAAGGATGAATAATACCGTGATGATTGCCCCCCGAAGAGTCGCTCGCCACAGTCGCAGTTCCTCCTGTCGCATCCATATGCATCAAAAACTTGAGCCCAACGGGTTTGGTTGTGAATTGCACACCTGGAGCGGCCGGGGGCGTCGTATTTTCTACCCGGAGGCATTGTTCATAAAAAATATCTTGCGGAGCAATATTGGTCAGCCAACTTGAATCGCGCATAAATTTTACTGCCTCAACACCTTCTTCAAGAAGAAAAGCTGCCTCAATCTTGTCTCCCGCTTGTGAAGCGGCGTCAAATGCGATAACGGTCGCTCCAAAAAATGAAATAGCAACTGCAACAAAAATACCTATCGCAACCAGAACCTCTACCAAAGAAAAACCACGCAAGCTTTGCATGGTTTTATTATACCAGCTGTGCCCCTTCTGAGAATGGTATATTACTGAACCTCGACGACACCTGTCGAATAAACGGTAATACTTTTATACTTACCAGAATTTTTCGACTGAATTTGGATAATTGCAGCAAACAGCGCTGAGTTGGCAGAATTGGTAACATCACCACTAATACGCTTGAAGTAAATATCAAAATTTCCTACTACTGCGGGAAAGATGGATACCGTCTGTATGTTTACTCCCGCCGGCATAGCAAATCTTGTCTCTTCCTTGGGACCCGGGCTTCCGGAGTCTTCCGCCTCGAGCCCGGTAGTCTTATCGAGAAGTTGTACCGTGTTTGGCAAGGTACCAACCGTATATGCATTAAACCTCACGCCATACTGTCTGCCAGTACCACCAACACTTTCATCACGAGAAGAAAGTGTTCGTTCTCGAGCCTTTTGAATCATTGAGATCGTCCCCTCCACCCCCGCGTTCAATCGCTGGGCATCAAGAAAATTTCTATATGATACAACAACGATACCCACGATAACGGCAAAAATTGCCATCACAACTACAGCCTCCATAAGAGAAACGCCTTTTGCGAGATAATAATTATGGCGCGATTTCATCATAGTCACTTATTCCGGTAGCGCTCGCGGGTCCCCCAGGGAAAACCATATCGAGCACACCATAATCATATGATATCTCTGTGTCTCTTCGCATTACCAATTTACGTGCTGCAATCTGCATAGCATTTGGTCTGCTGCTGTCATTCTCTAGTACCACCGAACCGTAGGGAGCATAATACGATACCGTGGCCCCATCGTCTTGATGACTCAGTGCATAAATCGCTGCCTTGTCGTACTCAGTCGCAGCCGGTACACCTCCTGCCGCCCAATCATAAGGATCAAATTCGCCCATATTGGTCGAGCGCGAAATAACCAGCATATATTCATCTTGTGACTTACTACCACCAAGAAGCTGAGTATCACTCTCGGTATCTACAAAACCGTCGACTATTACCAAACCAACATTATTAGCATCCCAACCAGACGCACCACTTGAATTGTTCATTTCTATGGTACCTCCTAGTTTGTTAGGGTCGTCAACAAGATGCAAGTTACCCGTCACATAAATATGTGCGCCCTTGTTGAGAGTTAATTTTGCACCGTTGCGAATGACGAGATTACCGGTAATCTTTACAGGCGCTGTCGATTGTCCTGCGGGAGGCCATGAGCGTGAAGACCTAATTGTATAAGCATTGTCTCCAATAGTATCATCTCCCGCGCTTCCGTCTGTGAGAGCAGTATTGGTAAAAAGAGAACTAACCCACCCATTGATCTTTGTATCAGAAATTGGCCATGGGCCCTTTGGCGGCGGCGCCTTGGGAAGATAAAGATCTTGTACATCAGCTGCAATGCCATACACACTCGCAAGCATAGATTTAAAAGCTGCCTCGCTCGCGTATCCTTCATCGAGCGTGCCGCCCGCATACTTACAAAAATTATATGGATGCTCACCATACGCACCTGCATCGGGGCTGGGATATACATAATGTGTTTTAAAAATATCTTGTGCGCCGCAGCTACTATTTAATCCGGATCCGCATGCGACATAACACCCACGACCGCTTGAATTGGCAAGTGCATTGAACTGGTACGGGGTGCGGCCGTTGGGATCGAGCCCGCTCGCGCCATTGGTATCTTGAACGCAAGAATTTTGATTGCCACCGTACTCGACATTGTTTGCATTTTTATACGGATTGCAATAAAAACCAGTCAGCACTGGGTAGGCGGCACCGTTTGAGAAACGACGTTGATTAGAACCACCATATTTTAAACTTGATGGATCTTGTACGTTGCGTACCTGTGAATCACAAAACGTGCGATACCCACGGCGCGTCTCCAGATCGTCTCCCACGGTCTCGGTGCCCGCACCACCCAAATCACAATTATCAAGCTGTTGGACAAAACTATATCCCCAAATCATATGGTTTGCATTACGATCTTTCCAAAAGGCAGATGCGAAACGACGCCCAACAAAAGCTATATCTTTATTTGAAGCTGAAGATCCTTCACCCACAACCGTTGCGCCGATCGCCTCATCAGCATGAAGCTCACCAAACACTTGCAATGAATGTTCGTAATCATCATCTTCCGAACCAAGCGAGTAAAGACGAAAATGAAAATCGGCGCGGTCATTTCCTTGGTCATCTTGCAATTTTGGCGTACTCGCACTCGTCAATGTTGAATAGCAATCATCAGAAGCACCTGATGGCGGACAAAAAGTACCGCTGGTAATATACTGCCCTTGTCCGCCGGTATGAATATATCCGGGCGCTGAGCTGTCATCATAATAAATTTTATAATAACTATTTGCGTCACCGCCCGACGACTCTGCCTGCAACACGATATATACCGACTCATCATCATCGACTTCTGCAAGCCCGCCGCTCGGTACACTGAAATATACCCAATCGGGAGTATCAGCTGGCAATGTCTCCCCTACACCATCGTGGTTGGTATCAATCTTAAATTTTGCAAATAGCCGTTCATCTTGCGCTGTGGTTCCAATATCAGCATCAAGTTTTATGCGCTGAGGAAATTCCCAAACACTCCCTGACTGTCGCACTGGATAGGCCTTTGTACCTGGCAATTGATGCGCATTGCCATGATACGCAATACGAAACCCAAAACGCTTTGTTATATTGTCACCTTCATGGATACGAACTTTTTGAGCGATAGCCGTTGCTTTGATGGTACATGCACTATCGGTAATACCGACCCCCAAACATACAAACTTATGCTCGGCAGTATTTGGGCTTGGCTCTTTTTTCTCAGATGGTCGGATATCTACTTTGCCAATAGTATACGCATGTCCAACGATACGAGCGTCACCAGATCCAGATCCGTACTTGCCGCTCGCATCGGTACCGTTGGCCCAAATCGGGCCGTTGACCCAAATGGTACCGGCGTCTCCCGCCTCATCAACCCCCTTACAACCTGAACCACTCACACACTTGATATCGGTTCTATCTGACATCCAAAGACCACCGTCTCCTATAATGCCCGCGTAAGTATAGATAGGGTTTTGGTTGATCGTTACCTGAATACTGCGCTGGCGCGTACCTACATCACCTGCACTCGTGAGGGTCGCCTGTGTGCTTACGTTGATCGCAACATCGGTCGTACCCGATGAAAGACTCGCGAGTGTCCAGCTACCAGTAACCGTGCCGCCTGAGCGCAGATATCGCGCGAGACCATCTTCAATACCTGCCTCAGAGACATAAAACGATTTTGCTGATTGATATACGTTTGAAAATTGTCGCGCGGCACTCGAAGTAATAAGCCCGTAGCTTGCGATAAGTATGACCAAAACAACAAGCACGATAACGGTTGTCGTCAGTGCTGCAAGTCCTTTGTTGTATCCGTTATATTTCATGATCAATAGCCGCGTGGTGTAGCACTGGTAGTAATAACCGTGGACTGATTTGTAGTAACATCGCGAAGACCAAGGGTGATGCGTACACCTTGCGGATCGGAGGTCGGTAGGGCGGCACACGCGGAGCTCGGACTACCAACACAGGTGAGCGCAAATATATCAACTGCTACACGCGGAGAGGTAAGAGTGCGTATGTAGCTGGGATCTACGCTGTCCACCATCATCAACTTTGGCTGTAACGGATCGGAGACATCAACATAAAAATTTACCGTTGAGCTGGTTTTGATGAGTGCGAGTTGACCTCCATTACCACCGGCCGCAAATTGTGTTGACCGGTCGATTGATTTTGCTCCGCGCGTTTGGTCGATCACTTGGCGCATAACAAAATCTGCTTCATCCATCATGCGTACACGATCTCCGATCGATCGTTCGTTGCTTACAATATTAACGATAAAAAAGAAAATAGTTCCGAGCACCAATATGAGCACTCCTACGTATACCAAAAGCTCAATAAGAGTAAAGGCGCGATTCTTCATAGACTTGATGCCCAGTCAGTAAGATACGTATCAAGCACGACCTGCTTGGCACCACTATCCCAGCTCACCGTCACAGTCACTTTACGTGTACCCGAGTCAGCATAACTACCTGCGGGATCGATCGCCCCTTGCTGATCGCCCTGACGATTGACGGCTTCAAGCTGAATGGTTCGCGCAAAAAGATTGGCAGGTGCATCAGGTGATACGGCCGTTGTATTGATTACCCAAACATTACTGACGAGCGACACATAATATGTCGTAGGATTATTGGAAAGACTTGAGATCGCATTCCATCCGTTAGCGTTGCGCGCATACCGAAGCGCCTCGATAGCTTCTTCTGCGTAGTATGTTGCGCGTACTTTCATGATGCCATCTTGCTTGATCTGCAAAAGTTTTGACTGCAAAAAAAAGAGCGTCACAAAAACAGTAGAGATAAGCGCTACCGCTACTAAAAGTTCGAGAAATAAAAATCCGCGTTGTATATTACTTTTCATAAATCACGCCTGACTTGGTGATGACGACTCCCCCACATGTTTTTGCAGCAAGACACGCATCAAGTGCGGGTTGATCACCGCAGGGACTCGCAATCTTATTCTTATTATAGAAGTAAATCACACCTTCGGTAGAGGCAGGATCGATATTTTCATACTCACCTGTTAGTTTTGAGAAAAAAACTCCGGGTACAACCGCCCAACCGGGAGCAAGACTTTTAAGCTCGGTACTCGATGTGTAAGGAGCACAAAAAGAAAGCGAGCTACCGAGAGTATGGCTATTGATAAGCGTGCCACACGAATACACATTGTAAGAACTGGGAACAACCGGATCGGGAATATAGGCAGGATTCTTACAAAGAGAAAAGTTTGCAGCACCATCATAAAAAAGCACTCCATATTTTGCACCTCCCTCAGACGCAAGAGACTTTGAACGTGCGAGCTTTAAAATACTTTCGATATCGCGTGCGGCAGATCGCACAACACTCCGTTCACGCCACGTCCCAAAAACCGGTATGAGAAGTGCTGCCAAAAGACCTACGATGCCGACTACGATAAGAAGCTCTACTATGGTAAATGCGCGACGCATATCAGATAGCTCCCACCAGAGAATACATCGGCGTAATCATTGAAACAGCAAAAAAGCCTACAACGGCGCCAATAACAATCATGAGCACTGGCTCAATGATCGTTGAGAGATCTTTTGTGGCATCGGCTACCTGTTGTTCGTAGAATGACGCGACCTCTCCCAACATGCGCGAGCTCTCACCTGTCTCTTCACCCACTGAGAGCATCTCGCCTACCAGCGACGGATATAATTGTTCGTTTGCCAAAAAAACTTTTGATATGGTCTCGCCTTTTTGGATCGATTTTTTCGCATCAATGAGCGTAGACGCGTACAAATGATTTTGCACAACACGCGCAGAGATTTCGAGCGCTTCCATGACCTGTACACCTGATGACAAAAGAGAGGAAAGGGTACGTGAAGCGCGGGCGGCATTGAATTTTTTGGCGAGTGGGCCGATCACTGGGATGCGAATGATTACATTATCCATCAAATGCTTGCCGAAAGTGGTGCGCAAAAACGCAATAATACCTATAACAAAAGCTATAAACCCAGTAATCACCAAAATAAAATGATTAATAAAAAAATCAGAGAGACTGATAATAAACTGCGTGGAAGCAGGTAGCTCAACGTTAAGCTCTTTAAACACGGCGCTGAGCGTCGGCACAACATAGATAATCATAAGCGTACCGATGAGGAGCATCGCCGCCAAAATGATCGATGGGTACATCATCGCCCCCCTCACCTTATGTACCAAGTCATAATCTGCCTGCATCTGCGACGCCAAGATAGTAAGTGATTCTCTGAGTTTTCCTGATTTTTCACCCGCTTCAACCATTGAAATATAGAGTGGCGGGAAAATTTTTGGATGCTTATTGAGAGATTCAGCAAATGTCTTACCCTGCCTGATCTGATCTTCAATGTCTAAAATAGCGGTCTTAAATTTGGGATTGTGAGATTCGCGTGAGAGTGCATCGAGCGCACGCGTGAGCGGCAAACCCGCGCCAATCATGACTGCAAGGTTTTTTGAAAATACAATCTTATCTGAAAGCGTGACGCGGCGTAAATATTTATTGACATCAAAAGAAATATCTTTTTTGAGCCCCTTTGATGGTGCTGAACCGGTACCTCCGGATCCTATTTCATTTGCTTCAAGCATCAAAAGTCCTTCGGTGCGCAAGAAGCGCGCAAGCTCAAAGCGATCATTTGCCTCACGAAGACCCGACTGTTCGACACCTTGGCGATCGCGTGCGCGAAATTGAAATCGTGCCATGGCTTATTCTTGTGTCACACGCAGCACTTCTTCGACCGTCGTGATACCCTGTACCGCTTTGAAGATGCCGTCTTCGAGCATGCTCATCATGCCCGATTTGCGCGCAATCGCATCAAGTTCGCCTGCACTCGCATTCTTTATCACCATCTCACGCATCGCGGGCGTGACAATCATTACCTCATGCACACCGATACGCCCCTGATAGCCATCTGGCACATCGGGCGTTGGCACAGGTTTGTAAAAGGGAACCTCTTCTATCTTCGCTTGAGGTGGGATAATCTTTTCGTCACGCAAAAATTTAAGCATGCGCTCCATATCAATAATCTTTTCGAGCTGAGCTATCTGATCTTTATTGAGATGATACTCTTCGCGCGATTTATAGAGCGTGCGCACCAAACGCTGGGCGATGATAATATTGACGGTTGATGCGATAAGAAACGGTTCAATACCAAGATCGATGAGGCGGGGCAGAGCGCCCGCCGCAGAGTTCGTATGAAGTGTTGAGAGTACAAGGTGACCAGTGAGTGCTGCGTTGATAGCGAGCCCTGCGGTTTCGGCATCACGGATTTCACCTACCATTAACACATCGGGATCTTGACGCAAGAGACTACGAAGCCCGTTGGCAAAGGTAAACCCGATGTCGGGGCGTACCTGTGTCTGATTGATACGCGGCATGCGATACTCAATAGGATCTTCGACAGTAGAAATATTTACATCGGGAGTATTAATCAAATCCATCATAGTATAGAGCGTCGTTGTCTTACCCGAACCCGTAGGACCGGTCGCCAAAATCATACCAACGGATTTTTTTATGCTCTGATGCAAGAGTTCGAGGCCTTCACCATGAAAACCCAACGATTCGAGAGTAAACCCGCGCGCGTTCTCAGGCAACAAACGCATGACGATCTTTTCACCATCGTAAACCGGCAACACCGATACACGAGTTGAAAACTTATATTCGGGTGATTCGATTTTAAAACGACCATCCTGCGGCAAACGCTTTTCATCGAGTTTGAGACTCGAGAGCACCTTGACACGCGCGATAACTGCTGAGGCAATTTTTTTTGGCAACACCATCGCATCACGCAACAAACCGTCAATGCGATAACGTACCAACAATTCGTTTTCAAGCGGTTCGATATGGATATCGGACGCTTTCTGCAAAATCGCGTGACGTATGAGAGTATCGACGATCTTGATGATAGGCAACTCTTGAGCAACTTTTTCAAGATCTTCACCACTCTCTCCCGCCTCTGTAACAACTGCAGCGCTGGTGACGAGACCATCAGACTCGCCCTTGATAATCTCGCCGAACTCCGCCTCCAAACTCTTTTGATAGAGCGAGAGAAGATATTTCATCGAGCTCTCGTTGGTCATGCGCGGCTTGATGGTCAGCCCTGATTTTTTGTGAATGAACTCAATAGTCTCGAGATCCTCCGGATCAAGCATGGCTACCTCCAAATCTTTACCGGTTTTTTTATAGGCGACAACGTTATGAGCTCGCGCGATGGGTTCCGGCACCATATGCAACACTTCGGGCTCAATCTTCTCCCCTTCAAGATTTACAAAAGGAATCCCGAGGATGTAGCCGTATACACGCTCGAGGTCTTTTTGAGTTATCTTCCCTTGAGCGACAAGAATATCGCCGGGACGCGAATCCTGCTCTTTGGATTTTTTAAGTGCGGCGTCAATGTCTTTTTCGGAGACAAGCCCCGAATCTAACAGAAACGCCTTGAGTTGCCCCGAATCGATTCTCATCCTGGAATAATCCTTATCCGAGAATGTCTTTTACCTTTGCAAGAACTTCCTTGAGTGCGTAGTTTGCTTTGACCAAATATCCGCGTGCGCCAAGCTCGATTGCTTTCATCACCTCAGTGCTTTCTTCAAGATTGGTGAGTACCAATACCGGGACATCTTTGAGCGATGCATCAGCTTTGATTTCCTGGAGTACCTCAAAGCCGTGTTTTTTTGGCAAAATGAGATCGAGTAAAATCATATCTGGCTTCTTTTCTTTTGCGAGTTTAATGCCTTCTTCGCCGTCGAACGCCTGCGATACCTCGTAGCCTTCTGTGGTAAATACTTTTTGAAGAGCGTCTTGGAGTGCTGCTTCGTCTTCAACAATGAGAAGTTTTTTCATACAAAATATATAACCTTATAATTATTTTTTCTGGGGTGGCTCGCTGTTCTCGACGAGCGGGAGCGTATACCAGAATGTCGACCCTTTACCTTCCATAGAGGCAAAACCTGCTTTGCCGCCCATAGCACCTACCAGCGAACGCACAAGGTAGAGCCCGAGACCTGTACCTTCTGCGCGCGCTCGTACGGCATTTTCTGATCGGAAAAATTTCTGGAAGATCATAGCTTGATCGCCTACCGGGATACCGATACCCGAATCGGTCACTTCAACACGTGCCATATTTTTGGCGCGCAATACTTTCACCGTCACATCTCCACCCGCCTTTGTATAGCGTATAGCATTATCGATAAGATTTTCGGTTACCCAGCGCAACTTTGTCTCATCGGCAAATACTATGAGGGGCCTGGCCTCGCTCACAAACGTCAGTTTTTCGTTTGTCTGCTCTGCAAGCGGCTTATAACCATTGGCAATCTGTTCGACAAAACTATCGATAGCTATTTTTGTCGGACGCAAGATGACACGATCATCTTCAATGCGATTAACCTCGAGCAAATCATTGACGAGCGCGATCATGCGCTCATTTTGCCGGCTAATCGTACCCATAGTAACCGCCACGTCTCCTGTCACCGACTTCATCTGGTCGAGCATAAGTTCGAGCTGCCACTTGATAGCTGAGAGTGGCGAGCGCAATTGGTGAGAGACGATGTTGACGAACTCTGACTTGATGCGAGAGGCATCTGCCAAGCGTTGAAATGACGAAACTACCGCATTGCCAACGACAAAGAGAAAGGCTGCCATCATCGAAACCGAGATAATAACTATCGCAGGATCATCAGAAAAGCGCTGAGCGGCAATAGCCGTTGTGAACATACCTGCGATATTGACGAACCCCATGACAATAAAGAGAAAAGGCGGGCAAGTCCACAACGAAACGTTATATTTGCGACATTGTGAGATGACGTGAAAAGTATTCATAAGAACTGGTGCTTTTAGTATACACCCTGCGGGCGGGCGCGTGGAGGGTGCTTGACTGTGAAAAGAAAACTGCTATAATAGAAGAGTCAATGTGATTGTTATGGTGGTCCGTCTGAAACGGGCCATTTTTTATCCAAAAACAACTAAATATCTATGGATCTGAAGATCATCAAAGCGACGCTCGAAGAGCTCGCCGAAGAAAAGGGAATATCAAAAGACAAGGTCATCGAAACTATTGAGATGGCTCTCGCCGCCGCCTACAAACGTGACTATGGTAAGCGCGGGCAAATTGTACGCGCCACTTTTGATCTCGATTCAGGTGGAATCTCATTCTCGCAGGTCAAAATCGTTGTCGATGAATCAATGCTCAAATCAGAAGAAGAAGTAGCCGCTGAAGAAGCTTCTCTGCGCCCCGAACGAGAAGAAGAGGTGGAAGGTGAGCAAAAACGCGTCCGCTTCAACCCTGAGCGCCATATAATGGTAGACGAAGCGCAAAAAATCAAAAAAGACGCCCAGCCAGGTGAAGAGCTCGTCTTCCCTCTTGAGCTACATGCTGATTATGGTCGTATCGCCGCCCAAACCGCAAAACAGGTTATCATCCAGCGCATCCGTGAGGCTGAGCGCGAAGCTATTTATGAAGAATTTAAAGAAAAACAGGGCGAAGTTGTCAGCGGTATCGTCCAACGTATCGAGGGACGCAATGTCTACCTCGATCTGGGCCGCACAACGGCACTCCTTCCCGCCGAAGAGCAAGTGCAACACGAACGCTATCGCATCGGCGAGCGCATTAAAGGGCTTTTGCTCATGAGTGAGCGTCAAGCACGCGTGCCGCTTATGTATCTCTCGCGTTCTCACCCACGCTTTGTTAGCAAACTCTTCGAGATAGAAGTACCAGAAATTGGCCAAGGTATCGTTGAGATCAAGGGTCTCGCTAGAGAGGCCGGCTCTCGCTCAAAGATTGCCGTTATCTCGCATGATGCGGGCATCGACCCTGTAGGTTCACTCGTCGGCCAAAAAGGTGTACGTGTCGGTACCGTTATTGCCGAGCTCGGCGGCGAAAAAATCGATATTATTGAATGGTCTGAAGATCCTACCAAGTTTATCGCCAATGCACTCTCCCCCGCTAAAGCTCTTGATGTCACTATCGACGAAGAAACTCATACCGCAACCGTACTCGTTGACGATTCACAACTCTCACTCGCCATCGGCCGCAACGGGCAAAACGTGCGCTTGGCAGCAAAACTTACCAGCTGGAAGATTGATATTGCAACCCGAGAAGGGCGTGAAGCTCACGATACTGACGAGGAATCTGAAAATACCAAAGAAACTTCTGAGGATACTTCAACCGAAGAAGAATCATAAAAATTCATTATTAGTATACTGATCACACAACTATGATTACATTCGCAATTATCACTAGTCTTATCTCGATCGCCTTTGCATTTTTGCTTCGCATGCAGATCGCCAAACTTCCTGAAGGCAATGAGCGCATGCGCGAGATCGCAACTGCTATCCGCGAAGGTTCGTACGCATACCTCAAGCGCCAGTACCGCACCGTTGGCATTGTAGCGGCGATACTCTTTGTAGTGCTTGCAGCTGTTTACTCAGTGCACGCAGCGCTTGGATTCTTGATCGGCGCGGTTTTCTCCGCGTTTGCTGGATTTATCGGTATGCAAACCGCCGTCATGGCAAATGTTCGCACGGCGGAGGCCGCACGCGATGGCATCAAACCGGCATTCAACGTAGCCTTTAAAGGAGGTGCGGTTACCGGATTTTTGGTAGCGGGCCTCGCACTCTTAGCAGTAACGCTTTTCTATGCCGCATACGCAGGATCAGTAAATCTTGCTGATGGTCTCATCGGTCTTGGTTTTGGTGGCTCACTTATCTCAGTATTTGCGCGCCTTGGTGGTGGTATCTATACCAAGGGTGCTGACGTAGGTGCTGATCTTGTAGGTAAAATCGAGCTTGGTATTCCTGAGGATGATCCGAGAAACCCTGCGGTTATCGCTGACAATGTTGGCGACAACGTGGGCGATGATGCTGGTATGGCAGCTGACCTTTTTGAGACCTATGCGGTAACTCTTGTAGCCGTCTTGCTTCTCGCATCAAACGAAACATCTTTGCAGCTCTATCCGCTCGTCTTGGGTGGTGCGGCACTCATCGCATCGATCATTGGCTTTTTCTTCGCCAAGATCAAAGGCGAGGCAACCATCATGCAGGGCCTCTATAAATCACTTGTTGCGACATCAATTCTTACCGCGGTATTTTTCATCCCCGTCACTCGCATGTTCTTCGTGCGTGACGCTATGGAAATCTTTCTTTCCGCTGCTATCGGCATCGCCGTCGCACTCGCCATGGTAGTCGCGACTGAATACTATACTTCAAAAAAATTCCGTCCGGTAAAATCAATCGCCAAAGCGTCAGAATCAGGTCATGGTACCAATGTCATCATTGGTCTCTCTGTTGGGCTTGAGGCAACCTTTGTGCCAATTATTATTATCGTTGCTGGCATGCTTGGCGCCTATGCGCTCGCAGACCTTTATGGCGTAGCTATTGCTGCATTTAGCATGGTTTCACTCGCCGGCATCATCGTCACAATCGACGCATTTGGTCCTATCACTGACAACGCAGGAGGTATTGCTGAGATGGCAAACCTTCCATCATCAGTGCGCGCAAACACTGATCCTCTCGATGCAGTAGGCAACACCACTAAAGCAGTTACCAAAGGCTATGCCATCGCATCGGCAGGTCTTGCAGCTCTCGTACTCTTCTCGGCATATCTCGATGAAGCCTCACGCCTCGGCAAAGCGGTATTTCTCAACATGGCTGATCCCGTAGTACTCGCGGGTCTCTTCATCGGTGCTGCTCTCCCCTATATCTTTGCTTCAATCGCTATGCGTGCGGTAGGCAATGCTGCGGGTGCCGTGGTACACGAAGTGCGCCGACAGTGGACCACTATCAAAGGTTTGGCTGAAGGTACCGCAAAACCCGACTATGCTCGCACCGTAGATATTGTGACCCAGGCAGCACTTCGCGAGATGGTAGTGCCTGCGCTCTTACCAATCTTAGTCACCCTTATCGTCGCTTTTGCGCTTGGTGCTGAAGCATTGGGCGGTCTTCTCATCGGCGTTATTACTACAGGACTCTTCGTGGGTCTTTCCATGACCGCGGGTGGTGCTGCATGGGACAACGCCAAGAAATATATCGAAGACGGTCACCATGGCGGCAAAAAATCATTTGCCCACCAGGCAGCAGTCACTGGCGACACAGTTGGCGACCCATACAAAGACACTGCCGGCCCTGCCATCAACCCCATGATCAAAGTGGTCAACATCGTAGCGCTCCTTATCATCCCGTTTTTGAGCTAAATGAGCACAACGGTTACAAAAATCGAAGGTTCACGCGTTGAGGTAAAGGGTGTTATTGATACCCATGTCTTTGACTCGTACATATTGAAGACAACCACCAGGGTTGTAGCCGATGCAGAGCTTGATGGCTTCCGCAAAGGCAAAGCGCCTGAAAAAATGGTTGTCGACAAAATTGGTGAGGAAAAAATCTTGCAGGAGTCGGCAGAGGCCGCACTGCAAAACGAATGGCCGAAAGTTTTGGAAGAACAAAAGATTGAAGCTATTGGCCCCGCCGAATTTCATATCACCAAGCTTGCGCGTGGCAATCCTCTTGAGTGGACGGCGCGCGTAGCAGTCATGCCTGATATTACCTTGCCTGACTTCCGCAAAATAGCACACGAGATAAATAGCAAAAAAGAAACGCTCACACTCGAGGTAACAGAAAAAGAAATAACCGATACGCTTAACTACATTCAACGCGTTCGTACGCCCGAAGGGCAGACACCTCCCCCGCTCGATGATGCCTATGCGCAATCTCTTGGAAACTTTGCGACGCTCGCAGCATTACAAGATAATATCAAGCAAGGTATTTTGGAAGAAAAAAATGGCAAAGCACGTGATGCGCACCGCATGCTTCTCATCGAAGAAGTAGCTAAGGCTGCCACCGTTGAAATTCCCGACATCATGATTGATGCTGAGCAGACCAAAATGCTCGATGAGCTGCGTCATAGTATTGAGGAGATGGGCCTCGTGTGGGACGAATATCTCGCTCACCTCAAAAAGCCTGAAGCCGAAATCCGCACTGGATTTAAAGAAGATGCGGCGCGTCGTGTACGCGTATCACTCACACTCCGTGAGATTGCACGCACTGAGGCGACCGAAGCAACCGCAGACGAAGTCGCCAGGCGAGTCGAGGTAATGCTCAGACCCTACGAAGAAAAGGACCGAGCTCAGATTGACCGCGGTCGAGTGGAGGAGTACGCTAAAGGCGTCTTACGAAATGAAAAAGTAATAGAACTCTTGGAGATTCAATAATATGCTTATACCAACCGTCATCGAAAAAACAAGCTACGGCGAACGCGCCTACGATATTTACTCGCGTCTCTTAAAAGACCGCATTATTTTCTTGGGCAGCCCAATCAATGACCAAGTAGCAAACGCGATTATCGCGCAGCTCTTGTTCTTGGAACTACAAAACCCCAAAGAAGATATTTCATTTTATATAAACTCACCGGGTGGGTCCGTCACCTCAGCGCTCGCTATCTATGACACCATGCAGCACATCAAGCCTGATGTGGCTACCATTTGTGTGGGCATGGCAGCGTCTGCTGGTGCGATACTCCTTGCCGGAGGACAAAAAGGCAAACGCTACGCACTTCCCAATGCTGATATCATGATCCACCAAGTATTGGGTGGGACGGAAGGTCAGGCATCTGATATTGAGATCAATGCGCGTCATATTCTCAAAGTCAAAGATCGTCTCAACAAAATCCTGGCAAAACATACCGGCCAATCACTCGACAAGATTGAAAAAGATGCCGACCGCGACTTTTACATGGATCCTGATGAAGCAAAAAAATATGGCATCATCGACGAAGTAGTCAAGAAAAAATAAGTATGCTTGACAACCGAAAGGACCTGTTGCTAATATGGCAACGGATTCTTTTTGTATTGGAGGACAAAACCGTGACGATGCGCGCGAAAATATCCCACACAGATGAACTCACTTGCTCCTGCGATGCAACGCTCTTGAAAGACATCTACATTATTCACATCACAACCGACAAGGGAACATTCCTCGTGCTCTCGCCGACATCCGAACACGAGTGCTCCTCGTGCCGACAGAGAGCCCCTCTACCCGAGCACTTCTCGGACGACGAGGAGGCAATGCTCTTCGTCCAAGAGATACAGAGCAAGCTCGACTCGGGAGAGCATGCGCTGCAAGACTATCAATTGCTTCCGCTTGGCGGCGACAGACACCCAGTCCACTAGCTACCAAGCGATTTTTTATTTTCTTGTAAAACGAAAAAGCCCCGCACGGGGCTTTTTTGTTTTACCATTTTTCCGAAAGGCAATAATAGGGATCGTCGCAATTGAGACCCAATACTTCCCCATCGGCGTCACCCTTGAGTGAGCTCTGATTTACCGATAAAGATATCGGCGCAAAAATAAGTTTACTCTTACATCCGGATCCTGCGACTCCCAGCAATGAACGGATGACATACTGCTGCCCATCCTCGGAGACCCTGTAATCATATGGCTCCCCCGTAATATGATCTTTGGGGGATTTTTCTAAATACTTTGGTACTAATTGGTCAAGCGTACTTGGATAACGGTTATTGTTTTCATCGTAATAAACCTCCATGGTAATACGCATATTACTCATAAAAGAAACTCGGGGTCGATCAATGCCACCACTTGCTACATGTGCGACACCTCCCCCAATGTTGCAATAAGGACAAAGTACCAACGCATAAAAAAGTAAATACGAAATCCCCATGAGTACAAGCACCGCGATACTGGAAATAATTTTCTTCCATAGTGAAATGTTACCTCGCATCTCTCTCCACCACAAAACTATAAGCGGGGTCGGGATGAGAAGAATATAAAAAACTGTCTTCGCAATAATATTGTTAAAAGCGAGATAAAGTTTTTGTTCAAATGACTTATCGCACAACAAGAACCCAGGCGCTCCATAAATAAGTAAGACGATAAACACTCCCGCGAGCCATAAAACTTTCGGCTTCTTGAATAAAGATTTAAAAAATCTCATACGAGTAACCTTGGCAATAAGTTAATCCCCGTCATCTCGGCGGGTACCGAGAGACCCATGAGGTCGAGTACCGTGGGGGCAACGTCTGAGAGTACGCCTTCGATCTGGTTGAGACGGGCATCAATTTCTTGTTGCGATCGCGCCTCTTTTCTACGAAATTGATTTGCCACCAAGTAAAACGGTACGGGATTCGCCGAGTGCTTTGTGCGCGGCTCGCCGGTCAGTCGGTAGCGTTTTTCCTCAGCATTGCCATGATCAGCGGTGACGACCAGCGCACCACCCAACTCATCAATTTTTGCCTTCAGCTTACCCAAACATTCATCGAGCGTCTCGATGGCTTTGACAGTCGAATCAAAATTGCCGGTGTGACCCACCATGTCAGCATTGGCAAAATTGATCAGCACAAAATCATATTGGGGCAAGATCTCGAGTACAGCGTCGGTAATCTCGCGCGCGGACATTTCTGGTTTTTGGTCAAACGGTACGCGCGCAGACTGCACCAATTTGCGCTCTTCGGCGGGAAACGGCTGTTCTTTGCCACCGTTAAAAAAATAGGTCACGTGCGCATATTTTTCAGTCTCGGCGATATGAAACTGCTTGCGACCCGCGTATGAGATCACGCGCGCGAGCGGCCACTCGAGATTGAGGGGTGGAAACGCCACGTGCGCGGGCAAACCTTTTTCATACTCAGTCATGGTCACAAAAAATAAATTTTGTATAAACGCGCGATCAAACTTGGTAAAATCGTGATCCACAAATGCATGCGCCATCTGCCGCTCGCTATCTTCACGAAAATTCATAAAGATTACCGCATCACCCTCACGGATGCGTCCTTGTGGCTCCCCTTTTTCATTGGTGCGCCACGCGGGCGTGAAAAATTCATCAGTAATGCCTGCCGCATATTGATCATCAATATATTTTTTTGGAAATTCAAACGCAGCGCCTTTTTTGCCAATCAAACAATCATATGCCTGCGCAGTTAATTCCCAGCGCTCTTCACGATCCATCGTAAAATGTCGCCCCAAAATAGATGCGATAAACGCATTAGGGCACTCGGTACGCATGCGTTCTTCGAGCTGCGGCAAAAAAGTCTTAAGTTCACGGGCAGCGGCATCGCGCCCATCGCCAAAAATATGCACCGCGACTTTCTCGGCATTTTCACGACGAGCAAAATTCAAAAGCGCATAGAGATGATCGATGTATGCGTGCACGGAACCTGACGAACACAACCCCACGATGTGCAGCGTGCCCTTATTTGAGCGCGCGTGTGCGAGTGCATCAAGAAACGCAGGATTTTCAAAAAAGGTACCGTCTTGAATTGAGACGATGATGCGCGGTAAATGATGGTACAGCACACGCCCCGAACCGATGGTGAGGTGACCTACCTCCGAGTTCCCCTCCTCGCCCCATGGCAAGCCAACAGCCAAACCCGATGCCTGCAATGTGGTAAATGGATAGAACTGGTGGATATCATCAAAAGTCGGTTTTTTCGCCATCTGCAAAGGCGATTCGCCTGGCAACGTATTGATACCAAAACCGTCGAGTACAGCAAGAACAATGGGCTTAAAATTCATATTTCAAGTGTATCACAAGGCGTGTTTGGTGCGCACAGTTTATTGACGAAACCGCCAAAAAATCGTACAGTGAAGCTACCTTTATATTGTCGTTATTTATGAACCAAGGATTAATTCACTTCTATGTACCTCACCTCGCAACTCGGCGTTGCGGCTTTGGTGCTTCTGGCGGGCGTTGGCATCGGGTATGTCTTGCGCAAATTCATTGCTCAACAACAAAAAAACTCGATCGAGCTCGAGATTCAGAAAAAACTTCTCGAAGCTAAGACCGAAGGTCAACAAGTAATCCTCGAGGCAAAGACAAAAGCTACTACCGTCCTCGAAGAAGCCCAGAAAGAAATCAAAGAACGCGAAGCTGAAATACACAAATGGGAAGAACGCACCCTGCGCAAAGAAGAAACTCTAGAAAAAAAGTCGCAAGACCTTGAAGATGAAAAATCAGGTCTGCGCGAAAAAGTAGAGCGCATCCGCCAAGCGCAGGAAGCACTCAAAAACAAAGAAGAAGAGCAGCGCGCCGCACTCGAACGTGTAGCACAACTCTCGCAAGAAGACGCCAAAGAACAGCTTATTGGTGCCGTTGAGAAGAAATACGAGTCGGACATCATGGGCCGCCTCCACAAGCTTGAGCTCCAAGGCGAAGACCGCCTTGGCAAAAAAGCGCGCGATATTTTAGCAGCCATCATCCAACGCGTCGCCACATCAACCGCATCAGAGGTTACTACGACAAGCGTCGTAATCCCCTCTGAAGAACTCAAGGGAAAGATCATCGGTCGCGAAGGCCGCAACATTCGCACGCTCGAGCGTGCGGCTGGCGTTGAAATCATTGTCGATGACACACCGGGAACCATCATCATCTCCGGCTTTGATCCCGTGCGCCGCCACATCGCCAAGATGGCGCTCGAAGACTTGATTACTGATGGGCGCATTCAACCTGCCCGTATTGAGGAAGCTGTCGATAAAGCAAAATCGCAAGTAGAAAAAATCATGAAAGACGCGGCAGACGCCGCCTGCTATGAGGTCGGCATCTTTGACCTTGACCCCCGCCTCATGCAGCTTTTGGGTCGCCTGCGCTTTCGCACGAGCTACGGACAAAACGTGCTCCAGCACTCAGTCGAGATGACGCACATCTCGGGTATGCTTGCCTCTGAACTCGGCGCTGATATCGCTATCGCCAAAAAAGGTGCACTCCTCCACGATATCGGCAAGGCAGTCGACCACGAAGTACAGGGTACTCACGTCGAGATTGGCCGCCGTATCCTCCAAAAGTTTGGCGTTGATCACTCAGTGGTGCAAGCCATGCAGTCGCACCACGAAGAATACCCGTACGAAACACTCGAATCGATCATTGTACAAACCGCTGACGCGATCTCGGCCTCACGCCCAGGCGCGCGCCGTGACTCAGTAGAAAACTACCTCAAGCGCCTCGAAGACCTTGAACGCATTGCAGGATCCTTTGAAGGTATTGAGAAATCCTACGCTATTCAAGCAGGCCGCGAGATCCGCGTGTTTGTCACCCCTGAGAAGATTACAGACTTGGAAGCCAAGAAACTCGCCCGTAATATCGCTGATCGTATTGAGCAAGAACTCAAATACCCTGGCGAGATCAAGGTAAACGTCATCCGCGAGTCCAGGTCCATCGAATACGCCCGCTAGGGAGTAGACGAAAAGAGCTTTTTGCGACCTTTGGAGAAGATCCTTACTTTATTTCAAAATAAAGTGGCCTCCAACCAGTCGTGAAAAGCTTTTTTTGTGCCCACCCACCCTGTGCATAATGAAAGTGTAAAATGTGTTGCAAACAAACGATTTGTGATACTATATCTCTAGCATTTCATGCAAGCGAAAAAGGTCGCGCCCCGACCGTTCGGGGCACCTCATATCAGTTTTCAAATAATTTTTCTCACATGAACAAAGGCGACTTGATCGAAGCAGTCTTCAACAAGATCGGCGGCACCAAAAAAGGTGCTGAAGAAGCGGTTGACACAGTATTCGATTCAATCACAAAGGCTCTCTCAAAGGGAGACGAGGTCGCGGTATCAGGCTTTGGCACCTTTCTTACCAAGAAACGCCAAGCTCGCACCGCACGCAACCCGCGCACGGGCGCTGCAGTACAAGTACCTGCAATGCAAGTTCCAAAGTTTCGCGCAGGCAAAGGCCTCAAAGACGCAGTCAAGTAAACTATCGACCACTATACAAAAATACCTCGCACCCGCGAGGTATTTTTGTTTTAATGAAACCAATGAAACCGCAAGGGCGCATCATGATCAAGATAACCGGCCGCGTACAGGGGGTATCGTTTCGATTTTACACAAAGCAAAAAGCTGACGAGCTGCATCTTGTAGGTTTCGTGAAAAATAACCCCGATGACTCGGTAGATATTATTGCCGAGGGAGACCGAGCAGCACTCGAAAAACTAGCCGTATGGGTTGCACGAGGCCCTGAGTTCTCAACGGTTGATCAGTGTGAAACCGCATGGGGTGAGTACAGTGGCGAATACTCATCTTTCGAAATTCGCTAACGCATGTTACGATACCGATGCCGCTGTAAACCCTTCTCCCGAAGGGGATGAAGGCGGCATTTGCGGTCGTCGTATAACGGCTATTATGGCTGCCTTCCAAGCAGCAGACGCGGGTTCGACTCCCGCCGACCGCACTATGTAAGAAAATATGATACGCTAGAAAAATGAGCGGCGATTTTCATGTATACAATGACTGGCACCCGCCAAAGGAGCCAGAAGGGAACTCTTCTCCTATGGTGCGCTGGGTAATGCATAAGTTACAAATTGAGAGTGAGGCGACAGCAGCTATGGTGCTTGCTGCATTCTCGATATGCACCTTTTTGATCTCGCTTTATTTCTTCTTTTTTTTCTAGATTCATGCGCCGTGAGCAACATGGCTTTACGCTGATTGAGCTAATGGTTGTAGTATCGATCATCAGCCTTTTGTCGTCCATCGTACTCGCAGGCGTAAATTCGGCTCGCGTAAAAGCGCGCGACGCACGGCGTAAAGAAGATCTGCACAGCATCTATACCGCACTGCATTTGTACTATGATACAAACGGATATCTCCCACGCACCATAAACGATGGTTTTGGTGGTGGTTTAGGTGGTGACTCTGATTGTGGCCAATGGGATTATAGCAACGATCAAGCAAATAATGGCATAAATGATCCTTGGCTCAAATTTCTCGAACCCTATTTTGGCGGTGCAGTTCCCCGCGATCCAACAAATGAACCGTGCATCCCACCGCCTATAATCACGCCGTCTCTAACATACAGATATCATTGTTATATTGCCGACAATACACTCTCGCTAAGCGCAACACTCGAATCTACAAGAAGCTTCTACTGGAAAGCAAACCGTGAACCGGGATGGAAGTGTAGCGACTAAAAACCAAAAACCACCCCTCGGGGTGGTTTTTGGAAGAGTATTACTTATTCTCTTGTGGAGTTGTTTCCCAGTATTCGCTGAGCGTATTCTCCGATACAGCTTCTTTGATAGTTCCGTCCGACTCATCGTCGAATGGCATTATGGGCAACCCTGAGGGTGGCACTGCTTCTTTATTCTCGTCATCTTCATCGGTGTTCGTAAAGATCACATAGAGGATGAATGCAAGAAGAGTCAGAAGCCAGAGCAACCAACCAAGGATGCACCAATTTGCGCGGATCCAATCCAAGAAGTTGAATAATCCCGCAAGTAATACAGACGCAAGCGACGGGCCTTCAGCGGGCGCTGTCGTTGGAGTCGTGGTAGACACGAGAGCAAGATCTGGTGCAGGTGCTGGTCGATAGACCGGCGGTGGCTGCACGGGTCGTGGGCTGGGGCTAGGTTGTAAAGGAACTGGATTAGTTACGGGAGTACTCGGTGCAGGTGGGGGTGGAAGTGAAGTTGGTGGTGGGTTGATTGGGGTAGGGCCAATAAGTCCGGGAGGACCATTGCTACCACAATTTGAACAACCACCACCTCCGCCTCCTCCCCCACCGCCGCCTCCTCCTCCGCCGGGTGGCGGTGGGGGTGGTGGTGGAGTATCTGCGGCGCGTACTGTTATGAGTACCGTATGAGTCGTCGTCGCCTCACCATCAAACGCTTTAAAGATCGCTTCTGTGGTTGTTGCCTCAGAAGACGACCAAGAAAAGAGTCCAGTGCTGGTAGCGAACGTTGCTCCATGCGGTAACATCGTCGTCACAGTGATGATATCACCTTCGGCATCAGGATTTCCGTCAGGATCGCTGACGATAATCACAAAGTCGATGGCTTCATTCACTTTTCTCTCAATACTCGTGATGCCTTCGATGACCGGCGGACGATTACCTGAAACTACATCAATGATGAGCTCATGGGTAGTCGTACCCGTGCCGTCAAACGCAAAGAGTTTTGCGAGATAGGTTCCCGTAGATGTCGCGGTCCACGAGAACAAAGAGGTGCTGGTGCTATAGGTAGCACCAAGCGGCAACGCAGTTGAGACTTCAACAACGTTACCAAACACGTCAGGATTACCGTCGGGATCGGTCACAATGAACACAAGTTCAAGAAGTGTACCTACCGTGGTAGTCGCATGCGTGGGACCTTCAATTATCGGCAATCGATTGCCTGTAACGACAGACGGTTCGTTTACCAAAATTGTATAGGTTGTAGTTGCAGTGTGAGTTGCGTCGGAAACGCCAACAATTACAGAGTACGAGGTGCTTGATGCCTGTGCCAACGTAGGAGTCCATGAGATCACACCAGTTGATGATGCGATCGTCATACCTACGGGAGCAAGGTCAAGCGAGAATGTTAATGTATCATTCTCAGGATCCTGAGCTTCAACATCATAGGCGTAAGCCTCAGTTGAAGTCGCCACGAGGGGCGGGTTGAAGTTCACGAAGAACGGCGGAAGATTTGCCGCGGAATCCGCAGGAAACACTTCGATGATCGTTTCGTGAGTAGTCGTACCTGTACCGTCAAACGCAAAGAACGTTACTGTGGTAGTGCCCGTTGTCGTCGGTACCCACACAAATTGTGAGGCGCCGGCATCATACAAGGCTCCTTCAGGAAGTTCAGAGGTCACGGCCACAATATTTCCCTGGGCGTCCGGATTGCCGTCGGGATCTGTGACGATGATGAAAAACTCGACCATCGATCCAACAGTTGTTGAAGCGTATGTCGGTCCTTCAATGACGGGTAAGCGATTTCCTTCTGTTATTTCAATTTCAACTTCGTGCACCGTTGTATCGATGCTGTCAGTTGCGTTAAATGTTGCGACATAATTACCAGCAGCCGTCGGTACCCATGCGAATGAACCGTCAATCGGATCATACACAGCACCTTCAGGCAAATTGGTAGTAGTAGTGACGATATTGCCATTTGCGTCAGGATTACCATCTTGATCGGTCACAATCACGACAAACGATACCAAAGACCCAACAACGCCAGTGGCGCCAGATGGTCCTTCGATAGTTGGTGCATGATTTGTAACGACAAGCTGAGCAATCGCTTGAGCAGATTCGGTTTCAACAAGTGTCTCAACCTGCGGTTCGGCTTGCACCTCTGGTGCCGCGTCGCCTTCTGCTAGTGCAAAGAATGGCATTGAAACAAGAACAAGAGAAAAGAATACAGCAAGTATTCCTTTCTTCATATTTTTGGTTCCTTAGTTTTTTGAATCCAGTAATAGTTTTGTAGCTGAAATTTAGTATCTTGCTCGTCGTTATGAAGTTTTTAAGGAGCCGATATAACGGAGAAACTTTAACATTTTTTATATAAAAAGTCAACCCCGTTAGAGTAAAAATTTACTCTAACGGGGTCAATAGTTTTAGATAAAGAAAAGCCCAGCGCGCGTGGAACGCGTACTGGGCTGTGATTCGAAAGGTAGATTGCTACCCTTCTATGATTTTCCTAGTTGCATTTGGAAGAATCTGACTCAGACGTCAGAGGTAGGCACTGGATGGTGTTGCCTCCCCCGCCAGCACTCTGGGCACAGCGTGACTCGCCGCGCCAGCAAGCAGTGCCGACGAGGCGCCAGCACACCGCACCCTTGCCGGGAAAGTCCTCATCGGTGCCGTTGATGCAGTTGTCGTCGATGTTGTTGCATTGTTCGACGACGCCGGGGTTCACCGATGCGTTCGCATCGTTGCAATCCTTCCCCGGCCCTTGCCCTAAACAGTACTCGTCGTTGTCGTTGTCGACGCAGATGGGTGACTGCACGGGAGTCGGGGTGGGAGTTGCCGTCGGCGCTACCGAGGGTGTTGGGGTGGGAATCGCGGTTGGCGTCGCCGTCTGCGTCGGCGCGGGGGTCGGCGTCCTGGTCGGTGTGGGCGTTGGCGTGGCCGTCGGCAAAGGAGTCGGGGTCGCCGTTGGATTTGGCGTTGGCGACAGCGTGGGAACGGATGTTGGTGTTGCCGACGGGGTCGGGGTTGGTGTACGAGTCGGAGTTGGGGTCGGCGTTTTCGTCGGTGTTGGCGACGGAGTCGCTGTCGGTGTCAACGTTGGCGTTGGACTTGGAGTCCTCGTTGGGGTTGGTGTTGGACTTGGCGTGGGGGTTGGAGTCGTCGTGATTTCCGCCGCAGCCCAGACGCACCGTGCGTTGTCGGCAAATCGGATCTTGTTGCCGACCAACTGGCCGGTGATCGTCGTCTGCCTCTGAACTCGAACGGTACTGCGAGGAGCATAGAACATCCCCTCGTAAGAGCCGAGTGGCCCGAAGGTCACCATCGGCCCACCAATCGCGAAGCTTGCCTCGTGAGGCAATACATCAGCCCAAAGGGCCGGACGCATCACGATCCCTTCATCACCCATGAACTTTCCCTGGACACGAACGTCGACTGGACTCTCGTAGTAAAGCTGAGAGCCCGAGCGAAACCAGGTCTGCAGAAAGTGGTACTCGCCGCCCGTCAGGATGACGGTGGCCCCAGGTCCTACCTCGAGAAACCCGTACTGCCCGGGACCGAGCCACTTCGTCCCTTCTTGTAGGATGATGTGGTCGTCCTCCGGCAAGAAGAACGGGAGCTCGGGCAGAGTGAGCACGGGGAACGTCCCACTATACTCCTCGTCGATGTTCACAGGCCCCGACAAAGTCAGGAAGTTGCGGAACAACTCCCCTACTGTCGCGTACGTTGCCATCTTGACGCTCGATGCGGCGGTCGGGAAATCCGGATCGACGATCGAGTACGGCCTCATGGTCATGAGGACCTTCGAGGCACGCGCACTCGACTTGTTGACGCCAGCGCTACCATCGAGCACGGCCGCGTTGGTGCCGAGCACCAACTTCTTGTTGGCGAAGACGCAGTAGTCATCGAGCTCACGCGGCATGTCGCTGGCACAGGCCAGCAGGGGCATGAACAGCGCGAGAACGATCAGCAATCCAAACAGCGAACGCTTCATGGTTTCTCTCCTTCGGTTGAATGGTTGAGCACCCTTATCTCTGGGGTGCGATTTTTTTCTTCTCAAAAACTAGGAATTAACAAGGACCTGAAGTTCCGAAAAACTATATCATAAAATCAGCTTTTTTGCAAGTCATTGTATTAAAAAAGCCCAGCGCGCGTGGAACGCGTACTGGGCCATGATTCGGAGGATGATGATCGCCCTCCTATGATTGTTTCTTTAGTTGCACTGGTTTGAGTCAGGCTCTATCGAGAGCGGCAGACACTGGATGGTGTTGCCTCCCCCGCCACCTCCTTGCGCGCAGCGCTTCTCGCCACGCCAGCAGGCAGTGCCAACGAGGCGCCAGCACACTCCTCCCTTCTCGGGGAAGTCCTCGTCAGTACCATTGCGGCAGTTGTCGTCGATGTTGTTGCATTGCTCGGTCGCACCGGGGTTTACCGATGCATTCGAGTCATTGCAGTCCTTGCTGGGGCCGCTTCCCGCACAGTACTCGTCGTTGTCGTTGTCGATACACGACGGAGTCTGCGTTGGTGTCGGAGTTGGCGTCTGCGTTGGAGTTGCAGACGGCGTTGGGGTCGGAGTCATTGTAGGCGTTGGACTCGGCGACGGAGTGGGTGTCCTGGTCGGAGTAGGCGTCGGAGTCTTGATCGGTGTTACCGTCGGCCTCGGAGTTTCCGTAGGCCGCGGAGTGTTGGTCGGAATCGCCGTAGGCGACGGCGTCCGTGTGGGACTCGGCGTTGGCTTTGCAGTCACCGTCGGCTTCGGTGTTGCCGTCGGCCGCGGGGTCTGCGTAGGTTTTGCGGTCGGTGCCGGAGTTTTCTTCGGAGTCGCCGTAGGTTGTGGCGTCCGAGTCGGAATTGGTGTCGGGCTCGGCGTAGGCCGAGGCGTGAAGGTAGGGGTGGGACGCGGAGTCGGACGATCAGTAGGCTCCGGCGTCGGCGTCCCAGTAGGCGCTGGAGCTTGTGAAAAATCCGGCACGTTCTCCACGGCGATCATGCGGCCACCGGCACCGAATGTGCCGAGCGACTGACTGAAGACGCCGAATGCGTTCCCGCCGCTTGCACGGTCGAGACGACGGAAGAACACCTTTCCAGACGAACGAAGCTGCGCACCAGCGAGCGAAACGAGATCGCTCATCAGCACGCCATCGACGTTGATCTGGGTCTTGGCCACCTGGTATCCGAAGCGTTCGATGAATGAAGCTTCGAATCGCTCGAACTGCGGAGCGAGACGAAAGCCGCCGTCGTAGACGTCACGGAAGACCGCAATGACCACGCGGTTACCATCGAACTCCACAGGACCCAAGTCTTGGGGATTGTAGTGCGCAGGGATGACCACGGCGTGAGGATCGATGCGCTGGTAGCGCACCGCATCACCATCGACGGTACTCCATGCACTCGCCCGCTCGCCCGATTGCCGCACCGCGAGACGCCCGAAGATGTTCTCGCCGAACGCAGAGGCGAGATCGAGATTCGCCAAGGTCCAATTCCCCATGAGGGGCGCTGGAGGTACCACCGGTTGGATGTCGGTCTCGCTCCGCGTGGGAGTGATGACCGCAAGACCTGCGTTGCCGTTGACGATGCCACCATCGACTCCGGTCGGATCGATGACGACATTACTACCGCCTTCGAGAACAATGGTCTCGGAGGCGATGACGAAAGTGAGGTCGATGTTGTAGAAGTCAGCCCTCAGAACGACACGCTCGAGCGCCGGGTTCGAGATGGTCATGAACGGCACGCGCGATGAGCGCGCGTCGTAGAACATGACGAGCTGGTCGCCCGTCACGTCCGGGACGTTGATCGAACTCTGCGCCGCCGTCCCGGGCGGTCGCAAGCTCAAGCTCGCAAGTGCGAGCAAGAGAATTAAAAGTCTCTTCACTTCCCTTCCTCCTAATCTCGGCATCAAAAAGCAGTTTCGGCTTTAGATGCGGGTGTTTCAACTAGAAATTTATGTTATCGAGGTTCTAAGTTCGGAGAAACTATAGCACAAAATCAGACTTTTTACAAGACTTCGCGTAATCCTGCAGACCTCCTCTCTAGAAAGCCGAGTGAGTGTTTTTCTTATTTCATCAACCTTTTGAGGCCGTAAAATATTTTCGTCGTACTTTTTCAATCCCCACGCCAATACCCATTGAGACAAAGCCAGCCACAAACAAAATAATTGGCCAACCAACATCGTTTTCAAAATATTCTCCACCAATGGAGAAAATATAAACAATCAAAAACAATGTACCAAGGTACAAAAATTGACGTGAACGTTTTGGGATACTACCAAAGATAAATCCGAGACTTGCAAGCAACAACAATGTCTCATAAATCGGCTTTGATCCATCAAGCCCCAAAAAGAAAACGGCGCTGAGTACAAGTCCGGGTCCTGCCAAATCAAAAAATTCTTTATATCGAGACCCTTCCTGCAAACCAAATTTACTAAGTTGCGACAAAAGCGCGCTAAGTGCAAGATACAAAACGCCAACAATAATATTTGACCAACCAATAATATCTTGATCAAATCCCCGCGTAGCAGTGATATCTTTCAAAAGAGTTCCGTCGAGCCCTAATCGCAACAGCGAGAAAAACACGAGCCCCGCGCCTATAAAATATGCGACCGAACAATATTTTTTTATCTTATTTGACTCAACCCACGCACCAAAAGCAAAGTAACCAATACCAAGCACGATCAAGATCCATGAGAAATACGCGCGATCAAGTGTTTCAACAAAAATACGCGCAAGCGAGCATACGACAACCAGCGACCCTAAGATATGCGAATGCCACGCCTCTATTTTTTTCTCAAGACGCTCATACCACAAACTGAGCACCATGTACGCAGTACCCAGTATCAAAAAGAGCCACGCGAGTACTGGCTCTTTATCAAAATCGGCAACACCCAATAGTTTCCAAAAATAAAAATATACAAACAACCCCGCACCTTGATAAAGCCCTGCCCAAATAGGAAACCGAAACGCAAAACTGAGCATGCTATACAGTAAAAACGTAGGCAAAGAAACCGCCATACCAAAACTATTTCCGTAAAACTTACCAAAAAGTTTCATCTCCACAAATACAATCGAAAGAAAAAGCGGAAACAACAATGATCCAACAACTACAAATACAATGCCATGTTTTTTATATTCCTCTTTAAAAAAGAGTGGAGTACCGAGCGCATAGCAAATAAACATTGGCAGAAAGATAGCAAAAATACGCCCCAAAGATCCCCACTGCTGCCAATTGATACCGATATAAATAAGTCCTGCGAGTACCACAATGAGTCCGCCAAGATATAGTAAAATCTGTGAAGCAGACAAACTCTTGAGCTCAATGGTCCATTCTGATGCTTTTGATGGAGGTGGTGGAAGTGGTGGCAACGCTGGTTTTTGGCGTATCAGTTCTTGCGCAGCAAGAACTGCCTCGTGCACCTCGCTCGTCCCCCATCCTTTATCGACAAGGGCAGGGCTTATTTCTTGAGCTGAATATCCGCTTTGGAGTGATTTTTGGACATAATCCAAAAGCTGTTTATTGGCCATACATATATACTAGCAGCTAAAACCAAATTGTCGGAGTGCTGGGAATCGAACCCAGTCTATCTGCTCCCAAAGCAGACGTACTACCGGTATACTACACTCCGAACCATGCCGGGGGCATGGTTCGCCCTAGTCGTCGCATGAAATGCGACATCCTATCGACTGGGGTACAACCGATGCCGGCTGATTAAGGTTTCTTTTCATGTGAAACCTATATATCAAATATCACATTTTCAATATGCCTCATTATAGCTGTTTCCCGTGAAAAATCGAGAGCTACAGCCAAAACATCGATCTGCCATTCCCTTTCCCCCATTTTATCTTGATTTTCCATCATGTAGGACTCGATTGCTCGCATCATGCGCTTCTGCTTGTGATAATGGACATTGTCTTCAGGACGATATTCGTCGTTTTCTTCATTATAGCTTTCACGTGAAAGTTCTATTTTAAAACTATCTTTCGTGAAACTTTTTTGTGAAACATATTGTGAAACTAAATTATTAGTGTTTTCTGATAATGTTTCCCGTGAAAACCAGATAGTCTTACACTTAACCTCTATAAAATGAATGGTATCGGATCGGTCAACCGATACGATATCGAGCTCACCCCACTTCTTTAGATAGTTTCTATCTAAAATCTTGTGACCGCTTTTCACGAGAAACATCGCCGAGATATCTTCGGCAATATTACCAATCTGGCGTTTTTCGCTGTATTTAGGCATATAAGACACTAAAAGACATTAAATCGTGTCTTTTATCCACTATGTCCAATAGATATCCACAGAAATGTCCGATATTTCACGTGAAATACCATATTTAAGAGGAGAATGAGCCGTACCAATATAACGAATCGACGACCCTTTTTCCATTAAAATCCCAAGAATGCTTGTAAATACGGCCAGTTCTATAGTTATTGCTAACGGCCATATTGTGTCCGATATAAAACCCTATATGCTTGTGCGCCTCACCGCTTGCTTTAAATGTTTTAGATCCCCACACGATAACTGACCCGATTTTTGGTCTTTTCACATGAAACTAGCAAGCTTTGAGAACGGCTTTCTAGGTATTATACAAAAATTGACACGAGTTCTAGTGATTCTCAACTATGTTCAAGCCTAGACGTACCAAATATTCAAGCGCTGATTTATCGTCTCCATCTTCTAAGCGTCGAGCAAGGCCAGAAATTGCGGACTCGAATTGGTCACGGGCTATGAATCTCTCTAGTTCGGACGCTTCCAGGATAGCTTTTGATTGTTCAGTCGCACTTCCTTCAATTTTCGCCGACATGGCCGTTTCCATAAAAGTTTTAATGTCTTCTTCGGGTCTTTTGGAAAAAGCTATAATTCCGGCCAAGCCAGTTTCTGATAGTTCAGGTTTCGATGAGTTTTCTATGGACATATGACAATTATAAAACTTCATGGAAATTCTGCAATAACTATAAAACCTCTCCCTGGGCGGTTTTATAGTTATATATTTGTGGACCTGGGGAGAATCGAACTCCCGCTTGCGCAATGCGAATGCGCCGTTATACCACTTAACTACAGGCCCAAGTAAGAAACAAAAAGAGTGCTTGCATAATTTTTCTCCGAACGCCGGGCCTGCAAGCGAAGCGCCACTGGCCCGATAACTTTATCTTTATACACTAGCTGTCGCGGTAGAGCAACAGAACTATTGACTTTATATATAAAATATGATATTCATTGTTTAGAAACGGAGGTTCTTACCATGACAACCATGATTCCGGGGATAGCTCAAATCCTACTCAGTATCGCCACGGGTGCGCCCATACACATGTATCTGGCAACCCCAAGTGCTGATGATAGCGCCTTTGCGCGCAAGATCGTTCTCATGACCATTCGCACACCTGCGTATCCGCAGGTCGAACCGGAGAAGAGGCTCGCATACATCGAATCGCGTCTGCGCATCTGTCTTACCGCCAACAAGACCGCGAGCGTGTGGGCCACGAAAGTGCTTGTGATGCATGATGGGCTTGCCCATCTCGCGAGCTATTTCAAACAGGCCTACGAGGCCAAGGCCGCTACCGTAACATCGTAGCGGCCTTTTTATTTTTTTTAAGAAAAAGACCGTGTACAGACACGGTCGGACATTGAGCATAAAAGGTCTACTCAAAGAAAGTCACTGGGACTTAAACCGTGTGCAGTGTCGCGCACAAACCATTTGAGTGGCTTGCCGGCATCTGCGAGCTGCTGCATCTTGGGTACGTCGGAGAAGGCTTCGTCGCTCAAGAACCCCAAATGAATCTCGTTGTGCTCTGGATCATCGGGGACTTTGTAATACGCATACAAACGCCTCAACATGACCGCGTGGCCGGTACGTCCGTCAATGTACCACGACTCCTTGATGCCATCGGGAGCTGAATGCTGAACGACACAAAACGCCCGTTGGTGGCGATGATCTTCGATCATTTCGTTCTCGATGATGAGCATGTGCTGTTCATCGAGCGGCACGCCGTAGTACGCAGCTATCTCCTTACGAATTGGATCGAGATCCTCCTCGCCATTTTCATAGACTTGTTCGCCCGCATAACCCTCAAAATGCGCACGCAAGAGCGGCGCATGAGTATTGATGACGGGAGGACGCTCGGGGGATTGTTGCATCTCTTGTCCCTCCTCAGTCGTTGGAACTTCTTCGCCTTTCATGTGCCATCAGTATATAACTCAATACAAAAATATAAAATGCCCCACGCGTGTGCTGGGGTATTTTATATAAATGTCGGAGCGCTGGGAATCGAACCCAGTCTACGCCCTCCCGAAGGGCGCGTACTACCGGTATACTACGCTCCGTTTTTACTTCACCCTGTGTTTTCCTTTTATTTTCGTCACTTCTTCTTCTTCGAGTGCTGATGATTTTTTCTTGGCGCCATCAGCAAGTGCCTTGAGCTGGCGCTCGGTCATGCCCGCAAGCTCTTTTATACGCGCCTGCAAAATATCTTTAGTGTTGCGCTTGGGGTCATCAAGCACTTCCTCAAGCAAGATATTGAGCAGTTGGCCAACTTTGGGGCTTGGTTCGAGATTCGCAATCTTCATGATATCGCCGCCGTTTACTTTGAGCATTTTGACCGAGATTGGATCGCGTGAAAGCTTCTCGATAACAAAACGAAAATGACGCAATTTATATGGTTCAGCCTTGGGCACTCCCGAACCAATCCTGTCGCAGAAGCGCACTTTTATCAAGTCTTCCATATCTTCGGGACCTACCTTGCGTATGAGCCTGCGTACTGATGCTTCGCCAACCTCATCGACATTGTAATAAAAGAGGTGATAGCGCACGAGTTTTGATACTTTGTCGATAAACTGTTTTGAATATTTAAGACGACCCAAAATAGTCGTAGTCATTTTGGCACCAATTATTTCATGACCATAAAAACTAGAGTCCGGTCCATCACCGCGCTTTGAGCGTGGCTTACCTACATCATGAAGAAGGGCTGCCATACGCACTTCGAGTGACCATTCTTTGGACGCCGCGTATTTGAGCGCGTAGAGATTATGCTCCCACACGGTATAGACATGATGCTTATTTTGCCCCACGCCTACACCTTCTTCGAGCTCTGGTAACACGAGTTTTAAAATACCCAACGCGCGCATAAGCTCGAGCGTTTCGTGCGGAGTGGGGGAGAGGATGATCTTTGAAAACTCGTCGCGAATACGTTCCTTGGCAATGAAACGTAAAAGTTTTACGGTTTTTTTGATGGCGGCGAGTGTCGCGTCTTCAATCTGAAAACCAAGCTCGGCTGACAAGCGCAATGCGCGCATGATGCGCAACGCGTCTTCTGAAAAGCGTTCTTCGGCATTGCCAACTGCACGGATAAGCCCTTCACGAAAATCGCGCTTGCCAGAAAATAAATCTATCACCTCATCAGTTTTTACATTAAGTGCCAGTGAATTGATGGTAAAATCGCGCCGCGCCAAATCTTCTTCGAGTGATTTACCAAACTCAACGCGGTCAGGGTGGCGCTTGTCCGAGTACTGTGCCTCGGTACGATAGGGGGTCACCTCAATCATCGCAAGCGATGCCTCAGACGGATTTTGAGAAAATACGCACACCGTACCAAAATCATTTTCATATTTGCTATCAGGAAACAAGCGCAAAATATCTTCGGGTATCGCACTCGTGGTGACATCCCAATCTTTCGGTTTGCGCTCGATGAGAAGATCGCGCACGCAACCGCCAACTGCAAACGCCTCGAAGCCGGCGCCCTCTAAAGTTTGGATGATAGAGATTATTTCTTTTGGAATTTTTGACATATTTATATAGAACTACGCCCCCGGCTTATTGTTGCGGCAGCTTTTCATATCGTCGCGCTATCGCGCGAGGAGCTGCCGTGGACAATAACTTTGGTTATTGTCCACTCGGTAGGGATCGAACCTACGACCGTTCGCTTAAGAGGCGACTGCTCTACCAACTGAGCTACGAGTGGAAATTAAAAAAATAAAAAAGTATCGCTGTGTCCTCGGAGGGACTCGTTTGCTTCTCGCAAACCCCGCGGAGCAAAATCCTTTGCTCCGTTCTCGTCCCTCCTATATGAGAACAGCTTTCAGCTGTGTCCTCGGAGGGACTCGAACCCCCAATAACTGGTTCGAAGCCAGTCGTGATATCCATTTCACCACGAGGACTCGTGCCCTTGATTTACCTAACTCTTATACCATATATAGTAGCACGGGAAAAGGGTCGCATAAAAAGGAAAGAGGCGCCGCACGATGATTCATGCGACGCCTCGGTTTTTTGGTTTGCCCCTATACTGCAGGGGCGACGATATTTTTCTGTGAACTCAGACTGTGTGCTTCTGGAAACGGAGAGTGACCTTCATCGGCTCGTTGCCGTCGTTGGTGAGGAACATTCGAGCTGTCCCTGATGGCAGACTTGCCGACGGGCCAGCGTAGAGCTGCTCGTTGCGTGGAGCGGGCCCCTGAGCGATGAACTTGTAGTTCTTACCCCCGATCTTGGCGTCTTTGAGCGTGAGCTTGAGACGCCCGATTTGGAATTCTCCTACATGTTTATGAGGAGGTATTCTGAAGGTCACCGATACGATTCCCCATTGCGGAGCGTTCAAGGCAGTCTCTTCGAACTCCGCCATGTTGAGTTCGGGTAGTGCAATCTCGGGGCTGCTGACTCTCATACTGACGTAGTAGAAGATGACACCCATGGCCGCGATGATGAGCATCGCCGACACGGTGGTGCCAAGTGCACTACCCCTGCCCCAAAGTGCGGCGAGGAGCAGTACCAATATCAGACCGACCGCGACGGCGATCGGAAAGATTGCCTGACTCGGCACGCTTTCAGCGAGCTGGGGCGTGACCCGCGGCGCTACGAGTGCACCGCACTCGTAGCCGAAGCTCTCGATCTTGGCAAGCTCTTTGCCGGCCTCTTCGAGAGCCGCTTCATCCGAGAGCGTCGGGTAAGTGACCTTGAGCGCCTCCGTCTTCTCTTGGAGTCTCGCCTCACAACGATCGCGGATGTAGTCTCGCGCGGGAGCTGTGGGCGAATCGATCGCGGTCACCGCATGCAGGCTCGTCGTGAGCCCGCGGCGAGCAAGCGCATCCTTCCAATACTCCGGAAGAACGTGCTGCCAGCCCTGCGCTACCAATAAAACGAGTAGCGCGAACCCGGCGAGCTTCGTGATTCCCGCGGTAGCACTGCCACGCGGCAGAAACCACCACACGAGAAACACGATACCTGTGAGCACCAGCATGCTGGGCCAAGCGAACGAGAACGCCGGGATCCATCCCGTGATACTCGCACCGCTTGATGCCGAGACTGCCGGCGTCACTTCCTCTGGCGCCTCCGACTGCACGATAGCCTCACGGCACAGTGCGCGAAACTCCTGAAGGCGAGTGATCTGGCGCCGTACGCGCTTGACCTGCGCAGGACGCAGAAAGTTCTTTGCATTGATCGCCTGCATCCTCTTGTCGATCTGCTCGGTCACTTCGGTTTCCGTATTTCGACACTTGGTCGCAAGACGTCCGCGAAGCTCCCGAGCATGAGGATCGATCCCTTCCGCCCACACCATGTCAGCCTCGAGTTCCGAGTTGCCGAGTGCGGTGTAGGAAAAACGGTCGTCCTCGTTCGTGAAGAAGCTTGTACGAAAGGCCTCCACCCCCAACGCCACGACGATGATAACTGCCGTAGCGATGAGGATAGGACGCGTGAACGTCGGGGTCAGCTGCGCCGCAAGGAAGCCAATGATGACAACCGCCGCGGCCAGACAAAGCAACCAGGCCGAGAAGAGACCGGAAAACCAGAGAAGTAGGGCCGCGGCAACGCCGAGGCCAGAGAGAACACGATTCGAAATCGTCATATTGCCCCTCTACGCAGCGCGCCTATGCCTCTCTGGAAGCCCCTCGTGATGAGATCCCACGAAAGATCTTCTACGGCGAAACGCGCGCGATTCTTCAAGAAGTTTCCGAGCGCTCCACCACCAGCTCCTGCCGGCGGATGAGCGCTCGGCTGCCCAGACGGTTGGTCGGGCAAGTCGGTTGTGGCGCGCTGCGAGACCGTCTCACGCGCACTATCGATTACCTCCGCGAACTCTTCGCGCTGTGCTACTACGAAGTAGACGAAGCTAAAGAGTGCGAAGGAGAACCAGAGAATCCATGACCAGGGGTTTACGAACAGAGACGAGACGATCGACCAACACCACGTAAGAACCTGGGTGAGGGTTGATGACATCTCGAGATCGGTTGCTCGCACACCATGGAGCATGTAGTTGTAGCTCTGCTCCTGTGTATCCGTCAGCCTGTTCGGTGCGAACACGAAGCTCGCAATGAGCGTGACGACGTTGATGCAGAACCAGAATGCGGAGACGAGTAGAAACAGCGTCGCTCGTGCATTGTTGCTCACGCGGAGCGTGAATCCCAGATGCATGAACCATGCAAGGAAGGGAGACGGCGTCTCCTTTTTCTTGCTCTTCTTCCGCTTCTTCTTCCAGGAGCCTTTTACCCAGCCCCAGAGGTTTACGAAGCGTTGCTTCTGCTTGGCAAACCACGTCTTGAGACTTTGCTTGCGGCGAATCTTGCGGATCCGCTTCGCTCGGCACCACACCTTGTAGCGTGGATACTTCTTTTTTCTCCAACGCCGAGGCAATTCATCATCTGCGAGTACTTCATCGAATATCCGATCCTCAGGCTTGAGGAGAGTCGGCTCGGGACTTTCGTCCTCGACCGCACCCGCAAGTACCTTTGCTCGCTTGCTCTCCCACCAACGCCTATCAGCGATGACGACGACGCGGTACATCAAGAACAGCAGTGCGGCCGCGATAATGATCGCAGGCCATGACGCGCCATTCCCAACGTATACCGAATTGAGACACCAACCGATCGCAGCGACAGCCCCCAGAAAAGAGAGGACCGCGATGCAGATCAGAAAGGCACCTTGCTCAAGCACTGAACGCACCTCTCCACGGGGGAGAGGATTTGGTTGAGGCGGCCCACTATGAGCCGGAGACAACTTCCCGCCAAGGAGATTGATCCGAATCACTTTGAGCCTCCCTTTCTCTGTTCACGAAGAGCCTCGCCACCCATACGGATACCGTGCAAGAACGCACGAATCGAACGCGTACCGAAGAGTTTCCTCCTGAAAGCTGCGGCAACCCGCGGGAGATCCGCGGGCGCCTTGGGCGGCCGAATGCTCGATGCGCGACAGGTCACGAAAGCTTGGAGCTTCGTGCCAGCCACATGAACGAACAGGCGACGCTTGCCCTGCATCAGTGCTACATCGAAGTACGGCACCGGATCGAGCGCACCGCGCTCATTGGTCGTCAATGTCTCGAGTGGAATACTTCGCTTGATCACTTTCGGATCACGCGACTCTCCCGCCTCGAAGATATTGACGGCCGCACCATTGATAGGCGCATCGTCCTGAGCGAGAACTGCCACCGAGACAAAAACTCGGCCACGCCCTGCTGGGCTCACATGGATCTGGTTCGGGAGCTTCGCCCGCTTCGACTTGAATTCGTCGGGTAAGCGGACAGGTTCGGAATCGCACACTGCCTTGTCCACGATCTGTACTTCAGCAATGCAATCGCCGGAGTAAGCATAGACGGCTTTCGCACGACCCTGCGGATCGGTCACTTTGGGTGAACCGACCTTCGTACCGCGGGTGAAGAACTGGACGCTCGTACCTGATACGAGCTCCTTCCCTTGATGAACAAGGGCGCTAAGGGTGACATGAACCTCATCGCCGACTTTTTCGAAGTCAACTTTGAGATCCACAGTGAGTTGGGGTGGATTGCTCCGCCCACGGCTATTGCCTCTGTTTCCCTGTCTCATTCTTCCTCCGCGCGCATCTGCGCATCGTTGTTATCGTTTTTTTCTTTATTTTCAAGCCCTTTTGGGGCTTTTCTGAGTTCATAGTCAATGAACGGTCGTTACTGATTTCTACATCTATTATACCAAATAATAGAAGAAAAGTCAAGTATCGAAAGCACCTAAAAACCCTTATTTTTCAACATATTCTTGACTACGCAAAAGACCATACTTTGAGCTTTGTTGCAATATTTTAAGGCAGGTATAGAATACTAAACAGAAACCAAGCTGGCCCTCAGGGCTGGCGAACCCCGCAAGGAGGGTGCATGAGGCGAGGAAACGGCCATCTCTTCGCGCGAGCACGTAGCGATCTACTTCCCAAAAAACGTCGGAACAAAGGGAGGGTTCCGCAATTCAGGGAAGAAGTAGCTACCGATCGTGAAGGGGAGAGGCAAGTCTCGTACCCACTACGGCACGGGGAAAGGTAAGGCACTTCAAAGAGGGTTCCGGAGGGAATCCAGCACTACGAGGGGGAAGATGGGTTGGACACTTACCGCTACAAGTGATTTCTCGCGGGACTGTGCACGGGGCGTCGAAGACGGAGATCATTTCCGAGTACTCGACGGCCCGAGGAGAGACACAGCGCCTGCCAGAGAAACGAACGCGCCGAAGAAGGTCCTCAGACGTAGAGGAGGAGAGATCCTAGAGATCCGTCGATGAAGGCACGGCGGGGAGCTCACCAGAGCTCCCCGCCATACGTTTTTATACTCAAATATTTTTTAAAAATTATTTTCTGCGCTTCCCGTGAAAAGCTTTATGTACTTCGCGAAGTTGTCTGTCGGTCATGTGTGTATAGATTTGCGTCGTCGTGATCGATGAATGACCAAGCATTGCCTGTACTGATCTGATATCAGCACCATTGAGCAAAAGATCAGTCGCAAACAAATGTCGCAATGTATGGGGTGTCACCTTTCCTGGAATGCCCGCGCCAATCGCGTAGCGTTTAACAAGACGTTCAATCTGACGCGAGGTGAGTCGCGCCGGATTTTTCTTTTGCGTGCCTGCAAAAAGCGCATCTGACATATCGCCGCGTTTTGCAAGATACGCACGGATTGCATCTTTGGCATCCTTTGAAAGAAACACGATACGAATTTTTGAACCCTTGCCGCGCACGGAAAATTCATCACGCCCCAGATCAAGTGAGTCGCGATTGAGCGCGCAGAGTTCTGATACACGAAGTCCAGTTGAAAATAAAAGTTCTAAGATCGCGCGGTCGCGAAGTCCTTGCAGGGCATCAGTTTTTGGCGCACCCAGTAATCGATCTAAGTCTCCTTCATGCGGTATATCGATGTCTCGATCGCCGAGTTTCGCTAACTCCACACGTTCGGGTGCGAGTGATTTGATATCGCGCTTGGCTAAATATTTTAAAAACATACGCAACGCGATGAGATGATAATTGCGCGTGCGAGGAGAAAGTCCTGTGCGGTTGAGTGCGAGACGATATGATCTAACTAATTCGTCAGAAATATGCGCGGGGTTGGAAACTTTGGCGTGCATAAAAAAACGCTTGAGGTAGTGATCATAGTTTTCTATCGTTTTTGGTGAACGCCCGCGCTCGAGCTCCAAATCTTCCAAAAATTCGCGTGTTATTTTTTCAATCGTCATGGGTCGCACAATATTACAATCAGTATAGCAAAAAATGGGAAAGGCGAGCCTGTGATCAGACTCGCCTTTATAGTGCGCCCGCTTGAGCGGTAAAAACTGAGAAGGGGGTGGTTCCGGCCCCTAAGAGACCAGCTCCGGGGAGGGAAGCCGGAGCCGGTGATCTGCGCCGTATGCGCGGACCGGAACCACCCTTTGGAGGAGCATCACGCCCAGTTGCGGAGCGCGATCCAGTGGCAGTATAGAAAAAAACGGGGGACTTGTCAAAAGACCAAAGGTTTGTTAGAATGTTTTCCATGCTGACAACAGTGAAGAAAACAAAACTTATTGAAAAGCACCGCGTCCATGAGACGGATACGGGCTCTTCGGAAGTTCAGATCGGCCTTTTGTGTGCGCAAATCGATCGACTCGCCGATCATCTTAAAAAATACCGCAAAGACAACCACTCTCGCCGCGGTCTTTTGAAAATGGTCGCAAAGCGCAAGTCGCTGCTCGAGTATCTCGCCAAAGGTGATTCGAAAAAGCTTTTGGAGCTCCAACGACACTTCGGCATCAAAAAATAATGGACTTGAGAAAGCATAAAGATCAGCGCGTCGCTGTTTTCATCGACGCGCAAAATTTGTATCATTCAGCGCGCTCTCTTTTCGGCGCACGAGTAAACTTTAAAGAAGTTTTGAAAACTGCTGTTGCAAGCCGCCAGCTCATCCGTGCATTTGGATACGTCATCAGCACCAAGACCGGTGAAGAAAAAGGATTTTTTGATGCACTTGTCACCCTCGGCATTGAAACACGCGCCAAAGAACTCCAAGAATTTTATGGCGGCGCCAAAAAAGCTGATTGGGATGTGGGTCTCGCGATCGACGCTGTGCGTACCGCAAACACCGTAGATACGATTGTTATCTGCTCGGGTGACGGCGATTTTGTACCACTTGTTGAATATTTGAAAAACAACGGCCGCCGCGTTGAAGTAATGTCATTTGGCCGCAGCACATCACTCAAACTTAAAGAATCAGCTGACGAGTTTATCGACCTCGGCGCGGAAAATAAATATATTATGAGAATTAGAAAACAACGATCTACAACAAACGAAAATGACAACTCTTGAAAAACAAATCTTCACACGCGACATCGCTGGCAAAACCATAACTGTCGAGTTTAACAATATCGCATCCCAAGCCAATGGCTCGGTGATAGTAACCGTTGGCGGTACTACGGTATTTGCCACCGCCGTCATGTCGCACAACGCACGCGAAACGGTTGAATATTTTCCCCTCACTGTCGATTACGAGGAAAAGTATTATGCGGCAGGCCGCATTTTGGGTTCACGCTTTATGCGCCGCGAAGGACGTCCGTCCGAGGAAGCGATCTTGATCGGTCGCCTTATCGATCGCACCATCCGCCCACTTTTTGATCATCGCATTCGTCATGATGTACAGGTAGTTACCTCGACCCTTTCACTCGACGAAGAAAATAGTCCCGATATTTTGGCCGTTTTGGCTGCGTCCCTGGCACTTGGCACCTCTGATATCCCGTGGGCAGGGCCTGTAAGCTCAGTGCGCGTAGGCAAGACTGACGGCTCATTTATCATCAACCCAACTGACACTGAACGCGCAGCACATGTACTTGATCTTGTGGTGTCTGGATGTGACGGCAAAGTAAACATGTTGGAGGGCAAAGCAAAAGAAATGCCCGAAGAAGAATTTGCCAAAGCGATAGAGCTTGCGCTCAAACACATTAACGAACTCAACGAATTCCAGAGTGAAATTTTCTCAAAAATTTCTAAGAAAAAATTTGCACCAAAAATCGAAGAAGCCCCCGAAGAGGCTGAGAAACTTTTGAAAAAGCATTTTATGCCGCGCTTGGAAGACGCGCTCTTTATGCCTGATAAGATTCATCGCAGTCACACGCTTGGTGATTTAAAAACTGAATGGATGACTGCCACCAAAGAACAGTTTCCAACTCTCTCAAAAGGAACCGCATCGGATATGTACGAGGAAGCTATCAATGATATCGTACACACAAACGCGATCGAAAAAGATCGCCGCCCCGACGGCCGAGGCATGAAAGAATTGCGCTCACTTTTTGCATCAACCGGACTTCTCGCACGTACCCACGGCTCAGGTCTTTTCTTCCGCGGTGATACACACATCTTGTCAGTAGTAACCTTGGGCGCACCTGGCGACGAACTCTTGATCGAAGGTATGGATGTACGCACCAAGAAGCACTTCATGCATCACTACAACTTCCCGCCGTTTTCCGTAGGTGAGACAGGCCGCATGGGCTCTCCAGGACGACGTGAGATTGGCCATGGTGCACTCGCAGAAAAAGCACTTGAGGCGGTCATTCCTCCCAAAGAAGAGTTTCCCTACACCGTACGCCTTGTATCAGAAACACTCTCATCAAATGGTTCATCATCGATGGGTTCGGTTTGTGCATCAATCCTCGCACTTATGGATGCGGGAGTTCCCATCCGACGCCCCGTCAGCGGTATCGCCATGGGCCTCATGATGAAGGACGAAAATACGTATAAAGTTCTTACCGATATTCAAGGACCTGAAGACCATCATGGTGATATGGACTTTAAAGCAGCCGGAACCTCTGAGGGTGTAACCGCCGTACAGATGGATGTCAAAGTAGGTGGAGTAACGCTCCAAATCTTGCGTGATGCACTCGCTGACGCGCTCGATGCACGATTGCGCATCATGGATGTCATCCTCAAAGCCATGCCTGCACCTCGCGCAACTCTTCCTGCACACGCACCTCGCGTCATCAAAATGACTATTCCCGTAGACAAAATCCGCGACGTCATCGGTCCTGGCGGCAAGGTTATCAACGAAATCATCGCTGAGACCGGCGCTACCATCGACATCGAACAGACAGGAATCGTCTACATCACCGGCACAAACCAAGAAGCGGCTGAGAAAGCCCAGGCTCGCGTTGCCGGTATCACCAAAGAATATACTGCGGGTGAAATTGTTCGCGGTAAAGTATCACGTGTCTTTGAATTTGGCGCCATGGTTGAGTATGCTCCTCGCCAAGAAGGTCTCGTACATATCTCAGAGCTTGCTGGCTTCCGTGTGGGCAAGGTAACCGATATAGTGAATGTAGGGGACGAAGTAGAAGCAAAAATCACCGGCATTGATCAAATGGGTCGCGTCAATCTTTCTATCCGTGCGATGACAGAAACTCCTGAGGAGACTGAAGCACGCACAGCTGAGAAAGAAGAGCGCCGCCCGCGCCGAGACGGTGATCGCCCCCGCGGTGGAGGTGGCCGCCCACCCCGCAGGTAATCTTTTTTCTTTTCCAAAAAAACTATGCCTCCGAACCAAGAGCGGAGAGATGTATTTATCCGCACGATGAAAACCGATGCGGAGCAATTGCTGCAGCGCGATCAAGTATCGTTTGCTGATATTTATGCGCAGCAGCAAAAATCAATCAAGGCGGGCGACTATCAAATAGCACCTCGGCGAAGTGCGCCCGGTATCGCGCCACGCATCTTGGGAGTTTTTCTTTTTATCATGCTTCTTTTGGGAGCCGCGGGCGGCGGATATTATTTTTTTGTACTCAAAAATCCAAATGCGGGCGGGGGAGGCGCTCCTATTGCAGGACCCGAATACCCACGGCCCATCATCAATTCGCAGACAACATCAGTCATACAATATCGCCGAGGAGACCGTACCGGACTTTTCCAAGAGCTCGAACGCTTTGGTAGACAAAATGCAGACAATACGTTTGTCTATCTGCCAGTGTTGAGTGCAGACGCGGGCAAAGAATACGCGCTCACGAGCCCAAAAGAATTTTTGGAAACACTCGAAATTTTTCCGCCGTCGGGTGATTTTTATACCAATCTCACAGGCGAGTGGAATACCTATTACTATGGGTCTGATCTTGTTTTTATATTTGGCATCAAGAATGAGGGAGCGATACGCGGTACCATGTTTTCGTGGGAAACTACCCTCATGCGGCAATTTGCATCTCTCTTGCGAGAGCGTGATCCGGGCATTATTGAATTCAATGACACCATCATACGAAATACTGATGCGCGCTTCGGACGCTACGGGGAGGCATCGCAGCGCATAGTGGGTTATGGCATCGCTCGCAAAGAACTTTTGGTTATCGCCACCTCAGAGCGATCGCTCAAAGCTGCGATTGAACGCCTCGTCGTACGATGATAAACTTGAGATATGAATACAGCAAAGTTTGAAAAACTTCTTCGCGAGGAAAAACAGCAAATCGAAAAAACTCTTTCGTCAGTGGGAACAAAAAATCCCAATGTACCAGGTGACTGGGAGCCAACCTATCCCGATCTCAATGTTGATCCATCAGATCGCAACGACATGGCTGATGAAGTAGAAGAATTTGATAATGCACTTGGTGTAGAAAATGCTCTTGAAGAAAAGTTGCGCGAAATTGATGCGGCACTCAGTCGCATTGGTGAGGGTACGTTTGGTAAATGCGCGGTTGATGGTGAAGAGATTGATGAAGCGCGACTCGAGGCAAACCCTGCAGCAACAACTTGTATCAAACATTCTTCTCAATAAACTGTGGCGACAAAAATCCACTCGGGACAAATTGTCGGTCTCAAAGGATTTCCTATCGAAGTTGAAATTGATATGGTACCGGGGCTTCATCGCCTCTCGATTGTTGGCCTGCCCGACAAAGCAGTAGAAGAAGCACGCGAACGTGTTTCTGCTGCCATAAAAAATTCTGGCTTTCGTCCACCACAAAAGAAAAATAATCGCATCACGGTAAACCTCGCACCCGCAGATCTACCAAAAGAAGGAGCATTTTTTGATGTGCCGATAGCGCTCGCGTATCTCGCTGAATCAGGTCAGATAAAATTTGATCCCGACAAAAAATTTTTTGTCGGAGAACTCGCGCTCGAAGGATCGCTGCGACCGGTACGCGGCGTTGTCTCGCTCTTACTCTCGGCACGCGCGCGTGGATTTACTGAGGCCTATATACCGGAGGGGAATCGTGATGAGGCGGCACTTGTGGGTGGCATCAATATTTTTGCGGCATCGCATTTCTCTGACATCACTAAACATTTGATGCAAGAAAAAAATCTTGAAGTAGTGAAACAGGCGCTGTTTTCACCAAAGCTTGAAAATCCTGAACTTGATTTGCGCGACATCAAAGGCCAAGAGTTTGCCAAACGCGGCCTTGAGATTGCAGCGGCCGGCAATCATCATGTAGCATTTATCGGTCCGCCCGGTACCGGTAAGACACTTCTTGCGCGAGCACTCGCATCAATACTCCCTCCACTCTCGTTTGATGAAGCGCTTGATATCACATCAATTCATAGTGCGGCAGGTGTTTTGCGTGATGGCGTTGTACGCGAACGGCCTTTTCGAAGCCCACATCATACATCTTCGTATGTTTCACTGGTAGGTGGCGGTACCGTGCCACGCCCCGGTGAGGTGACGCTCGCGCATGGTGGCGTATTGTTTCTCGATGAATTTCCTGAGTTTGATAGACGTGTGATTGAAACACTTCGCCAACCGCTTGAAGATCGTATGATTTCCATTTCACGCGCAAAAGGTTCGATGACGTTTCCCGCACACATCATGCTTGCCGCCGCCATGAACCCGTGCCCGTGTGGCAACAAGGGTTCGACAAAACTTTGTACGTGCAGCAACAGCGCGCTCGAACGCTACGCGCGAAGACTCTCAGGCCCGATTGTTGATCGCATCGATATGTGGCTGGAAATGCCGCAAGTAGAATACGAAAAATTATCTTCTGATGCAGAAGTGGGGGAGACATCGACCGCAGTGCGTGTACGTGTGACATCAGCGCGAGAGATGCAGCGCGCGCGATTTGGTGACGCGCAGTTTGCGACGAATAGTGAGATGACACTGCGCGATATCAAAACACACTGCGCACTTGCAGATACGGAGAAAAAACTTTTGGAAGATGCATCAAAGCGTTTGGATCTTTCGGCACGCGCATATCATCGCGTACTCAAAGTGTCGCGTACGATTGCGGACTTGGCTGGTGCAAAAAATATTTTGCGCGAACATCTTTTGGAAGCCCTTCAATATCGCCCCAAAAAAGATTTGTTTTTGAGCTAGCTATAAAAAATGCTAGCTTGACCACATGGATGATTTGGAAGCATACAATAAAGTTCAATCTAGCGTGCCCAATATCCCGGAAGAAGTTGTACGATTATGGCTTCTTCCTTGGGTAAAGACTCTGGGGTGGCCGCCATCGGGTCGCATATGGAATTTAAGATTAGGGGGAGAGTCAATCGCATTTTGGAATGATGCAACATGGAAAAAAGAAAAACTTCATCTTCCATCGCTGCCCTATTCACCTGGCTACTTTGATACAATGCAAGGCCTCCATGAAGCGTACATTCAAGGTAAAGAAAATCCTTATTCACGTGACCTCGGAGAGAATGGGAGGAGAAGATTTCACCGAAGTCTTAAATATATAGTTAAACACAGAATTTTTCCCAAACCTCCAATTCTCTATCCGAATGAAATCGAAAAATATGAAATAATGGACGGAAATCATAGATTCTTTGCTTTGATAGCTGCCACACGTATTAGTGAGGAGATCGCTGAATATGCACTGGAAGAGAAGAAAATGTTTCTAGAAAAAATGGATATCGCTGAATTGCTTCCTCCTGAGAATATACAGGAAGTTTGGGTGTGCCGCCCAAATTGGGAAAATAGCGCGAATGCCAAAACAAGAAAATATCTGCGCGACAATGGAATAGATTTTATATGATATTCTATTAATTTATTTACAATGGTTACGAAAAGAATAACTAACAACTTATAAAAAAATTCGTAATGCAGCACTATTGACAAATCTTTTTAGAGATGCTATACTGCATATACTAAATAGAGAAAATTTCTCGCCCAAAGTTGGGCCCGCAAGGCTTTAGAAAAGCCAATAATTTACTCAGACATATCCAGCAAGATTTTTTTTCGATTGGCTGTTCAGATTCTCTGTTAGGCAAGTTATTGGTTTCTCTAAAGTTTTGGGAAATAAAAAAAACTCCCCCGCAGCTGCGGGGGAGTTTTTTGTTTTTATAAATATTTTTTAAAATGGATTTTTGGCACCGCGAACTTCGAAGTGCAGGTGATTGCCGGTTGATTTGCCCGTTGATCCTACGCCGCCCAAACTTTGACCTTGCGAGACCGATTGACCTACCGAGACGTTTACCGCACTCATATGAGCATAGAGAGTTTGTGTACCGTTTGCATGCGCGATAACCACGTAGCTACCATATCCACCATTCCAACCTGCACCACGTGCAACGATAACCGTACCCGCAGCTGATGCACGAACAGGTGTGCCACGAGGAGCTGCGATATCAACGCCATTATACCCGTGAATGCCGCGTGAGCGGGTGCCACCCACGAGTGGCCGCAAATAGTATCCAATAAGCTCGGGCCCGCTTCCACGAACTATGACTGGTTGTGATACTGTTGATGATGGTGCTGATGGGGCAGTAACTTCACCATCCGGCACGAGCACGACGGTACCGACAGCAAGTGGTTCTTTGGGATCGAGATTATTGAAGTCAATAATATCGTCGGGGTCACCGCCATATTTTTTAGCGATAGATGCAGCGGTATCGCCCCTTGCAATTGTGTGCTTTACACCCGAAACCGGCAAGATAACGAGCACCTGGCCTTCTTTAAGAACGCCGCTTCGTGGAAGATCGTTGGCCCAACGAATAGTCTGTGTAGATACATTGAATGTTTCCGCGACAAGTGAAAGCGTATCACCACTGCGCACCGTATAGGTAGAAATTTTATATGAAATACTACTCTCGGCAGCTTCTGCGACATTACCCAACGGACCTACTGACGATGCGATAGCCGTATCATCGACAATTTGAGTGTCAATCTGATGGGGGTCGGCTGGCGGTTCTGATGACAAAAAGGGGAATGGTTTTTGAGTAGGGTCGGTTATCGGCTCTAGCTGCTCACGGGTTATTTCATCAGCTTGCGAGACACCAAATATACTTCTAAAAAAACCGCCGATACTAAACGCGGAGGTAGAAAGCGGCATCAAAACTGCGGCCGCTACTGCAAATAGAAAAAAATGCCGTAGTAAAGGTCTCATAGATACCAAGTTAGAGAAACGCAGCGATCGAGATGCATGCGAGCCCAAATCGTCTTGTCATAGACTCATCGGGTCTTTGAGTAAGGCTCGTGGGGCTATTCTACCCCATTTTGACACTTTTAGGAAGTGTTTGTGGATAGAGTGTGGAGATAGCTTATCGTTGCCAGTAAACGATTTTTAGGACTTTTTGCCATCCTTTCTTTATGAGGCGCTGGCCCCTATACTCGGTTTATGGCAATCACTGACGGGCTCAATGAAGCTCAAAAAGAAGCCGTACTGGCAAAAGACGGCCCTTTGCTGATTATCGCGGGCGCGGGGTCAGGTAAAACTAAGACGGTTGCGCATCGCGTCGCTCATATCATCCAATCGGGCACCCCTGCCGATAAAATTTTGGCAGTTACCTTTACCAACAAGGCCGCGGGCGAGATGCGTGAACGCATCTATGCCCTTTTGGAGCGCGAACATATCCGCGTGCACACAGGTCATGAGCCTTTTATTGACACTTTTCACTCGCTGGGCGTATATATTCTCAAAAATCATGGCCGCGCTATTGGTATTCCGCGTTTTTTTACCATTCTTGATGAGGAAGATACGCGCCAAATCATCAAAGACCTTATCGTTGAATTTGAGCTTGATCCTGACACTTATACACCACCGCGCATCAAAAACGCCATATCCAGCCTCAAACAAGAGATGATCGACGCCTCAACGTTTGCCCAAACCGAAGATAATAGCCCATTTCAGAGGGCGTTGCGCAACCTTTATGCTGCCTATGAGGCGCGCCTCCAAAAGGTCAAAGGTCTTGATTTTGATGATCTTTTGATGAAAACCGTCATGCTTTTGCAGTCGTCCGACGAGGTACGCGCCTTTTATGAAGAACGTTGGCACTACATCCATATCGATGAATACCAAGACACCAACAAGGCTCAATATATCCTTTCGCGTCTACTTGCGGGCAAACATCGTAATATCGCCGTTGTAGGAGATATTGATCAGGCAATTTATTCATGGCGAGGCGCTGATTGGCGCAATATCTTGCAGTTTGAGCTCGATTGGCATGGCGCGAAGATTATTACGCTTGAGAACAACTATCGATCAACCAAGGCAATTCTCGAGGCTGCAAATGCCGTTATCACCAACAATACCGAGCGCAGAGAAAAAACATTGCGCTCTACCAAGGCAGAAGGAGAGCAAATCGGCCTTACGGTACTCGAAAATGAGAAGCAGGAAGGCATGTTTATCGCCGAATATGTCAAAGCTCTTGCTGAGCGAGGGGTCAAACCGGGGCAGATTGCGGTACTTTTTCGTACCAATGCCCAATCACGCGCCATTGAAGAGGCTTTTTTAAAGCGCAATATAGCTTATCGCCTCATAGCCGGTGTTAAGTTTTATGAGCGCAAGGAGATCAAGGACGTGCTCGGATATCTCAAATACGCCTTAAATCCCGACGATTCTCTCTCTAAAAAGCGTATTTTGAACACTCCGGCACGCGGTATTGGCAAGGTGCTCACACTCAAGCACTTTGCCAGTGATGTACTCTCAAAAAAAGAGCAGGAAAAGATTGATATATTTACGGCGATCATGGAGGATATCAAAAAGGCAGTGGCAACAAAAAATACAACCGATGCGCTCACCGCCGTCATCGGGCGCGCAGGATTTGAAGCATATTATAAAGGCAATAAGTTGGAGGTTGACCGCCAAGAAAACGTGAAGGAACTCTTGAGTGTTGCCAAAAAGTTTGATGCGCTTGCCCCACCCGAGGGCATTGAACGACTTTTGTCAGAGGCATCACTCGCCACACAAGATACCGAAGTCGAAGATAAAGATTCGCAAGTTATTTTACTGACGGCACACGCAGCAAAAGGCTTAGAATTTGATGTGGTGATCATCGCAGGACTTGAAGAAGGATTATTTCCGCATAGTCTTTCGCAAACACCAAGTGAGATCGAAGAAGAACGAAGACTTTTTTATGTAGCGGTCACGCGCGCGCGCGAAAAAGTGATGATTACACTTACACGCAGACGTATGTTGTGGGGGGAGACTTCATTTAACGATCCATCACGCTTTTTATCAGAAATTCCCGAGCATCTTATCGCAGGCATTGACCTTGCACACCAAGTGCCTCAAGATTCGTCATATGAAGAAGAATCTGTCGACATCTTTTGAGGGTAGCGAAAAACCGTTTAGGGCAAATACCCTTATGGGACAACACTTTTTGCGCTCAGGAGAGGTTGCGGGATTTATTGCAGATGCCGCTGATATCAAACCCACCGATACCGTTTTGGAGATTGGTCCGGGCAAAGGAGTGCTCACTGAAAAACTGCAGGGGCGCGCGGGACGCATCATCGCAGTTGAGAAAGATCCGCGGCTTGCACAACACATGCGCGATAATTTTTCAAAAACAAAACTCGAAGTTATCGAGGGTGATATTCTCAAAGTTGATCTCGCGCGTATACTTCCCGCGCACTACAAACTCGTCGCAAATATTCCCTATTACATCACCGCAAAAATTTTGCGCACTTTTTTGGAACCGCCATCTGGCGTCGCGCGACCTGAAACTATCGTGCTCATGGTGCAGTATGAAGTAGCAAAACGTATCACCGCCGAACCACCCGACATGAATCTTTTGGGTCTTTCCGTACAAGTGTATGGCAAAGCGCGTATAGCAAAACGAGTTTCGCGCACGTATTTTAAACCTCAGCCTGAGGTTGATTCGGCTGTTATCGCTATCACTGATATCTCTGATGCGTTTTTTACGAAACACAACATCGATTCAAAACATTTTTTTGAACTTGCCAAGAAAGCATTTGGTAGTAAACGCAAAAAATTGAGTAATACCCTCGGTATTGCGTCAGATAAACGCCCTCAACACCTCTCTTTGGAAGAATGGGGCAACATTGCAAAGATTTGAGGCAAAAAGTGCCATCTTATCCACACAAACGCCGAAATCATCGATAAGTAAGAGGTGTATACTATATATAGCAAAATGCCTTTTGTGTGGGGTATTGCGCTTGTGCTTTGAATTACCTTCCCTCGAAAAAACTTGTCTTTTCGTTGCTTGCCATCTTTGCCGCTGGTGGCATGGTATTTGCCGCCTCTACCAAGGAGGAAAAGCCGATTAGTCGAGGCTCTATCAAGGCACAGGTGATAGATCCAACGAGCCAAAACGATACTGACAATGATGGCCTCAAAGACTGGGAAGAGGTTATCGCAGGAACTGATCATCAAAACCCTGATACTGATGGAAACGGCATACTTGATGGCGTTGATCGCATCAACACTTTGGCATTTCAAAACGAAATATTAGATAAAGATGGCGCCTTGCCCCTACCTACAGCAGAACTTTCTCGTAGTTTTTTTGGATATCTGGAAGAACGTGTACAAGAAAATGGAACTCTTACCAAAGATGATTTTGATGAATCTCTAAAAGAAATGGTCACAAACGATACCGTTGCAGCTACTCAAAAGATTCTTGACCAACAAAACCCTTATACTAGAGACGATCTACGCATTGACGCATCGGTAGATCCAAAAACTTACTTCAATGTAGTAGGACGTGTTGGGGAAAAATATTTTCCTATAAAAAAACGGGCTGAAAACGATTTTGGGAGACGCGAGATTTTCATCCAACTAATAGAGAAAAAATACGCAGACGGTACCACTATGAATGATGAAGAGTATCAAGAGTTATTGATACACATAGCCGGATTTCGTTCAAAATATACAGGATTTGCATCTGAAATAAAAAATATTCCCGTCCCTCCTGAACTGAGTGATTTTCATCTTTCTTTTACAAATTTTCTCGCCAACACAGCGCTTGCTGTCCACCACATATCTCTTTTGGATGCTGACCCTGTATTGGGCCTGATCGGTATCGAGCACTATATGAAGCAGCTACAGGCAGGTTGGGAAATTCTTTCCGTAGCACGTAGCACAACAAAAAAATACAATATTATATTTACCGATCAAGACTCTCCATACGCAAAGTATCATTTTGGCAGTCCCACTCTATGAAATACGCAAAATATATTATCGGCATAGCACTCTGCTTCAACCTCGTATTTGGTGGCATTCATACAGCCCGCGCCCAAGCCGCTGTTTTCGATCCGATAGACTTTGTCTTTGATGTCCTCTCACAGCTAAGTGAATTTGCTTCGGAAGGATTCAATTACATAACCTCGCTGTCTACAGAATCGCTCTGGTTGAAGGAATATTTTGTCGACACAGCACTTAAGGTACTCGCAAATGAAGCTAAACAGATATTTATTGAAGATACACTCTCATGGATGTCTAATGGCTTTGAGGGTGGTGGCCCGCTTTTTGTACAAAACCCGACTCAATACTTTTCAGAAGTGGGGGATGAGGCGTCGGGCGCACTTCTCGCGCAATTGGGCAATAAAATAAACGACGATCCTGATTTTTTCTGTAGAGATTTTGCACCTGATATCATCTTTGAGCTTGGCAGCTATCGCAGGAGGGATCGCTTTGCGGGCTGTACCATCAATGATGTAGCAGGGAATCTTGAACGATTTACTGACAATTTTGAATCAGGCGGATTTGAAAATTGGTTTAAGATACGCAACAGCAGCAATAATGTCATAGGATTTCAGCTCAATCTTTTGGACGAACAGGTAGCTCGTGCAAGCGCACGAAGAGCTGATGTCAAAATTGAAACTGAAACCGGCCAAGGATACAAGCCGGTACGCGAATGCATCGAGTGGGAAGAGGTTGAAGCTCCGATTTCAGATGAAAATGGGCAGACCACCTTTGAACAAGTCTGCAAAAAATATAAGACACGAACCCCAGGACAAGCTGTTGCTGACACAATACGGCCATCAATCTCGTCGAAAATGGATGGGTTAATAGCAGCCGATGAACTATCTGAACTCGTCGGAGAAATAGTAGATGCAGCTATACAAGGCGCGATCCGAAGGGGATTTGATGAAGTACGAAATTGATACCCTCACACAGAAAGTGAAGAAATACCAAATCATGCATAAAAAGTTTTATACCATACTCGCTACATCTCTCGCGCTTGCCGCACTTATTTTTTTGTTGAGTGCACCCGCAGCGCTGGCCGAGGTACCGAGAACAGAGGACGTCGGGCTCGATGTCCTTAGTGATGCTTGCGCGGGTGGATACGGTGGATACTCACCTATCCCAAAAAATATTTCTCTCTGTGCATCTTATGTAATAGCTCAACTTGCTTATCTCTTTGTACAGCTTGCCTCGTGGCTCCTGTGGGCGGTTGCAAAACTATTCAATATCGTACTCGTGATACAAAACGGCGCCTTTCGCGACCAGCCAATGGTAAATATCGGCTGGATGCTCACGCGCGACGTGGCAAATATCTTTTATATCTTTTTCCTGCTCATCATCGCCATCGCCACCATCATCCGCTATGAATCTTACGGGATGAAGCAGCTTTTATGGAAACTTATTGTATCAGCACTATTAGTTAATTTCAGTTTGCCTATCGCCGGACTTATCATCGATTTTTCCAACGCACTTGGCAATACGTTTTATATCAGTATGTCGACGAGTGTTGATCAGGATCTGAAAGA
>JBBTQY010000004.1:0-31791 GCA_038065475.1 Patescibacteria group bacterium | reverse complement strand
TTCGCCCATTTTCCCTGACGATGCTCACCGCCAAGATATCGCAGATGATAAAAAGGGTGTTGTCTATGATGCGGTTTCGTGGGGGCAGGAGGGCGGCGTGATCAACGATGTAAGCTGTCTAAATAAAACTGCTGTATTTGGCATCGTACGTGTACATGACCAAAAAGATATTCAGAACGCAGTGCAGTTTGCGCAAGAACGCGGGCATAAAATCTCTGTGGCGGGTGCGAAACATAGTATGGGAGGGCACGCGTTTTATCGTGATGCGGTTGTGCTTGATATGAAGGGGTTCAATAAAATGATAGTTCATGAAGATACAAAGACATTGACCGTCGAGAGCGGGGCGACATGGCATGATATTCAAAGCGTTATTCATCCGCGATTTGCTATCAAGGCAATGCAGTCGTCGGATATTTTTACGGTGGGAGGATCTATCTCAGTGAATGCACATGGTATGGATCATCATGCAGGATCAGTTGCCGAGAGTATCCGCGCGATGCGCGTTTTGCTGCCTGACGGGTCAATCGTCGAGACAAGTAAAACCTTGAGGCCGGAGCTTTTCCGTTTGGTGCTGGGTGGTTATGGTCTTTTTGGTATTGTGCTCGACGCTGATATCGAACTTGTAGACAATGCTGTCTATGAGCGCGAGAGGCGCATTATCAGCTACAAAGACTTTCCAAAATTATTTGACGAAGAGATCAGAGATGATAAAGCGTTAGGGCTTTTTTATGGACATCTTTCTACTTCACCAGGCTCGTTTCTCGACGAGATGATCATCTACGGATATCGCACGGTCGATCCCGAGGGTACGACTATACCGCCCCTTGGAGATGTAGAAAATGTAAAATCGCGCAGATTGCTACTGAATCTAGCCAAGCGCAGTTCGCTCGCCATGCGTTTTAAATGGTTTGGTGAAAAGTATATCGAACCACGCCTTGAGGGATGTACGGTAAGTCGTAATCAGGCGATGAAAGAGGGCGAGGCGTGCTTAGTATCTCGCAACGAGCCCATGCACGATTCGGTCAAATATCTTGAGAATAATTTGGAAGACGAGACTGATATCTTACATGAATACTTTATACCTCGCGATCAATTTGTAACATTTGTCGATGGTATGCGTGATATTTTAGTAAAACATAACACCGTGCTTCTCAATGCCTCGGTGCGGGTGGTGCACAAAGAAGATATCGCGCTCAACTACGCACCCCAAGACATGTTTTCGATCGTGCTCTATATAAATCAAAAAACTACGAGTGAGGGCAACGAAAAAATGCAAAAGGTGACGGGCGAGCTCGTCGAGCTATCTATGAAAGTAGGCGGTAGATTCTTTTTGCCTTACCAACCCTACTATACGGGCGAACAGCTCGCGCGCGGGTATCCTACGATAAAATCATTTTTTGAACTCAAGAAAAAATATGACCCCAATCTACTGCTCATGAATAAGTTCTATGCCAAGTACACAAAGGAGCTAGGTGTTGAGTAATGAAACATACCAAGGCTTTTTCTCTTGTCGAGCTACTTATCGTTGTCGCGATCATTGGGGTGCTCGCGACTATCATTATGCCGGCCATTTTGGGGACGCGTGCAAAGGCACGTGATGTCCGGCGCAAGGCTGAGATATCACAGATGGGTAGGTTGTTGTCTGTTTCCTGTTTTGTGCCGTCAGCAGGTTCGGGTGATTATGATATCGCCGGTATTATAGATGAGCTCAAAGCTGCGAATCCACGATACGCAAGCATGATCGCGGAGATACCCAAAGATCCGGGTATCGGTACTGACACCCAAACACATTATCGTTATATCGTTGACGGTTCCACACGCAAGTGTGCACTCTATGCAAATTTTGAAGGAGACTCACAGGTGGTAACGCTAAGCATTGTCACCGCGACGCCTGGGGGTGGCACGGGAGTTTTCCAATCAAATACCCCCGGTCCAAACGGGGGCACAAGATACTATCAAGTTTCTTCAAATTAGCGGCCCATCATGCCGCCCTGCATCATCATTTTGAGATCGAGAAATTCTATATCCGAGGGCCTCTGGAATACGCTTTCGTCAGGTGACCACGTATCACACGAGTAGTCGACCTCCGCGTCGAGGTCCACTTGTTGTGTGTTCTGATTGTTTGTCTGCTGACCCCATTGTGACATATCCATCATCATTCCTTTGCCTTGCATGGAATCTGCCCAGACAAAACCAGCGTCGCTTTCCACGATCATGTGGCTTTGCTCGGTCCTGCCAGCTGCAACTGAGGTAAAGTCTCCGCGCATACGACCATTCATGAGGTACACGGTGCCAAACGATTCTGAGTTTTGAACTTTATTGGTAAAAGTGCATCGCTGGGGTGTATCGAGCATCATTAGCGCTTTAAGTGACGTACGCTTGTTCATCATCGTGTTTTGATTGTTTGTAAGGGGGTCGGCATTGCGAGAGTTTTTCATGAGAAAGAATGCTCCGCCCACAACAATGACTCCTCCTATAATTGCAAAAAGTATTTTTGTATTCATAGTGGTAGTATAAAAAGTATATGGCGCGTGACAAGGGATTTCATGATTATGTGATGCATGAGGTGTTTATGGGTATTGCGGGCGTTACTTCGCGCGGGATGTTTGGCGGATGGGGGATATATAAAGATGGTTTTTTCTTCGCACTCATTGCTGATGGACGGTTATATTTTAAAGTAGATGATAGTAATCGGGCGGATTATGAGCGGGCAGGCTCAGAGCCGTTTCGATATTCGAGTAAAGACAAAAAAGCCATTACTATGTCGTATTGGGAATTGCCCGCAGTAGTGATGGATGACAAAGAGGAGCTTGAGCGTTGGATAGAGAAATCTTTGCGAGTGGCTCGTAGTGCGCGCGTTACCAAAAAACAAAAGATACGTTAATATTGAATTATATGGTTTTGATGCGAAATACAAAGTATAAACTAATCGGGTTTGTGGTCGCAGGCGCTCTTCTTATTATAGGAGGGACCATATTTGTCTTGGGCGCATTTGATACGGTTGTTCCTGACAAAGGTGTAGTGCTACGAACTTATCAAAATATTGAACGCGGTATTGCGTTTGAGTATCCGGCAAAATATTTTTTGGAGGCGAAAGAAGTCGGCAACGGTGAGCGTTGGCATTTTGTTATCACGCTGACTGAAGATACGGAAGAAAATCGTGCGGTGCGCGAGGGCCGTGCACCCGGCAGAGAGGGTCCGGTGGCAATCAGCTTTGATTTCTATCAAAACAATCTTGATACTCTTTCACTCGAATCTTGGCTCAAATCAACAAATGCTTCAAATTTTAAATTATCTGACGGCACGTACATCAATACTATGGTAGCAGGCCGAGATGCGGTCAAATATCATTGGTCAGGCCTCTATGAGGCAGACAATGTTGCGCTTGCCACCCGCGATGCTATTTTATCAATAGCAGTGACATACATCGATCCTGCTGAATCTATCAGGCAAGATTTCGAAAATATACTCGACACTCTCCGTATTGCTCAATAGGCAAAGGTAGGTATATAGTAAGGGCATGACAACACATACACATCGCAAGCTTTATCGTTCGCAAGATGACCGTATTTTGGCAGGCGTTTGTGGCGGACTTGCTGAATATTTTGATATTGATCCCGTATTGATTCGTATTGTCTTTGTGGTCTTTAGTATGGGTGGCATGGGCCTTTTTGCCTATATTATTTTGGCACTTATTATCCCAACAAAAGAACATGGTGCACATATTCGTCCCAACGCGAGTGGGAAGGCGAGTGAATTTGTAGAAGAGGCAGCAGATAAAGTAAAAGAAGTTTTTCATGATATTAGTGAAAATACTAAAGAGCAAAGTCACGGATCTCGCGGACGAAACTTTATCGGCGCGATTATCATCGGTGTGGGTCTCCTCGCATTACTTCATCAAGTATTTCCGGCTTTCTGGTTTGGATGGCGCATGGCGTGGCCCTTGGTGTTAGTGCTAATCGGTTTTTGGATTATTAAGTCACGCGACTAATTTATGGAAACCCAAAAGACACACGCACAAAGTATCAATCTCGGTAAACTTTTCTTAGGTCTGCTCTTGGTTTTTGCAGGACTGATATACTTTGCACGCGCGGCAGGTTTTTTGCCAAATTATATGGGTATGCACCCCACACAGTTGTGGCCGGTTTTGTTAATTTTTATTGGCCTTTCTCTGATCAGAGTGCGCGGAGGTTTAGCTGTCACTCTCGGTATTTTGCTGACTATTCTGATTCTCAGCGTTAGTGTATATGCGATGTTTCGTGGCCAGTATCAGCCGATCAATCATATGATGTTTGGGTTTGAAGACGAAATAAAAAAAGAATTGCCGTGGTTTGCCGATCGCCCCTGCGGGCAGAACGCAACTCCTGATGAGAATAGCTGGCCAAATGGTATTGAGGGTTGGCGCATGTACGAGCGCTAATTTGTAATCTTGCATGGATAATCCCTCAACGCTCTGGGCATTTGTTGCCGGCGTTTTAATGTTTTTAGCTCCCTGTACGCTGCCGCTTTTACCCGCGTATCTCGGGTTTATTAGCGGAGCATCGGCAAGCGATCTCGCTAATCCAAAACTAAAAAACAAAATCCGTTTGCGTGTATTGCGAAATGGTTTTTTGTACGGACTTGGATTTGCTGTGGTGTTTGTAGCGCTCGGACTTTTGGTGGGAGTGGTCGGCGGCGCATTGGTGCCATGGCGCAAAGTGTTGATACGACTCGGCGGTGCGTTTGTAATATTTTTTGGACTTTCGATGATCCTTCCTGCCGCGCCGTTTTTCAAGGGTTTGCAGCGCGAACGACGCGTTAGGTTTTTGTCATTGCGGCCGGGGAGTGCTGTCGCTTCGTTTTTTTTCGGCGCGTCGTTCGCGCTTGGCTGGACACCTTGCGTAGGGCCCATTTTGGGCGGGGTACTTACATTTGCAGCAACTACTGCCAATCCACTCCAGGGAGCTTACTATCTTGCCGTCTTTTCATTGGGGCTTGGTTTACCATTTATGATCGTTGCTTTTTTCTTTGGGTCCGCTGCCCAGTACATAGCGCGTTTTGAAAGATATTTGCGCCCGGTTTCCTATATTGGCGGAGTCCTCCTTATTTTATTGGGCGTTTTGATGTTGTCTGACAATCTTGCACGTTGGACGATATTTATCTATCAGCTCTTTGGCCCGATTACCTACGAGGGGTTGCTTGAATATATGTAGAGTGGTTGAATGGTCTTATGCTAAAGTCATCTACAATCATTAGTCTAGCTGTAGCCATTATTGCTGTTGGCGGTATCTGGTACGTGATGAGTACAGGTACGGTTTCTGCGCCATCTCCTCTCGATGGGTTTACCCAGTGTCTAAAAGATAAAGGTGCGGTATTTTATGGCGCATTTTGGTGCCCTCATTGCCAGAATCAAAAGGCAATGTTCGGTTCGTCGGATAAGTTGTTGCCTTATGTCGAATGCTCCACCGCTGATGGCAAGGGGCAGCTTCCGGTATGTCGCGAAAAAAATATCGAAGGATATCCAACATGGACGTTTGCTGACGGCACGCGTGAATCGGGCGAGCTCGATCTGGTAGTGCTTGCGCAAAAAACAGGCTGCGAACTTCCACAGACTCAATGATGGACATAACATTGATAGTTACAAACACGCTTGCGCTCGCAACCGTGGCAATGCAATTTTTTATTGTAATCATTGTCGCAGCTCTTCTTTTTCGAAGCGCACCATGGTCTCGCAGTCTTATATCGTTTGTGCGCCACCACGCGTTGCCGTTAGGATTTGCAGTTGCCTTCGGGGCACTTGCAGGGAGTCTTTATTATTCTGACTTCGTGGGATATGAGCCATGTTCGCTCTGTTGGTGGCAGAGAGTGTTTATCTATCCGCAGGTGATTTTATTTGCCATTGGTTTTTGGCGTAAAGATAAAAATGTTTTTGATTATACATTAGCACTCTCAATCGTGGGTGGCGTGATTGCTCTTTATCATTCGTATATCCAGTACGGTGGTAGTCCGTTTTTTGAATGTGGTGTGGATGCGGTTTCTTGCGCGCAGCGTTTTGTTTATGCGTTTGACTACATTACGATTCCTCTCATGGCACTGACAACGCTCGTGACCCTCGGACTCATCTCTAGTATTGGGCGTTCAAAGAAATGAGTCCTGTTTTTGTTATTACTGGTCCTTCGGCGGCTGGTAAAACCGCTGTTATCTCGGCGCTTTTGAAGCTTTTTCCCGAAGCGGGCCGTATGATCAATACCACGACGCGTCCCCAGCGTCCTGGCGAGGTGCATGGCAAGGACTATTGGTTTATGACGCGTCAAGAGTTTGAGAATGCCGTAAAAAATGATGAGTTTATTGAATGGGTCGAGACCTACGGGAATCTTTATGGTTCGAGCAGAGCACATCTCAAAGACTCGCGCGCAAAATACCCGCTGGTGTTTATGTCGCTCGACATGCGCGGGGCGCATACGTATTTTGAAAAAGTACCTGACATTCAAGTTATTTTTATCAAGCCGGGCAACATCGAGGACCTTAGGCGGCGTCTTGCTGAGCGCAGATCTTCAACTTCGCCCGAGGAGCTCGATCGTCGTATGAAAGAAATTCGGCACGAGATTGATACCGCGCACGAGTTTAGTACCGTTATCCTCAATAGAGATGGCAAGCTTGATGAGGCGGTCGGTGAGGCCGTGCTTATTGTGCGCGAAACTCTTGCGAAGCGCGCGTAATCTTGTGATGATAGAGAGAATATGATTTTGGTTACGCATTCGATTATAGGTAGTGCGGTCGTGAACACTGCCGTAAGTGTTGGCGGAGCCTTTGCAGCTGGCGTGCTGAGTCATTATCTCTTCGATATGATTCCGCATTGGCATTATCATGTGCCAAAAATCAAAGAGATTTCTCTGCGTGTACCGGGTAGTCAACCGGCAAAAATAACAAAAGCTCTTCTTCGCGATATTCAGTGGGTTGCACTCGATCTTTCTGCCGGATTTATTTTATCGTTTCTTTTTTTTGGCGGCTCGTGGTTGGTGATTGCAGCTGGCGCGTTTGGCGCAGTATTGCCGGACTTGATGGTGGGCGCAGCAAAATTTTGGCCGCAGCGTTTACTGATACTGCATGACAAATTTCACCGGTGGAATCATACCGATATCCGGCTTGATGATCGGCCGATTCTCGGCATCTCCACGCAGGCAGGAATTGCCATACTTTTTGTTTTGCTCTTTCGGTGATACGCTAATCTTATGCGAAAATATCTTGTCATTGCTTTTTTGGGTGCGTGGGTAGCACTGGTGCCTTTTTTGCCTATTCGCCCTGGTTCTACACAAAAACTTCTTTTGGGTGCGCTTGGTATCTTGATTGTGGTGTTAGCGCTCTGGTCGCTTCGCGAAACTACTGCACAATAATATGCCGAAAAGTCCGGCATATGATTATGTTATTATCGGCGGTGGTATTGCCGGCACAACAGCCGCCGAAACCATACGCACGCGTGACACCCAAGGTACGATAGCGATTGTCTCGCTCGAGACCGATCACCTCTATTCACGCGTTTTACTTCCCGCATATATTCGCGGCAAGATACCGCGCGAAAAAGTTTTTCTGCGCTCATTGGAAGACTACGCCAAACATAATATTGATTTTTTTGGCGGACTTTCAGTTGTAGGGTTCGAGGCGGAAAAGCGCGAGGTGCATACAAGCGACGGCGCAATTATCTCTGGCGCCAAAATTCTTATTGCCACGGGCGGCACTCCTCGCTTTGTGCCGTTTGCCGCAGGCATTGAGGATTATACATTTCGTCTGCAGACACTTACTGATGCTGATCGATTCCGCGCATTTGTCGACGGTGATACTCAATCAAAAGAAAAAAATGCGGTTGTCGTCGGCGGAGGTTTTATCGGGCTTGAGTTTGTCGAGACTGCGTTTACGCGCGGATACAAACCCCATTTGCTTTTACGGGAAAAACAATGCTTTGGTAATCAACTTGATTTACAGGGGTGGGAAGTAATTGCGGCAAATTTTGGTAGACATGGGGTCGCGGTATATCCTGAGACGGAGATTCAGAGAACTGAATTTACAGAAAAAGGTTTTACGGTAACAGCGACGGGTGGCGTCCAAATTCCAACTGCGTGGATAGGATACGGCATAGGCGTTGAACGCAATCTTCTTTCATTTCAAGGTACGGGCATACGCACGAACCGCGGAATTGTCGTCAATGAATTTCTCGAGTCATCAATGGGCGGCGTTTGGGCCGCGGGCGATGTAGCTGAATATCGCGATACGAGATTCGGCGAAGATCGACTGGTGGGCAATTGGAACAATGCTTTTTTGCAGGGAAAAACCGCAGGCCTCAATATGACTGCTCATATCTCTACTGATCGCACGACATTTCATGCGGTGCCCACGTATTCAATTACGAGTCTCGGGTTGCAACTAACCTTTACTGGTATTACTGAGCCACGCGATGGATGGGAGACTATTTCGCGTGTGTGGGACGACGGTATGAGCTACGAACGACTCTTTATCGGTTCTGGCGTGCTCAAAGGGGCTATCCTTATCAACCGTTTTCAGGATAAGATGGTATTATCGAAGCTTATCGAATCGCAACAAAATATTTCAGCAAAAAAAGAAGCACTGTATGATCCACAAACTTCGCTCTCATCGATTTTCCCGGCATAAATACACCATGCCCACTCTCGGCTTTGCGGCACTCATGGCTGCCGGTTTTTTTATTAGCACTCAGACAAGTATTAGCTCTGTATATGATCGTGATGTAATGTTGGCGGCAGAAAATATTTCAGTGGGTGAGGCACTTGCGCCAAAGCACGCGCCGCCGGTGCACATTAAGCCGCCTGAGGCAGTTCGTACTATCTATATGTCGAGCTGGGTTGCGGGTACCCCGTCTATCCGTAATGATATTGTGCACTTTGTCACCAATGGTTCCGAGATCAACAGCATCATGATTGATATCAAAGACTCCACGGGCAAGATAGCTTTTGAAGTTTCCGACGAAGAACTTAACCGGCTTGATTGGACGGAAAGGCGTATACCAGATATTCGTGAATTTATCCGCGAGCTCCACGGGCACAACATTTATGTCATTGGCCGCATAGCCGTTTTTCAAGATCCACATATTGTTAAAAAAATGCCAGCACTCGCAGTAGCTGATATTGATGGGGGTGTCTGGAAAGATCGCAAAGGACTTCCTTTTGTCGATGTGGGCGCAAAACCCTATTGGGATTTGATGGTGCGCATCGCGCGTGAATCAGAACAGGTAGGATTTGATGAGATCAATTTTGATTATATCCGCTACCCATCTGACGGAGCGTTGTCACGCGCTGTGTACCCGCATTCGGGTACGCGAGCAAAATCTGATGCGTTGGAAGATTTTTTCAAATATTTGCGCAGTGAGCTCAAAGATTTACCGGTGCCAATCTCGGCAGATGTCTTCGGGCTTGTGACTTGGGCAGAGGACGATCTCGGTATCGGGCAGGTGCTTGAAAAAACAGCTCCGCATTTTGATTATATTGCCCCGATGGTATATCCATCACACTACGATGCTGGGTTTCAGGATTTTAAAAATCCTGCAGCGCATCCGTATGAAGTTATCTTCGCTTCGATGCAGCGCGCCAAATTTCGTCTCGAGAAAATGGGCGAGGATCCCAAGAAACTGCGCCCCTGGATACAAGATTTTGATTTGGGTGTTGATTATGGCGTTGCGGAGATTCAGGCTCAGAAAAAAGCTATCTATGATTCGGGGCTTAATTCATGGATGAGTTGGGATCCATCAAACAAGTATACGCGTCCTGCGTATCGTCCTGCCCAGTAGATTGTTGACTTATACACAAGCGTTTGAGTCTTGCGGCCGTATAATGAAAGCATATGCTTTCTGGTAAGAGGCAGCATTGGGTTGGCCTTAGTAAAAAAAGTCGCAAGGCGTTCGAACATTTTCCGTTTAAGGATTTTGCTATCCTTGTTCTTCTTGCCGTTATCATAACGATGGTATGGACATGGTATAGCACGAGTAAGCCCGCTATCACTCTTGAACAGGTTGAAGACGAGAAAACAATGCAGCAGCTTCTTGAGCTTCGAGCGCTTCGAACGGCTCGCCCCGATCTAGCCACTGATAGGGAGGTAGAGTTGCAAAGAGAGCAGCTGGTTGAGATGCACGAAGATCTCTTAACTCGTACAAAAGCGCCCGAGGCAAAGTCTCTTTCTGATAAAGAAATTCTTGATCAAAGGGCGAAGCTTCTTCGTCAAGATTCTCCATGATTATTTTTTAAAATTATTTATTTTACTCAAAAAAATATGACACGCGATACAATTACACAATTGAATAAATATGTCCCATGGAAGTCACTTGTAGCGACGGTTGCGGGTGTTTTTACTCTTTCCGCTTTTGTCACGCTTGCGGCATGGTCTGATCCTACAGCTCCGCCGATTGGTGGCAATCCCGATGCGCCGGTTCACGTGGGCAGTACACCGCAGTCAAAGGCTGGCAATCTTTCGGTGGGTGGTATTTTTTCTTCCGCTGCTGATTTGTTGGTAGATGGCGCAGATCCAAGTACGACGGGCGATCGTGACGTAGCCCTTTGGTTGATGGAATTAGGCACTACGCGCAATGCGTTAAATCCATACAAGTGGAAAGTACGAACGGCGGACGATGTCGGCACCGATGTACAACCAAACGCTTTTGAAGTTTGGGAGTATCCTGATTCGGTTACTGCACCGGGTACCAGCGATCGTGCCCGCTTGAAAATTCTTAAAAGTGTGGCAAATCTTAATCCTTATCCGATTGAGATTGATGCGGCAGGCGGACTCACTCTCAAGGGTGGTAAGTTGAGCGTGTATGATCCCGCATCTTCAAGCAATGGCCAGCTTGAATACATCAATACCGCAGGAAACATCGGTCTTCATGTTACTTCTGGCAATGTACGCTCGCTCTATCTTAACTGGGCACGTGGTCAGGGCGGGGTTCGTGTCGGTAATGGTGCGAACGCTCCGGGCACTCTCTATGCGCGCGATGTGATTTTGAAAGCATACGATGGATCAAGCTGCTATAAAGTGGAGGTGAATAATGCTGGTGTACTACGCACCACACTTGCTACTTGTTAAAATATTGATATAGCGAAATGCTTTATTCTGTTACAGAGCGGATAAAAAAGGGCTTGCTCGCACTCGCGTTTTTGGTTGTTCTCCTTTTTTCTTTGGGACAGAATACGGTTTTAGCAAATCATGTTGTTGATGCTGGTAATAATCAAACATTTACGTATGGTTTTGGTACCAATCAGCGAACTCTGACTGGCTGGGTGCAGAATATTAGTTTCCTTTCTTCCACGCATTGGTATGAATGTGAAGATGCTGGTGGAAATTGCGAGCCATCTACAAATTCCATACTTTGCTCTAACACGCAAGCAAACATTATAAGTAGTAGCGGTTCAAGCGCTACTGTTGATTTTGATTCTCCTGGTGAAAAATGTTTTGTCTACGCCTACGAAGGGTTTGGTACTGAATATGACACGGTTTGTGTACAAGCCCTAAGTCAAAATCCAAGCATTACAAGCGCTGCGGTAGATTGTTCTAGTGGCAGCCCCCAGGTTGATATTAGCTGGGATTCTCTTCCAGGATCTAACGGGCAGTCACTCTATCGGTCGCCCGTTGGAACAAATTGTCGAGTGTGGCCTGGTGATCCTGCGCCCGCCGGATGCGCCTCCATCGGCTCCTCGACGGGTGGAAATTCTGGTAGTGCCAGCGACGCCGGTGTGCAGTTTGGGCAAAGCTATACATATACATTGTCCGGAGGGCAGACGAGTAACTGTCAGGATCGTTTAATTGACACGGTCAACGTGACCATTCCTACATCGTGTGTCTCCACACCCGAAACTCCTACTAGTCTTACGGCTGCTGCCGAGTGTCCTGCGCCAGGTAATCCGCGCGTCAGGCTTTCCTGGACCGCTATGGCCGGCGCAGACAATTATGAAATATCTCGATGTTCGGGCGCTGGTTGTGGTCCTTCGTATTTTACAACCGCAAATGCCTCACCATATTTAAATACGTCTGTTACCAACGGCACACTCTATCGTTATCGCGTAAGGGCATGTAACGCGGGTGGTTGCAGCGCTAATTCAAGTATTCAAGAGGCAACGCCAAATTGTTCTGTTTCGCCACCTCCACCTGCCACGCCTCCACCTTCGCCTTCTTGTAGTACTGCAACTTTTAATACGAATACGAGTGGGTATTTTAATAATGCAGGATCCAAAGTGGCAGACATGTGCGTTAATACCACGTTCAAGATTCGATGCGATTACGGCGCCGCAGTTACTGGTGTGGGTAATATTGCCGCACCAACTGGATGTGTTTGGAGTAGGTGGGTGGGCAGTGCCGCAGAGTTTGATTGCGCAAGTATTTCTAATCCTCAAACTATTTCGCGCGATTGTAGTATTTCCGCGGGTGCTGATCAGGCGGGTGGATCTATCGTAGTATGTAATGCAAGCACGAATTCGCTTGGCAATTTGACCATTGATTCGTGTGGAGTAACTCCACCGCCAGTGGGCCCGCCACCTCCAGTAACACCACCACCTCCGGTAGCCCCGCCGCCAGTCGCGCCGCCCCCGCCATCGGGTCCTGTTTGTACGGGAGTGAGTGTATCAGCGTTAACCGTTACGGGCCCGAGCGCTTCCTATGATGTAACGGTTACCGGTGTACCGCTCTCAGCGTATCGCGTTATGGTACCTCACTGGTCAAATGTTGTTGTTGGCGGCAATGAGCAAAATGACATTGGTGGATGGCCGTGGCCCTCTGCGACAGATTTAGGTGGTGGCACGTGGCGCATCAATGTACAGCTCGATCATCATATGCCAGGTGCTCCCGAATATGGTTCTGTCATCAATCATGTCTATATCAATGAAGCGCAGCCGCAATTGTATTGCGGCCAGGCTACCGTTGCTTGGAATGCACCACCTCCGCCTGGAAGTAATCCGGTAGGCTATCATGATTCCAATGATTGTGCCGTACAGCAAGGATGGACATGCGATGCAGACAATTACAGCCAAGCTCTCAATGTCAATATTTATGCCGATGGTCCTGCGGGTACCGGTGTTTTGGTGGGGAGCAATGTGCCTGCTAATTTTTCTCGCCCCGATGTAGCGAGCTCGTGCGGCGGTAACGCTAATCACGGTATCGAGTGGACCATTCCCAGTTCTCTGAAGACGGGCACGGATCACACTCTTTATATGTACGGAATCAACGTCGGCGGAGGTGCGGACGCGCTTCTTGGTAACGCGCCCGCTATGATCAACTGCGCGCCGCCGCCCGCAACCCCTACCAACAGCGCTCAATGTATAGCGATAAATGCGCCAACATCAGTCGAGGCGGGTACGCCATTTTCAACTACTGTCATTATGAAAAATAATGGCACCAAGCCCTGGGCAAAAACTACAAATCACAGGCTTGGTGCGCTCGATTCTTCTACTGCACCATGGACAAGTATTTGGTGGCCAATGCGCGTTGATTTGCCAAGTAATTCTGTCCAGCCGGATGCTAGTGCAACTTTTCAATTTAATACCTATGCTCCATCGAGCGCTGGTACCTATCCAAATTTTGGATGGAAAATGCTCGAAGAAAATATTGAATGGTTTGGTGCGGCATGTACACAGAGTGTGACTATTACTCCCACGCCAACCCCGCCAGCAGTCACCGAGGCTTCGTGCTCTACATCGTGGGGTCCGGAAATAACGCTCGGAGGCAATCCAAATGTCGCATGGAATCCGGTCATGGAGAATTTGCCGTTTGGCGATGAACGGCTGGTGATCGCCATGCTCGGCGCTGATGGATACGTATATGTGGCTGAATGGGAAAATGCTTTGCGCAAAGATTGGTATCGGGTGAATAGTGCCGAGACCAATGCGCGACCTAAACTTGTAACGGTTGGCGGCGAGCTTTGGCTCTTTATACAAGGACTCGATTCTGCTATCTATAAGACTCGTTATATTAGCGAGGGTACCTGGGAGCCGTGGATTCACACAAGTCTTTCAAGTATGACTGGCAATTGTACGGGACCGTGTGAAATTAGTACTTCGTGGGGTACTTGGCGCGCGAGTGTTGTGAGCCTTGCTGGTGGATACAATACGCTTCAAAAGTGTGAAGAAACTTTGACGCCACCGGTCAATCCTCCACCTCCAGCTCCCCAGTCCGTTCTCTTTGATCTTCATGGACATGCGTGGTCTCCCAATATTGGTTGGATAGCAATGAACAAAGCAGATGCGCGTACCTATCCTGCGGGGGCCAATATCACATCAGTTCCCTACAAAGTGCAGGTGGACAGTAATACGGGTTATTTGAAGGGGCATGCATGGTCTTCGAGTGTTGGTTGGATAAAATTTGACCCGCAGGGACCATATCCAGCAGGTGAGTCGCCAGCAGCACCCGCGCGGCTAGTTAACAATACACTTACTGGTTGGGCGAGAGCCTGCTCAGGAACATACTATAAAGATTGTCAGAGCGCTACTCGTACTGACGGATGGGATGGATGGATTAAACTTTCACCCGCAGCAGACGAACCGCAAGCTAACTATACTGGCTACGGGGTTAGCAAAATCGCTCAAAGACTGGTTGGGTTTGCGTGGGGGGGTGGTAGTCCTACAGCATCGCTTCCGGCTGATAGAGCAAACAGCCTTGGCTGGATTAAGTTTTGTAACCCCGACGCTCCCGTGGGCGATATCACGCGTTGTTCTACAAATGAGACTGATCCGGTGACTATCGCAACTCAGCCACCGCAAATTTCAAATCCGTTGCCAGGGGGAATACTTCCTGAAGGAACTACCGACACAACACTTTCTTTAAATACCAACATGAACGCCATTTGCCGCTTTTCGACAACACAAGGAACTGATTACGACGACATGACAAATGTGTTTGATTCATTGGATGAGCTTCTCCACGCGATCGATATTACGGGTCTTGTCGATGGTGCTACGTATACCTACTATGTTGTCTGCGAAAACGAATTTGGTGATGAGAGTGCAGAGGTGCCTATTAATTTCTCGGTAGATACCCCGCCTCAAGTCCAAGATTTTACCCTCACCCACAACCCCTATGCCTATGATGCCGATAGCGATGGTGATCACGATTCTCATCAGCTTTCTGACATACAAGTGGCCGAAGACTCAGGGAATATTTCTTCATTTACCACGAGCTCTGTGCAGGGCCTTGGCGGTTTTACTGGCAATGTTCGTCTTCGTCTAGCGGGAATTGCTCCTGATGAAGATCCGATTGTCGGCACGGTGGTGGGGAACGGTGTCGCCGATGGTCCGTACGATTCCAATTTTAATTTATTGATTCGCCCAAGCTTTGGCAGTGGTGCGGGCACATCAGAAAAAACGGTACCAGCTAACAGCAACGTTGAATTTAAACTGAGAAGACTTCCTACATTGCCCACGGGGCGTTATATGCTTAAAATTGAAGGAACGGCGACCATCGATGGTTCTCCCGTCACTCATTTTACCGAACTTGTACTCGTAGTCGGCGAGGGCACATCAGGATATAGGCCACGTTAATATAAAAAATATGGAACAAGAAACAATGCAGGAAAAAAAACAATTACCTCTTTTGGTCGGAATTGCGGCAATCGTGATTGTTGCTGGCGCTTTTCTCTTTTTTGTAAAAATGCCTAGTCAATCAAAACTTCCTTCACGTGATCCCGATATTGCAGGTCTCATTGATCTCTGGGAGGTTGATGGATCAAAAATTTACACTGAGATAGCACCCGGTGGCAAAAGGCTACTCAAGCAAGCAATAACTATTGATTCATCAACAAAATATATACACAAAAAAGGCAGAAAAGGAGACGCTGATCGTGCAGAAGAGACCGGAGCCCTGGCAAATATTTCAGACGGTATCTATGTCGGTATATTTCTGAAGCCAGAAACCCAGATAGCAGACACTATTATCTATGCTGATTGGCCGCTCTAATATTTTCATAAAAACAATGTCTCACAAAAAACTTTTTTCTTTAGCACTTTTCAGTCTCGGACTCTTTTCTGTCCCAAGTTTCGCATTGGCGATAAGCGCGGGCGCTGATAGATCAATCACTTGGCCATCTACATCTACTACGTTGAGTGGCAGTGTTGGCGCGGGAGAACCAGTAAGCTCATCGGCTTGGGTAAAAATAGACGGGCCCGGAGGATCTAATAATCCTCAGTTTTCCCCACAAACAGGTTCCGCGTCGCCCAGTGTTACTTTTAGTGATGTAGGCGTCTATACTTTGCAGCACTGTAATTTTGGATCTGGCCAGTGTGATGAGGTGCAGGTTACGGTTAATTTACCGACACCATCACTGGTGTTTGACACGACGCGACCTGATTGCGGTGATCAAATATATACAGGAGTAACAAATGGCGGGCCAAATGCTGCTATCCATTATAATTGGACAAATTCTCAAGGCACTTGGTATAGCAACGATGAAAATTTGAATGGAGCGAGTACAAATAGCACGGGATCAATGATCAATGGCCCCTTTCCTACGAGCGGCATGACGGTTGCAACGGGCTGGGTAAAAGGCGGGACATACAGTGTTCAGGTTCGTACAAAGAAAAATGGACTTATATCATCGTGGTCTTCACCACGTAGTTTTACGTTGTGTTCAACACCAAGCTTGCAATTGCGGCAGGGGAATGGCGCTTGGATGAGTGGATCAGGAATCGTATTTAATTGTGGCAGTCCCATCTATACGCAGATAAGCAATGCACCAGCTGGCGTGCGCATGTTTTTTCAGTGGACAAATAGTCAGGGAAGTTATCAATATCCCGATACGCAATTTAACGCAACGCAAAATCCTGAAACAAGCGGTAGTGGTTCGGTTGTGAGCGGCCCGTTTCCTGACAGTGCAGGACCAACGATCGCTAGCGGATGGGTAAACAACGGCACCTATACGATAAGGACTTGGTCGCCAGGCGGATCAAATGACACAACGCAATCTTTCCGTTTGCAATGTGGCACGCCGCCTCCACCGCCGCCAGTCGCACCACCTCCACCAGCCGGACCTCAGTGTAATGCACGCACATTCGCACGCCCACCAAGCGGTTTTTACAATACGGCAGGCGCAAGTATTACTTCTGTATCGGCAAATGCTCAGTTCGACATCTTGTGTAATTACAGCGTACCCAATATCGATGACGTCGGTGTAATCCCAATGACCGCAGGTGCTTCCTTGTGTAGTTGGGTTGATTGGGTTGGTTCGTCGGCGCGTTTTCGTTGCGGAGGTGTTCCATCTGCGGGTACGTATGCTTACAAGTGCAAAGTTGGAGGTAATACGCCGCCTGCGACCGCAAACTCATGCTATCAAGACAATTCTATCGGGTCCATTTTAGTGACTGGTGGCGCCTCATGTGGCGCAGAGGGTCAAGTTTGTTGTTCTGGCAGTGTGTGTAACCCAGGACTTGCGTGCAATGGCGGCATTTGCAGGACACCACCTCCTCCTCCAGTAGCCCCTCCACCGCCAGTTGCTCCACCCCCAGCACCGTATTGTTCAAATAATTGGAACTCAACGCGCGGCGGAACCTACGATAAAGACGGCAGTGGTTCTGTCTGCGGTTGTTCCAATTGGGACGCTTGCGGCGAATGGAACGAGTTTTTTGGCCCAGGCGATCCTCATGATCAATGCTCTCCATGGCCGAGCGGCTGTCCCACCCCGCCGCCGGTAGCACCACCTCCTCCACCTGTCGCCCCTCCATCTGATTTAGTGATCACGAACAATTGGACAAATCCTCCGGTGATTGCACCCGACACTCCTGTTGATTTCCACGCTATTGTTCGCAATCAAGGCGCCGGGAACGCCAATAATTCAGAGACAAATTTGTGTCTTGATGTTGGTAGTGCAACGGTCAATACGTGTGATGTTTCTGTAAATCAGTCGACGAGTGCACTTGCACCGAATACGTCTCAGCAAAAAAACTGGAATGATGTTTGGACATCAGTAGTTGGTACTCATGCGTATCGTATTTGTGCCGATATTAGTTCAACCATTGGAGAGTCTAACGAATCTAATAATTGTGTAACAAATTCATTTACTGTCACTGCAATCGATCCACCTCCGCCCCCACCACCCCCGCTCGAAAATTGTCGGACAAGCTATCCAGATAATCATTTTCACGTTTGTTTCTTCGATGGTACGAATCCAACAAATGGTCGCGACCCTGTACTTACTCAACAAGACGAGCCTCTTATCGCTGCATCTGCCACTGCTCTCGTCGGCGCACATTCTGGCGCTATCAACCACAATTGGGGCACTGGTATAGTAACGCCGACTCCAAAATCCGATCAAGTTTCTGCAATCTGGCGTGGCAAGATAAATTTTCAGCCGGGCGTATACGTCTTTCATGTTAATTCAGATGATGGCGTGACCGTCCGTATTGAAGGCCAAACCCCAGCTCATGTTATCGATCGATGGCAAAATCAGGCAATAAGCGATTTTACGAGCGCTCCTATCACTATCACAAGTGGTCCGACTAACGTGCGTGTACGGTGGTATGAGCAAGGTGGCGGCGCTCAAATAAAATTATGGTGGACTTTCACACCAATCGGTCCTGTTCCGCCACCGCCTCCTGTAGCTCCTCCACCGCCAGTCGCACCTCCGCCACCTCCTCCTGGTCCTGTGGTTACCCTTGTTTCTCCTGAGGATGCGGACCTCGTTAATGGTATTCGCCGTAGCTATGAATATGATTCTGATGGTGACGGAGTAGAGGAGCCCTACAGTGTCATTGATGTTAATTTCGATTGGTTATTTGAACACACCGCCTCAGATGACGCGCAGAGTGCTTCGCGTCTCTACATCAATGATATTACTGATCCGGGTGAGGGATGCGATGCTATTGATTTTTCTTCATTTAGTAATGAATGTGCGGACTTGGTGATAGACTTCGGCGCTACCACTGGCAGTAATCCAAACAATAGAAAGGTTGTGACAAGTCCTAATACCCAGAGAACCGTGCAGCTGCGTACGGGCCGAACATATGCCTGGATGGTTCGTGGACGCTCAACCGTTGATGATCCTGTCACAGGGTCTCCATGGTCCGATCCTTCTGAGATATGGACGTTTTCGACAGGTCAGGGAATTTTGGGCGGAGGAGATGTTCAAATAAAACAAATCGATCGTCAGGGCAACGAGCTTGATGACCCATCAGCGCTCTATACGTTCCCAACAAATGCTTGGCTGAGTTCGGACTTTTACGTTCGTTATTCGCAAAATCCCGCATTTTTCTCTGGCATTGATCATAACGATTCAGAGATTACGTTTCCGCTTGCTGCTTATGTTCAAGGTCAGACAGGGTATACTCCACGCGCACGATGGTGCAAATATACGCGAGGAGAGAGCGAGTGCACTGTTTCTCCAAGCTTACTTGCAACCCCAGCCGATCCTTTTGTTGATCTGATGACTTGCAACAATATTACGGGAGAATGTTTCTTGGAAGATATCGGGGTAAGTCCCTCAGTGCCCGATGGCATCGAAGACAATAAGGTTGTAAAGGTGGTTGTTATGCATATTCCTGAGTGTGCTGATGGACTTGATACTGATGGTGATGGTTTGATTGATATCGAGGACGATGGTTGTCACATAGATGGCGACGCAGATGGTGATGGAGGAAGCGATAGAGACACCGATGGTGATGGCGTTGCCGATGATGATAGTTTTGATTTTGATGACACCGATGAGAGTGATGAGCCTGTCGGATCTGGCGGATCGTTTACGATTACGCATCGTCCGTATCCATTAACCCTTCCACACACGCCGCATCAATTGTCTGATGTTCAGGTCGCCCAGCCGGGGCTTACCTCAACCTTTACTACACTGACTATCAATCCCACGGGCGGGTTCAACAAAGACGTAGCGTTGCGCGTTGTGGGTATAGCTCTAGATAGGGAGCCTACTGATCTTGATGATGGTCCCGATGAAGGTTCAGAGCGTGACAGTGGCGACGGAATAGCAGACGGCACGTATTCTAATAGTTTTGCTACATGGTTTAGTCCGCGATTTGGCTCTGGTCAGGGCACTCCTACAAAAACCATTACCGCAAGTAATTATTCTACTGAGTTTAAGATTCGCAGTCTTCCCGCGATGCCCAAAGGACGGTACATGATCAAGATCGAGGGCACCGCGAATGTTAATGGTAGCACTCAGATACGTGAGACTGAGCTCGTATTCGTTGTCGGAGCAGACACTTCCGGATTCTATCAACCCAGGTAAATATGCTTCTCGAATTTTACGGGCTTGAATGTCCGCACTGCGAGAGTATGAAGCCCTTGGTGGAGAAATTGCGTAAAGAGGGTGTTGCCGTAGAATCATTCGAGGTATGGCATGACAAAAATAATCTTGCAAAGCTCCAAGAATATGATAAGGGCTATTGTGGTGGAGTGCCTTTTTTCATCAATCCCCAAACGGGGAAATGGATTTGTGGCGAGGCCTCATACGAAGAGCTGAAAAACATTGCCCAGTAGGCTCTTTTCCTTTGACGTGCAATTCGCGCATGATACAATGCGTGCATGTACGATCTTGTAATTATCGGTGGCGGACCGGCCGGTGTTGCGGCAGGTGTCTATGCTGCACGAAAAAAACTCACAACACTTCTTATTACCGAAACATTCGGTGGGCAATCCGAGGTATCAGCTGATATCCAAAACTGGATTGGCACAAAAAATATTTCTGGGTTTGATTTGGCGCAAAACCTCGAAGGTCATATACGCGCCCAAGAATCTGTAACCATTGTTTCTAGTGATCGAGTAAAGCTCATCACGCAAGAGCCTGATAAGACGTTTGCGGTGCTTACTGAAGGCGGTACCACATATAAAGGAAAGGCAGTTGTGTTGGGTTCGGGTTCGCGAAGGCGCAAACTCGGTATTCCTGGTGAAGAAGAATTTAATGGCAAGGGCGTTGCATACTGCTCGACCTGTGATGCGCCGCTCTTTGGTGGCAAAGATGTTGCTGTTGTTGGTGGTGGCAATGCGGGACTGGAGGCCGCTCTCGACTTAGTACCTTATGCAAAAAAAATCTATTTACTTGAATATGGCACAGCGCTGAAAGGTGATACGGTAACTCAAGAAAAAGTTCATAAAGCTGGCGTAGAGGTAATTTTCAACGCTCAGACTGTTGCTATTCATGGCGATGCTGGCGGTAAATTTGTAGCCGAGCTCGAATATCAAGACAAACAATCAGGCGAAAACAAGCGTCTTCCCGTGGGCGGAGTATTCGTTGAGATCGGTGCGGTTCCAAACTCTGAGATGGTTAAAGACTTGGTAGCGCTCAATAAGTTCGGTGAAGTGGTTATCGATCATCGTACAGCGGCAACTTCGCGCGAAGGTATTTGGGCGGCGGGTGATGTGACTGATGCTGCCTATAAACAAAATAATATTTCGGCGGGTGACGCGGTCAAGGCGGCGCTGTCGGCGCACGCATATATTCAGCGTACTGAGGAGATAAAATAAATCTATGAAAGTTGCAATCAATGGGTTTGGTAGGATTGGGCGTCTTTTTTTGCGCCAAGCGTTTGGTAAGAAAAATATTGATATCGTCGCTATCAATGATTTGGGCGATGTCGACAATCTCGCCTATCTTCTGACGCACGATACAGTATATGGCAAGTGGGATCACGAGGTAAAAGCTGATACGGCAAAGAAAACAATAACGATCGATGGCGTCTCCATCCAGTTCGTGCAAGAGCGTGAGATGGCCAAACTTCCGTGGAAAGCGCTCAGTGTCGATGTTGTTGTTGAATCAACGGGCCTTTTTGAATCATTTGAAAAGGTGCGCCCACATTTGGCTGCTGGTGCCAAGCGCGTAGTGATTACGGCTCCCGCAAAAGATGAAGACGGCGTAGATTCTAAAACAGTGTTGGGCGGCATCAATGAATCGGATCTTAAAACGATTACCATTTCTTCAAACGGGTCGTGCACGACCAATTCAGTTTCTCCTGTGGTCTCGATACTTTCTGAAAATCCCGGTATCGAGCGTGCGATGCTCTCGACGGTACATGCCTATACCGCCACCCAGCGCATTGTTGATGGACCCGATGGTAAAGATTGGCGCAGGGGGAGGGCTGCGGCGCAAAACACTGTGCCGTCAACGACAGGTGCTGCGATTGCGGTCACGCGTGTGGTACCAAGCCTCAAAGATAAATTTGATGGTATCGCCATCCGTGTGCCGGTGCCTGCAGGATCTGTCTCCGACATTACCTTCGTTGCAAAGCGTCCCGTGACCGTCCAAGAAATCAATGATATCTTGCGTAAAGCCGCAACCGAGCCACGTTGGGAAGGAATTTTGAAAGTGAGCGACGATGAACTTGTTTCCTCAGATATCATCGGTGAGTCATACGGCGCGATTGTTGATACCAAATTTACACGCGTTGTCGACGGAACGCTGGTCAAAGTACTTTCCTGGTATGACAACGAATGGGGGTATGTACATACTCTGTTGCGTCATGTGCAGCGCGCAGGGGAGACACTCTAACGAATATGAAAATATATCTTGCATCAGATCATGCGGGGTTTTCTCTTAAAGAGGCGCTTGCCCAAACGCTGATAGAGGCAGGTCATGAAGTAGTCGATAAGCGCGCGTACCAGGAAGACGCCGCTGACGACTATCCAGATTTAGTACGCGCCGCAGTTGAGCCTTTGAGTAAAGAAAAAACTGCTTGTGCTATTATTTTGGGTGGTTCGGGCCAGGGGGAGGCGATTGCCGCAAACCGCATTGTTGGCGTGCGTGCCGCAGTGTACTATGGTGGCCCACTCGACATTGTTAAACTTTCGCGTGAACACAACGACGCCAATGTACTCTCATTGGGCGCACGGTTTCTTTCTGTTGACGAAGCCAAAAGCGCTGTGGTGTTGTGGCTCGATACTGCTTTTTCGGGAGATGAGCGGCACAAGCGCCGCATTGCTCAGATTGATGCGCCCGAGGTATGACCGAAATTGTTCCTGCGATCAATGCCCGTACGTTTGCCGAGGTTGAGGCGCAAATTCGTCTTGCCGAGCGTTATGCAAAACGCATTCATATTGATGTAGCAGACGGCTCGTTTACCCCGTATCCTCTTTGGCATGATGCCAAAGATCTTTTAAATTTTACTTCACCCGCATCAATCGAGATTCATTTTATGGTTGCTGATCCTCTTTCAAAAATTGATGCTTGGCTCAAAACACCTATGGCGCGACTTATCTTTCATATAGAAGCAGCGGAAGATCCACGGTTACTTATTCGCACGCTGCGCGCTGCTGGCAAAGAGGCAGGTTTGGCGGTGACGTCATCTACTCCTGCCGATGCATTGTTGCCATATGCCGATGAGGTTCAACTTTTTCAGACCCTCGCCGTCTCGCCCGGCCCCTCAGGTCAGGTGTTTGACTCGCAGACTATTGAAAAAATCATGTTTTTAAAAGAACGCGCGCCCGATGTGCCAATTGAGGTCGACGGTGGTATTAAGCCGGGCGTTGCACATGCATGTGCGCATGCGGGAGCTTCTTTTTTGGTAGTGGGTGCGGCACTCTTTGCGGCTGACTTGCCTTTTGACCAGGCCTTTGAAAGACTGAAGAGCGATGTTCAGTAACCTTAACCTCAAGACATCTGTTCGTATTGCGGGCGCGGTACTCGGGGGTATCGTACTCGGTATAGTGGGTTTTATAGCAGCAGATCGTTTTGAAGGCAGCCTTTTTGCGCGTGAGCTTGCCCGCAACGCGTTTGTAAATACTCTTGATCCTCTGCGCACCGAGACGGGCGAAGAGTTTTTCTATCAACCCCTTTCTACGCGCCGCCCGCGCATCCCACAGACCGGAAGAGCGGTACATGCCGACCTTGCTTCAATGACACTTGCACTCTATGAAAACGGGCTCAAAATAACTGAAGTACCCATTATCTCCAAAGGTAAACCCGGATCATTTTGGGAGACGCCAACGGGTGAATATCGGGCACTTACCAAAGAAGAAAATCATTTTTCTTCTATTGGGCAGGTCTGGATGCCCTATAGTATCAGCTTTTTTGGCAATTTTTTTGTGCACGGTTGGCCCACGTATCCGTCAGGCGATCCTGTGCCCGAAGGTTTTTCTGGTGGATGTATCCGGCTGAAGACTGAAGACGCAAAAACAGTCTATGAGTTTGTCAGTCACCAGACGCCCATTATTGTTACTGAAGATGCCCCTTCTACCGTAGGTGAGCGAGGTTATATTGCGTTACGTAATACGCGTCCACCCGCCCTTTCGGCAGATGCATACCTTGTAGCAGATATCGATAGCAATTATGTATTTCTTGAAAAAAATAGATCAGAGCAGAGACCTATCGCATCAATTACAAAATTGATGACAGCTATTATATCGCTCGAAGCGATCAATCAAGAACGCGAAATCGCTATTGATAAAAACGATCTAGATATCCATGGAGATTCCGGAAGTTTGGGTGAGGGTGAGACGTTTACCGCAAAACAGCTTTTGGCTCCACTGTTACTTTCTTCTTCAAACGATGCGGCGTATGCTCTTGCTAACATTACTGGCAGGGGGAGATTTGTTGAACTTATGAATAAAAAGGCGGAGGCCTTGCAGCTTGAGAGTACTCGTTTTTCTGATCCGTCAGGACTGGAGATGACAAATGTATCGACCCCCGAAGAATTGGCATATTTGATCAAGTATATTCGCAATGAACGTGCGCCGCTTCTTACTCTTTCACGTCAGCGCACAGCAAAACTCGAGACGAATCAAAAAGAACATATTTGGTACAATTTTAATTGGCATAGTGTTGATGAAGAATTTTTGGGCGGCAAGATAGGATATACGAGTGCTGCAGGCAAGACCATGGTGGCGCTTTTTCGCCTGCCTGTATCGGAGTTTGCTACGCGTGATATTGTCGTAGTTGTACTTGGATCAAATGATCAAGAAAGTGATGTACGCAAACTTGTCGCATGGGTTAAGGCCAATTTTGTCTACGGCAGTCTTTCTGATGAAAAACCAGCGACAGCAGCTCCTGTTGTTTCTGATTTGCAGAGAGATGAGCCCATCAAGCTACTTTTTACAGGTGACATTATGATGGATCGGGGTATCCGTAATACCGTAGATAGAAATCGTGGCGATTATCTTTTTCCGTTTGAGCATGTTGTCGAAAAATTGCGCGGGGCAGATCTAACTTTTGGTAATCTCGAAGGGCCCATTTCCGACGTGGGTAAAAAACAGGGATCGATATATTCATTTCGTATGGATCCTGCGGTAACAAAAGCTCTCTACGACGTAGGGTTTGATGCGGTTTCACTCGCAAATAATCATATGGGTGATTATGGCAGAGAGGCATTCGAGGATACTATGCGTCGTTTGAGGCGCGCGGGCATTGAGTATACTGGAGCCGGTTGGAATGCTAAAGAGGCAAGCGAGGTGACGGTTCTCGAGCGGGGTGGCGCACGGCTCGGCTTTTTAGGGTTTTCCGATGTAGGACCAAAATGGATAGAGGTGGGTGATACATTGTCTGGCATCGCTATTGCTGACGCCGAAGATGTCAAAGCCGCCGTTCGACAGGCGCGAGATAAGGTTGATATACTGATAGTGTCATTTCATTTTGGTGAAGAATACGAAACACGTTCGCGCCGCAATCAGCAAGAGTTAGCACGTGCGGCAATTGATGCAGGGGCGTCGATTGTTATCGGACATCATCCGCATGTAGCTCAAGAGATTGAACAATACCGCAATGGCGTTATAGCGTACAGTCTCGGTAATTTTATTTTCGACCAAGCTTTTTCTCCCGATACAAAAGAGGCGCTCATGTTTGAGGTGACAATCAAAAATAAGCGCATCGATGATTTTGAAGCAATTCCAATTCATTTCAATACAGATTTTCAACCAATTATTACACAATGAATTATATAGACGATAAAAAAGTAGCCGAGCTCGAACTTAAGGCGAACGATATTCGCCAATCGATTATTGAGATGCTGGTTGCGGCAGGCTCTGGACATTCAGCGGGTCCTTTGGGCATGGCTGATGTTTTTACCGCGCTTTATTTTCAGAGCGCAAAAAATGATCCGAAAAATCCGACCTGGCCCGAGCGCGATTTTATTGTACTTTCCAACGGCCATATTTGCCCTGTGCAGTATGCAACCATGGCGCATGCTGGGTATTTCCCTGTCGAAGAATTAAAAACACTTCGTAAGTTTGGCTCACGTTTGCAGGGGCATCCGCACCGCACCAAGCTTCCTGGAATCGAGGTGAGCTCTGGTCCGCTCGGCACGGGTATTTCACAAGCGGTTGGTATAGCGCTTGCGTTGCGGATGGACAAAAAAACCAATTTTGTCTATTGCTTGATGGGTGATGGTGAGCAAGATTGTGGTGTTGTGTGGGAGGCTATGATGCTCGCTGGTCGCGAAAAACTTTGGAATTTGGTCGGTATCATTGACCGCAACAATATTCAGATTGATGGGTTTACCGAAGAGATTATGCCGCTTGAACCTTTACGCGAAAAATATGAATCATTTGGTTGGCACGTCATCGATGTTGATGGGCATAACATGGAAGAGATTGTTAACGTGATAGAAGAAGCCAAAGCTATTTATGAAAAACCAAAAATGATTATCGCACACACCATTCCAGGCAGGGGCGTTGATTTTATGGAGCGTCGCTTTGAATGGCATGGCAATCCGCCCGGCAAGGGTCCTGTCGATAAGGTAGCTGCCGACAAGCAGGCAGAAGAGGCGCTGCGTGAACTCCGTACGTTACGCGGCCAAATACAAAGCGAGCATGAATAGTAATCAAGATGCTATTACTCGCAAGAGTGAGTACCGGTTAGCTGCAGTAGGGATTCTCGCATTGATTGTGGCGGTCGCAACTATTGTACAGATGAATTATATTATCGACGATATCGATCGTATCGCAGAAAAACAGCAGGAGCAGCAAAACCTTCTTTTAAAAAGCATTCAAGAACACGTTTCAACAGAAAATCCATGATATCTCAAAGCACACAATTACATAGTGATACTCTCGATATAGCGAAGCTTGATCAAAAGCCTACGCGCGCAGGTTTCGGCGAAGGTCTTGTAGAGGCAGGAGATAAAGATCCTACTATCGTTGCTCTATGCGCCGATCTTACGGAGTCGACTATGATTTTGCCATTTAAGAAAAAATACCCAGCGCGATTTATCGAGATCGGTGTAGCTGAGCAAAATTTGGCAGGAGTTGCGGCCGGTTTAGCGGCACTCGGCAAATTACCGGTTATTTCTTCATACGCAATGTTTAGTCCAGGACGCAACTGGGAGCAAATTCGTACAACCATTTGCTACAACGAACAGCCAGTTATTATCGTAGGTTCGCATGCAGGCGTCTCTGTAGGTCCCGATGGTGCGACGCACCAAGCCATTGAAGACATGGCGATCACACGCGTGTTGCCCGGCATGACGGTTGTCTCCCCATGTGACATGATTGAGGCAAAAAAGGCTATGTTGGCGGCAGCCCTCTTGAGAAAGCCCCTCTATCTGCGCCTTCATCGCGAAAAAAGTCCCGTATTTACGACCGCAAACACCCCGTTTGAAATTGGCAAAGCCGAGGTCTTTTTTGACTCCGATGGGTCCGCGTGCGACGTTGCGATTATCGCGACAGGGCCTTTGGTGCACAATGCGCTCATGGCAGCCAGTGAACTAGAAAAGGCGGGCAAAAAAGTGCGTGTGATCAATTGTCATACGATCAAGCCGCTTGATGAAAAAACTATTTTGGATGCCGCACGTCTCGCGAAGCGTCTTGTGACGGTTGAAGAGCATCAGATTGCAGGAGGACTCGGCTCGGCTGTAGCAGAATTGACAGCGCGCGTCTTTCCGGTGCCAATAGAATTTGTGGGCGTTGCAAATCGTTTTGGTGAATCGGGCGACAAAAACGAACTCATTGAGCATTTTGGTATGGGCGTTTCTCATATCGTTGCGGCAGCCGGGAAAGTACTTACTCGCTAAAGTATCCACTTCTCTATGTGGGGTGGGCGATGTATGATACAGACATGCAGGAATTTGCATTTGTCGTTGCTCTGATTGATTTTTTTGGGTTCGTCGCGTCTCTTTTTGCAATTTTTATTATAGCGGAAAGCTCCTCAGTGCTGGTGCCAAAATTACGCAAGGGCATTTTGCGTTTGATGTGGGGGGTCGGATGTATTGCCTTCTCATTTTTTTGGAATGTACTCAATGATGTAACTCCCGGCGTTGTATCAGTATCGATTACTGATACTCTCATTTTCCCAGCTGACCGTGCCCTTGTCGTGCTCGGTGTTATTCTTATGTTGCTTGCCGCGTATAACCTCTTTCGAGTACGCAGCGCTACCGCATGATATGAAGAAATATGATTTTATAGCCATTGGCGACGTTGTCACCGACGCTTTTATCCGTATCCCTGAAGAGAGTGCGAGTGTTGTTGATGGGAGGTTGGCACTGAGATACGGCGACAAAATTCCTTTTGAGCGCGCTTATATAGTTCCTGCGGTGGGCAATAGCGCCAATGCTGCGGTTGCCGCGTCGCGTCTCGGCCTTTCCACCGCGTTTGTGAGCAATATTGGTGACGATCGCGTGGGAGAAGATACTATCGCCCAGCTTGGGCGTGAATCTGTCGATGCATCTTTCGTACATCGCAACAAGGGTGTCGCCTCAAATTATCACTATGTTCTGTGGTATAAGGACGACCGCACGATTCTTATCCGGCACGAGCGGTTTGAATATCATCTACCAACGTTCGAAGACCCAAAATGGATATATTTTAGCTCGGTGGGTGAGCATGCTGATCGGTTTCATGACGATGTTGCGACCTATATGCGCCAACATCCCGATGTTCATCTTGCATTTCAACCAGGTACGTTTCAGATCAAGCTCGGTACGCACCGGTTGCGAGATCTCTACAAAAAAACAGCGCTCTTTTTTTGTAACCGCGAGGAGGCAATGCGTATTTTAGAGACTACGGACAACGATATCATGCGTCTTGTGTGTGGTATTCATAATCTCGGCCCCAAAATTGTTGTCATTACCGATGGAGCAAAAGGTGCATACGCATCAGACGGAAAGACCGTTTGGTTTATGCGTCCCTATCCTGATCCCAAGCCTCCCTATGAGCGTACGGGTGCGGGTGATGCCTTTTCTTCAACATTTACATCAGCTCTCGCGCTCGGGCTTAGTCTTGAAGATGCGATGCGCTGGGGGCCAATCAATTCAATGTCAGTTGTACAGTATGTGGGCGCGCAAGAAGGTCTCTTGCGAAGATCACAAATCGAACAGTATATCGCGAGCGCGCCGAACGATTACAAGCCAAAAGTATTTGGAACACTATGACACCAAAGCCACTAAAGGAAGTTTTAGCCCAAGCCCTGCATGAACATTGGGCGGTGCCACATTTTAACGTACCAAATCTCGAGATGCTCAAGGGGATAATCGAGGCGTGTATTGAAAAACGTTCTCCCGTTATGATTGGTACCTCTGAGTCTGAGCGTGAGTTTATCGGGCTTGAGCAGGCAGTAGCATTGATAAAAAGTTATCGCGATGAATACGGCATGCCCTTTTATCTCAACGCTGATCACACCAAGAGTGTCATGAAAGCAAAAGAGGCGATTGATGCAGGTTACGATTCAATCCATATTGATTTATCAAAGGAGCCACTCGAAGACAATCTTCGTAAAACCAAAGAAGTTGTTGAATGTGCGCGTGCCAAAAACGAATCAATATCAGTTGAGGGTGAGATCGGCTACCTTATGACTGACTCTTCAAAAGTATACAAAAGCGCTGTCGAGGTGCCCCCAGAGAGCCTTGCAAATCCTGACGATGCCGTGCGTTTTGTGCGCGAGACGGGCGTGAATCGTTTGGCGCCCGCTGTCGGGAGTATCCACGGCATTGCACTCAACGAGCCGCATTTGGATATTCCGCGCATTGCACGTATTCGCGAACTTCTACCTGATACGGCATTTGTGCTGCATGGCGGCTCTGGCGTACCACATGACCAGATCAAGCAGGCAATCGCAGCTGGTATTTCCAATATTCATATTTCTACTGATTTGCGTGTTGCGTTTGTCGATACCTTACGCAAGGAACTAGAAGCAGAAAAAGATGAATACGCGCTCTATAAAATCATGGCACCCGAAATTGCCGAGGTAAAAAAAGTGGTATTGTTGCATATTGATCTTTTCGGCAGCGCACAAAGGGTGTAATATAATCATATCTATGGCTACAAAAATATTTATTACAGAAAAAATACCCGATAGAGGAATCTTAGCTCTGCAAAAGCAGGGTTATGAAGTAACCGTGAGCGAGAAAGACGGCCCGTTGACTCGAGAAGAGCTCGTCGCAGCACTTACAGGAAAAGAATATGCCGCTGTGCTTTGTTTATTAACCAACAAGATCGATGATGAAGTGTTTGATGCCGCCGGCAAACAGTGCAAGATTTTTGCCAATTTTGCTGTTGGTTTCGACAATATCAATCTACAGGCGGCGCGCGAACGAAGTATTTATATTACCAACACGCCTGACGTGCTCACCGAAACAGTGGCTGAGCACACATTTGGCCTTATGCTCGCGCTCGCACACCGTATGAGTGAGGGCGAACGCTTTATGCGCAAGGGGCTTTATAAGGCATGGGGGCCGCAGTTGCTTTTAGGTACTGATGTATTTGGCAAAACGTTGGGCATTGTGGGTCTTGGGCGTATTGGTGCGCGAGTAGCACACCACGCGGTGCGAGGTTTTGAGATGAAGGTTATCTATTATGATGTAAGGCGCAACGAGCAGTTTGAAAAAGATTTTGGCGCCACTTTTGCACCAACCGTCGACGAACTTCTTCCTAAGGCTGATTTTGTGAGTATCCACGTGCCGCTTCTCGAATCTACCCAGCATCTTATGAATGATACTCGCTTTAAGATGATGAAAAAAACCGCATTTCTTATCAATACTGCGCGCGGGCCGATTGTCGAAGAGGAAGCTCTGTACCGTGCGCTGCGTGAGAAAACAATCGCAGGGGCGGCACTCGACGTATTTGAGAAAGAGCCCAAGATCGATCCGCTCTTTTTCGAGCTTGAAAATGTTCTTTTGACGCCACACATTGCATCCGCAACCATTGAGACGCGCCAAAAGATGTCTGATTTGGCTGCAAATAATATTATTGAGGCGCTTTCAGGTCGCGTACCGCCAAACATCATTGTTGTAAAGTAATAAATATCCCAAAACGCTTATCCAGAAAGGGTATCTGGCGTTTTTTAGAGCTTTCTGGTATCATAAAGAGATGCAAAAAATACTTGCTGACAAGCGTACTGTTTTTGGTAAAAAGGTAAAAGACCTTCGAGAAAAAGGCCTTGTTCCTGCTGTTGTATATGGTGGTTCGGGTGAGCCCGCTTCGCTTTCCGTGGGTGCACAAGAACTTCTTAAGGCATATCGTCAGGCAGGCGAATCTGGCATGATTGAGCTTGAGATAAAAGGCGGTGGCCGCAAGAGCGTGCTTATCCACGATGTTACTTTTGATCCTATCAAATCATTGCCGTTGCACGTTGATTTTCATGAAGTGGCCGCTGATAAAACCATTAAAGTTCATGTACCGATTGTTTTTGCAGGTGAGTCAGATGCGGTAAAATCATTGGGTGGTGTGCTCGTCAAAGTAATGCATGAGATAGAAGTTGAGGCATTGCCGAAAGATTTGCCGCATGAAATTTCCATTGATTTGGGTATGCTTCGTACTTTTTCAGACACTATATCTTTACAAGACATTAAAGCTCCTCGTGGTGTAGAGTTCGTGGGCGACAAAGAGACCTTTATCGCTAAAGTTGTTCCTCCACGATCAGAAGAAGAGCTTGCCTCTCTGGAAAATCAAGTGAGTGTCAAT
>JBBTQY010000003.1:0-83789 GCA_038065475.1 Patescibacteria group bacterium | reverse complement strand
AGCACAAACCTTTGATGCGGTATGGAATTCGAAATCATTCGTTGAGGCCGAAGATACGTATAAGCGTGCCCTTGAGCTTGCCCCGCTCTATGTACAAACACACATGGCACTCGCTGAGCTTAACATTTATGCGGGGCGTCCCGAGGAGGCAATAAAAATAGCGAGAGCTATTTTTGAAAAGGCCCCATATTCTGCAGAAATGTTTTATGATACGCTCACCGTTATGGTTGCAAGCAATGATGCTGATAGCGCGCTTTCTGTGCTCGAGGAGCACGGCCAGGCGCTTGTTTCGCAGAATAGACCAATCTCCTTTCAGTCAGATAGAATGGCTCGTATTGCAACGCAGTCAGTACGTATCACTAACCTTGAGCGCCGCGCAGCATTCTTAGAGGCGCTTCAGCATGGGGTTGCCCCTTCTGTTGAGATATATTTGATTTCAGCACAAACATATTCTGAGCTCGGCATGCTCGATAAGAGCAAAGAATATGCGTATAAGGCGGTAGAATTAAAACCCGAGATTAAAACACAGGTTGATGCATTTTTTCGAGATATCGGAAAATAAACCATGAACATTCTTTGCGCGACGGGCATCTATCCTCCGGAGATTGGTGGGCCAGCAACTTTTGCGCGGATGATAAAAAAAGAATTGCCCGCGCGAGGACACCAGGTGCGCGTGGTGACGTATGCTGACGCGCGAGTATCTGAAGAGGGCGTGACGAGCATTTTGCGCGCACTACCATGGGGCGTTCGCCACACTGTTTATTTTTTTGCTGTGGCGCGCCATGCTTTTTGGGCGGATACGATTATAGCCCTTGATCCTACTGTTGCAGGATTTTCAGCAATATGGGTTGCGCGCCTATTTCGTAAAAAGTTTGCTCTTCGCGTGGGGGGTGATTATGCTTGGGAACAAGGTATGCAGAGATTTGGTGTCAATGTGCTCCTTGATGATTTCTTAGCCAAGACCTGGTCGCTACCAGTCGAACTTTTGCGTAGCGTACAAAAACATGTTGCTTTTCATGCGCGTGTTGTTATAGTGCAATCGGCATATTTAGCGAGTGTTGTGGAGCGGTGGGGTATTGCAAAAGAGAATATTGAGATCGTACCCAATGCCGTTTCATTGCCGCCTTTGCCAGAGAGGCACGCAGCGCGCGCGTCTCTCGGTTTTGCTGATGAGTGCGTTGTTGTTTCTGTGGGCAGGCTGGTGCCCTGGAAGGGGTTTGCGACGCTCATAGAGGCCACAAGAGACTTTCCTATGACTCTTGTTGTTATTGGTGATGGGCCCGATCGCAAAGCCCTCGAAAAACAAGCAGAAGGACATCGCAACATACAGTTTACCGGCGCACTTTCTAAAGATAAGCTTGCCCAATATCTTGCTGCCGGCGACATATTTGCGCTCAATACCGGATACGAGGGATTTTCTCACCAGATTATTGAGGCGATGGCAGCGGGTCTTGCAGTCGCGACGACGGAATCAGGCGGTAACAAAGAAGTTGTAAAAGACGGCGAGAATGCTCTCGCGGTACCTCTCGACGATGTGGCCGCATGGAGTGCAGCGTTGGGACGTCTCGCAAAAGATGTGACACTTCGAGAGCGGTTAGGGAAAGAAGCGCGCCTTACCGCAGCCCAGTATACTTCCGAGAAAACATTAGATGCTTTTGAAAAGATTTTACATTCGCTATGAACGTATTGATGATCAGTGCCGATCGTTCGGTATTTAAAAAAGATTCTCCCTTTCGCGAACGTTTGATGGAGTACGGCCCTCGGATTGGTCACATCACGGTAATCGCCGTGGGCGTTAAGGGCGCTGAAGAGCTGACGGATCGTGTGCGGTTGATTGGCATGCGCGGCCCAACAATATTTGGTTCTTTGTATGCCGCGTATCGCACGGCGAAGAAAATTGTAGATACAAACCCTGCAGTGTGGGTTGTAACGACACAAGACGAAATTACCGGGCTTGTAGGATTCCGACTCCGTGGTGTCTTCGGTGTGTCGTGGCGAGCGGAAGTACATACAGATATTATGAGCTCTTGGTACGGAAAGATTTTTTTCACCAATAAGATTCGTAAACTGATATTTCGTATGACAATTCGCCGCGCTTCTTGTATTCGTGTGGTGAGTGATCGTATTAAAAAAAGCCTTGAAGGCAGGAAATTTATTCATGCGCCTATCGTTGTTGTACCTGTAAAGCCGCGTTCTCCACTTACCCACACATCTCCTCCCCGGGAAAGATTTTTTCTTACGGTCTCACGATTGACGCGTGAAAAAAATATCGCGCTTGCTATAGTCGCATTTTGCGAGGTAGCGAAGACAGCCCAAGATGTTGTGCTTAAGATCGTTGGAGACGGGCCTGAGAGGGTGAGACTTGAGCGTTTGGCTACGCACTTAGGCATTCGCAACAGAGTCGTTTTTTTGGGATGGCAAGGCGATATTGGCGACTCACTCGCAGGAGCCTTGGGTGTACTTTCAACTTCGTGGTATGAAGGATTTGGCCTTTCTATACTTGAGGCTATGGCGGCAGGTTATCCGGTTGTTACAACCGATGTGGGCATTGTTGGCGAAACGCTTAAAGACGGCATATCCGGGCTTGTAGTGCCCCCCGGAGACGATAAAGCTCTCGCCAATGCAATGATGCGTTTACTGCAAGACTCGGGGCTTGGTGTGCGCTTGGGTACTGCGGCAAAGGCGGCGACGCGAGTTTATTTTGATGACCAGCTTTACTGGATGATGTTCAACGAATCATTTTCTGTATGCAAACCCAAAAGCTAAAATTCGTCTATATTTTACCGGAATTTCGGCGCGATATTGCGACTCATTTTTATCATAAAGCCGAAATGCTCGAGCGTTTGTGTGACGAATTTGATTTGTTTTTAGTAGTTGAGCGCGGAGAGGCTCCTGAGGGTTTTGCTAACGTATATGTCCAGTATTTTCGCTGGCTGCCGCTTCGTGTCCTCGAACTTTTTTCGATATTCCTAGCGCTACGTCTTTCGGGATACCGCAGATTTTGGACGCATTATTCGTTTATCGCGGGTAATCTAGCGCCGTGGTTCGGTAAAAGTTTTTATTGGAATTGTGGCATGCCCTGGCTCTATCGGCGTGGCAGAATAGAAGAATTTTTCTTTAGGCGTACTATGAAAAAAAACATACTGGTTACGGGTACCGAAGGCATGAAGGCTGCGTATATAAAAGAATACAGGCTCAATGCTGGTCGTGTACGCGTAGTTCCAAACGGCATTAATCTTGAGCGATATATTCCGTGGCGTACTCGGCGTACTGAGGCGCGAACACAGTTAGGCGTTACCTCTGAGCAAAAGGTGGTCCTTTTTGTTCATCGCCTGTCAGAGCGTAAGGGCGCGGGCCGCATAAAACCAATCGCCGAACGTTTTACCAATGATTCAAATGTGCTCTTTGTGGTGGCGGGCTCTGGGCCGCTCGCACACGAAGTTATAGGGGGCAACATTCGGCGCGTGGGCGATATACCTCAAGATAAGATACCGCTCTATATGGCCGCAGCCGATGTGTTTTTGATGCCATCAGAAGAAGAAGGCTTCCCCCATGTGCTGTTAGAAGCAATGGCGATTGGCGTGCCAATAGTGGCGAGCGATGTAGGTGGTGTGCGAGAAATTGTACCTCCAGTTGTGCAAGCCTTTGTGATATCTGGCGACGATGATGCGTTTGCACAAAAAATAAAAGCGCTGTTTGATAATAGCGCACTTATGGCTCAAATTGCCCAAGAGGAAAAAGAGTGGGTGACGCGTTTTGATTCGCCCGAGATGGTACGTACGTTTACTGCTCTCGTGGAGGAGACGCGAGGGTAGCGATATCCCGTTCGATTGAGCGGGATTTTTTTATAGCAAGCTCAAGTGCAAAAAGAATCCAAAGAAGGGTAAACCCAAGCGTGAGATACGCAAGAAGGGGGTGAAAAATACGATCTGCAAGAAAGAGAGTTTCTATCACAAGTGTAGCGGCAGTGGTAGCGATGATGATAAAAAAATCTTGAAAGAAGTGAAGTGGGCGGAACAATACGAGCATGTCTCGTAGTGGATTTCGCGGTTTTTTTAGAGAAGTAGAAGTTTCTAGCGAGGAGAGAGGAAAGTATTCCGGGTGTTTGATGTATTTTTTAGCATAAATTTGTGGTGCCAAACTATGTATGACGCGGAGGACTGCAAGGGCTATGCCGCCGAGGGCGCCCGTCACGATAAGAAAAAGTGGTGAGATAAAATAGATTTTTGTGATACCAAGTGCTAGCGCAAGCGAGAAGAGAGGAGGGACGACAAGGTGATTGATCTCATCCCAAAAAATACCTCGTAGTGAATAGCTTTCGCGCAATCGCGCAAGCTCACCATCAACTTTATCGAGGAGAATATTGAGATAAAGAAGCGCGAGGCCTATGAGTTTATATTGCCAATCAAATGCGATAAGAAACGCGCAACCGGCAAGTCCTGCAGCAATACTCGCGATCGTGACTTGATTTGGCGTGATACGTGTGTGGGCGAGAAGGCGCGTGATATAGATAGAGGGGCCGCGCTGAAAAAGAATATAGCCGGGCGGGCGATGCCATCCGTCAGGATTTATTTTTGCGCCCTGCAGGCGCTCTCGAAGTTCTTTCGTTGATAGTTGTTTCATATGATATGTCGTTAGCTATTTCGGAAATTTTTTCAGCTTAACCCTAAAGGGCTCCGACGCTGTAAAAAATTTTCAAAATAGCTTACTAGTGCCCTTTAATGCCGCCCAGTGGCCGCAACCAAGCTACTGGCTCTATAATATCAGACTTTGTGAGCTCTTCTACTACTGCGTACAAGCCTTCACTGGTATAGTGCGCTTTTTCTAAAAGTTCTTTTTCTTTCCGCTTGGAGACCAGGGTATATTGTGGCGGTGTTATTTTCTGTGAGCGGCCATCTTTAATATATTTGCCGATTTCTTTTGCGGCCGACGGTGTTGCCGACCACATTGATGCTGTAGCGTCTTTGCCTACCGCAAGACATGAAAGGGTACCCACGTCACCCGCGATCATGACAGGTTTACCGGTAAAGACACGCATGGCATCTTGGCGGTGCACGATAAGTTCTTGCCCATCAATCATTTCTTTCATGATGGAGTTGTGAGCGGCATCCCACACAAAGTGCGCCTGCCCTTTGGGGAGCGCATCATCGATGCGCGCTAAAAGTGCGAGGCGAAATGCATAACCGTAGTTGAGTCCAATCTTAATTGAGTGCCACAGGCGTTTGCCCTCAGGCGAGTTGATCGGAGTCTCGGGAAAGGAGGTGCTGGAGAAATATGCGTGCCAGCGCGCACCAAAGTTTTTAATACCTTCGGGTGTACCAAAGTGGAACATCAGTTTCAAGAAAAAGAGTGCGAGTTTTTCCGCAGGTGTGTTCTTTTTTCTGCGGCCAAAATAGCGGCCGAGGTGATAGGTCGCGTGACCCCCACCGCCGTGGTAGAACATTAAAATATCTCCTTCGGAAATATTCCAAGCGGATGCCATTTCTTGGTTGTCGATTTTTTCTACCGTGTGGAGTTCCAAGAAATGATTGCCGCCGAAATTATAACCCATCTCATGGCGTCCGTTGGTCCATGATGAGCGGGGGACGAGGTCACTCAAATCAATATCTTTTTTCTCGGATTCGCTGATGATGTTACCGCCGTATTCCATGTGTTCAAGTTCGGCAGGCGCTATGCCATACTTGCGTGCGGCGGCAGGCGCGCCCTCTAAAAAGAACTCGCGTAACTCTTCACGCGAAAGATCATATTTGGTTGATGGTTTCTCATAAGTGCCGAGCCACGCTAAAAATCCTTTGAATCTGCTTTCACGGGGGAGGACACCTGAGCGGAGTCGCGCGGCAAAATCTTTGAGAAATTCGGGCGAGAAATCTTCTTTTTTGAGTGTGGTGCGAAATACACTCATACCGCAGTTCATGGCGGGTGCCGTCAGCTGCGGTACGATAGTGTCGCGGGTTGCCGCGACAAATTGAGGAGGCGATTCAAGGCCAGCCTTGGGGTGAATATTGGGGAGACACACAGGTGATCGCGCCATGCTGCCGACGCGCGAAATACGCGCGAGCTTGCCGCGAATTTCTGGGTGTTCAATATTGTCGCAAGAGAAATTCATAAAGTTATTGTATTATAACGATTTTTTATTGCCGCGTCTGCCATTGACATATAAAAATATATATAGTATTATATTTCTGGAAATAAACCCGCAACATTGTTCGGACGAACGCTGTTGCCAGACAAAAGGAGCTCTTTGTGAGCGCAGAGCTTATGCTCGATGTAGGACAGGCCAACGAGTTCAAACTCGCGTGCCGCCGCGCTGGTTACACCAACGCGGACATCAAGAAGATGTGCGAGGGCGATATCCTCGCACAGGTGCTCTCCATCATTCGTGGTCACGGAGAGGTGACGCCCATCCGCCACACCATCGACTGCGATGCGAACCCATTCATCCCCGACGGATGGAGGGTCGAGGAGCATCGGAGGTACGGCCAGTTCGAGTGGGACCCCACAAAGGTCTCGCTTCATCTCTCACCGAACCAGCAGAACGGCAAGGTCATCGAGGGCAACAAGCTCCGCCGCGAGCTCGCCTCGGTACCCGTGCTCAATGCGAACGTGTTGGACTACCTGCTCGCCAACCAGCACCTCATCCCCGAGGAGTGGAAGGAGAAGGGGAAGGCCGTCTTTTTTTGGGGTACCATCTACCGCTGCTTGGATGGCCACCTGTACGTCCGTTATCTCTGCTTCAACGGCAGGTGGCGCGGATACCACTTCTGGCTCGACCGCGACTGGCTTGGCGACGATCTTGCGGCGCGGCTCGCAGCCTAGTCTCCGGCGATACAACAAAAGGTTTTACCCGATATGCCTCTGACGGGTGCCCTCACATCACCGCGGTGTGGGGGCATTTTTTTATTTTTTATCCTTTGAATACAGCCAATGGACGAAGGCGGGCGACGGGCCGCGCGATACCTTCACGTTCGAGCGTCTCCATTACATAATCAATGCCTTCGTTGGTGATGTGTTCCACTACGCGTTTAAACGGCGAACGTGTCTGGTAGATGTGGGTGACAAAGTTTTTGGGGTGAGGGCGCGAGAGACCTTCATTTTGCATTTTTTTGATAGTGATACCCGCGCCGTGATCAGATGCAAAAAGATGCTCTTCTGCGTTGGGAAGACCAACGGCAATATAAGAGTTAGTGGTATTAAATCCTGAGACAATCAAAGGTTTGTCAGGAAATGCGCGATTTGCGGTATGGCGGTGTACTACCAATTCTTCGTTGCCTACTTTTTCTTTCATGATGGCATTGTGAGTTGAATCGACAATGAGCGAAGATGTCACACCTTTTTTGGGAGATACTTTTGAGAGCGTATCAATGATGCGGCGTGCGATCGCCATCCGAAAGCCGTAGCTATAGTTGAGCGATGCCTTAGTCGCTTGCCAGAGGCGATCACCCTCAGGCGTATCAAGCGGAATTTCCATAAAGGGTTTCGGGCGGAAATAGTAGCGAAAGCGCTTTGCGGCATACTTCCATTTTTTCGGATTGCCAAAATGAAAGAGTGCTTTGAAAAAGAAGAGTACAAATTTTTGTATTGCCGTATTTTTCTTGCGGTTACCAAAGTAACGGCCAATGTGATAAGAGACCGCACCTCCTCCACCATGGTACATGATGACGATCGATCCTTCTTTCAGACCCCAATCACGCGCAGTTTTAATATCAATCATTTCCTCGACATACTGAATCTCCAAGAAATGATTTCCCTTAAAACCGTAGCCGAGGTCATGTCGGCCCGATCGCCATGAAATGCGCGGGAGGATGTTTTTGAGATTGAGCGATTCTTGTTCTTCTTTTGAATATACCGAGCCACGATATTCAACACGGTCAAGAAATTCAGAGGGTAGGTTATAGCGCTCGACTGCAGCTTGGGCACCGTGTTTGATAATATCGGCAAATTCTTCTTCGGTCAGATCGTAGGGTTTATGGGGGCGGCCGATAATACCGAGCCACAAAAGAATATTTTTGAAGTGCCCATAGCGCGGGCCAAGATTTGCGCGCAGCTCATGAAAAAATGCTTCAAAAAAAGTATGGTCAATGTCTTTGACCGAGAGCGAGGTGACGAGTGCACCCATGCCACAGCCGACTGACGGCGCGGTAAGTTCGGGCACGATGGTGTCGCGTGTGGCAGCCGCAAACGAAGAGGGGGCTTCCGTGCGTTCTTTTAAGTGAAGGTCGGGGAGGCAGACGGCGGGGCGCGCAAGCGACGGCAATGCGGTGATAGACGCCAAAATATCGCGCGTGCGATCGTCGTCGATATTGCAGCCTAGTGAATGAACTTTCTCACGATCCATGATAGCATAATAATACTTAAAAAAGCCTTTATTTTCAACGATGACACTCTGGTATCTTACAACGCTCACATATCCTTCAACGCTCGCCAACCGCCTCCAGGTCATGAAGATGACGGAGGCCTTTTCGCGTCACGCCGATGCTACTCTCTGGGTAGGAAGCATGGGCGAGAAGAAAAGAAAAGTATTGGAGAGTTATGGCGTCACAGGCGATCTTTCTATAAAAGAGCTACCAAAATTATTCGGTATACTTTGGCCGCAAAGCTTCTTTCGTGCACTTACGTTTCGCCGTATCGTGCGCGAAGCGCCGCCCGAGACAATTTTTTATACTCGCGATCTTCTCCTAGCGTTTCTTCTTTCTTTTCTCTCGCCACGGTTTCGAGACAATTTCTTTTTTGAATGCCACTCGCTTGGTAAGATGCCTTCCATGATATATAGTCGCGTGTTTCGCTCTGCACGCGGTATTGTCTCGACCAATAAGGCAAAAGTAGAAGCTATCGCAAACACTTATGGTATTAGTGCAAATCGTTTTTTAGTTGCGCCCAACGGATTCGATCCACTTTTGGTCCCGGAGAAAACACGAGCAGAAGTTCGAGCGGAGCTCAACTTGCCCGAAGACAAAAAAATTATTCTTTACGCGGGCAGTCTGCAGGCATGGAAAGGGACTGCTCTTTTGGCTGAGTTATCCGGCCGTATTAATAAAACGTTGCCCGGCACTGTACTTGTGGAATTTGGTGCAGAGCGAGAAGAGAGAGATGATTTTTTCTGGCGATTTTCCACTATTTCTGTCCTTCAGATTAATAAGTATATGTTTGCCGCTGACGTGCTTATTGCACCGTATGAAAAGAATAGCGAGCGCGCGCAAAAATATTTTTCCCCCATTAAAATCATGGAGTATCTTGCATCAGGTACGCCTACGGTAGCAACCGACCTTCCATCAATTCGTGAGGTTGCAGGAGACGAAGAATTATTTTTCGTTCAAGATTATCGTGTAGAAGAATTTGAGCGTGTTATAAAAAAAGTTTTAACAAATCCCGAAGAGAGCGCTCGCCGCGCGCAAAAGGGAAGGGATCGAGTACAGCGATATAGTTGGGATAAGCGTGCGGAAGGTATTGTTTTGTTTTTGCGAGGGCTGATGGGTGCAGAGTAAGCGTTTTTATGCTAGAAAGAAGTGAGGAAACGATAGGCTGATAAAGAGCGTTATAAGATATAAGTCTCTTTGGTTGCATGAAACTCTCGATAGTTATTCCGGTATACAATGAAAAAAAGACGGTGCGCGAGGTTGTCTCGCGCGTTTTTGCCGTACCGCTCGACGGTATAGAAAAGGAAATTATTCTTGTTGATGATGGATCGACCGATGGCACGCGCGACGTTCTCAAAGAAATGAGCGATATCAAAATCATTTTGCTTGAAAAGAACGCGGGCAAGGGCGCGGCACTCAAACGTGGATTTTTGGAGACGACGGGTGATATTGTCCTTATACAAGATGCTGATTTTGAATATGATCCGACTGATTACCCTGCGCTCCTAAGGCCGATTCAAGAGGGAAAGGCAGATGTGGTATTTGGTTCTCGTTTTCGTGGGGATTACCAGCGTGTATTTTATTTTTGGCATTACTTTGGTAATACCATGCTCACATTGCTCTCCAATATTTTTACGAACCTTAATCTTTCCGATATGGAGACAGGATACAAGGTATTTAAAAAAGAGGTTATTGATATCATCGCTCCAAAACTAAGATCTCAAAGATTTGGCATCGAACCAGAGCTTGTTGCTCGTGTAGCTCGCAATGGTTGGCGTATCTATGAAGTGCCGATTAACTACTATGGGCGAACTTATCGTGAAGGTAAAAAAATTACCTGGCGTGACGGCTTTAAGGCGATTGGTGCAATCTTCTATTTCAATCTTTTTGATAGGTCATGAAAAATATACCGCGGCATATTCTTGTTCTTGCGGCCGCGACCACGCTTATCTCTCTGGCGTATGCGTTTTATTGGCATGATCGTCCGCGTGTTGATGCGGCAGCGTACGATAAGATCGGATGGAATCTTGCGCAGGGTTTTGGATATATAGAAGAAGCAAGTAATGTGCTAACGCCGGAGCTTGATTGGGCTCTTATTAGGGTAGGGCCCGGGTATCAATTTTTTCTCGCAGCTGTCTATTGGATTTTTGGACATAAGATATGGACGGTTTGGGTGCTGCAAGCGCTCTTGCGAGGTGCATCGGTGATACTCATGTGGTTCATTGTTCGCCGTTTGTTTCCAGATATGCCGCGGGCAGCTACGATTGCGAGTGTTTTGTTTGCATTTACTCCTGACCTTATTGTGGTGAGCGGTTTATTGTTGACTGAGACACTTTTTATTTTTGTTTTCCTTGCTGCGTTACTAGTAACCTTTACTTTTTTTGATCGCAGGCAAGGCATGCTGCTTATTCTCGCAGCAGTGCTATGGCCTTTTGCTATATTGATTCGACCAACTGCACTTCTTGCATTTGGCTTTGTTTTGCTGCTTTTGGGCTGGAGGAGAGATTGGCGAGCCCTTGCTGTGCTCGCGCTTGCCACAATCTGCATTATTGGTCCATGGTCATATACCGTCTCTGAGCGCTATGGGCGTTTTATTTTGACCACGAGCGTCGGTAGTTATGATTTATGGGTGGGAAATCATAAAGGTGCTGCAGGCGGTTTTGAGAAAACACCTGAGATTCAGCATGTACGCAACACGGTTACTATGAATGAGCTTGATCGTATATCCCGAGGAGAATATAAAAAATTTCTTTTCGAGTCACCCGGAGAATTTATAGTATTACAAATCAAGAAGGCGGCGCTATATTTCAGCTTGATCCGACCCACCGGCTTTTGGATTCATCTTGCTGACGATCCGATCCACCGACTTTTAACTTTGGTCGCCTCAGGTATTTTGACAGCACTTCTATTTATAGGTGGTATAGCGGGTTTGCTAATGCTTATACCTCGCATATTTCGTGAGGTGAAAATATTATTTTTGGGCGCTGTAGTTGTGTTGCAGCCGATGAGCGTTATACCCATTATTGTTGAGAGCCGTTATCGATTTGTGTTATATCCTTTACTTGCGATTACTGCTGCTTTTTTGATTGCACACAAGAAAGACGTAAAAAGCAGGCGAGTTGTTGTAATTGCCCTCGCCCTTCTTGGTATCGCTACTATGCTTGATATATTATTTCACGGTGGCGCCATTGTGCGCCGCTTGCAGGATGCTCTCGCGTTGTAAATTTAATGAACATACGTATTCTTACTCGGGCGAAACTATCACTTTCACGAGCGCATAGTGTCAATATTCTTAAGACAGCAGAATATTTATCGCGCGTAGAAGGCACGCGAGTGCTCGTCATCTCGTTGGCTGCTGAGCCGCGAACGCGCGAATCTATCTTATCTGATAAGGGGATCACTACTCCGTTGGTATTCGACGTAAGTCCGAAACGACGATCTGCTTTTTTATACCTTATGCGTGCTGCAGATTATGATGTTTTATATTTTCGAGATCCATGGCTCATATTTCCAGCGCTTTTCGCTCGTTTCATAAAAGGTAAGAGAATAGTTTTCGAGGTACATGGCAGTCATGAATGGCGATTTTTGTTACCGCTATGGCATTTTGCGGTGCGTTCAAGTAATGGAGTTGTGTTTATAACAAAGAAGCTTGCGCAGTATTATCATGTGCGACAGCCATACATAGTGGCGCCGACCAACGCAATCACGGTCGAGCAATATAATACTTCCGTCGATCTTTTGCGTATTGGCGTGCCTTCTGGCATGACGACCATTATGTATGCAGGAAGTTTTTTGTGGTATTCAGTCGACGTATTGGTAAGTATGATGCAGGAGTTAAGGGGTGTGAATGTTCATTTGGTGTTTGTTGGTCCTACGGCGAATGAAGAGGAGGCGATACACAGACAAATGAAAAAAGAGGGTCTTGAGGGACGATATACTATTGTTAAGCGTATTGTGCCTGCAGAGGTGCCCGTGTATCTCTGTGCTGCCGATATTCTTGTGAATCCGCTCTCAACGGTGTATCCCGGCAGCGTGTCTTCTAAACTATATGAATATCTCGCCGCCGGTAAACCAATCATCTCTACGCTTGGTGGAGCAAATGATGAAGTGATAGAGAATGAAGTAAATGGAATTCTTATACAAAAGCTTGATGGAAAACTTTTTGCCAAGGCGGTCTTGCGTATTGTAGAAGATGAGGAGCTAGCCTCTCGATTAGGGAAAGCTGCGCGTGCCTCCGCCCTGCAGTATACATGGGAGGCGCGAGCTCAAAAGATTTCTGAGCTCTTAGAGAAAGTAATGCGCGCATGAACTCCATCCTTTTCTTAACGAAAGGAGATCGCGATACTGCCTCTTCGCGACTCCGGGTATGGCAGGTGCGAGATAGCATAGCTCCCGACGCCGAGGTAATTCATAGTATCGCGTATGCATTTACTGATATTTCGCGTGCGCGAGTACATATGGTACGGAGCTTATGGCGCCGTATGTGTGCTCGAGATATTAAGATTCTTTTTGTTCATAAGTCTCTTTTTCCGTGGGACGTCGCTTTTATGCTGTGGCTTGCAAAAATATTATACGGCAAACAAATTATCTATGACCTCGATGACGCTGAGTGGATCCATTCGCCACGTAAGACGCATGCACTGATGCGTATGGCTGATATAGTTTTTGCGGGTTCACATGAGATTTTTGATTATGCTCGAAGTATGAAGGCGCAGCAGGTTGTATTGGTACCAACAAGTATTGATGTACGTATGTACCAGAAGCCAAAGAGCGTTGCCCCTCCAATCACGGTTGGTTGGATAGGGCAGGGGAAGGCACATTTTCGGCAAGGAAACTTTACAGTGCTCAAACCCGCCCTCGATAAACTCGCGGAAAGAAATGCAGCGTTTCGCCTTGTCATCGCTGGCTCAGAGAATTATCAACCTCTCAAAGATTGCTTTAAGGATGTTCGGTATGAAGTTGTCTATATAGATGAAGCTGATTGGAAAGACGCGCAAACACCAAGCACATTGATAGGTAAGTATCATTTTGATATCGGCGTCATGCCGCTTGTCGATTCTGATTTTAATCGTGCGAAGTGCGCTCTTAAAGCTATTGAGTACATGGCTTCAGCACTTCCCGTCGTCGCTTCGCGTATTGGTGAGGCGAAGTATGTCGTTGATGATGGGAAAAGTGGTTTTCTTGCGTTGACTGATACTGAATGGGTGAGTGCACTTGAACGACTAGTAGGTGATACTGAGTTGCGCGCTCGTTTAGGAGATCATGGCCGAAAGATTGTGCTCGATCGTTATTCTTTGGAGGAGGCTGTCTCTCAGATTCAAAAGGTGGTCGAGAACCCTTCACAAAATCATTAATAATGGTATAGTAATCAAGTTATGAAAAAAGCCCTCATTACAGGTGTTACCGGTCAGGACGGCTCCTATTTGGCCGAATTTTTGCTTGAGAAGGGCTATCAGGTCTACGGGCTCCAGCGGCGCGCTAGTACGCCAAATACCTATCGCATTGATCATTTGTACGATAATCCCAAGTATCCGCATTTCATCACCGCGTATGCGGACTTGGGTGATTCTTCAAATATTGCTCGTATTATCTCAAAGATTCAGCCCGATGAGATTTATAATCTTGGCGCGCAGTCGCATGTGCGTATTAGTTTTGATGTGCCCGAATACACGGCAAACGTAACGGGCGTGGGCCCGCTACGTATTCTGGAGGCAATTCGTGATCTCAAACTTCCTACCAAATACTATCAGGCAAGTTCATCGGAAATGTTTGGTAAGGTATTAGAAACTCCACAAAAAGAGACAACACCTTTCAATCCGCAGTCGCCCTACGGCCTTTCAAAAGTATTCGCCTTTTACTCTACTCGCATTTATCGTGAGAGCTACGGTCTTTTTGCGTCAAATGGTATTTTATTCAACCATGAGTCGCCTCGTCGTGGTATCAATTTTGTCACGCGTAAAATTACTACGGGACTCGCGCGCGTGAAGCTTGGTTTGCAGCCAGTACTTCATCTTGGTAATTTAAACGCAAAACGTGATTGGGGCTACTCCAAAGATTATGTAGAAGGTATTTGGAAAATTTTACAGCACGATAAACCCGATGATTTTGTATTGGCAACGGGCGAGACACATACCGTGCGCGAGTTTGCTGAAGAAGTCGGTAAGCACTATGACATGGATATTGTCTGGGAAGGAGAAGGAGTCGAAGAGCGCGGTGTTGATCGCAAGACTGGTAAGACAGTTATCGAGATTGATCCGGTGCACTTTCGCCCCGCAGAGGTTGATTTGCTTTTGGGTGATCCGACTAAGGCTCGCACGGTACTCGACTGGCAGCCCAAGGTGACATTTAAAGAACTCGCGAAGATCATGGCTGAGAGCGACCTGAAGATTGTCGAGCAAGAAGCTCATCTCGGTAAAAAATTTGATGTAAAACGTCTACCACTCGTGTAGTGTATACTAGACTCATGGAGGAATTTCGTCACAAAAAAACTCTTGTTGCAGTAAAGATTACCAAGATCGAGAAAGGCTCAAAGCCGGTAACGCCTGGTAGTGAGCCACTGCAAATGGTGACACTCAAACACCCTAAGGGAACGTATCTTAAGGCACATGCGCATGCACCCAAAAAGCGCATAACCAAGGCGTTGCAAGAATGTCTTATTGTGCGCAAGGGCTCGGCACGCATTGATTTGTATGTAAAAGAAGGCCGTGCCTATAAGAAATTTAAAACAACTTCTATCAAGGAAGGCGACGTGTTGATCCTACTCAATGGTGGTTATGGCATCCACATCACGCGTGATGCAGAGTTTATTGAGGTGAAAAATGGACCTTTTGTAGAAGATAAGGTGTTGATTTAAATATGACCGAAAAAAATATTCCTCAAATGGAGCCGTGGTTTGGCGATGAAGAAGCCACGGCCGTTTTTGAATATATGAAATCAGGCGGGTGGGCGATGGAGTTTGGGCGCACCAAAGAGCTTGAACGTATGATCGCGGAGTTTACGGGCGCTAAATATTGTGTGATGACCACCAATGGTACTATCAGCCTCACGCTCGCGCTTCTGGCGCTCGGGCTTGAGGCGGGCAATGAAGTCCTGGTGCCCGATTTTACAATGATTGCTAGTCCCAACGCCGCAAAACTTGTCGGCATCGAACCGGTGCTTGTTGATATCGATCCAAAGACACTTTGTATGGATTTGGATGCAGCAGAAAGAGCAATAACATCAAAAACGCGCGCGATGATGTACGTGGCGTTTAATGGTCGTGCGGGTGATATGCGGCAGATTGTTGATTTTTGCCGCAAGCATAATTTATTTTTACTTGAAGATGCGGCGCAAGCTCTGGGATCGCGACAAGCGGGTAAGCACCTTGGTACGTTTGGCCAGATTGGAAGTTTTTCTTTTAGTGTTCCTAAAATTATTAGCACGGGGCAGGGGGGGGCGCTGGTAACCGATTCTGATGAGCTCGCAGGCAAGTTGCGCCGACTCAAAGATTTTGGCCGCACGGGTGGTGGCAGTGATTTGCATGATGAGTGGGGGTGGAATTTTAAATTTACCGATATCCAGGCAGTGATTGGTATCGAGCAGATGAAAAAACTTTCCGCGCGTGTTGGGCGCAAAAAAGAGATTTGGAAGAAATATTGCGAGCTTTTAAAAGATGTCTCTCAAGTTGCGATGATAGCGACTAACACAAATGATACAAGTCCTTGGTTTATTGAGGTCTTTGTAGACGATCCTGACGGACTCGCAGCACATCTCAAGTCTCACGGTATTGGTTCGCGCCGAGTATATCCCGCTATTCATACGCAGAAAATTTATTGCGATGCATGGAGTACAGAATCATTTCCCGTAGCAGAGCGAGTTGCCGCGCGCGGTTTATGGTTGCCGTCTGCTTCGCAGCTCTCTAGTGCGGATATTGTGAGAGTTGCGGATACAATAAAAATGTTTTATAAATAAAGTCAATATTAGACTAGGTCTAGGAACTAAAATTATGAAGGTTAGTCTTATTATACCGACGCGTAACGAAGAGGGGTGTATTGGTAAAGTTATCAGCGAAGTGCCCCGCGATATTGTCAATGAAATCGTCATCATCGACGGGCATTCGACTGATAAGACGTGGGAAGAAGCAAAAGCCGAATTGCGCCCCGAGGACAAGTTAGTGATGCAAAAGGGTAAGGGTTACGGTGGCGCCTTTCTTGAGGCATTTGACATTGTCACAGGTGATGTGGTGATCATGATGGATGCTGATGGCTCGCACAATCCTCATGAAATTGCTTCGATTATTGAGAAGGTACGCCGAGGATATGAGTATGTGATGGCATCGCGCTACACGGTAGGTGGTAAGAGTGAAGATGACACGATTATCCGCTGGTTTGGAAATCGCATGTTCACTTGGTTGACCAACGTGATCCATGGTACCAATGTCACGGATTCTCTTTATCTTTTTACCGCGATTACACGTGACGGTCTCAAGAAGCTACATCTTACGTCGACGGGTTTTGAATTTTGTACAGAAATCGTGGTAAAAGCGCATCGCGCAGGACTCAAGTTTGCCGAGGTCCCAGCGTTTGAGCGTGCACGTTTTGCGGGCAAAACCAAAGTCAATGCGTTTTGGCATGGACTCAAAATCTTGCGCATGATTTTGCGTCGGTATCGTGACTAAGCCTGCTAACAAGGAATTTGCCCATATTTTTGATAGCGCCGCATCTCGTTATGATGCGGTGACAAGCGCGTATGCTGTTAGTCGTCGCCGCGATTTTTTTCTCAGATATGCCAAGGGAGATGTCCTCGAAGTAGGTGCGGGTACGGGTGAGATGTCACGGGCATTTTTAGAACACGGATGTCGTGTAGTCGCGACAGATATATCGCCTAATATGGTCGATGAAATAAAGAAAAAACTCACCATTGATGCTGTGGTTGCCGATGCAGAGCACTTACCGTTCCCTGACGCATCATTTGATACAGTGGTGGGAGCTGAGATGGTTTATTATCTTGATCATCCCGAGGTTTTTATGCGTGAAGCTTATCGTGTATTACGTCCCCGTGGACGACTTTTGCTTTCATCAGCAAACGATACGATGCGCATCTATGATCGTTTGCGTGCGTTGTTGCGCAGACTGGGGATAGGAGATGCCACCTATTTCGATGACAAGGTGCGACGCTTTGTAACTCAAAGAAAACTCGAGCGTTTTTTTTGCGAAGCAAATTTTCATATTACTGAAAAAAGAAAGGCTATTATTTTTCTCATCCCGCATCTTGACTGGTTAAGTCGCATCTGCGAGCGTACGCCACTTAAATATTTTGGCATGTTTATTTTTATGGCAGGGGAGAAAAAATAATATGGCGCAATCAAAAAATAGCCAGCACGTACCATTGGCGCTTTATAAAAAAATAATCGGCACTGTTCCGATACTGACGGTTGATGTTGTGATTGTACATCGGGGAAAGGTTCTGTTGCACAAGCGAGCCAATGAGCCTTACAAGGGTTTTTGGTGGACTCCAGGTGGGCGAGTATTTTTAGGAGAAAGTCCCGAACGAGCTGCAGTACGCAAGGCGCGCGAAGAAGTTGGTTTGCATGTAAAGCTAGGTGGCATTTTAGGTACGCTCAACGCGCCAGAAACACGCTGGGGGATCAAGTCTCAAACCATCAGTATTGTATATGAGGCACGTTTAATAACCGCAAGACAAGAGACTGTTCTTGACTCGCAATCAACTGATGTTGGGTGGTTCTCCAAAATCCCGTCGCATACGCAAAAAGATGTACGTAAACTCCTACGCAAGGCGGGGATCCGCTAGTATAGACAAATATTATATTTTGTGATATAAAAATGCAGGTGTTCCTGCAAACTGTTCTTGCTATGCATTAGCAGGACTTGATACAGAAAGTGAGGGTAGAGGAAATGAAGGCTTATGTCGTTCGCGCCAGTGAGCGCACGGTGGAGCATACGAGTCACGGTACGCATACCATCAAAGAGGTGATCTGCCGAGGCGATGTCTTGCCCGGCGTCACACAGATCGCGATCGCAACGTTGCCCGAGGGACCAGTCGGAGCCGAGATGCACAGGCACTCCACGATGTGGGAGTGCTACGTGGTGCTCGAAGGCGAGGCGGACTACTACGTGGACGACAAGATCGTGCGCGTCGGGCCGGGTGATTTCATCGCCATTCCGCCGGGCGCGCTTCACAACCAGGTCGTCATCGTCGCCCCCTTCAAGATCTTCTATTGGGGGATTGCGGTCGACTAAGAGAGGATGTATGGCAAAAATCGATAACAAGTGGAGTATCCACCTTTCGTCTTCAGGTGTGGCAAGCGAATTCGAAAAGGGGGTGTATGCAGGTTTCCTGATGATGGCTGAGCTCTGCTTCAAGCAGTTGTTTCTCAAGGAGCACTTCTGGGGACGACTCATGCGGAATTTCGAGGTGAAGTGGTTCTGGCGGACGAAGCATCGGGGCGTATGTCCCTTGCGCCGTTGTCTCATCTGCGGCAGTCGCATGTCGCCGGTCTACGAGCTCAGGGTGAAGGTTCTCGGCCATGATGGTTTCGACATTCCACTGATCCCGCTGCCCACTCCCCAGAGCGATTTCATCTCCTACGACACGCCGCTCTTCACCTACTGCGAGCGTGGGCATGCCTATCTGCACACCTGGAGGCATAGTAAGCTGAAGGGTGACGATACCACCCCTTCTCTTCACGTCTACGACCCAGGGACACAGAAGCTCGAGTGCGTTAAGTACTGGCTGATTCCGGGCTTCGGGGGGCCTTCCTCGATGCATCTCCAGTGGAGGACGATTAGGAATCTTCGGCGAGCGTACGCCGAAGGAGGTGACACAGGTTCTCCGGCTCCAGCGAGTAGCAACTAGCGGGGCAATCCTCGTAGGTCAAGCCGCGTTCGTACAACGGTACGAACGCGGCATTTTTTATTTATCTTTATATAAAAAGAAAAGCGGGTAGGACTTCTGATGAAGTCCTACCCGCCGTTGCGGTTGGTCGCCTAGATGAGGCCGAGCTCCTCGTGCTCGCGCTTGAGCTGTGCGAGGGAGGCCTCCATGAAATCGAAACGGTGCTCGACCGCGCGACGGATGGCCGGCGTCGCGATCGCGAACTTGGGCTTGTTCCGCCACTCGAGGCAGAAGCAGATGTCGGCGGCGTACGAGTCGAGGTTGTCGTCCCCCTCGATCGCCGGCGCATCCGGGTCGAAGTCGCGTGCGCGGGCGAACACGCCGTAGTTGCGGTCGCAGGCCACTGCCGCCATGCGGTAGAGGCCGACGGCACCCATGTCCGCCTTGTCGAGGTCGTCGATGACGCGGGCAAGCGGGGTCTTCTGAGGATCGTCGGTCTGGAGGAACTTGGTGTCGAGAGCGGCGAAGACCTCCAGGATGATGAACTCGTCGATGTCGTGTTGACGCATGAGAGCGGCAGCGAAGTCGCGTCGGCGCGTTTTGGCCTCGTCGGTACGACCCCGGAGCTCCTTCGATCTGTCGAGATCGTGAAGCGCGAGGCCGAGATCGATGGCGAGATCGTTGCCCTCACCCGCAAAGTTGGGCTCGTCGTTGATGATCGCGGGCCAGTAGGCCTTGCGTGAGGCGAGGCAGCGCAGCAGGTGCTGACCGTCGTGCCCCCAGTTGCAGTGACCCTTCTTCGGATCGAAGTAGTTGGGGGCGAGATACGCGAAGATCTCGCGCACTGGGCTTGCCAGCTCGAATTTGGTTGTCAAAGTTGACTCCTCTTCGGATCAATGGGGAACTCATTTCCCGTTCAATATATAGCATATATATATTATTTTGTCAATATTTTGCATGTGTTTATTCTTGAAGCAAAAGTGCTTTTCCGGTATCCTTGTCCTATGGCTTCGCCGCTTATTTACGCGCTTTTAATGCTCGATATCATCTTTACTGTCTCGGCGCAGCTCATGCTGCGCACGGGCGCAAAACGTATCGCGGGCGAGGGGCTCTCTCTCGGTATTATTTTTGAGCCATTTAAAAATGGTTTTCTATTTGCCGGGGTCGTGCTTTATGCGGTGAGTTTTTTTCTGTATGTGTTTATTCTTTCTCGGCTCCAGCTCAATATCGTGTATCCGGTGTCAGTAGGCGTTATGCTTGTTCTTATTACTGCGTTTTCCTATATCTTTCTGAAAGAAGCCCTTTCGACGTTACATGTTGTAGGTATCGCAGCGATTCTATTTGGTGTTATTCTTATTCTTTTACCTAAATGAAAAAACCAAAATTGATCATTCCACCAAAGCGTTTAATGACCCAGACGAATTGGGGTGATCCGGTAATGTATCACTATTACCCTGTGGCGAGCATTGTGTATCGTCAGCGTCTTAAGAATACTTATAAACTTCTTGAGCCATATCAGTTCGAAAATCTTATCGAGATTGGCTACGGAAGTGGTATTCTCTTGCCCACACTTTCCAAAATTGCAAAAAAAGTTACCGCACTCGATCTTCACAAAGAGACTGATGCGGTCAAGCGCATGCTTGATTGGTATCAGGTTAGCAACGTCGAACTTATTTCAGGCGATATTATGGCTATGCCGTTTGCGGATGCGTTGTTTGACGCGTGTGTGATTGTAAGCACGCTTGAAGATATCCATGAGTCTGAGCGCGCTGCTCGCGAGATCGCACGTATCGTAAAGCCCGGCGGTCTTGTTGTTATCTCGTTCCCGGTGAAAAATATTATTACCGATAGTTTTTTCAAACTTGTCGGCGAAGATCCCGAAGATATTCATCCATCAGATCACAACTATATTCTCGGATTTTTAGGTAAGCAATTTACCATCGAGAAGCGACTTCTTCTACCGTCATTTGTGCCACTCAATCTCTCGCTCTATGTGTCGGTGCGCATGCGTAATACGCCACCCAAGGTGTAGTCTATGAACGGGCTTGTATCTTTTATAACAAAACCGCGCAATTTCTTCTGGGCGGTTTTTATTATCAAGATCGCCGCAGTTTTTGTTTTTGTTTTACTTTTTGGAGCCGATCGTCTTTTCTGGAGCGATTCATCACTCTATCGTGGCCTGGGCGAGGGAATATTTCGAGGAGAGGGGTTTGCATCTACGCGTTTTATGCCGCTCTATCCGTTTTTGCTCGGGCTATTTTTGTGGGCGGGTGGCGAGGTAGTAGGAGCAATAGCGTTATCATTAGTACAGGCGGCGCTTGCCGCGGGTACTGCGCTTATCCTTTTCTTGCTTGCCAGTCGCTTTACTTCGAGTCGTTTGGCGCTTGGGGCAGCACTGCTATTTTCGCTTGAGCCATTTCTGGCGACCATTCATATTCTTTTGATACCAGAGACGGTTTTTGTTTTTTTTCTAGCGCTGTTTGTTTTTGCGTTTATTCGGTATCTTGATCAAAATAGTACAAGTTCACTTTTGCTTGCGGTAGTAGCTATTGTAGCCACTCTTTATATAAAACCCGCTCCAGTGTATTTAGTCGTGCTCATCGGATTTCTTTTGTTGTTTGTATATCGAAGGCCACGCCATGCATTTATTTTTGTTATCGTTACAGTGCTACTTATGAGTCCATGGATGTTACGTAACAATGCTGTTGGGGGCTCATATGACCTTACGTCGGATGATTCCGGCAACATTTGTAGTTGGGGCCTTGCAGGTGTTCTTTCGTCAGAATACCGCCTTGATGCGAGCAATTGGGCGGAGGCATGGGCGTTGCCGCAGTACCGGGAGCTCGAGGCTCGTTGCACGAGCGTGGGTAGCGCGGCGCGCATCTTTTTACTTGAGTACCCAAGGGCATTTGCGACCACGATCGGCGTGAGTACGATCTCGTTGTTAACCAACGAAGGATATTCAGCCCTCTTGGAAAAAGATGCGGATGAACAAGTAAAGCGACATCACAATTACTTAACGCCCGTTGTGTTTATCAATAAAGATTGGCCAACGAAAATAAAGGGTGCACTCGGCGAGTTTCGATGGTGGGAGATTTTATTGATAGGGCTTGGGCGTATGTTTTGGATTGCTGTGTCGGCGCTCGCCGTTGTGGGTGCTTGGCGCGGTATACGTGGCGTCAATCATCATCAAGTAATTTTCTTGATTATCATGGTAGGTTATTTTATCACGGTAACGGTGGTGAGTACGGGGTTTGGCGTTGGTGCCAGATTGCGGTATCCTATTGTGATCCCATTAATTCTTTTAGGACTTCTAGCGTTTAAATATGAAAGGTCACGAGTTTAAGCGTGCGTATGATTCCAAAGCTCGCTTCGCGAGTTATTGGCATCAGATAGATGAGGTTTTTAAGCTCCATCCAGCGTCACTTCTCGAGGTCGGTGTGGGTACGGGTTTTGTCGCGTTGTATCTGCGCCATCATGGTTTGTCGGTAACAACTCTCGACGTTGATTCTGCGAGAAATCCAGATGTTGTAGGTTCAATCAAAGAGTTGCCATTCCCAGATGGTTCCTTTGATTGTATTACGGCATGTGAGGTACTTGAGCATATGCCGTATGAAGATTCAGAGAAAGCTCTTCGCGAACTTTATCGTGTTGCTAAAACTTTGGTTATTATCTCACTTCCGGTCGCAACTCCATTTTTACGATTTGAATTGCCTATTCCGAAAATAACACGATTTCGAAAGTTATTGAATTTACGTTTTATTTCGCCCCGTCAACCACTACATCATGAGCATTCTTGGGAGATTGGTATGCGAGGATACTCACTAGATCGAATCATGAGAAGTATAAGGTCGGCTGGTTTTCAGATAAAAAAAGAATACCGTGTACTTGAAAACCCACGGCATCATTTTTTTGTACTTCAGAAGGTTTAGTATTCGATAGTATCTTTCCCAGAGAGAAGGAAGATATCTGTAATACCCTGTACGTCACTTAATTTTTTGAGAAATTGATCTTCCGTTTTTTTCTCTTTGAAGATGATAGTATACGCATACTCGATGCCCGCATTTGATATCTTCTCATGAATGAGTTCGGAAGATGTAAGTACCGTGCTAAAAAGGGGATCTAACGCAGCTGTATTAAATGTGCGTTCTGCATGGAATGTCACGAGATAGCCATTTTTTGATGACGAGGCAAACTGATATCGGTAGAGTAAGAGAACGATGCCTGAGAGAAGCGCAGTAGTGATGAAGGCGAGCGCATAGTATCCAGTACCTACGGATACACCGATAGTGAGAGCAAAGAAGAGAAACGCAATATCGCGCGTCTCTTTCATGATGGTACGGAAGCGAATCAGGGAGAACGCACCAAGGAGAGCGAATGCTCCGATGAGGTTGTTTTGAACGATCATCATGACCGCTGATGCAAGGGGGGCAATCATGACGATGGTGATAGCGAAAGATTGCGAGTATGAAAGGCCCGTATGTGTTTTGCGCCACACCCACACGACCAGTGTCGCCAGCCCGAATGCCAAAAGTAAATTGAGTACCACAAGAGCGCTCGATAGTTCCGTCGAGGTTAGGTTATAGAAGTTTGTTAAAAAGTTTGATTCCATAATATTTAGCGTGGGAGCGGGTTCCACAAAGATGCCGTTTCAATAGACTTAGCATACTTGGAGAAACTGGTGCGCGTCAAATCAAGATTGCGCACGACATGACCGAACCAAGGGGGGAGAGTTTCAGAAAATTTAACTTCCAAGATAGCGCCTACATTTTTTACGGGATATGTGTAGAGTGGTTCTGTCAGGTCATCATGACGTGCTGTTTCGATGTCAGAATCAAGCGTAATGCGAAATGAGGGGTCATGAGTTCCTACGTACGGCGTGCGCTGGTAGCGGATAAACGATGTCGGCGTTCGTTTTTCGCGTATAAGATCCCAGAGAAACGTACGAATTTCATCGCTAGTATTGAGTTTGAGTAATTCAGAATAGCGATGTTCGATCATAAGATCCCACGAGGCTTTTGTGATTGCCGTATGTATTTTTCTAAATATCGCGTTATGTTTCCGTTTTATTTCAAGCCAAATCATTCCATCTGATCGGGCAAGATTTTGCGCATATATTCGTGCGCGCACTTTTTTGCGATCTAAAAACCCACTCGATTTTTCGTAGTAATCGGAGAGTGTGGGCGTGTCAAAGTAAAGACTCGTCACAGTATAGGATCCCGATGGCGCGAATGGATCAGGGTTCATGCATCGGTGGATGATATCGCGCGCCTCAACTACCTGAGCGGGGTGGAGGATATATTTAAACTCAAATCGAACTTGTTTCATATTTTAAATCGCCTTTTGCCTGTAGGTAGATATATTTTGAGCTTTAAATAATTAATTCCACAAGACGCACAGAGCGCTTTTACCCAATGTCGCGCACGGAAAGGTTCGTGCCGTACTGATTTCCAAAGAAAAGTTGCAGCGCGCCATGGTTTTTTATCTCCCATATAAAGATCGCCGATGAGTCCATAATGGTATCCGAGAAATTTGAATCGTAGAAGGTCAGGATACCTATCTTGTATAAATAATTCTCGAGCAAATGCGTTAAGAGTGTTGTTTTGTGAATTTGATTTTGGCGTATGATGCAAAAGCGTCAGCGGCTCTGGGATATAAGCAAACTGAAAACGTTCGGCGATTTTTGGGAACCAATCATATTCTTGAAGTACGGGGAATCGTTTATCGAGTCCTCCGACGGTTTCAAAAACTTTTTTTCGCATAAGCATTGATTGGAGGCATAAAAAGTTTTTTTTCAGAAATACTTTATAGAGGTCACCTTCTTGGGGTTGTACCCAGCGTGGTGGGAAAAAAGCGCGCGTTCCATCTTTGCGCATGCGCCAATACGCTGAATAGACGACCCCGTATTCTTCAGAGAGCGTTTCCATTTTTGCTACTTGTTTCTCCAGCTTCCCGGGGAGCCACTCATCGTCATCGTCTTGCCATGCGATATATTCGCCGCGAGCCTCTTGCATGCCGCGATTGCGTACCGTCGGTATTCCTTGTGGTGTTTCGTATCGTATGGTTCGGATGCGTGGGTCGGTATAGCGAGCGATAACGGCAGGCGTCTCGTCACTCGACCCATCGTCGACGATAATAATCTCCATATCTTTGTAGCTTTGCGATAGCACGCTGTCGAGTGCGCGAGGAAGGAGGTGAGCGCGGTTATGGGTTGGTATGATTACTGATACCTTTGGCATATTGAAAATCCTAGCACAGCTTGACTGGTTACCCAAAAGATTGTACTTTGCCTTCTGGAGGCAACGTATGGATATTGATGTAAAAGTTATTCGGAGTCGCGGGGGGTTGATGGCAGCTTATCAGCGCATCGCGGTGCTTCTGGCGTTTCTATACCCTGACCAAGAGCTTACCCCCATGCACTTCGCTGCGTTCGTGGCGGCACGTACTACATTTCGTATGGTCGGCGCGTACGATGGCGAGGTTCTTATTGGGATGGCAACTCTTTCCTTTTACACAAAACTTCTCGGGCGCGTATTCGTCATCGAAGACGTGGTGGTAGATCCCGAGTATCGCGGGCAAGGCATCGGCACAAGGCTCGTGGAGGCTTTGATCCGCGAGGCGCGCGAGTGTGGCGCCGACTTCATCGACGTTTCCACGCGACATCCTGAGGCGATTACGCTTTACGAGAAGCTCGGCTTCAAGAAGAAGGATGCCGATCGTCCCTTCTTCGCTCTTCGCCTGTACCTCAAGGCATAGCAACCGGCTTCGGCCGGTTTTTTCTTTGACATGTTAGGGTTTTTTAAGGTTATATAAAGAGAAGCTATGTCAAAAGGAACAGTACTCGTAACGGGAGGCTCAGGATATATAGGGAGTGTGCTTGTGCCGCTCTTGTTGCGTTCTGATTGGAAAGTGCGCGTAATCGATGTGGGATATTTTGGTCATGAAGGGCTTTCGGCAGTCAAAAATGATATTGAGCTGATTGAGGGAGATATTCGTAGCGCACCAAAATCTCTGTTTGAGGGTGTCAGCGCGGTTATCCATCTCGCGGGGTTTTCGAATGATCCGACAGCTGAATACAATCCCATGCAAAATTTTTCAGTAAATTTTGAGGGTACACGTCATCTGGCTGAACTCGCGCGTGAGGCGGGTGTTCCTCGTTTTATTTTCGCGTCTTCATGCTCGGTGTATTATTCAGAGCAACCCGACGATACTATTTGCACCGAGGAAAAGATTATTTATCCCAAGGCGCCGTATTCGCTCTCAAAACATTTGGCCGAACAGTTTTTGCTCGGACAGCGTTCAGATACTTTTGCGCCCGTCATGCTTCGCAAGGGGACGGTGTTTGGGTCTTCACCACGCATGCGGTATGATCTTGCGATCAATACATTTTTGAAAAACGCCTATATCAACAAAACACTTATCTTACATTCGGGCGGGTGGATGTGGAGGCCGTTTTTGGATATTGAGGATGCTGCGCGCGCATATCTATTTGCGCTCGAAGCACCAATTGGAAAAGTATCCGGCGGCATTTTTAACGTCATAGGCTTCAACAAATTAGTAAAAGATATCGCAGAAGACATCGTCCATATTGTTAAAGACTCGTTTGATATTGATCTGATTATCAAGGCAGAGAAGACAGGACCACAGCGTAGTTATCGTGTGTCTGGTGAGAAATTTGAAAAAATCGGATTTCATCCGCAGAGTGATTTTACGCAAGCAGCAAAATCTATATGGGAGGTGCTTGCATCGGGTAAGCATGATTTGGGCGAATCAAAATACTATAATATTCGCCAGTTCGAATACCTGTTTCCACGAGAGTTTTAAACGAGCGCATGAAGGTCCCTTTCTTTCGTCATAATATTGAACGCGCTGATATCGGGCGGGTTGAGAAAGTATTACGAGGGCCTGTCCTTACCACGGGCGCGTATGTCCGTACCTTTGAGGAAAAGCTCACGGCATTTTTGGGGGTTCGAGGCGGGCATGTTCGCGGGACTACGAGTTGTACAAGCGCCCTTTTTCTCTCCCTTGAGGCTCATGGTATCGGTCGAGGAGATGAGGTTATCACTACGCCACTCTCGTATGTAGCGACTGCTCACGTGATAGAACAAGTTGGTGCAAAGCCGGTATTCGTCGATGTCGACTCACGAACTGGCAATATCAATGTTGACCATATTGCTGAGGCGATAACAAAAAAAACAAAAGCCATTCTTCCCGTGCATTTGTACGGGCAGATGGTGGATATGAAAAAAATGTCGCGTATCGCCCGCGCGCATAAACTTTTTGTTATTGAAGACGCAGCTCACGCCCTTGAGGCTGAGCGCGACGGTATTCGCCCCGGCATGGTATCTGATGCGGCGTGTTTTAGTTTTTATGCGACCAAGAGCATCACCTCGGGCGAAGGTGGTGCAGTCGTCACTCGCCATAAGTCTATTGCAGATCATATCGCAAAGACGCGCCTCCATGGTGTTTCGCGCTCTATGGCGGATCGCTACGGCAAACTTTATCAGCATTATGATGTACCAGTGCTCGGATGGAAGTTTAACATGACTAACATTCAAGCAGCACTCTTGATTGGCCAGCTTGCTCGCGCTCGCAAAGTATGGAAACGTCGCGCGGTTATCGCTGAGCGTTACGAGCGTGCTTTTCAGAAGGCCGGTATCGAATTTCTCCAGACAGATCCGGGAGTTACGCATGCGCGGCATCTTTCTACGGCGCTTGTCGATGCTCCACGTCGCGATGAGATATTGCATGCGTTAGAATCTCACGGTATTGGTGTGGCGGTAAATTATCGCCCTATTCATCTCATGACATACTATCGGAAAAAATATGGGTACCGTGAGGGCGATTTCCCACACGCAGAGTCTATCGGCGCTCGTACGATAACGTTGCCTTTGTATTCAAAACTCACCGACAAAGAAGTCTCGAAGGTGATTGAAGTAGTAGAAAAGATTCTTTCCTAAGAAATTATTTCCGTGCGATTATCCATGTCGCCCATGGATATTTTTTGTCATTCATGTTTGCGAGATAAGAGGCAATATTGAGGGGTTTTTTTGTGACGCGCCAGTCACCAATGCGCGGGTAGATGAGGGCGAGTGCAACAATCCATTTGGTGCCCCAGCTATCAGCGGCGCGAATATCATTAAAGATACGGCAGAGGTGTCGAAGGCCATCTGGCGTGAAGCGCCACAGATCTTTTGGTCCCCAATGAATTGGGTAGAGAAGTACAGAGGTTATGATCGCGATGCCGCCCGGTTTTAAGACGCGATGAATTTCATGTATTGCTTGTTCAGGGTTCCCCTCAATGTGTTCGATGACTTGATCGGCGATGACGACGTCAAACATATTGTCGGTGTAGGGGAGCGAAAGAATGTTGACGTCTGGATAATCGGCACGCGTGATGCGCGCAGTGCTTGCAATAATCTTTCGCTGAGGAGTGAAGTTTTTTGATCCTTCAAAATATTTAAGACCGCTAATACCGAGAATTTCCCCATCGAGTGGCAGTGCAAGCGCATCAAAAATATGCGTGTACATTGTGTGTCGCGCGAGTGGCATGCACGTTTTTGTTTTAGTACCGGAAAAGAACATAAGAGAAGAAGTTATTGGCAAACCTGCCGATGACACGCCCCCAGATTGCTCCCCAAAGGCCGTACCATGGAATGAGCATCAAAAGCGCTACAATTTGAATGCCCGATACCGTACTATCAAGTATATAATTTTTCTTGATGTTGCCCTCTGCGCGTATCGCATTGCCAAAGATACCAAATGGAAACAGTGCAAGCGAGATAACAAAGACTTGTGAGTACGGAATTGCGTCTAAGTATCGGTTAAAAAAAATCATATAGATAAGTGGTGCAACAATGATATATCCAAGGATAATCAGCGTGGTAAATATCGAAGCGCGGAAGAGTTTTTTAGTAAGTTCCCGTTTTTGCTCGACGGTAAATGCTTGTTGGGCCAGTTTTGGCGTCGTCGTACTAGCGATGTTAATAAAGATAACTTTGATTTGGTCGGGAATTGCGGTAGCAAACGCATAGGTTGCGAGTGCGATCGGACCCAGATAGTGATAGACGATGATGCTATCTATGTATGATGCAATAGTTGTCGGTACTGTTCCGAGTGAGAGGTGCATGCCGTATCGTATTGAGTCCGGTTCTATAGGCGCATTTGGCGGGACTTCTTGAAGCGTGGTTCGTACGGCAAAAATATTTGCGATGCCGAGAGGGATAACATACGCGCTGACAAGTAAGGCTGTTGCGATCATTGGTGGAAGATAGAAAAACCAAATGCAAAAAATAGCACTGAGCATAGAAATGCCATAGAATATTTTTATTTTTATATTGAGGATTGTTTTTCTCTTGAATGCTTTCACTCCATCAAAATACCCTCTCCAATTACCTAGCCCTTCGACAAAAGGTATACCGATCGCGCCCGCGAGAAACGCTGTCGCGAGTGTCAGATTGTCTTGCCGGAAGAAAAATATTGATGCGCCAGCGCTGATGACACTAATACCAATAGACCCGTAAAAAATAATTCTATTCGCTTGGCGATAGGTGCCCGAAAAACCACGTGCGACTGACTGCGTAATAATGACTGCCATGCCAGGCAGTGCGAAGATGCCGGCAGCACCCAAGACCGAAAAGACATATCGGTAGCTTCCATACACTTCTTTTGGTATATAGCGCGCATACGCTATCGATAAGAGAAGGGCGACTCCCATGTTGACGATGCTGCCGAGCGACATCCAAAAACTCCCACGTGCAAGATATAGGGTGTCAGTATTGAGAAACCGTTCAAGTTTTTTTATGGGTGCCGGGCGCATCATATATCGGACATTATCATATTCTCTAACGCTTCACAAAGACACTTCTTTTTGCTATAAGCAGGCTGGGGTTCGTTGAATTATTTACAAGGGCGAAGGAGGCCTTTCATATGAAGAAGTGTGTACTGATAACCGGTATCACGGGATTTGTGGGAAGCCATTTGGCTGACTACATTCTCGAGCACCACCACGACACCAAGATCGTCGGACTTGTGCGTTGGCGCTCTCCCAAGGACAACATCGCGCACATCTTGGATCGCGTGACGCTCGAGTATGGAGATCTCAGCGACCTCTCGTCGCTCAGAACGATCTTGGCGCGCCACTCGCCCGGGGTGATCTTTCACCTCGCGGCGCAGTCGTATGTCGATTTCAGTTTCCGTGCCCCTGGGGCAACGCTGGCGACCAACGTCCTCGGGACATCAAACCTTCTCGAGGTAGTGCGTGAGCAGAAGGACGCGCGATCGTACGACCCCATCATCCACATCTGCAGTTCATCTGAAGTCTATGGGCAGGTGAGGTCAGACGAGGTTCCCATCAAGGAGGAGAACCCGTTTCGTCCCGCCTCGCCCTATGCGGTGAGCAAGGTGGGCGAAGACATGATCGCTCTGCAATACTGGCTGAGCTGGCAGATCCGCACGATTCGTACTCGTATGTTCACGCATACGGGCCCGCGTCGCGGCGAGGTGTTTGCCCTGTCGAGTTTTGCAAAGCAGATCGCCGCCATCGAGGCAGGGGTCCAGAAGCCCGTGTTGAAGGTCGGCAATCTCGACAGCGTTCGTACGTGGATGGATGTGCGTGACGCGGTGCGAGCATACTGGCTTCTCGTCGAGCGGTGCAAACCGGGCGACGTCTACAACATCGGCGGTAGCGTTACGATGACGATACGGGAGATGCTCGACAGACTTCTCTCGTATTCGACGGGAAAACGTATTCGTGTGGAAGTCGATCCCGCGCGCCTACGTCCGTCGGATGTCACGCTCCAGATTCCGTCCATCGAGAAATTCGTGGCGATGACGGGATGGGCGCCGGAGATCCCGTTTGAGCAGACCATCATCGACACGCTCAACTACTGGCGTGAGCACTACGCCAATGCCCGGAGGAGCGTATGATCAAGCTACGCGCATGTAGACTCGATGGCGTGATGTGCTTCGAAACTGAAGCGTTCGAAGATTTTCGCGGTCGGTACCGCGAGATTTATCACCGGAAGATCTACGATCAACTCGGCGCGCACGTCGAGTTCGTGCAAGATGACATCTCGAGGTCGTCTCACGGAGTGCTTCGCGGCATTCACGGTGATGACAAGACATGGAAGTTGATCTCGTGCCTGTACGGTTCGTTCTACCTCGTCGTGGTCAACAACGATCCGGATTCCGCGCAGTTTCTGCAGTGGGAGTCGTTCACACTGTCTGACACGAATGGACTGCAGGTGCTCGTCCCACCGAAGTTCGGCAATGGACACTTGGTCATGAGCGGCGAGGCGATCTTCCACTACAAGCAGTCGACCTACTATCAGGGCGCGGGGGCGCAATTCACAATTCTATGGAACGATCCCGCTTTCGGCATCTGGTGGCCGATCGCCAACCCGATTCTCTCGCAGAGAGATCAGACTGGAGACGCATCTTTCGTTAAATCATGAGGTACGCAGGAAGGGGGGGTGGCGTCACCCCCCCATTTTTTTATCAAGTTGTCGTTAGCAATATTTTTCAGTACCATAACAGTCACGATGGCGCGCATCACATATACTGACTTACCAAATATTCGCGAGACACACAAGAACAAAAAGATTATTTTTTGTTCGGGCGTGTTTGATTTGACTCATGCAGGTCACGCGCTTTTTTTTGATGAGTGCAAAAAGTACGGCGATATTTTAGTCGTCGTGGTTGGATGTGATGAAAATATTAAAAAATATAAGAGCGGCCGCCCGATACTGAATGAAGAGGTGCGTATCAAGATGGTTGATTCGCTCAAGCCCGTTGATTATGTCTTATTCGATGGTCCGGTGCCTGCAGATAATTTGAACGCTTATCTTGAGCCGTTGTTCGCGGGACTCCATCCGGACGTGTATGTCGTCAATAAGGATGCCTTCGATCTATCCTATCGGGAAGAGATTGCTAAAAAACATAAGATACAGTTTGTCATGCTTGATCGTTGGTGTCCACCCGAATTTGAAAATATTTCAACCACGAGCATTATAGAAAAAATTAAAAAAACTATATAAAAGGGCTCGTATTCATACGAGCCCAGCCCACGCCTTGAGGTGGGGTAGTGCGAGAAAGGTCGCCACGATACTTCGGCCGTCTTGGATATGGCCACGTCGAATCTTCTGTATCCATGTGCGAAGCGGCATGAGCACGACCTCTATATCTTCGGTAGGCGAAAGGCTTTGTTCACCAGTCGGTAGACATCCAGTCGCGAGATAGAGGTGGTAGGAGAGCGCCGTGTTTGCGGGCTCAATGAAGATCGGTTGCGGTGTGAGAGCTAGAAGTTCTCGCGCTACGTAGCCCGTTTCCTCGGTGAGTTCTTGGCGCGCCACTATCTCCGGCGTCGCCTCGTCCTCCAGGGTTCCCCCAGGCAATTCGAGAATCGCTTTGCCGACCGCAGGCCTGAACTGCCGGATGGCGACCACTTCGTCTGTAGGCGTGAGTGGGAATACGATGGATGCCCACTGAGAGCTGTGACCGAAAAAGTAGTAGTCTTCTATCGTGCCATTGTTGCGGCGTCGATAGGATTGTCTCACCATCGCTTTTCCGAAGAAGCGTTTGGTAAGTTCGACTGGCCTTCCAACTTTAACGAGCGGTTTTATGCGCATGAGTGACCTCGTATGTTAAGATGCGTTTGTCGCACGATATACCGAAAAGAAGGCATTGGCAAGCTTCAGGGGTAGACGTTTTCTTCAGAGTGTCTATGATTACAGATATCGTTTACCTATGAAATCAGAACTTAGTATTAAACTCTATAAAGCACTCTATCTTGTCAGGGCTTCTGAACAGGCTATTATTGCGCACTATCTTGAGGACGACATGAAGACGCCCATGCATATGTCTATGGGGGGTGAGGCGATTTCGGTCGGGGTGTGTCATGCGCTTGGGAAGGATGCTCAAGTATTTTCTTCATATAGAAGTCACGCGGTATATCTCGCGCGCACCGGTGAGGCAGATACTTTTTTTGCGGAACTGTACGGAAAGCGTACCGGTAATGCGAAAGGAAAGGCGGGTTCTATGCATCTTTCTGCGCCATCCGCAGGTTTTTTCGGAGCTTCCGCTATTGTCGCGAGTACTCTACCACTTGCGGTAGGTGCGGCGTTTGCCAATATATATAAGAAGAAAAAAACTATCGCCGCGACTTTTTTCGGTGACGGTGCTGTCGATGAAGGTGTTTTTTGGGAGTCTTTAAATATGAGCGCCGCGCTCGGCATCCCGGCACTTTTCGTCTACGAAGACAATGGTTTGGCGGTACACAATCCAAAAGAACGACGTCATGGGTACCGCTCACTCGATGCTATTGTTTCCAAATTTGAATGCACGGTGATTGAGGAAAAAAGTACGGATGTAGAAAAGATATATGCAGCGACACAAAAAGCGATGCGATTATTACAGAAAAATAAAAGGCCCGTTTTTTTAAGTACGCAGTATTATCGATACTTGGAGCATGTGGGGATCAATACTGATTTTGATGTTGGGTATCGGGGGCGCAAGGAATTTGATGTATGGGAAAAACACGATCCGGTAAAATTACAGCGCGCACGTTTGATTCGACAAGGCCTTTCAGAATCAAAAATCCTAGGTATCGAGAAAGACATTGAGCAGGCTATTGCTGGCGCTGTCCGTAAAGCACAGCGCGCCCCGTTTCCCGCCAATGCTGAATTATATCAAGATGTTTTCTATGGATAAAAAAAATATTCAGTCAAAAATGCTGAGTTATCGGGACGCGATTTGCGAGGCGACGGTACAGGAGATGAAGAGAGATAAAAATGTTTTTGTCTATGGTATTGATATTGCCGATCACAAAGGTATTTTTGGTACGACCGCAGGTTTGGCTGAAAAGTTTGGCGCAAAGCGATCATTTAGTACGCCTCTGTGTGAGGAGGCGCTCGTCGGGTTTGGTCTCGGATCTGCCCTCGCGGGGTTGCGACCCATCAACGTACATATGCGCATCGATTTTTTATTGCTCGCGATGAATCAACTCTCAAATATGGTTTCAAGCTGGCACTACGGATCAGGCGGACAGATGAAAGTGCCGATGGTGATTCGCGCGGTTATCGGTAGGGGATGGGGCCAGTCATACCAGCACAATAAAAGCATGCAATCTGTCTTCGCGCATATTCCAGGGTTGAAGGTGGTGATGCCAACGACACCCGAGGATGCAAAGGGTTTACTCATCACGGCAATCCGTGATGATAATCCAGTATTGATTATTGAACATCGGTGGCTTTATGACGCGATTGATAAAGTTCCTGCGCGCCAGGAGCCAATGCCGTTTGGTAAGGCGCATGTGCTGCGTCGTGGCAAAGATATCACCGTTGTTGCGACATCGTGGATGAACGTCGAAGCGCTCCGAGCGGCAGAAGTCCTTGCGCGTCGTGGCGTTGAGATAGAGATTGTCGATCCGCGCACACTCGTGCCACTTGATGAAAAAACAATCGTACGTTCCGTACAAAAAACAAAACGTTGCATTGTCGCTGACTATGATTGGGGATTTTGTGGGTTTGGTGCTGAGATAGCTGCGCGTGTCTCGGAAAAATGTTTTGGCGTATTGCGCGCGCCAGTTGGACGCATTCATTTTGCCGACACTCCATGCCCGTGCACGCGCCCACTCGAGATGGTTTTCTATCCGGGAGCTGAGACTATCATTAGAGAGGTAGAGCGTCAGCTTAAACTGACACCCACCGATCTTACGAAAGAAAATTTTTATAGCTACGAACGTAAATTCAAAGGCCCCTTTTAGTGCTTGTTTGGAGGCTCATTTCTTGCTATAAGCAAGATGAGCTCGTTGACAAAGGAGGCGCTTTATGGAGAAGTTACGGGTGCTTGTTACGGGTGCGTCCGGCTTCATCGGGCGCAACATACACGAGGCATTGCAGGGGCGTGATGACATCGATGTTGTCGGTCTGACAAACAGTCGTGTGCTCTCGGGCACGCGTCGGGTTGATCTGACTGATAGGCAGCAGGTTGCCACCGCTGTTCGCGGTACGGACGTCATTGTGCATGCCGCGGCAAAAAGTTCTGGTTCGAGCGACATCATCAATCATCCTGAAATGCACGTCGCAGGCAACATCATCATCAATACGTTGCTGTTTGAAGCGGCGCACAACGCGGGTGTCGGACACGTGATCTTTCTGAGCTCGGGTGTCGTATACCCGCAGCGAACTGCCGCTCATGTGTTTGCAGAAGGCGATGTAGATCTGCGTGATGGTTTTTTCCCCAACTACTTCGGTGTTGGCTGGATGAAGATCTGCGCGGAAAAGCTCGCCGAGTTCTATTCACGTCTCGGTCGGACACGCTACACGGTAGTTCGTCCATCAAACGTGTACGGACCGCACGACAAGTTCGATCTCGAACATTCCCATGTTTTTGGCGCGACAGTCGCCAAGATCATGGCCGCACGGGATGGAGAAGATCTTTCCGTGTGGGGAGACGGATCTCCAGAACGAGACCTGCTCTACGTGAGCGATCTGTGTGCGTTCATTTCGAGCGTCATCGATCATGTTCGGCAAGGGTCACTTCCTCCGCACGACGTTGTTAATGTCGCCGCAGGAACCGCGGTGTCGATCGGGGAACTGGTCATGCGTATCATCAAGGCTTCAGAGAAGACTCTTGGTGTGACGTACGATCGTTCAAAACCCACCATACCGACCAAGGTATGTTTCGACATCACTAAAGCGCGGGAAATCTACGGGTGGAGTCCGCGCGTCACTCTCGATCAAGGTATCGAGCAAACGCTTGCTTGGTACAAGCAGGTTTGCCCAGAGGAGTTGTGAATGTTTGATTTCAAAGGCAAGCACGTGCTTGTCGCAGGCGGCACCGGCCTTATCGGTATCCCGCTCGTCGAGCTTCTGATTCGTGCGGGGGCGTATGTCCGCATCGTGTCACTTGGTGATGCGACGTTGGCACATCCCGATGCCGAGTTTCGAAGGCTCGATCTGACGGATTTCGGTAACTGCATGCAGGCATGCAGCAGCATGGAGTACGTTTTCAATCTGCTGTGTGTGAAAGGTTCACCCGCAGCCGTGAAGGCGCGGCCCGCGCACCTGCTCGTGCCGCAGCTCATGTTCAACACGAATCTCATGGAAGCGGCGCGCCGGAGCGACGTCGAAGGATTTCTCTTCACGAGTTCTCTGGGCGTGTACGATACAGCTCCAATCTTCTGTGAAGACGATGTCTGGCGCACGCCACTTCCACGCAATGATCGTTTTCCTGCGTGCGCAAAGCGCGCGGGGGAGCTTCAGGCGGAGGCATACCGCATTGAGTACGGTTGGGACGCTATTTCAATCGTACGTCCAGCCAATACCTACGGCCCGCACGACGACTTCGAGTCAGACGCGGCGATGGTCGTTCCTTCATTTGTACGCAAAGTTGTCAGCCGCGAATTCCCAGTTCGGGTGAGGGGCGACGGTACCGAGATACGAGACTTCGTACACGCGCGCGATGTTGCGCGTGGGATGATGCTTGTCGCCGAGCGAGGTATTGTCGATCCGGTCAATCTCGGTAGCGGTACGGGCGTTTCAATTTATGAACTACTCGCGATCATCTGCCAAGAGGCTGGCGAAGATCCCGCGATTGTGTGGGATGGTGAACAGTCGGAAGGCGATCAGATACGAGTGATGGATACGACACGCGCAGAGTCGATCGGATTTCGTCCCGCGGTTTCTTTGCGAGACGGTCTCCGAGAAACAATCGCGTGGTATCGAGAAAGGCAAGGTGCTCACTGATGGGCAAGATGGATACGCTCAGGATAGGTGATTTCGCCCGGTTATTCGGGGTGACGGTTGACGATTTCTCGCCCGCAGTGCAGGCGATGATTTTTTTGACCGACTTTCGATTCTCTCATCTTTCTGCATCGCGACAATCTGAAATCATAGCGATGATCCAGGAAAGGCTCGGCGAAGATACACCAAGTCTCGCGCCCGCGGGGCGAGGAAGACAGCCTCGCTGGCAAGAAGGATGGTCAGAGAATCTGGTCGACTTCAAGGCGAGTGGCTACAACATTCGTGCTCTCGTGCCGAAGTACTATGATCGGCCTGGGGCGCCTGTACGGCTATTCGGCGAGTACATTGAGCCGGCGAGCAATCTCTTCGAGCTCAACGTGCGTCAGGTGTTTTGCCGATGGCTGTTCGAAAAGTATTTCGCCAACGCCTCGGCAATACACGAGTTCGGATGCGGTTCTGGAATGAATCTCGCGACGCTCGCCGTGATGTATCCCGAAAAGAAACTCTTCGGGTACGATTGGGCGGAAGCGTCGCGTGACATAATCGAGGTCATGCGTACAGGATGTGGGTGGAATGTGCGGGGCGATGTCTTCGATCTTTTCGCTCCATCAGTGCGTATGGATCATGCGCCGAGCGATGCGCTCTTGGCATTTCATGCACTCGAGCAAGTCGGTGGAGCATTCGAACCCTTCATCCAGTCGGTACTCGAACACCCATGCGTGTGCTTCGTGCATGTTGACGGGATCGAGGAGCTTTACGATCCGACGCAGGTGACTGATGCGCTCGCGCTGCAGTTTTCTCGCAAACGCAACTATTTGTCGGGATACTTGACGCGGCTTCGCGAGCTCGAAGGCCAAGGCCGTATCGAGCTTGAGCGCGTGCAACGGGTGCATTTCGGCAATCTCTATCACGACGCGTACTCCTACATCGTGTGGCGGCCTTTATGAAAAAAAAGGCACGCCATCAAACATCAGGGACTCCTCACGGGGCCCCTGCTTTTCTTTTTGAGGAATATTGACAAAATACTATTTTATTGGTTTATTGACACAGGAACACCAGTACGAACCTTAAAAAAATGAAAGGAGGAAAGTACTGATGAGAGTCGGACTCGTACAGATCAACAACAGTTTCTCAGGACAAAACTATCTTCCGTACTCCGTAGGGATATTGCAGGCGTATGCCCAACAGCACCTCGCCGCATCTCATGAGTACGAATTTCTCCCACCGCTCTACAAGCGCATCGCGCTTGATGATGCCCTCGAAGCGCTTCGTAGCGCGGATATCGTAGGTTTCAGTCTCTATGTCTGGAATCAAAATATCTCGCTCGAGATCGCGCGACAGCTCAAAGAGCAAAACCCCGCCGTGATCATCGTCTTCGGCGGACCACAGGTACCCGATCGGTCAGAGTTGTTCTTGCGCGCGCATCCATGGGTGGATGTCGCGTGTCACAATGAAGGCGAGCAGGTGTTCACACGCGTGCTCGAGCGCGCATCCGTGCGCGATTGGCACGACATTCCTTCGACGAGCTTCATCGACGAAGAAGGACGGTACGTGCAAAACGAGCGCATGCCGCGCATTCCCGATCTTTCACTCATTCCGTCTCCCTACACCTCCGGCGTGTTTAGCCAACTTATGGCTGAACATCCCGAAGAGCAGTGGTTGTTTCTGTGGGAGACAAATCGCGGATGCCCGTTCGCATGCACATTTTGCGATTGGGGTTCTGCGATTGCGAGTAAGGTGTTTAGGTTTGATGAAAGTCGCCTCTACGCCGAGCTCGAGTGGGTCGCTGCCCATCGTATCGAGTTCATGTTTTGCTGCGATGCGAACTTCGGCATTTTCCCTCGGGATGTTGAGATCGCACGGTATGCAGCGAGCGTGAAGGCGCGCCTAGGGTATCCTCACGCGCTCTCCGTACAGAACGCGAAGAACGCAGAAGAGCGCATCTTTCAGGCGCAGAAGATTCTCGCAGACGCCGGCCTCAACAAGGGGGTGACGCTCGCGTTCCAATCTCTTGATCCGGTCACGCTCGAATCCATCAAGCGTCGGAATATTTCGCTCGAAGATTTTCGTCGCCTGCAAAAGCGGTTTACCGCCGCGGGCATCGAGACGTATAGCGATTTGATTCTCGCGCTGCCGGGAGAGACCTACGAAACGTTCGTCGCCGGAGTATCGGAGGCGATCGAATCGGGTCAGCACAATCGGATCCAGTTCAGCAACTGTTCCATCTTGCCAAATGCTGAGATGGGTAATCCTGACTATCAGGCACAATTCGGCATTCAGTCGGTATCAGTCGAAGCTGTCATCTACCATGGCGTCATCGATACGACGCCGGATCAGATTCGTGAGTACGAAGACTTGGTCGTCGCAACTAACGCGATGCCACGCGAAGACTGGGTCAGGGCGCGTGTCTTTTCCTGGATGACCGCACTTCTTCACTTCGACAAGCTTTTTCAGATACCACTCGTGGTTCTTCAAAAGACGACGGGTGTCTCGTATCGGGAGCTCATCGAGGTGTTCACCGAAGGATCGCTCGCAGGATATCCGGTTCTCTCGGAGATCCGCGCCTTTTTCCAAGAGAAGGCACGGCGTATCCAAGGAGGCGATATCGAGCAATGTCCGGCACCAGAGTGGCTCAATGTCTACTGGCCGCCGGACGAGTACGTCTTCATCAAGCTCGCGCGTGAGGGTAAGCTCTCCGCGTTTTACCAAGAAGCTAGCTCTCTTCTCGCTCGTTTCTTCTCGGAGCGTTCCGTTACGATTCCCGCACTACTTCTTGCGGATGCGGTTCTGCTCAACCAGAGTCTTGTCAAACTTCCTTTTCAGACCAAAGATGTCGATCTCTCACTTCGTTACAATGTGTGGGGGGTCTACCATTCGGCGCGCCGTATGCTCGAAGGATCCGAAGCGGTGGATCTTAAAGAGTGTATGGTGTGGCACCATATCGATCGCACCACGGAACAATGGTCGACGTGGGAAGACTGGATGCAGCACGTCGTGTGGTATGGCAACAAGAAGGGCGCCTACCTCTACGGTACGGCTGCGAACCTCGAACGAGAGGGGCACTACTAGCACGGGGCCGCGAAGTCATTTCGCGGCCCATTTTTTATTGAAAAAATACGCTAAAAAGCGTAAGGTAACTTCAATGGTTATTACGCGTACGCCGTTTCGCATCTCCTTTTTCGGTGGGGGCACGGATTATCCTATATGGTATCGAGAACACGGGGGGGCGGTGTTATCGGCGACAATTGATAAATATTGTTATATTACGACGAGATATCTCCCGCCGTTTTTTGACTGCAAATATCGTATTCGCTACGGTCGCCAAGAAGAAGTAAATGCTCTCGCTGATATTCAGCATCCATCAGTGCGCGAGTGTCTTGCGCATCTTACCTTCGATCAAGGTATCGAGATGCAGCACAACACTGACGTGCCTGGCATGTCAGGTATCGGATCAAGCTCGGCATTTACTGTTGGATTTCTCAATGCTCTTCATGCACTTGAAGGTAAGACAATATCAAAAGATGCTTTAGCTCGCAGTGCCATTCATGTTGAGCAGAACATGATCAAGGAAAATGTCGGCTCTCAAGATCAAGTTGCTGCAGCATTTGGTGGTTTGAATAAAATATACTTTGGTGGGCAGGATGAATTGAGGGTGGAGCCAGTGGATATTTCACAAGAGAGCATGCGTATTTTCCACGGAAGATTGATGTTATTTTTTACTGGATATCCGCGCAATGCTTCTGAGATTGCTGCCGAACAAATAAAGACAACACCACAAAAAGCAAAAGAGCTCACGCGTATGCGTACAATGGTAGATGAGGCGTATGAGATTTTAAAAGGTAGCCCAGAATCCATCGACGACTTTGGAAAACTGCTTCATGAAGGTTGGCTCGTTAAGCGCAGTCTTACGTCAAAGATTTCAACGTCTGCGATTGATACTATGTATGCCGATGCGCAAAGCGCGGGGGCGATCGGAGGGAAGCTTTTGGGTGCAGGCGGGGGAGGGTTCATGCTGTTGTTTGTCCGCCCAGAGGATCAATCGCGTGTTCGCGCAAAGTTGGGGCAGTATTTGCACGTTCCCTTTCGTTTTGAAAACTTGGGTAGCACGGTTATTTACAGCATGAACCCAGATTCAGAACAGTTTCTCGCATGAGAGCAGTCATTTTAGCTGGTGGGCGTGGCACACGTCTCGGGGAGCTCACGCGAGATACTCCAAAATCACTTGTTTTAATTGGAGGAAAAACAATTCTTGAGCATCAGATTTTGTTATTAAAACGTTATGGTATTATAGATATAACATTACTTCTGGGATATCAGGCAAGCAGTATACGCGAGTATTGTAATGATGGTTTGCAGTGGGGAGCTTCTATTTCGTATCTTACAGAAGATGAGCCGCAAGGCACGGCTGGCGCGTTGCGAGCGCTTCACGATAAGATGCGCGAGGATTTTTTGTTGTTATCGGGCGATATCATGCTCGATGTCAATATTCCACGATTTCAAAAATGGCACCAACAACACGCTAATGCAACACTGACAGTGTTGGGTCACCCGACTGATCATATGCATGACAGCGACCTCGTTGAGCGGGATATGTCGGGGAAAATTGCCGCGCTGTATTCACGTCCCCGTGATGCCGGCATGCTCGTTGGAAATTTTAGTGTAGGGTCCGTATACATTATTTCCCCAAAAATATTTTCATATATTCCAGTTAAGGGTTTTGCCGATCTCGAAAAAAACGTGTTTCCAAGTATTCTTGCAAATGGCGGTGAGATATACGCATATCATTCCGCTGAATATCTCAAAGATATTGGTACGCCTGAGCGTTTGCGCGAAGCAGAGAGAGATTGCGCTGCGGGGAAGATATCTCGCATGAACAGCGAGTATCCGCGCCCCGCCATTTTTCTCGATCGTGATGGTGTGATCAATAAAGAAATCGGCGGTGTTACGCGCCCCGAGGATTGTGATGTGTATCCGGAAGCTGTAGAGGCGATACGCCGTATTAATGATACGGAGTATTTAGCAATTTTAGTGACGAATCAACCAGTGATCGCTAAGGGATTGGTCACTAATGTAGTAGCGAGGCAGATCAATATAAAGATTGAAAATACACTCGGTGCTGTAGGTGCAAAGTTAGATGCGATATATATGTGTCCGCATTATCCCGAAAAGGGGTTCCCAGGTGAGGTGGAGGGGTTAAAAGTATCGTGCGAGTGTCGAAAGCCTGGCATCGGTATGATAGAGTTGGCAGTGAAAGATTTTAATATCGATCTCTCGCGAAGTGTGTTGATTGGCGATTCTACTATCGATGCAAAAACAGCAGAGCGCGCGGGTATAGCATTTGTCGGAGTCAAGACGGGATATAGTTGCAAAGATGAGCGTGAGGTACTCTTGAGAGAATATCCACATTATACTGACGTAAAAGAAGCAGTAGAAGCAGTTTGTTCCGGAAGCTTGATTTTTTCTTGATTATATTGTTTAATTTTTATTATGGAACGACCTACGTATTCAGTTATTGTGCCGCTCTATAATGAAAAGGAATCGGCTCCCTTGTTGCATAAAGAGCTTATTTCCGTTTTCGATGCTCTCGGTAAACCGTACGAACTTATTTTTGTCGATGATGGATCTTCAGATGGAACAAGCGATGTATTGCGCGGTATAAAGCCTCTTTTGTTGCTTCGTTTGAAACGCAACGCAGGCCAGACTGCGGCATTGGGCGTTGGCGTGCGAGAATCCCGCGGAGAGGTTATTATCACGCTTGACGGCGATCTCGAGAACCGCCCGAGTGATATTCCGCGCCTGCTAGCCAAGCTTGATGAAGGGTACGATATCGTATCAGGATGGCGTAAAGATCGTTGGAAGGGAAAACTATTTACTCGGCGTATTCCGTCGGCGATTGCCAATCGCCTTATCTCGCTGGTGACGCGCGTGCACTTACACGATCATGGTTGCACGCTCAAGATATATCGTCGTGAGATTCTAGAAGGACTGCATTTTACGGGTGATATGCATCGCATGATCGTGGCATATGCTAAACGCGAAGGTGCACGCGTTGCCGAGATGCCCGTTGCTTTTGAGTCCCGCAAGTTCGGTACTTCAAAATACGGCATTTCGCGTACATTTAAGGTATTACTTGATGTGCTCGCGTTTCACTTTTTTTATAAATATGCGCGCCGTCCCATGCATTTTTTTGGAGCCGTAGGCTTTGCAAGTTTTTTGCTCGGCGCCGTAGCAGGCATGTGGGCGCTCTGGCTCAAGGTTTTTGAAGATACTCATTTTATCCGCACGCCACTCCCGATACTCGCGGCAGTATGTATATTGATTGGTTTCCAGTTTATTCTCATGGGGCTTATCGCTGAGATTATCAATCGTTCAGACCCGACCGTGCCTAAATATGATCGAGAGGCCTAAGATACTTTTTGTCTGCGGCGCATCGCCAAGCTACCCTAGTAATCGCATAAAATACCGAATTCTTAAGAAGCGGCATCAGACGACGCTGCTGGCATCGAAGCAAAATTCTTTCCCACTCCGTTTTCTCAGTATTTTTTTACGATTACCTTTTTTGATGTATTCGCATGATATATTTTTTGTAGGATGGATGGGCCATCCGATTGTTCCGTTTTTGCGTTTATTTACAAAAAAACCTATCATTTTTGATCTCCAAACAGAGCTTCATGATGGGGCGTGTGTTGATCGAAAACTTTTTATGCACGGTTCGTGGCGATGTCGCGTTGTGTGGTGGCTTGATCGGCAGGCGCATACTAAATCAACAGTTATCGTTGTGCACGATCCAATACACGCTGACCGAATTCATGAGACGTTTGGTACGCCACGGGATCGATTTGTAGAGATTCCTATGTGCGCAGATCGCACCATTTTTTATCCACGGGTACAAGAAAAATTGCCGGCTGATAAAGATAAATTCGTCGTCGAATTTTGCGGGGAGATAAGTCCTGTCCATGGGATCGATGTCGTCTTACGCGCCGCAAAGCAGTTGGAAGATACCAATATTATTTTTCGTATAGCAGGTAAGGGGCAGTTGTCTTCGGTGATTGAGAAGCTTCATCGGGAGTTAAAGCTTTCAAATGTGGAGCTTATCAGTAGGCGTCTTTCTGATGAGGAAATGATTACACAACGTAAAGATGCCGATCTTTGTCTCGGAATGTTTGGCGATACGCCAAAGGCGCGGCGGAATCTGCTCAATAAATCCTTCGAAACAATCGCTATGGGCCAGCCGTTTTTGACCGCGGGCCCGCCCGAGGTGTCAGTTGTCGAGCATTTTTTTCATGATGGTGAGACTGCATTTTTTTGCCGCATCAACGACCCCAATGCTTTAGCAGAAAAAATTTTATGGATACGCGATCATGCCGATATTCGTGAGCACGTGATGCACGAGGGGCATAAGTTATTCGAGCGTCTTTGTAGCGAAGACGCTATGAGTCAGCGCGTATATAGTGCGATTGCGAAAACAGCCCAAGGATAATACCATAGGACCATGTTTGCTCCCTTTACTATTTTAGGATTTACGATTGACGCTTGGGTTCTCGTGGGGTTTTTAGGACAATTTTTCTTTTTTTTGAGGCTCATGATCCAATGGATTGATTCGGAGCGAAGTGGTAGGAGTACGATTCCCATTATGTATTGGTACTTGAGTGCTATGGGCAGTGTCATGATTTTTATTTATACGCTCCATACAAGAGATCCAGTTTTTTTTGCTGGGCAGGTGATTGCGTTTTCAATCTATGTACGCAATATTGTACTTCACCGGCGAGGAGTTCGGGCGTTCGCAGAATAATATGATGCGACGTATGCAAGCCTTGTCTGATATTCAAGTAGCGCTGCTACTTTCATTTGTTGCGTTTGTCGCACTGATTCTCGTTTTCCCATTTACTATGGTAGGTGGCGATGAAGGTAGATTTGTTCAAGACGCACTGCGTATTGGGCGTGGAGAAATACCCATTGCTGACTACACAACGCGCGCACCTATTCTTTCTTGGTTTATCAATCTTTCTGCGGTACTGTTCGGTAGATCAATATTTATATTTCGCATACCAGTACTTTTATTTTCGGCGCTTTGCACGGGAATGTTGTATTTATTGGGGCGTGAGCTGTTTGAGCGCAAAATAGTTATTGCGGGTGCGTTGATACATGCGCTTGTGCCTTATACGCTTTGGAATAGTCATTTTATTAAGACGGAGTCATTGACCATTCTTATGGCAATGCTCGCCCTTTTTGGGGCGATACGTGGAGTACGTGGTGACAGGCGGTGGTTTATATTGTCGGGTGCTGCACTTGGTGTAGGGTATATCGAGCGGCAATCTATCCTTGCAATGGCACTGACCATCGGTCTTTTAGTCATACTTACTTTTTGGCGCGCACGGTCGAATATATGGCGGTATATTGAATCAGCAAGTATGATTGTTGTTGGATTTCTCGCTGGGTTCTTGCCGGTTTTTCTTTACACAGCTTTTCATCACTGGGATCGAGCCGTTACGTATTGGCTCGATCTTTTTGTTGTATTTTCAGTACAGGCAACAAAAGCTGAGATTTCCGGTACTACATTCTCATGGTATTTATTTGCTCGCGATTGGCTGTTGACGTTTGTTGAAGGCGTGGCGATACAAGGAGGTCTTTTATTTGTGGGGCTGGTCGGGTTTCTTGTTATTGCGGTCCGTATGTTTTTCGCGCGTACAAGGAGTATTCGTAATGCGCTTGTACTTGGAATACTTTTGATTTTTATCGGGTCGTTTGTTGTGCATACGCTCACCATTATCGCGTCTGGGTCATTTCGACACTTAGTATTTCTATCACTTTTTATTGTTTCCCTTGTTGCGTTTGGATTGCTGTTTCGCATTTTAAAATTTTTCGAACAGGATACGCATGACCACTTCGGAGTAGAGGTGTTGTTATTATGGATAGCAGGACTCTTTGTGGCATATTCTTTTTTTGCACCCGGATATCCTCGTGAATTTATTCCCGCGATAGCTTTAGGTACCGGATATGTATTGTCGCGCATTGACTGGAGGCGCGAGTCAAAAGTGATAAAGACGCTGTATGTATGTGTGGGTATTGGATTTTGGGCGACGAGTTTTGCCTGGTTCTATGATCCCAAAGTAGGAGGCTGGTGGTGGACACAAAAAACAATTAACAGCACGGCATTGTTTATCGAGAGTCATACGACTTCGGAAGAGAGGATTTTTTCAGCAAATCCTTTGCCGGTGGTGATCGCAGATCGTCGTACAGTTGCAGATCTTACGTCGTACGCTATTCATTTTGCGGGTAACGCCGATAATCGCACCGGCACATTCCCATCTCCAAATGAATTATTGCACATGCTTAGATCAGATCCCCCGCGATACGTGATTGTTGATGGCCGGATGGAGAGGCATATTTTCTCGCACTACCCAGCATTTCGCACTTTAGTTCAAGAGCAGTATGCACCCGTTGCTTCGTTCGGCGAATCAAGCTTACGCGAACGTATTGAGATTTGGGAGTATCGAGGGGCTATCGAAGAAGCTCGCTGAGCGGCGCTTGAAATTGAGGACGTATATCGGATGGCAATTTGAGATTGTCATTGCGTGATTTTATGATGTTTTCTCCGGCGTCATGCAGGATAGAGTATGGATCTATCGAAAGATCTTCCCCATTGTTCCAGAGAAGGCTTTGTTTTAAGGTCGCCTCGCCACCACCAAAATGAGGTTTTTTCATGGTGAGAGAAAGGCCGGTCATATTTTCAATAAGATAATTATTACTGACGATGGCACTTGATAGATCTTTGACCGCAATGCCGATCGAGCACTTCATTATAAGGTTGTTAATGATGTGCGGCGCTGATTGCTCTCCAACGCTAATTCCTTTATCGCCACAGGCTCGGATGATATTTCCAGAGATTTCGATTGTGCTAAAGCTTATATCAACACCGTCACCATTTGGCCCCGCAGATTTATGAGCATCAAAGCCAAAATGTCCAAAAGCATTGTCATGCACAAACCCTCGACTCGCATCAAGATCGATAGCATCACCAAAAGTATTGCGAAAAGTATTTTCATTGATTTCTACGTAGCCATGCTTGACATTGAGTGCGTCATCGTCATGGGTGTTCTCAAATATCGTGTGGCTCACCGCGGCATTAGTGTTGTGAAGAGCGACCATGCCCGTCGCAGTTATACCGTCTTGGTGAAATCCGGATCCGCCGGTGATATGGGCATGTGCAATGGTGCTCGTGCCGCTATGAGAATCTAATACAAAGAGTGACCCCCATGGTTTTTGCGACATACCCTCAACACGAATAGGTGATGCAGCAGCGCCGATTGCTGTAAGGTACTTAAATGAAATAATTGATGCATCAGAGCCCAAGAGAATACGTGTCCCTGGTTTTATGACGAGTCGATAGTTTTGGGGGATCGTGATTGTCGATGGGACTGTGATTGTTCCTGGCCCTACCGCGACCGTATCGGGTCCCTCAAGATAGAATTGTGGGTGACTCTTGATAAACACATCTATAGGTGTGGTTGCTCCTGCATGAAGAGGGGAGAGGGTAAGAGGTTCGGTGGAATATTTTTCAGTCATACCCACAAAAAGATCTTCAGGATTTTTTTCTAATAGTTCTTGTACGGTAGAAAAGTTTTTTTCGATCAGTTCGCGCGATCGCATGCGCGAAGCGCGTATTTCTGTATTGAGCGGTGCTTTTGCAAAGTCTTGATAGAGTGGAATGCGTATTGATTCCCATTGGGCATCGTAAAATGCAAGGTCATCGGCTAGGTTTTCTTTTGTAGTATATGCAGCAAGTCGTCGCAAGTATTCCCTGCGAAACGCAGGTACCGAGAGCGTGCGTCCAATTAGCGGATGAGATTCAAGATGCATGGGTTCGTAGGGGTAGAGTTGCGTGTCCCACGGAATGGGCTGAAATTTCCCCGTGCTTGTATCTCGAAAAAGAATAATGTTGACGTGCAGATTTTGATGGGTGGAGGCTGCGAGTGTATTCATGACAAGCCATCCGTAGAGAGCGTCCATATCGACCATGATGGGGAGGAGTTGAGTATATTCTGTATCCGATGCATGAGTGACAAAAGATAAAAACTCCGACAACGCTTTTTTATCGGCAGGAGGGATCTCCTGTTTTGTGTAATCTTCCCAATAATCAATATTTATGGGGTCAAAAAAGTTTCGTTCTAATGTTTCTTCTCGCGATATATCTTTAATGCCAAAGATGTTGCTCGTCTCAGGCCGCTTATTGTGTTCAATTAAAGTCGTCGTCCAGTGAGGGATTGCGATATAGACGCCCATGGCTTGTCCGTTTAATTTAAGATTCGTAAACCATGGTTGTGGCGCGACCATGCCAAATTTTTCTGCTCGGTAAAAGTTGAGTGGTTCCACTGCATATCCACGATCCTCAGGAATATTAAATTTAATACTTTCAAAGCTATTGAACGGTTGTTCGTCTGGAAAATCTACGTGATAGGATTTTTTTAGAGAATTCCAGTGATTTGGTCCGCGTCCTCGATAACGTATTTTAACTTTACTCTCGTATTGAGTGGTTTGAAAAAGTGCGTTTATGCGCACTTTATGTTCGTCAAGGAGGCGACCCTTCACCATATCTTTTGGCAACCCAGCATTCATAGCAGTTATGTCTTGCGGATCGATAACAATATCATATGTGGAAAGGTTATTTTTGCGGACAAGATAAGGTAAATACGGCATATCCTGTAGTTTTTCTATCGATCGGTAGGTATGTATTGCGAGTTGGTAGATTGGTGATTGCCATCTTTCAGTGGCGTTGGGTGACATGATCGATATAAGTAGAAAAAGGAGAAAAATCCCTACCCCTAAGATAAGGATGGTACGACGGCGAAAAACGCGATTTATCATTTTTCAATGCTAGCATAAAAACATATAGCTGTTCCACGCACGATAACTCTTTGGTATGCTAGAGACGTTATGTCTCACAGTATGAAAGATTACCGCCTTTCCCATCTCGGTGAACGAAAGACGACGCAGTATGATGAGGTTATCTATCGTCAAAACTCCTATGATGATTGGCTTTGGCGTTATGAGCGGGCAATATTAGCCTCAGAGATAAAGTGCATAGAGGAGGGTCGTCGTACGCGATATTTAGATTTCGCGACGGGTACCGGGCGCATCATTGCGTTTCTTGAAGACTCTTTTAAAGAGTCGGTCGGTGTTGATATGTCGTCCGACATGCTTGTGCGTGCCAAGGAAAAAACAAAAAAAGCAAAGTTTATCGAGGCTGATATCACCGTTGAGGACAGTTTAGCTGGAGAGGAGTTTGATGTTATTACCGCATTCCGATTTTTTCTCAACGCACAGCCAGTACTCCGAGATGCTGCACTTAAAGTTCTCGTTCCAAAATTGCGGGAGGATGGCATTTTTATTTTTAATATTCACGGCAATGCATTCAATTATCGGATTTTTGCGAAGTTGTGGTATCGCATGCGCGGTCGGCAACTCAATACGATGACAGTTTTTGCAGCACATACGCTCGCTCGTCGTCACGGTCTTTCCGTCGAGCGGTGGTATGGGTTTGGCTTGATACCCAAGGTTTTCTACCGTTTGTTTGGGGGTGATACTATGTTTGCACTCGATCAGTTCCTCTGCAAGATCCCAGGGATGAAATTTTTTGGGTATGACCTTGTTTTTGTATGTAAAAAAGATGATGCAAATTATAGCTGATCGCCTGCGCAGATATTTGAGCATTCACCAAGTATCGCGAAAAGAGATAATTATTTTTTGCATAGCGTTTTTTGCGCGCATGATAGTATTTGTTGCGCTTATAGCATTGTCTGCGACCGGACGCGCCGAGATGCCAATTGCAGGGACGGACTCGATGGGATATGCACACCTTGCGAATAATATTTTGGAGCACGGAACGTTTTCTTTATCGTACTCAGCTCCTTTTGCGCCCGATGCATTTCGTACGCCGGGGTATCCTTTGTTCATCGCATTGTGTTTGCTTATATTTCGCTCCTTCTTTTCTGTCGCGGTTATACAAAATATCCTTGCGGGCATTTCGGCAGTGCTCGTATATCGAATTACGCGATTTTTTGTTACTGAAAAATTTAGCCTAATAGCTGCGTTGATGTTTGCACTCGAACCCTCGGGCATATATTTATCGAATATTGTGCTGAGCGAGAGCGTGTTTACTTTTTTTCTTGTATGGGCAGTGTATAGTGTTTTAAAAAAGGATGGCGTTGCTTGGCATGTGGGGGTGCTTTTAGGATGCGCTGCGCTTATAAGGCCTATTGGGTTGATTGTTGCCGGCATCGTTATAGGGTTTTTGTTTTTTAAAAAACAATTTGCCAGGGGCGTGGTAGTGGCGCTCTGTTGTGTGGTTGCACTTACACCGTGGATCGCACGTAACGTATTGGTGTTTGATACCATCGGTCTTTCTGACGTCTCAGTGCGCAAACTTTTTTCTTATGATGCTACTTTGTTTTATGCATATACGCATCGCATCTCGGATGCAGAGGCTTCAGATATTTTGCGGGCAAAGCTTGCTGTACAAACTGGCGTTACTATCTCTACTATGACATTGCGAGAATCGAGTGTTGTGCGTGATTTTGCACTCGGCATTATCCGTGAGGATCCTACGTCTTTTGCAAAATTTTATACTATCAAGACGATCCCATTTTTTATAACAGATGGATTTACCGATACGGCGCGCAAGATGGGTTTCTCATGGGGATCATCTCCGCACATAAGCAAATTGTTTTTGACAGAAGGCGTGGGGGGTATATTTCGTGAGTTACGGAATACTCGGGGCATCAATTTCACGGTATACGGGTTTGGTGTTTTGGCATGGATGGGTATATGTATAGTGATGTTGTACGGGGCTCTATACGTGACGTGGCAGCAAACGCATTACCGTTGGGAGGCCCTTTTTCTTCTCTCTATTGTTATTGTAACCGCTTTTCTGACAGGTACGGTCGCCAATGCGCGCTTGCGCTATCCTGTGACGCCGTACATGTTTACGCTTTTTGCCGTTGGCATCTTTCATGTGCGCCGTAGTATAGTATCTTGGTATGGAAAGTAAGTGGACCTCGTTTGATAAGATGTTGCGCAGGTTTCGTATCCGCAAAATCGAACGTTTTGTGCGCGAAGGGAGTGTTCTTTGTGATCTCGGCTGCGGGAGAGAGGCGTTTTTGTTAAAACATTTTTCAAGGAAAATAAAGCACGGTTATGGGTTTGATAAATATATTACCGCAGAAGAGGGGGGTGCCTATACCCTCAAAGCGCTTGAGCTTGATGATAAGGTTCCGTTGCCGGATGCGACCGTTGATCTTGTTACCATTCTTGCTGCCCTCGAGCATTTTAGCGATGAGGCAGGGATGCTCTCCGAGGTATATCGTGTTTTAAAACCAGGTGGACGCGTCGTGATCACAGTACCTACATGGCGCAACAAACCACTTCTTGAGATGCTTGCCTCGTGGGGTGTTATCAATAAAGATGAGATTTTGGATCACAAGCGATATTATTCAAAAAAAGAGCTCTCGGCAGCACTGACAAAAGCGGGTTTTTCTCCCGCATCCCAGACGCTGACCTATTGGCAATTTGGCCTCAATTTATTTGGAGAGGCTCGGAAGGATCTATAGTTTATTGTTTTTTTCGATAGAGCGTGACGCCGTCGGTTGCCGTGATACGTTCATAGGACTCTGTGAGTGAGGCCGCAGCTTTTGCGTTGGTTGTATATATATAGGTTGGTTGAAGTGCTGGGGGTAGTGTGAGCGGGTGAACTCCTGCATAGGTGCCGCCTCCTACACGGAGATAATGATATTTACGGTTACCGGGGATGAGTGCCGCTTCGGTTGGTGCGTCGATAAATCCTATTGTGCTTCCAGGTTCTTTCACGAGGAGTTCGTTGAGGATGTTGGAAACTTGTGTAGGGTTTTGTCGCGAGAAGATGTTTGAAAAGAAAAGATAGTGACCCGATTGAAATGCTACGAGCACTGTAAGTCCCAATGCGATTGTTTTTTTTGATACCTCGGTGCGCGAGCGAAGGCGCATGAGTGCGGGGAAGAGAAGGGTGAGCAACACCATCTCAACGCCGAGGAGATACCGGTACCATCCCGGACTTCGTACAAAGACGATTGATTGTAAGAGGATATATGAGGCGATAAACGCCAGAAATATACGAGTTTCTTTTGATAATGCTGGCTTTCGCAAAAATGCAGCTATAGTGATTACTGTCAAAAGAATGACATACAAAATAGTGGTTGAAAAAAATATACTAAGACTCTCCGGTAGTGCTTGTAGGACAGAGGCTTTGCTGATGGGATGCTTATAAAATTCTATAGCAGGAGAAAGATTGGCAAGAGAGTAGGGGTGAGGCAGGAGAAGTAAGAGCCATGCCGCGACAACGACGCTGGATCCGAGAGTGACTCGGATGAGCGGTTTCCACGCGCCGTATCTTTCGGTTATCACAAGGGCAATCGCGATAGCAGGGAATACCATATGGAAAAGGGAAGTTTTTGCGGCAAACGCGAGCCCAAACGCTACGCCTCCCAAGGTATATTTCTTCTGAATGCCTACGAGAAGAATGCCGAGTAGGAAAAAAAATATTCCAGGCATATCGCCGGTCACCGTTTTTCCGTTTGCGTAAAATGGAGCAAATGTCGCCACAAGGAGTGTACCCCACCAAGCGCTCTCCCAGTCAAAAAAATTTTTTATTGTATAAAACAACATCACGAGCACCCCGATAATCCAAAAGATCATATACACACGCGCGACCAAAAGACTGATGCCGAAGATCGAGAAAATGCCCGCAAGTGGCAGTGTCAGAGGGAAGCCGTTTGCGTTGAGGGCAACGGCGATATTGGATGGAGTGTTGGGGGCTACCGTTACGTCGATACGCCCGATTTCAAGTATCGTACGCGCCGTCTCAATAGCAAAACTTTCGTCCCACCAATATTTTGGTGTACCTACAAATGACCCCGTGGGACTCCAAAAAATATTGAAGAGCACAACAAGATACAGAATGAGGAGAAGAGCGGATCTATGTTTTGTTATAAGTGAATCAGGCATCGATACTATGCAATATACTGTATGGTACTCGTGCAGACAATGGGCACGATATCGCTCAAGGATGAAAGGTATGGCATACTACGTAACATGATTACTCTTGAGCGATCGCTTATATGGGCGGCGCGCATAGGGATAGGCGTATTATTATGTGTCCCTTTGATTGTAAGTCAAAGTATGCTTTTCCCGTTTATCACCGGGAAGAATTTCTTTTTTCGCATTATTGTCGAATTGATAACGGGAGTATGGTTTATACTTGCAGTCATTAATCCTGCATATCGGCTTCGGCGTAGTCCGTTAACCCTTGCTCTTGGCGGGTTTCTCATCATCGTAACTTTAGCTACGATTTTTGGCTCCGATCCCGCGATGAGTTTTTGGTCGAATTTCGAGCGCATGGAGGGACTAGTAACCTACCTGCATCTCGGAGCTTTATTTGTTGTGTTATCAAATATATTGCGTACGCCTCGTGATTGGGCCTATCTCTTCCACGGATCTTTAGCTGTTAGCCTTGTTGTGACGTTCTATGCGTTGCTACAGGCTCGCGGTCTTGTTGCCATTGTAGGCGAATACCGTCCATACGCATGGTTTGGCAATTCAATTTATCTTGCCGAATATCTTCTTTTTCATTTTTTTATTACACTCTTCTTTCTTATCTATTCACGAGAAGTGTGGGCTCGCGTAGCATATACCGCCGTGTTGGTGGCCGAAGGCTATATATTTTTTATTGCAGCAAGCAGAGGAGCATTCATTGGTTTTGTGGCGGGTGTTTTTGTCGTACTTGTCGGGTTTTTACTGAAAACATCTTCTCGTAGGGTGCGGTTAAGTATTATAGGAGGGTTTGTCGCGTTGGTGTTGCTGGCAGTGTTTGTTTTTTATCAGCCAAACAATATACTGACACGTCATGTCGAGGTACTTGAGCGTCTTGTTACCGTCTCGTCGAGCTCACTAAAAAATGATCCTCGCATACTTATTTGGGGGATAGGATGGCGCGCGTTTCTCGAGCGGCCATTGTTAGGCTGGGGTCCTGGTAATTTTATCGAACCCTATTCGCGGCTTTACAATCCAGAACTTCACGGCAACGAACCATGGTTTGATCGTGTGCACAATATGTTTCTCGAGTGGTTAGTAGCCACCGGCAGTATAGGATTTTTTTCATATCTTGCTGTTTTTGGCGCTGCTTTTTTTGCGCTTTGGCGTGGCATACAGCAAAAAAAGATTGATTGGCGTCTTGCGCTATTCCTCGCTAGTACCGGAGTCGCGTATCTTATACAAAACGCATTTGTATTTGATACGATTGGCACCTATCTCGCATTATTGTTTTGGTTTGCGGCATTATATTCACTCACGCAAAGTTTATTGAGCGTACAACAATCAAAGCGCATTCGTTCAAAATCTATTAGTACTATGCACGGTATACTCATGATTTGCGTTGGTATTAGTGTCATGAGCATCATATATTTTGTGAATATACCTGCGATGCAAGCAGCGCGTGGTATTCTTCAGGCCCTGCAAGAGTTCAGTAGTGGTGCGCCACTAGGTGAGATACGGAAAACTCTTGCCTATACTGAGGATCTGGATACGTTCGGCACACTCGAGCTTCACGAGCGCTTTGGTAACGAAGTAATGAATGTTGTGTTAGAGCGTGAGAGTCATGTTCTTGCCGCGGCATTACTCGATGATGCAATCCGTGGGTTTGAATATGAGACGCGGCATTATCCCGAGAGCGCCAAACGGCAGCTTTTTTTGGGGCGTCTTTATGCTGTACGCTTTAACCTAAAACACAATGAAGCCGATTTTCGTGCAGCAGAGGATGCTTATCGCAAGGCACTTTCGATTGCTCCTCAGTACATACAAAACCATGTTGCCTTTGCAGAACTTTATTTAATGGGCAATCGCCCCGATGACGCTGCAGAGCTTATTCGTGGTGCGTTTGCGCTTGCTCCGCAATCGGAAGAGATGATGCATGTTGCCCTCGCGGTGTATTTACTGGCTGATAAACCGGACGAGGCTCTACGTATGCTCGATGAGCACATGCGTAAAGATACTAAACTCCCCAATATGACAAATTTTGGTAGAGATGAAATTACTCGCGTTGCCCAACTGTCTCGATATGTGAAAAATGTTTCCGCGCGTCTTCACTTTTTGAAAGAGTTTGCACGGTGGGCATCACCGTCGCCCGAGCTATATCGCGTAATTGCACTTACGTCTGCAGAGGCAGGCGACAAGGTAAGTGCCCGCCTCTACGCTGAAAAAACGCTTGACTTAAATCCATTGTTGCAAGGGGAGTTGGGCACTTTACTAAATGACGCCTCTTCAAGTCCAGATCGTTAGCGTCCCTGGCGTGAGAGCATAACCATCAATGTTTTGAGAGCGATGGAGAGATCGAGGCCCAGGTCTCGATTTTTTATGTAGTACAAATCGTATTGAAGCTTGAGGATCGTATCGTCGTGTGAGGCATAGTAGTAAGGCGGGTTGATTTGTGCCCAGCCAGAGAGACCCGGGCGCACGAGGTGTCGCATATCATAATAGGGGATATCTTTGCGGAGGTTCTCGACAAACTCAGGGCGTTCAGGTCGCGGACCGATAAACGAAAGGTCTCCGCGTAGAATGTTCCAAACCTGTGGAAGTTCATCGATACGTGTTGAGCGAAGAATCTTACCGATACCAGTAATGCGCTTGTCACCCTCTTGAGACCATTCGGCTCCCCGAGTTTCTGCAGATCCGTCAGGACTGAGCGCTAACATGGTGCGGTACTTGAGTAGGGTAAATGATTTGCCCATACGTCCTATACGCTTTTGGCGGATAAATATTGGGCCTTGTGAATTTAGGCGGATAGCAACCGCTACAAACGGCATGAGGATAGTTGTAGGGATCACAAGAATAAGGGCAAAAAGGATATCGACTGCGCGCTTGCTGATTTCAAAAAAAAGTTTTTCGGCTTCAGCGATATTTTCCAAAAACCAAACTTTAGAGATGAGGGATACGGGGATGCGTCCCAAAATCATTTCATAAAAGACGGAGACATCGACAAATCGTATACCGCGGTGAATCGCTTCATAGAGAGCCTGCAAGAGGGTGTCGTTTGTTTGGTTCTCTTTTGATGCAACGACAATATCGACTTGATGTTCGCTTACGAGATTTAGGATATGAGGAGTAACTTCAGGGCAACGCGCTTTGATGATGTAGCCGAGGTGAGGATAGTCTTCGATGGTGCGTGCGAGCTCATCGATATCGGGTGAAGAACCAACGAGGAGTACGCGTATTTTATCAGTCGATCGTCCCGCAAAGGCAAAGAGTGATCGCCAACCAAGCATAAGGGCAAATGTGATTATAATATCAAGGATTAGATTGATGCGCGGTGTAATCGTAAAAGCCGGTACAAAATAGAAAAGAGCAATGGCGATAATGCCGCCCGAAAGCGTGGCATAGGTTAGATATTTAAAAAGTTGTTCTGGTTTGCCGATAATACGAACCTCGTAGAGCCCGATAATATAGAAAACTAAAATCCATACTGCAAATACGACGCCGAATGGCAGGATGTGGATCGCAAAATTGCCGTTAAATCGATCTGCACCATAGCGCAAAAAGAGAGTGATAACGAGTGACGCCCAAAAAACAGCGACATCGCCAATTGCAAGCAAGATAGTACGATAGGTGCCTAGAGTCATATAGCTATTTTTATCATCATAGCGGGTATTTAGGGCCTTGTCTTTACTAACGCACAGCGTTGAGCCGACAGGTACTTGACAAAAAATGCTTCGTGCCTTATACTCATAGTACAATGTGTTGTGTTTCCGGCTTGCCGGAGCTCTAGCATATGTCCGTACAAAACCCCCGCTTGCGGGGGTTTTGTATTTTTGTGTATATTTCTTCGCATAATAATCGTAATAGATTATACTGAGGATGCGGCGACTTTGTCGCTAGGCAGGGCTGTTGAGCTGGCACTCACATAAGGACATATGTATGGAGTAAAACCCTCAATAGCCCTGCGTGGCGGGAAGGCCCGGTTTTCTATGGCAATTATCCAAGAGGGCGTAAGCTTGAAACCATATACGTATTTTAAAGTCGGAGGGCCGGCTCGTTTTCTTGTTGATGCCAAAAACGAAGAGGACATCAAAGAAGCAATTGCATTCGCTAAAAAACAAAAGGTTCCTTTTGTCATTTTGGGTGCCGCGTCAAACGTCGTAGTTGCGGATAGCGGTTTTCCGGGCCTCGTGATCCGTATGCAGATGCGCAGCATCGAGCGCAATGAAAATGAGCTGACCGCTGGCGCTGGCGTTCCCAACGCGGTGCTCGTTGCCCGCGCAGTAGCAGACGGCCTCTCAGGCCTTGAATGGGCAATCGGTATTCCAGGTACGGTAGGTGGATCGGTGCGTGGTAATGCGGGCTGTTTTGGTGGCGAGGTCAAAGACGTACTCAATACGGTGCGCGTACTCAATGCCGATACCGGTAAGATTTCTGAGCACGACAATGATTTCTGTCACTTTACCTATCGCGAAAGCACGTTTAAAAAACATCCGAATCTTATTGTACTCTCAGCAACCTTTGCGTTGCGCCCAGGCGATCCTGAGGTCAGTCAGCGTATGGTGCGCCACTACACGGCTGGCCGATCCAAGAGCCAAGATATCGGCGAGTCATCGGCGGGTTGCATGTTTAAAAATGTCGCATGGCCCACGGGCGAGGCTCAACGCAAGCATCTTCTGTATCTTTTGCCACATCTCGCTGAGTTCAATCAACACCCAACAATTCCCGCAGGTTTTCTTATTGATCATTTGGGTTTGAAGGGGCGTGCAATTGGTGGCGTGTCCATTTCTAAAAAACACGGCAACTACATGATCAACCGAGGTAATGCGCGAGCAGAGGAGGTGGTGATGCTTGTAGGCCTCGTCAAAGAATATATTCACCGCAAATTCGACCTACACCTAGAGGAAGAAATTCAATATATCGGTTTTTAATCTCGAGAGCGTTATACTATACATATGAGAACAATCATCAAAGGTAAACAGACAGAGCTTACTCCCGCGATTCGCGCGTATATTGAGGCAAAGATTGTCGGGCCCGCAACTCGCCTCGTAGGCAGTAGTGTTGATGCTTTACTCGAGATAGAGCTTTCGCGTACATCAAAGCATCATCGCAAAGGCAATGTGTGGTGGGCGGAGGCAAATCTTAAGATAGATAAACACCTTATTCGCGCAGAGGAGGAGGGTGAAGATCCGCATGCGGTCATTGATGCCGTAGAAAATGAACTTTTGCGCGAGATAAAATCATTTAAAGGCAAGAAAAAAACCAAAGATATCCGCACCGCACGCAAGATCAAGGGAGCTCTTAAAAAACTTTAGACTCTTTGAAAAAGCGGGTTTTGTGATGTACACTAGGGTACCTTATGGGTGTTTTCTCTTCTCTTTTTAGTGGTTCGAAAGAGCGCGCGGCGCGCGCTTTTTTGCCTATTGTTGAAGAGATTAATGCGCTGGAAGCCGAGTACAAGGCAAAATCCGATGAAGACATCAGGGCTGAGATTGCCGAGATGCGCGCTCACCCAGATCTCTCTCGCGAATATTTAGATGAAATTTTGCCGCGCGTGTTTGCTATGGTGCGCGAGGCATCACGCAGAACTTCGGGCAAGCGACATTTTGATGTACAGCTTTTGGGCGGCATTGCACTTCACCGCGGCACCATTGCTGAGATGCGTACGGGTGAAGGTAAGACCTTGGTAGCAACGCTTCCCACGGCGCTCAACGCGCTTTTAGGTAAGGGCGTGCATGTAGTTACGGTAAATGATTATCTTGCTCGTCGTGATGCGGTGTGGATGGGAGAGATTTATCATTTTCTTGGACTTTCAGTAGGTTGTATCAATCACGATACTTCTTTTATATATGACCCCGCGTATGCCCAGGGTTCGGCGGAAGATAAAAAGCGCGATGACCTTGGTAGTTTCAAAGTAGTCGATGACTTTTTACGCCCGACGACTCGCCGCGAGGCATATGAGGCTGACATCACCTATGGCACGAACAACGAATATGGTTTTGATTGGTTGCGCGACAATCTTGCGCCGTCATTCGATGGTATGCGCCAGCGCGAGCATTATTTTGCGGTGGTAGATGAAGTAGATTCGATTTTGATTGATGAGGCACGTACGCCACTCATTATCTCTGCGCCTGACGAAGAAGCAGAGAGTTTATATCGCGTTTTCTCCGGCATTGCACCAAAACTGACGCGTGATGTCGACTACACAGTTGATGAAAAGCATCGCGCGGTATTGGTTAACGACGAGGGTATTTCCAAAGTAGAAAAGATATTGGGTATTTCTGATATGTATTCAGAAAAGGGTGTGCGGTACGTGCGCCACCTCGAGCAGTCACTTCGCGCGCAAGCCCTTTTTATCAAAGATCGCCATTATGTGGTCAAAAACAATGAGATTATCATTGTCGACGAATTTACGGGGCGCATGATGCCGGGTCGGCGCTGGTCAGAAGGTTTGCATCAGGCAGTTGAGGCAAAAGAAAATGTTGAGATTCAAAAAGAATCACGCACGCTCGCTACTATTACGTTTCAAAATTATTTTCGTATGTACGAGAAACTCTCAGGTATGACGGGTACCGCTGAAACTTCGCGTGAAGAATTTTTGAAAGTGTATAACCTTGATGTGACGGTTATTCCCACACATCAGCCCATGGTTCGCCGCGATCATCCGGATCGTATTTATCAGACTGAGCACGGCAAGTTTTTGGCGGTTGCGCGAGAAATCAAAAAACGCCACGAGACGGGCCAGCCGGTATTGCTTGGTACTGCGTCAATCGAGAAAAATGAAATACTCTCAGCTATTTTGACGCGCGAGGGTGTGCCGCATCATGCACTCAATGCCAAAAACCATGAGCGAGAGGCAGAGATTATTGCACAGGCGGGTAAACTTGGCGCGGTGACACTCGCAACCAATATCGCGGGTCGTGGCGTTGATATTATCTTGGGCGGTACACCGCCGGTGCTGGCTGATGCAGAAAAAGTACGCGCACTTGGTGGTTTGTTTGTGCTTGGTACCGAACGGCATGAAGCGCGCCGCATTGATAATCAGCTGCGAGGTCGCGCGGGGCGCCAGGGTGATCCGGGCGAATCATGTTTCTTTCTTTCATTTGAAGATGATCTTTTACGCATCTTTGCGCCCGAACGTCTTAAAGGGTTGATGGGCAAGCTTGGCATCCCTGAAGACGAGCCGGTTGAGGCTGGCATGGTAACGCGCGCTATCGAGCAAGCGCAGACCAAGATCGAAGGGTTACATTTTGACTCACGCAAGCACTTGCTCGAATATGACGACGTGCTTTCCAAGCAGCGTACGGCTGTCTATCGTCAGCGTAGAGAAATGCTCCGCGCGTCTCTCGACGGGGTGGATACAAAAGTGCGTGAACTTATCGCCGAGTTTGCGCGCCGTGTTCACGAAGCCAACGAAACACCCGAGGAAGCCAAAAAGGTATTCATGGCACTACTTCACAAGGGCGATGAAGAGTTTATCGTCCCCGAATCACTCGACTTGCCCGAAGGGTTTATCTCGGCGCTTGAGGCCGAATATCAGCTTCGTATGAGTGCTAATCGCGAGCTTTTTTTGCAGAATGCGCGCGCACTCTTTTTGCAGATTATTGATATGTTCTGGCGCGATCACCTGGAGGTTATGGAGTATACACGTTCGTCAGTGGGTCTTCGTGCCTATGGTCAGCGCGATCCGCTTGTTGAATATAAAAATGAAGCGCATAAGCTTTTCAAAACCTTTAACGCAAATCTTGCGGCAATTTTTATCGAAAACATATTTAAGGTTAACTCTGATGCGCACATCCATCAGCACGAGACGCGCATGGTGACCAACGAACAGCGCGCGGTTGCCAACCGCATCGTCAAAGATGCACGCACCAAAGATCTCGGCCGCAACGACCCCTGCTATTGTGGGTCGGGTAAAAAATTTAAGAAGTGCCATGGACAGTAAGGAGAGAAAAATTCTCACGCTGTGTATTGTAGAAAAAACCGGACAGATTCTTTTAGGGATGAAAAAACGAGGATTTGGTGAGGGGAGGTGGAATGGCTTTGGTGGCAAGGTAGAGTTGAGCGAGGCCATTGAGGAATCGGCGAAAAGAGAAGTGAGGGAAGAAGCTGGGATTGAGCCCACCGAGTTAGAAGAACGGGGGGTGCTTGATTTCGAATTTCAAAATGATCCAAAAATACTAGAAGTTCATATTTTTCAAGTGATCGCATGGAAGGGGGTGCCAAAGGAGAGTGAAGAGATGGAGCCACAGTGGTTTGATATAGAAAAGATTCCTTTCGACCAAATGTGGCCGGATGATCGTTATTGGCTACCCTTGTTTTTGGAAGGGAAGAAGTTTGGGGGGAAGTTTATATTTGATAGACCATCGGATCAAGAGTATACAAGCAAAATTATCAGTAAAGACCTGTTTGAGACGGGGGAGGTATAGATCTCTATGATTTATAAAAAATAAAATAGCCCTTGGCGTTGGCCTTGGGCGTGTCAGTAGGTGCGATGGCCTCTGTGGTTGTCCCGCGCGTCTGGTGGGCAGCCACAGGTATTGAAGAACTCGTCGCACTCTCTACAATAGTTCTTGACCGGCTCTTGGCCACAACGGCTACACGTGTATGACCTTGGCCCGAGCATATCCCTTTGCTCTTCCGGCGTTAGGGTTGGCATCGCGCTTTTCTCCTTCCGACTTTCCATCTTTTTTATAATAAATCTATGGAAAAGTCAATCTATCGTAGGCGAATTCGTATTCTCAAGGTACTATCTAGATTTGCTCCCTGATATATCAGACGGTATATTGTTAATTACAATATGGCTATCAGACCAAAATGCGATAAGTGCAAAAAAGAACTCAAGGAATTTGGTGGTATTTTACTAAGCCCACCAAAGGGAAAGGTAGTGAAAAAGTTTCATATTTGCAAAAACTGTTACCAATTGGTTATTCGTTTGTTTGATAAAAAATAGGTTATAGAAAATGCAGTATCTTAAAGAGCAGCAAGAACAAAAAGCGATCGAATGGATGAATGGGGCAGTAGAGGTTGCTAAAAAGGCTTTATGTCTTCGCGCGAAATGCGGAGCAGTTATCGTACAAAAAGGAGAAATTATCGGGGAAGGATACAATGCTCCACCGTTAGATAAAGAAGAATATAGAATGTGTGATAAAGTTTTTGGTCTAGGCAAACCAAAATATGATCAAACGTGTTGCGTGCACGCCGAATGGCGAGCAATCATAGATGCCCTGAAAAGAAATCCGGACAAGATTAAAGACTCAAAGCTTTATTTTGTAAGAGTCGATGAGGGCGGAAAGATAAAAAAATCAGGTAAACCGTATTGTACGGTATGTAGTCGCTTGGCGCTCGATGTAGGTATTACTTACTTTCTCCTTTGGCACGAGGAAGGAATAGGCGAGTACCTCACTGATGAATATAACCAATTGTCTTATCAGTACACTCCTATAGAGGAATAAGTAGACATAAAATAATATATATGAGTAATGATGCGAGGCTCGGAGAGTACGAACACTATAAAGGCAAGCGCTATAAAGTTATTGGTGTAGCACAGCATAGCGAAACGCTCGAAGAGTTGGTTGTGTATCAAAAATTGTATGACGATCAAAGTTTATGGGTGCGGCCGCTCAAAATGTTTTTAGAAGACGTTGAGGTAGAGGGCAAGAAAGTACCGAGGTTTAGGTTTATAGGAGCCGAAAGGCCGTAATTCCAAAAAGGTGCCTTTTCGGCTATACTGACTGTCTATGCAGTCACTTTGGCCTGACAATGTGCCAAAAAGCACGAGCCCGCTTCGATTTTTGTGGGCCTCGTCGCAGCCGTATCGTGGATGGATGATCGCTGCGGTTATTATGGTTACGCTGGCGTCAGTGACGTCCATGGCTATTCCGTATGCATTTAAAACAATCGTTGATGCAGCGGCGCGCGCTTCATATGATGAGCTGACTTGGGCGGTGATTGCTTACGTAGGTATTTCGTTCGGTTCCAATTTACTTTACCGAGCGAGTGGGCTTACAGGCATGCGATGGATTACTGGTGTACGCGCCTCAAGTCGCTACATGCTAACTTCCTACGTGACACGTCATAGTCATCAATATTTTGCTGATCGTTTTGCTGGTGCCCTTTCAAGTAAAATTATTCATGCAGCAAATGGTGCCAAAGATATTGCTGATCAGTTTCTGTGGTCGTTTTTTGGTTTTGTCGTCTCGATGATTGCGGGCTTTGTCATCGTGTTCAGAGTGAACCCGACAGTCGCTTATATTTTTTTGGCATGGATCACAGTTATCACGCCTCTCAATATAGTGTTGTCTCGAAAGCGTGTGCCGATTTCTGCGGCAACACAAAAAGCAGAAACTGCATTGGGTGGTGCCACGGTTGATATGTTGACTAATATGGCAGCAGTGGAGGAATATACTCATCACTCTTTTGAGCTTGAGCGAATTAAGAAATTTATTATCGATAGGCGTGCTACTGGTCTTCGTAACTGGACGTATGGTGAGTTTGTACTGACGATAAATAATTTTTTGCAAGCAGTTTTCATCGGCGGCATGATTTTAAGCGTGATTGCCCTCGCGCGGTTAGGAAGTATTACCCCGGGCGATATTATTTTAATTTTGACAGTTGTTGTCTTCATGGAAGATCGTCTTACGTTCATTGGCAGTAAGTTTAATAGTTTTGCCGATACTTGGGGTACAGTCGAGGAGAGTCTCGCCGATATCATTTTGGAACACACAGTTACTGATAAGTCTGACGCAAAGGATCTTGCTATACGCAAAGGCGAGATTGTATTTGATGATATTTCTTTTGATTACGGTGGCGCCCACGTATTTGAAAAGCTTTCCTTTATAATCCCTGCGGGACAAAAGGTAGGCTTGGTAGGCAGATCGGGCGCGGGCAAGTCTACTCTCGTAAAATTATTGCTACGTCATTATGATCTGCACAGTGGTGCTATTAATATTGATGGAATAAATATTTCTGATATTACTAAAGAGAGCTTGCGCCGCGCGATCGCTATTGTGCCACAGGAGCCGATGTTGTTTCACCGGTCTATCAGGCACAACATCGAGTATGGCAAAGACGATGCAACCATGGAAGAGGTAGAACGCGCCGCACGCCAGGCCGAGGCTCATGAATTTATCGGGGCAATTCCACAGGGGTATGAGGCGCTGGTGGGCGAGCGCGGGGTAAAACTTTCGGGCGGTCAGCGTCAACGCGTCGCGATTGCTCGTGTGTTTGTTAAAGATGCGCCAATTTTGTTACTTGATGAGGCGACCAGCTCTCTCGATAGTGAGAGTGAAGTTGCTGTACAAAAAGCACTACTCAATCTTATGAAGGGCCGCACGGTTATTGCAATCGCGCACCGCCTCTCGACGCTTCGCGCGATGGATCGTTTGATCGTGCTCGATCAGGGAAAGATCGTAGAGGACGGCACGCATGATCAGCTAGTCAAGAAAAAGGGTCTTTATGCCGCTTTGTGGGAGCACCAAGCGGGCGGTTTTTTGCCGGAGGAAGATTGACGAGAGAAGACACTTTTTCTAAAGTATTCTTAAACAGTACCGAGAGGGAGGGCGTGATGAAGGGATGTGGTACGTCCAATACTCCGAATCCGAAGCGGCACCAGCGCGGTGACAAGGTTAGGCTCGCGTCAAAGGCGAAAAAGAAGCGGCCAACCAAGAAGCTCAAGCGTTAGCTGTGCCAGCGGCCCGTTCGCGGGCCTTTTTCTTTTTAAAATTATTCACAGCCCTCGATATTCAAAACAAGAGTACAATAGGAGTATCTATTATTAGCAGGTCAATTCTAGGGTATATTTTTTGACTATGAAAAAAATCGTCGTTTTGAGTGTCGCCAGCATCCTCTCTATGGGCTCGTTTGCTCTGGCACAAACCAGCACAACCACGTCAGGACGCCCCTTCGAAGAGCTCAATCGTGAGCGCATGGAAGCTTTAAAAGAGTTTAATGAAAAGAAGCAAGAAGAGCGTCGTGAGATGCAAAAAGATATTAAGACTGATCGCGTAGATACAAGGGCGGGCATTCGCAAAGATCGTGTTGATCTTCACATGGATATCAATGCGAAGCGCCGTGAATTTCGCGCGAGTACCAGTACTCCTGAGCAGCGTCGTGAGCTCCAAGAAGATATTATGGAGGCCCGCAAAGAGTTTCAAGAGGATCGAAGTGAAGAGTGGAAAGAGCACATGGAGCTTGCTAAAAAGCATAGAGAAGAGGCCAAGCAAAAGATAGAACAGGAGCGTGCAAAGCTCAAAGAAAAGCTTAAGATAGTTAAAGATGAGCGCAAAAAGTTAGTTGTAGAGCGTCTTGATAAGCGTTTTGAAGAAGTCTATGACAAAATGATCGAACACTTCAATCGTGTTCTTGAAAATCTGGATGAGATTTTAAACAAAATAGACACGCGCGCTGACAAAGCCGCTGCCAATGGTAAAGATGCCGCACAGGTTGAAGCTGCTGTCACTACCGCACGTGGATTGATCGATACGGCAAAGAAATTGGTTGCTGACGCAGCTAGCAAGACCTATCCGATTACTATAACTACCGAGGCAAATCTCGGCTCTTCGGTAAGCACCGTTCGCAAAACGCTTCATGATGATCTCAAAAAGATTCGTGATGCCATTCAGGCTGCTCGCGAAGCAGTAAAAACAGCTCTCGAAGCACTCAAGGCTATTCCCGGAATCAACGATGAGCCGCCAGTCACTCCGCCGCCAGCGGCGACAACAACGCCATCAGCTTAATAATTATTATTAGCTAATCTTTTTCTTATGGATTCACCAACGCCAAGTATGCCGAATCTCAATCCACAAATGCCACAACAGCAGCCGCAAATCGCAGGATCGCATACGGGCCTTATCGTTGTTGTTATCGCACTCGCCGTGCTCGCAATAGCGGGAGGCGTCTATTATTGGATGTTTTGGCAGACAAGTGATGTCTACGTTCCTCCAGCGCAAGTGCAAAATCAACAAGCACCTGCTGCTGATTCGACATCAGCCATAGAGGCCGATTTTAACGGGACTGAAGATATAAATCTCGATGCCGAGTTTAAAGACATCGACGCAGACCTTCAAACGCTATAGATAAATAAAATTTAATAAGCCGGTTCGGGGAGTGTCGCAAGATACTCCCCGAATTGTTTTTTGGTCTCCTGCCATATGATTGCGTTGATGCGTGAAGGCGTAATGGCATAAAGAAGTCGTTCGCTAACCGACTGCTTTGGATCGGCACTAATACCAAAAATAATGCCATACAGTTTTCCGGTATAAGGATCAATGAGAATACCGCCCGATGATCCATGCTGTGCCGATATTGTTGCGTGTGCAGAGATAAGAGCCTCATCTTTTTCTGAGACGATGGCGGTAGAGAAAAGTAAGCCTAGATTTTTGAAAATAATTTCACTCGAAAGAAGCTCTGCCGGGTAGCTTTGAGTTAAAATCTCATCATTTTCGTTTACTCGTGAGTCAAAATTGATATCCCAATGCGGCCAATCATTGTGTGACTCCTCTAGCTTCCAAAGTGAAATGTCCAAATAGGCCTTCGCCTGTTCGTCTAATGTAGACTGATAATCGCGCGGTATAAATACAAGTTTCGCTTTGCCGATGGGTACTGCAGGAGATCCAGCGCGAATAGTGCAAAGTGGTTGAGAATTATTTTTATTTACGATATGAGCATTTGAGATAATATATCCGTGCGCATCGATGATAGCACCTGTCGCTACAGTATACGTATTGTCAGAGTTGGGGCAGAGAAAGTTTACCGTCGCTGAAAGCCCTTTGGTATAAAGTTGTGATTGCGCAATCGGTTTTTTTGGCGGCGGTGGAGGCGGCAATTCTGTAACGGGTGTCGGTGACGGAGGGGTGGGGGATGGCAACTCTTCCTGCTCTTCAGTAGGAGGCGGTGGATTGTTTTCCTCAGCCGCTGCAGGTAGCGAGGTAGCTGGCTGAGGAGGCGGGATTTCTTCAATTAATTTTTGCTCAATTATTTCTTCGTGAGAGGATTGCGTTGAAAACAAAAAAAGACTTCCCACAAAGATAAAAGTGATAAGGACTGCACGTTTCATTTTTCTATTGTAGGGTTTTTCATGCTAGATTGAAAGCAATGAAGAAGCCACTTTTTATTTATATCGGTATATTTATTCTTCTCGCGGGGTATGGAATCTATCAGTCCACGGACCGTGTGCAAAGAGGGATGTCTACCCAAGAAATTATTCTCGGAGAAAATAAACTTATTGTAGAGCTTGCGCGCACGTCCAGCGAACATGCGCGCGGTCTTATGCATCGCCGCGAGCTTGCCGAGAACGCTGGCATGCTTTTTCTTTTTGAGAGTTCCAGTCTTCAAACTTTTTGGAATAAAAACACATTGATACCCCTCGATGTTATTTGGATTCGCGGTGATGTCGTGATTGGTGTCGATGTTCTTCCCACAATCAATGAAGGTCTCACGACAGTTTCATCACCGAGCGAGGTAGATCGTGTACTCGAAGTGAATAGCGGGTTGGCCGAGCGACATAATATTCAAATTGGCGCGCGCGTATGGTAGGGTGGGCGCATGCTCTATATCGTCGCCACGCCCATTGGTAATTTAAAAGATATTACCTTACGCGCACTCGAGGTATTGCGTGAGGTTGATATTATTGTTGCCGAAGATACGCGCCATACGCGTAAACTTTTGTCACACTACGATATTCATAAACAGCTCATTGCACTCCATGAACATTCACCACGCAACGCGTTTAATGGCGTAATCAATCTGCTTGAGCAGGGAAAGTCTATTGCCTACGTGGTTGATGCAGGTACTCCCGGTATCGCTGATCCAGGTGCGCATTTTGTATCACGTGTTGCGCGCGAATTGCCGCAAGTTACGATTATACCAATTCCTGGTGCATCAGCACTTGCTGCGGCAATATCTATCGCAGGTCTTCATGAAGATAAATTTACTTTTCTTGGCTTTCCTCCAGTTAAAAAGGGAAGGAAGTCGTTTTTTGAAGAGGTAAAAGCCTCTCCATACCCCGTAGTACTCTATGAATCTCCGCACAGGATTTTAAAGACGCTAACAGAGCTTTCTGATATGGGTTTATCAATGTTTGATGCAGTACTTATAAAAGAAATTAGTAAGGTTTATGAGACAACATTAAGAATGAATATTGTTTCGATAAGAGATTCCATCGAAAAAGAAAAAAACATCAAGGGCGAGTTTGTCTTGGTTATCAACAAGTAAATCTTCTATTATAAGCGACTAAAAAGAAAGCCTTTTTTACAATAAAGGTATACTTTTTGCTGCTCAAAAAGTGCGCGTCAAGTTGGTCGCTTACGCTGGTTGCTTACCCATCACACATTATTTATTCCAAACTCATGAAGTATTTCTTTAAGCCGCAATTTTTTATTGTCGGTACAGTTTCGTTGATGCTCTCGCTCGGATCAATTGCGAGTGCATCTCATCTTTCGGTAGATGAGGTTACCATGTTGCAGGCGCAAATTATTTCAGCGCTCAATACTGTCAATACACTTGAAACTCAACTTACCACTCCTTCAGTTGCTTGTCCGTCCCCACGAATCATCTCAGATCTTAAAAAAACAAGTGCCGATCGCATCCTTTCATATAATCCAATTGTACGTGAGCGCGGCGAAGTTACTGCGCTTCAAGAATTTCTTTGGCAATACAAGGGGCGTTACTCAGCGACCTATTGGAATAATTTAAATCGACTTACTGATAAGAGCGATCTTGTGACTGGCTACTATGGTGATCGCACTGCAACTGTAGTGCAGGCGTTTCAGCGTGAGTTTGGCGTTGCCTATCCAAATCAGGGCGACCCTGAGTATGGGAAGGTGTTGCAGGAAACTCGAGATGGGATAGCGACTCAATGTGGTGATGTCTCTGAGTTAACTCTGTCTGCTGGCGGATTAGTTCCACAAAATATTTCTGCAGGTGTGCAACAAGCGACGCTCGGTCTTTTTAACTTCAGTGTACAAGGATTAGATTCTGTCGCAGTGAGAAGATCTGTTTTTACAATTCATGTGTCTGGTGCGCCAGGAATAGCTGACAACGTCACGGGCGTTTCCATTTACAATGCAAGTAATGTGCGGATAGCAGGACCCGTTGACCCCGTGAATGGCAGGGTGACGATTACTGATGAGTTTGTATCTTTGTCCGGCAACTCTGTTTATACAGTAAAGGGAAATATCAGCGGGAGTTTCGCTAACAATCAAACGGTGTATGTTTCAGCAAATCCCAACTTTGATAGTTGGCAAGCATCCAACACTCGTACAGGTCAGCCGGTACCATTGCAACCAGTAGGTAACGTGAGTGGTCCACTTCTCACTATCAAAACTGCGGGGCTTACTATAGCTCCTGCAAATTCATTTACTGCTAAAGATATCACGGTGCCCGCAAGCAATCTGGAGCTTGGTCGTCTTGTGTTGGACGCGACAGCGTCAGCAGATGATCTTCGAGTAATGAGCGCTCAAATTCGTAAGACGGTTGTAGGATCAATTGGCGGCGGTATCTACGGGCTGAGGATTTTAGACGGTTCTACCCCACTCACTACAGGCGTTAATGTCATAAACCCAGTTGGTAATAGTGAAAATCTTACTTTTAATTTCGATCAGAGTCTTGTTATCGCAAGAGGAAGTTCAAAGGTGCTTAGCATTGTGGGTAACGTCGCGAGTACCGTTGCAAGTAGTAGTGTGCGGCTTGACGTATCTACCAGTACCCTTGACTGGAGCGTATCATCCGTCGCGTCTGGCGGTAATGTCGTAGAAAACCTTGTTACAGGTGGTCATGGTGCAAGGGTAACGTTTCGAACGGGCTCGTCGTATTTTCGTGTATTCGAAAATTCAGCGACATCTACCCCATATCGTGTCGTACAAGCAAATTCTCTGGGTGTACCTCTTGCTTCATATACTATTGAAGGAAATGCCAATGAAGCTATCGAGCTTAAGCAGCTCGCATTTCAATGGGGAGCGCCAGCATCGAGTACGCCTGCAGTTTTGCAAAATCAGGCGGTGACAATTTGGGACGGCGCTACCCAGTTGGGGCAAGCAGTGTTTTCGGGCAATCACGCAACTTCGTCGACGCTCAGTCTGATAATTCCTCAGGGACAGTCAAAAGTCATAACTATTCGCGGTGATCTCGCACCAATCAATGCTGTCGAGGGGACTCCCGGCGCCTTTATTCAGATTAATTATGATGGCGATAATAACGGAATAGACGGGAATTACGCGCGAGGACTTAGCTCGGGGAACATTGTTTTTGGCAATTCTCCTGATCGTCGAGCCCAGGGTGTACGGGTATTTCGTTCCGTACCTTCTATAGTAGAGAGCACTTGTAATCCAACGAATACTATTTTTGCTAATACAGATTTGTATTGCTTTACCGTGACTGCAGGATCAGGAAGAGCTATCGGCTTGCGTTCCGTGGCGTTTGATGTCGCAACCTCAAGCGCCATCATTCGAGATTTTCAACTTTACGGGCCCAACGGTCTTGTGAATAGCGTTGTCGCAAACCCTGTCGATGGCTATCCATATGATAGTTCTCAGGCTGCCGATTATATGCGAATTGTGTTTGATGATAATGCACTCGATCGCATTATCCCGGCCGGCACCTCAAAGACATATCGCTTGCGTACAAATTTTGCTCTCGGTACTAACCCACCAAGTACGGGCACGCTTTTGGTCCGTCTCCATGCTGATACGACATATCCAACCCTCAAGAGAAATGTTGGTCAGGTCTTTGACATTGAAAATGGACGACGAGATCATCTGACAACCGAGAGAGGTTTTCTCTGGACAGGATTTAGCACGACTACTCCAGCCGCAAATATTTCCATCAATGCGTTGATGGATTGGTCAGGCGGTTATGGTGTGAGTGCGTTTCCATTTGTGTGGAGGACGTTGACGAGTGATTCATTGCCGTCCTTCCCTGTTCCTCCACCGCCTCCACCAACGCCATTACCTCCGCCCCCACCCGCAGGCGATGTGGTGCCTCCGGTAGCGACTCTTATTTTGCCCGTTGGTAACAATGCAGCGACAACTACAAAGAAGAGTTCACTCCCACTCGTTGTGGCGCTGTTTACTGATAAACCAGGAAGCGGTGTCGCAACCTCTACAGGAAAATGGACAAATCTTACGACCGGCGTTTCCGGCGGCCTTGCTCCGGGTTATGGGTGGGTTGGTAGTACAATTCCGTTGCGAACGGGAAGTAATACGATTGAAGTATCAATAAAAGATAACGCCGGCAATACCGGTACCGCGCGCTTTTATGCGACATACCAGACGGCGACAGCAACTTCCAACGATGCCATTTCAAGTTTGGCTAATATAATTGCAAGCCTCAAATCTTTCGTCGACGAGCTTACGGCCGCAGTAAGTAATTAAATTATTTTTTGAGTCGATAGACAATATGCAAAAAAAACATCTAAAACAGGTTGTATACGGAGGAGTTATCGCAATAGATATGATGTTTGTTGGTTTTCTGGCTGTCTCGCTGACTTCACATATCACTTCAGCTTCGCCTGATTTTCAGTTAGCCCAAGTATCGATTACTCGCGATGCAGTTGACGAAGTAGAAATAGAAAATATAGAAGAAGATTTCGTATCTGGACCCTTTGTTTCAGATTTGCAGAAGGGGAGTGGAGTAGAGGTTTCTTCGCAAATATCTGAGCTGCAAAAAATCTTAGGGGGTGATCCTACAGTATACCCGCAGGGTATCGTGACAGGATATTATGGAGATCTAACAGCTCAGGCAGTAATTCGATTTCAGATGAAGCACGGTGTATCAGCCGATCAGCAGGGAGTTGTTGGAAAAGAAACCCGCGCGCTGCTTAACTCTTCAAAAGAAAAACGTACTCCTGCTGAGTTCAATGCTGATGTGCTTGCGAAAAAAGCGGCATATGAAGCAAACCCTACTCAAATGGCAAAAAACGCTTTGCGCCAAGCTCTTCAGCGTAGGAAGACAGCCATGCTTCGTTTTGTGCGTGTTAATAAAGAAAAAGCAGTGGTGTTTGCTCTTGCTCCAAATGTTCGAGCAACATTACCTTCAGATTTGCAAAATTTTGTAGAAGAACAGAAAGTTCTTTCCGGAACTTCAAGGGTAGAGCACATCGATAATTTTGAATCAAATATTACTGTTAATAGAACGGTACTTGATACGGAAGAAGGTTCTTTTGAGGTGACGGGACATGTTCAGCAGGTCGGCACCACAGGAACTATGAAGGTCAATGCTTTGATGCTTGACGGGTCAGCAGTGCCTCTTACCAGTCCTCAAGTTTCAGGATTGCAGGCTGGGGCGGCAGCAGCAATAAATCTCCCTGAGGCAAAAATTGCGGTCATTATGTTTTTGGCGAAGGGGGAGAATAGAACCTTTGATCAGGCATATATGCGTGCTCAGATGGCAATTGTAAGTAATTATTTTGATGAAATATCGTATGGTCGCAAAAAAGTTTCCTTCGATATTTACGGGCCCTATACATCAACACTCAATCGAAGTGATCTCGGAGGGTGTCTCTCATTAAAACAGCAAACCGAGGCATTGCGTTTAGCTGATGCGAATATCGATTATCGAAATTATACTCACTACGGTGTTTATACGATCGGATGTGGAGGTACCGGATATGCAACGTCAGCAGTGTTCCAGTCTAATGATCAGGAAGCTGTAGTCAGATTAAAAGGTTTTAATGTTTCTAGTTTTTCCGCAGGGTTGGTCTCACACGAAGTCGGGCATACCTTCGGTCCAGAACATGCATCGACATTGAATTGTGGAAATAAGACTCTTGCTGCCGATGTTGGCACGTGTACATACAGCGAATACGGTGATTCATATGACGTGATGGGCGTATCGTCAAGTATGGGGCACATGAATGCTCTTCATAAACTCATGTGGGGGGCGTTGCAAGAAAATGAAGTAACTCAAGTATTAACAAACGGCGTGTATACACTCACTCCACTGGAGCGAGCTGGAGATAGAAAGGCTCTCGTGATTACTCCTGGCAATGGAGCTACAGGTGATCGCGATCCACAAAGAAGATTCTATGTTGAATTCCGCCAACCAATTGGTTTAGATGCAAAATTTGGTCAGGCGCGCCTTCAGGGTGCCTTCCTGCGTGTAGCAGGACTTCCCCTAAACCCTTCCAATGGTGGCACCACACACCTACTTGACGGTACTCCAGGAGAGGCTTGGGACTTATTTTCTGTAGGTAAGACATTTACCGATCCCGATCCAGTATTTGGTGGATGGACCATGAAGGTTTTAAGTATCAACGGCACTGCTCCTAACGAGACGTTGACTGTTGAGATAACTGGCATGCCGCCTCCGCCAAGACCATTGCCATTTACATTTAATGTTTCTGTCGGTGCACTTCCGGATTCGGTAAGACTCGGGTCAAGTTTCTCTATACCGTTTAACATCACATTGATACCTGGTCCGGCAAGTCCTATCAATGTTAAATTATCTGCCTCAACTCCAAATATTCAGCTTGCCGATGGCACTATTAAATGGTTTCAAGGAACGTCAGCGCTCAATAAAACTGAATGCAAACCAACGTGCTCGGGGCAAGTGAATATAACACTTTCTCCAAGCAATCCTACAGGCACATTGCGCACAAGGATTAACGCTTACTATTATGTGCAAGATGTTCCTGGTTATGAGGATGAGGGAGATTTCTATGTTCAGTATGTTGATGTACAGATTCCAATTACATCGGGAGGAACTCCGCCGCCACCGGTAAATCCGCCACCACCGACACCCGTTCCACCTCCGCCGCCTCCTACTCCTGTGCCACCCCCCCCACCAACGCCCGTCCCGCCTCCTACTCCGGTACCTCCACCAACACCATCAACATTTTCTCTAGGAGATCGCATGGAGGTTGCGAACGCTGACGTTTTGCTTGCTCGTAAAAGTCCGACGCTTTCTGCTTCCGTTGCTTCTCGCCAAGCACGCGGTGATCAAGGTGTTATTACTGCAGGTCCTCAAATCACTGACGGGCATATTTGGTGGTATATAAAATATGATTCAGGTGCACCTGGATGGTCATCAGAAATATATCTTGCAAAGGCGGTGTTGGCACAGCTTTCATTCAGTGAAGTTAGTATGTCAGTTCCTCGTCTTGTTGTTGGAGGTCAGGCACGTATTGTACGCACGGTGTTTGGGAATAATACGCAGTTAAAATTCTCCAACATTATATTACAGTCATCAATTCAGCAAGGATCTCTCAAGATTCCAAGTCACTTCAAGTTGGTGCCTTGTGGTAAAGGTGCGGGCATTACTCCGCCAGGTGCTTGTGATGCGCAGGTTTCTGTGAGCGCTGAGAAGGGAGACTCGTTGCAAACCGGTGCGGCTTCAGTGGTTGTCGAACTCATCCAAGATGCGCGCGTGCTCGATATGATGACGATACCTGTGAGTATTGATGCAGGGGCGACAGCTCTTGATATGGATAACCGCGAAAGGGAAGAGCTCAACTCGACACTTGCGCAGTTGCTTGCAATCATCAAAGAGCTCGAACAGCTTCTCGCTCAATAAGTTGTGAATTCAACCTTTCGAACACATCGTCATGATGCTTGGGTGCTCTCACTCGCACTCTTTGACGCGGTTTTCATGGCGGTGTTATTTACGGGGGGCGTTGCTTCCAGTAGTGTCAATCCAAATCTTGCTCAAGTACTCCCTCCTGGTGGTACACGTAGTGCTGAATGCGTGAGTGTTTCTGGCGTTCCATCGACTACTGTGGCAGGGGAGTCATTCCCCGTCACCATGAAATTTAAAAATACGGGAACGATAGCGTGGACGCCAGCTACTGCGAGTGATGGCGCCGGATTTAAGTTCGGTCCGTACGAGGCAAGTCTTGGTCAGAAAAATGTTTGGCAGCCATCACGAGGCCTGCTGTCCTCAGGTACTATATTGCCCGGTGGTGAGGTGGCGATTTCATTTAACGCAGCAGCGCCTCTCAAACCCGGTACGTATCGCAGTGATCCTACGGCTCCGGGTACTGATCCAATATTTGGATGGGTCATGATGGAAGAAAATATCGGATGGTTCGGCGCTCCTTGTGGGGTCAACATTACCGTAACGCCTACTGTGCGGGGACATATTGACGTGATAAACACGAGCGGCGTGGCGTCTGGCTGGGCATTTGATCCTCAAGTAAGCGCCAAGAGTATCGATTTGCATTTTTATGTTGATCGAGCGGCGGATGACACCGGCGGTATTTTTATCGGTAGTGACAAGACAGATATTTTTCGCGGTGATGTTAACGATGCATTTGGTATAAGTGGAAATCATGGGTTTACTTTTAGCATTCCTGACACTTTTCGTGATGGTCGGCCGCATACGTTGTGGGTGCGTGCTATTGATGCCGAAGGGAAGGGCGCGGCGACTGTTGCCGGACCCATTAATTTTACGTTTACGGGGGGCGTTGCGGGTGCTGCGCTGCCACGATCTTCGGCTCTTAAATATTTTGGATACTATACAGATGGTCGTGTAGAAGATGGAGTGCTGGCGACCAACTCATATACCAATATCGTGTTTGTACATCCCGATCGTATGGCACAGGCTATTGCCGCAGGCCTTTCGCCTGTAGTGTATCTCAATACTATCCCGCTGTCGGATACGGCATGGAATTCTTTTGTTGCTACTTACGGAAATAGTATACGGGCTAATGAGAATAGCATCGCCGCGCTCTATTTCTCAGATGAGCCTATATGGGATGGTTACACAAATGCAGATATTCAGGCAGCCGCCGATCGCATTGAACGCGATTTCCCCAATATCAAATCATTGATCGTAGAGGCGGCACCCGGACTCGGCGTCGGTACCGGGTGCGCTCGTCCGTTCGATGCTAAGCAATCGGCAAGTAATAATTGTGTCGAATCACTCAAGATTCCATCATCTATAGATTACGTTGGGTTCGATTCATATGGTGTTCGTGACCCACGGACGGATGATAGTTGGATGGAGTCATTTGAGCGTCTCAAATCAAAACGCTCGCGCGCTGATCAAAAGATGTTTTTGGTGATGGATGCGTGGTGGCACCCATGGAACCACGGGCAGTCAGGTGTTGTTAAAGCTGATTTGGCGCAATTTGCATATAATTATTACGAACTTGCGAAGTCAGATTCCGACGTTCTTGGTATTGCAAATTGGGTTTGGGGCGGTTTTGAGGAGGATCGTTGCGGAATTGTTAACGGCGCAAATGAATGTACGACGCCAACGCGCGATTTACCACAAATCGTGCGTGACGCGCATCGCACCATCGGTTCTGATATTATGGGTGTCGGGCTCGCTCAAGATAACTATGTTGTAACTAATTTAAATGGCACGGGTCCCGGTAGTTTGCGTGTTGGTGTTTCGCAAAGTAATCGGCTTATTACTTTTTCTGTTGAAGGTACTATCAATATTTCAAATGATATTGATATCAAGGGATCGAATATCACTATTGATGGCGCCTCAGCTCCCGGCAATGGTATTACACTCAACGGCGCAGGATTGCGTATTCGCGGTGACAACAACGCACATGACATAGTGATTAAAAAAATTCGTGTACGTAATGCCGCCCGAGATGGTATCCAAGTAGGGGTTGGTGCATACAACGTGTTGCTTGACCATGTCTCTATCCATCAATCTGCCGATGGCAATCTTGATATTACTGGCGTTGGTACGCGTAACATAACAGTGCAGCATAGTATCATCGCCAATCCAAAGGCAGGTATTGAAGGGGACGATGTGGGCGATCAGCGCAACATGCTTCTTGGCAACGGGGCCACGGAAATTCATTTATATAATAATATTATCGGTTTCTCTAATCAGCGTAATCCTGAAATTTCGTTTGACGCGAGTGCTCCATTTACGATTGATGCGGGTACAACTGTCGATATGCGTAATAATATTATTTGGGACTGGACTGATAAAGATACCTCGAAACACAATGGCGAGCGTGCGACTCGCATCGAGTTTGGCTCGCAAGTCAACGTGGTTAACAATCTTTACGGTGGTGTGACAAATAGTATCTTGTCCAACGCGCTGACCGTATGCAAGGGAGGTACTCAAGATCAATGTGATTCTCGACTTGAGAGCAAGGGTTTTGCTTTTACTTCTGGCAATGTCACGCTGCCAGGCAATACGCTTAATCTCAATACACGTGGCAATGTAACCTCTGCGCTTCCTGTGACGTATGACAATATTTTTGCCATTCCCATTACCCTTAAAACTGCCTGCATCGCCGCCGAAGATGTGAGGGGAGGGTCCGGTGTGCATCCTCTCGACGTTATTGATCAAGGACTTCTCAATAGCGTTACGGGGTGCCCACAGTTCAATGAACTTTTTATAAAAACTGCTGTATGGGAATATCGCGCGTCTGATGCACTCCTTTCGCTTAAGATTGGTATTTATAATCATGGCAATGTAGCAACCCCCGTTACTACGGGTACGTTAAAAATCGATGGAGAAGAGATCGCAGCCATTAATATCGCCTCGGTCCCTTCGGGAAGAGTTCGTAATATAAAATGGACGGGCACCCGCGCTTTGACGCCAGGTGCGCATACGCTGCGTTTTTGTGTTGATATGGGTGGCGCGGTCGCCGAGCCCGACGAGACCAATAATTGTGTGAGAGGCACAATCAATGCCGGTGTCCTTGAGGCAGCGCGACCAGCGCAAGCTGATTTGATAACGAATCGTTTTCTTATTAAAAATACTCTTTCCGGTGGTCAGGCGAAGGTGATTGGCCAAGGTTATGTCTATAATCAAGGACTTACAGCAACCGCTATTGCTGTGCCGTATGAGTTTACGGTAGATGGTATTGGGCCAACAGCTCCGTATCGTCCGCGTGTTATTTTGCCTGGCGCACGCGTCCCGTATAAGATTGTCTGGAAAATGCCATCAGTTCCAGGTAAACATGCATTTGCGTTCCGCGCAGATCCAAACCAGTTAATTATTGAGGCGAATGAGACCAACAATAATGTGACGGGATTGTCGTTTCTTGTAGATATCGCAGATGATATTTTTCCCGCACCTACGGCGTTTAATAAAAATCTTGCAAAGGGTACGAATGGAGCTGAGGTAGAAAATATACAGCAATTTTTAGCTGATCAACTTGTTTTCGATGCTGATGTGACAGGATATTACGGCGTACAAACGGAGTCAGGTGTGCGCGAGTTTCAAAATGAAAATGGCCTACCCGCAACGGGTCAATGGGACCTTACAACACGCACGTTTGCCAATGAGCTCGAAGGGTTTACTGAGCTCGCAACTCCCACATCTCCGCTTCCGGTTGTGTTGCCACCCCCGACAGTTATCAGTCCCAATCCTTCTCTAGCACCACCTCCCACAAGTATCTTGTCACCATCTCCAGAGGAAGGGGTATCTCCATTTCCGACGACACCCAATATTGTTTTACCAGTGCCCACAGTGCCCTCTACGAGTCAGATAGCATGCCCTCAACCTGCTCTTACTATTGATATGCAGCGTAGTTCTGCATTTCGTGACGCGACGACCGAAGGTCAGGTAAGTTCTTTACAGGAATTTTTATGGCAGTATCGCAGCATCTATGGTTGGAATCTCAGTCAGTATGAACAAAAGCATCAGTTTGTATCTGGGAATTTTGGTTCTCCTACAGAAAATGCACTCGAATCATTCCAGAAGCAATTTAGTATTGCCAAACAGGGTGACGCAGAATACGGTAAGCTTTATCAGAAAACGCGCGAAGAAATTTTGCGACAGTGTGGCGCGCTTGCTCTGTTGCCAGATACTTCAGGCCCCAGCAAAGATTATTGGGACCCCCTGAACTTTGCTGATCTTTGGTCAGCGCTTACGGGATTGTTAAATTAGAAATACGCCTACTCTCAAAGGCTCCGTTGACTCCTGCGGAGCTTTTTGGTATAGTGCTCGCACAGCCGTAGACGATAGGCAGCATAGCTGTAAGACCTATTGAGGCGTCACACGTACGGCTTTTGGTCGTATTTTTTATTTATTACGAGAACAGGTATGCCAATTACACGGACAAAAAAAGAATCAATTGTAGCTGAGTTGCAAAGCAAGATTGGTAAATCAAAAGCCATGCTCTTTGGGCGTTTCCACGGGCTTTCAGTCGCAAAGATAACTGAGCTTCGCCGTACGTTTCGCCGTGAAGACGCTGAATATATGGTTGCCAAGAAAACCTTGCTCCGCGTTGCATTTCGCGAGTCTGGCAAGGATCTTTCCCTCGATCTTCCAGGTGAGATCGGTATCGCTGCCGGATTTGGCGACGAGCTTTCGATCTTTCGCGCCGCCTCCGCTTTTGCAAAAAAAGAGAAGGGTGCGTTTGAGATTGTTGGCGGATTTTTTGAAGGACAATTTGTCGATGCAAAAACCGCAAAGGCGTTAGGTGCAATCCCAGGACGCGAAGTACTCTACGCGCAACTCATGAGTGTCATTCTCGGTAATACGAGAAAATTGGTCTACGTATTAGACCAGCTTAGCAAGAAAAAGTCGTAATATTCATTTATTAAAGAAACTACTATGTCAGATAAATTCAACGATATCATCGAGAAGGTTGAAAAACTCTCGGTGCTCGAGCTCTCAGAGCTTGTCAAAGCAATGGAAGAAAAGTTTGGCGTGTCAGCAGCCATGCCGACTGCAGTAGCTGCCGCAGGTGGCGCAGAGGGTGGCGCTGAAGAAAAATCAGCATTCAATGTTGAGCTCAAGGCAGCGGGTGATCAGAAAATTCAGGTCATCAAAGTGCTTCGTGAAGCATTGGGTCTTGGCCTTAAAGAGGCAAAAGATCTTGCTGATGCAGCTCCTAAGGTTGTCAAAGAAGGTATGCCAAAGAAAGACGCCGAAGACCTCAAAGCAAAGCTTGAGGGAGCAGGCGCAACAGTTGAACTTAAATAACGCATATGCAAAAAGGTGATACGCTCGTAAAACTCTTTGGATCGGAAGCCAAGGTGAGGCTCTTACGCCTCTTCTTGGTAAATCCTACCGAAGTGTTTGATACCAAAACGATCAGTACTCGTATTCATATGAAGCCCGCTGCATTTTCAAAAGAAATGCGCGCGCTTCTTGATATGGGGTATCTACGTCGCGGTACGCGCGTGGTCGCCGGTGCAGACGATCGCGCGCGAGGAACCCGTCGCAAGAAATTGCAGGGGTTTGTCCTCGCGCGTGATTTTGCGTATTTACAAGAACTCTCGGCGCTTTTGATTTCACAGACTCCAGCCGTACGCGAACAACTTGCAAGCGGCATCAGGGGTGCGGGCAAAGTATCTCTTATCGTGATCACGGGTACATTGCTCAATACTGAGCGCCGTATGGTTGATCTTTTTATTGTGGGCGACAAGCTCAAAAAGCCTAAGATTGAAAAAGCGCTTAAAACGCTTGAAGCAGAGATTGGAAAAGAAATCATGTATGCCATGATGACTACAACCGAGTTTCGGTATCGCTACGGTATGTACGATCGTTTCCTCAAAGACCTTTTTGATAATACGCATGAAATTGTGCTTGATAAACTTGATCGCAATCAAGAGGGTAGTGTTCCGCTCACGATTCTTCCTTCATAATATTTTTAGAGAGGCCGGACGATTAGCTCAGTGGTAGAGCGTTCCGTTCACATCGGAAAGGCCGCAGGTTCGATCCCTGCATCGTCCACATTGTATATTGACTTTACTCTATTTTTAGGGTAAAGTTTTTAAGGATTTCCGCCGCAGGAGCGGCATAGATTGCGTCGCCGTACAGGCTTCGCGGAGGTGTTCGTATCATGATCAAGCGAATAGCGTTGGTAGCGACGCTCATCGTCGCAGTGATGGTTGTGGTCAGCAGTCAGGCGAGTGCCGACGACCGCGACAAGGATCGCATCCGTCGGCAGTTCGAAACGTCGCGGGCGCAGGGAGAGTTTATCTCGGGAGGAACCGTCGCGTGCCCCGAGGTCACGACGTTTCGGCTCTTCCTCCGGCTCTTCCACCGTACCGAGGACGGCGATGGCAAGGATCGCGATCTGTTCCGCTGGAAGAGGAAGACCAGGGATTGCAATGGGAAGCTCCTCGTGCGAGACAGCGGCAGGACCAACCAACCTCGGGCTGTTGTGATCAATGCCAACGTGTCGAAGGGCATCAAGGTCGTGCTGCAGGGGCAAGAGGGTCAGTACATCTTCGAGCTCGATCCCAGTACCAAAGCAGAGCGCGGCCACAGCGGCGGTTCGGACGATCCGGCGGGCGACAAGGAGCGCCACAAGCAGAAGACGTGGTGGTTCTGGGATCAGAACCCAGTCACCCTCGTCATGCCCGGTCCACACGGACTCATGACGCTGCGTGGTCTCGGTGAGTTCAAGATCGCACAGCGAAACGTGATCGTGTACTGCATCGGCGGCTGCTAGTCAGCTGTCAACACAAGTAGTAGAGAGCCGCAACCCATCGGGGTTGCGGCTCGTTTTCTTTTCTATTGACTTTTTATATTTTTTGTGTTAAAAACTGCAAGCGTACAAAGCTGCATTGAGCAGCTCGCACAGCTAGGAGGCTCGTTGAAAACTTCCATCTTCAGACTCGTCGGCGCAATCATCATCATGCTCGCGTTCGCAGCGCCAGCGCACGCGGGGTCGTCTGTTCTGCGCACCGACTTCATCAACGTCAACATGTGGGCCTCGATCAGCAGTACGCCCGAGACCTACAGGAGTATGTCGTTCTCGGTGTGGGACAATCACACCGTAGATACGGTGCGTTACGGCGGACAACCCAACGTCTACAAGTACGGCGCCGCCGGGTACTGCTTCTTCATCACCACGTGCCCCAGCGGTGGTGGCGAGTGTACGACCGACAAGAGGATCTGCGGCGACCTCGCCGAGGGTGATGTGGTGTTCATGGGCGACACCTTCCATCTCGCGGCCGGCGGCTTCATCTTCGACTGCGGCGTCGATCGCCGCGCCAACTCATCGTCGAACAGACACAATACGCAGTTCAACGGTTCATCGAATGAAGAGCATTTCAAGACGCGCTCGACCGAAGGCCAGGGGACGCTCTCCGGTATCGAGGGTACGTTCTTCGGTTACTGCTACGGCAACAAGGGCTTCTCCAAGACCAAGACGGTCGATTAACGACCAGGCACATCAGAGCCGCAACCCATCGGGGTTGCGGCTCGTTTTCTTTTATCCACAGAGCTCATGAATACCTAGCTCGTTCTTGATATAATGGAACAAAGGTCAAAAATCTCTTTAGGTAGTCGAAGTTAGGTTATTTCTATTTAATAAACAACATCTATGCAAGACAAGTTAGGACAAGTTGGCGTTGACGCTCTTCGCGATGCATCAAGCGCCCTTCTTACAGGTATCGCAACATTCTTGCCGCGCTTTGTCGTGGCGATCTTCGCTTTTGTTATCCTCTGGATCGTCGCAGTTATGATCGGCCGCTTGGTCGAGCAGATTGTGCGCGCTCTCAAGCTCGATTCTTTGCTCGAGAGCTTGGGTGCAGAAGAGCCAATCAGTCGCGCTGGTTATAAACTCAACACGGGTGCCTTTTTGGGCGGTCTCGTGCAGTGGTTCTTTGTCATCGTTGGCTTTTTGGTAGCCGTTGATGTCATGCAGTTAACCGCTGTCAGCGACTTTCTCTCAAGCGTTGTGTTGGGTTACATTCCCAACGTAATTGTCGCTGCACTCATCGTGATCGCAGCAGCTCTCTTGGCTGACATCGCACAAAAAGTAGTACGCGGCTCAGCGCAAGCAGCCAGCATGCCCTCAGCATCATTTATTGGTGCGATCGCAAAGTGGGCTATCTGGGTATTTGCCATTTTGGCAGCACTCTTCCAGCTTGGTGTCGCAGGTGCTCTCATTCAAACAGTGGTGACGGCATTTGTAGCTATGCTCGCTTTGGCAGGCGGTCTCGCCTTCGGCCTTGGCGGTAAAGAGCATGCCTCCGAGTTCATCTCGAAGCTCAAGCGCGATCTCAAATAAGAGCTTATTTTGACCTTCTAAAACCCCCCGCATGCGGGGGGTTTTGCTTTGTCCACAAAGGCCTAGCGGGGTTATTGACACAGGAAAAAGGCTGGAGTACAATGCCTCTACGAATGAATACGGTTTCTACACGAAACATTTTTGTGAGCGGACGGCCGTAAGGCCGCTACGGTGCTTGATTTATTGGCATCCTCCGCTCGGAGGATGTTTTCGTTTCTGAGCGAGTGTAATTTGAAAATTTGGCAAGAATCTAAAAAAGAAAGGGTAATATATGCATTTTCTAACGGAGAACCTAAGAGCGTATGGTGGATGCCTAGGCTTCAAAAGGCGATGAAGGACGTGGCTTGGCTGCGATAAGCGTCGGGGAGGTGTCGAGCAACCTTTGATCCGGCGATGTCCGAATGGGGAAACCCTCTATGACGAAAATTCATAGAATCTGACGCATAAGAGCGCCAGATGCGCACCCAGGGAAGTGAAACATCTCAGTACCTGGAGGAAAAGAAAAGAATGAAATATTTAGAACACTGGCCTAATACCAATTGGGGCCTAGTGTTTTAAATGTTTCCCATTCCCCTAGTAGCGGCGAGCGAAAAGGGATGAGCCCAAACCTTTCACCGTGTATCTATTGGTTTACCAACAGATACATAGAAAGGGGTTGTAGGGCGATATATTCTCGCAAGAGAGATAAGTTACAAAAGGCGATATGTAGCAGAAGGTGGCTGGAAAGCCCCGCCAGAGCAGGTGATAGCCCTGTAAGCGAAACACATCATCACTTATTTTATATCGTTCCTGAGTACTTCGACACATGTTAGGGTCGGAGGAATCCGGCAGCACTATACTGCCAAGGCTAAATACTTTTGAAGACCGATAGTGAACAAGTACCGTGAGGGAAAGGTGAAAAGCAGCCCGGTAAGG
>JBBTQY010000002.1:0-33506 GCA_038065475.1 Patescibacteria group bacterium | reverse complement strand
ATCGAAGAAAGGCCGATCACATATAATTCGGGCATGGCACCCTGGAGATCTGCGCTGACATCTTTGAGAACCGCGGAGAATTGACCTACGGTTGATTTACTAAAATGCGATGCATCGCGTTTGAGAGATGCAGTATAAAATTTACGAAATACCTTGATGACGTGCGGACGCGGATCATCGCCCCGAAGTTCAAAAAGCGCGGCACTTACCGATGCCGTACCAATATCAAAAGCAAGACCAACCTTCTTTTGCGATTTGTTGAAAAACATTATGGCTCTATTGTAGCACGAATGCGCCGTACACCGGCTGACGACGCTTCTTCTTTCAGTATACGCAATTTTCCAATTTCACGCGTGTGGGTAACATGCGGACCTCCACAAAACTCACGTGAGAAGACCTCGGACTCGTCAGGGGTGCCGAAGGTGTACACATTGACCTCGGCAGGATACTTTTCTTTGAAAAAATACAGCGCGCCTGTTTTAACCGCATCATCAAACGGCATGAGCTTTTTGGTGACCGTATAATCTTTCTCGATAGCGCCGTTGACGAGGTCTTCTACCTTTTTCAGCTCATCGGGCGTTACCTTGCGCCCAAAGGCAAAATCAAAGCGCGTACGCTCTACCGTAATGTCAGAACCCATCTGATGCACCTCGTCACCCAATACTTTGCGGAGTGCGGCCTGCAGAAGGTGTGTGGCCGAATGGAGACGCGTCACTTTTTTCAGTTCTTCTTCGTCTTTTGCTTTGAGCTCGCCTGTATCAAGTATCAAGCCGTGGCCGCCAAATTTTTTCTCAGCCCCTTGGCGCGATTTTTCTTGGTGGCGCGCGAGTTCTGCCTCAAAAGCTTCGCGTGCGAGTCCTACCGCTTTTTCTTTTGCTACGTCTTTAATAATCTCATACGAAATACCAAATGATTGATAGAGATTAAATGCCACTGTCGCATCGATGACTGAAAGTTTTTCTATTTCTTTGATGCCGCTCTTGAGCGTACGTAAAAATCGTTCACGTTCTGCGGTCACCTCAGAACGCACCATGTCAGCTTTGGCACCCAAATCTTTATACGTTTCGCCGTATTCATGAACAATATCATGCACGAGCGCATCAACGACGTGAATGGGAATTTTATAGAGTTCTTCGTAAGCAAATACGCGGCGCATCAAGCGGCGCAATATGTATCCTGATTCTTTATTTGATGGACGTACACCATCAGCGATCAAAAACGCACTACCACGGATATGGTCTACCATCACGCGGCGCGTGCGCTCATCGAGCATTGGTGGCAAAAGCTCCAAAAATGGTGCAAAAAGATCTGTCTCAAAAAGATTGCGCTTTTTTTGTGCAATCATCACCAAGCGTTCAAGCCCCATGCCGGTATCAACGCCTGCTGTTTTGAGCGGTTCGAACGATTTACCGGGTACTTGCGCCAAAAGCTCTTCGCGCGAACCCGCATAGAAAAACTGGTTAAAGACCAAATTCCATACCTCTATGTCTTTACCGTTGGCATTGGTACAGTAAATCTCAGTAGTAGGCCCGCAGGGGCCTGAGGTGCCCGTAGGCCCCCAAAAAACATCATCGATCCCCTCTTCACGGATATCTTTAACGCCAAGAGATTGCCATACCACGCGCGATTCTTCGTCTTTGGGTACGCCATGTGAACCCTCAAAGATCGTGACATACGAGATCTCAAGACCGAGCTCTTTGGTAATAAATTCATGGGCAAGCTTGATCGCGCCCTCTTTGAGGTACCCACCAAATGAAAAATTACCAAGCATCTCAAAAAAGGTCAGGTGCGTGTCATCGCCTACTTCATCAATATCAGAAGTGCGAAAACATTTCTGACTCGACGCGGTATTGAGTGATTTGAAATCACGCATAGCATCAGCAGCCCCCGTGTAGTAGGGTTTAAACTGCTGCATACCCGCAGTCGTCAAAAGCACTGATGGATCATCGGGCAAAAGTGAAGAAGATGGCACAACCGCATGCCCACGCTCTGCAAAAAAATCAAGAAATCTTTGCCGTATTTCTGAACCTTTCATAGTGGGCAGTATAGCGTAAATGAACTATTTATGAAATAACCTTCTTCTCTATGAACAAAGAAATAAAAAAGGCCGCATAGTGATTATGCGGCCAAGGCCTTCATCGAAAGGCCAAAGTACTCACTGATCATGGAGAGTTCGAGGACGTCCCTGCGAAACTGGGCACAGTCTCCGTCCACACCCGCTGCACGAAGTCGCTCCCACACGCCATTGACCACCTGATCAACAGCGTTGCGAGACACGCCGAGCGCAGTGCCAGCACGTGCCGAGCTTGCCGCCTCGAACGCTCCATCGCGAAAGCCATAGCGCGCGAGAAACCGCTCCAGGTGATGCACCTCCGGACAGCAACTTGGCAGCATCCGCAGAATCTCTGCCACGCGCCGACGCGTACGTTCACAACGCTTCTTCACCACAACTACATCTTCGGGACGCAGCGCTTCTTCGTCTTCGACGATATGATGAAATAGGCCCGAATCGCCACCGAAACTGGGCTCATCTGTGCGAGCGTCAATGTCTATGCGAGCATCGAGCGAGACAGTCCTGGCTGCAAACACGCTACCCGCATCCAGAACAGCCTTCGGCGCAAGGTCCGCCACCTGTGCGATTTCCTCGACAGTGGGCTTCCGTTCACCCTTGAGCCGTGCCTCGAGCTCACGTTCAGCTCGACTGATCACAGATCTCTTGTCGTGTTGACGGGTCGGGACGCGTACGCTGCGGCCCATCTCCTCGATGGCGCGCAAGACGAACTTTCTCATCCACCATTGAGCATACGAGGAAAAAAGCACACCCTCTTCTTCCGCATACAGGTCGCCCGCGCGCATGAGTCCCAAGAGAGCCTCTTGCTCGAGGTCTTCACAAGGAACTCCGTGACCCTCAAACCGCCGAGCTACTGAGCGCGCAAGATCTAGATGCGGCTCGATGAGCGTATTGCGCGCGATAGGTGTTCGCCGAGCCGGAAGCCTGAACGCACCCTCATTGTCAGCATCTCGCTTTTTCTTTCTCTGCCGAGCACGTAGCATACTCATCACCCCCCTCTTAATCAACGTAACTTGAGCAAAAAGTTTCCTGTGTTATAGAAACCTAAAAAATATAAAAAGTCAAGAGATTATACCGCCACCCAACAGTTCGCCATCGCGATAAAAGACAACAGACTGACCGGGTGCGATGGCACGCTGGGGCGTATTAAAAACAACACGATCTTCGTATGCCGTACACTTTGCGAGCGGCGCACGATAGCGAATACGCGCTTGGCATACAAATGGAAAGGTGGCCGGCGCCTTGAGCCAGTTGGCGCCTTGGTACTGAATTTCTTTTTTGTAGAGCGCAGGATCGGTATCACTTTGTGCAACTGTGAGCGTGCCGGTCGCAGCATCTTTTGCGGCTACATAGTAGGGCTCGCCCGAACCGCCCGGAGTACCGATGCCGTGGCGCTGACCAATGGTAAAAAGTTCCACACCATCATGCTCGCCAATTTTGACACCGTCAGCCGTGCGAATATCACCGCGCGTAGTTTTAATATGATCACGCAAAAAATCAGCGATACTCCCCTTGCCCACAAAGCAAATGCCCTGCGAATCTTTTTTTGATGCCGTTGGCAGATTATACTTTTCCGCAATGCTGCGCACCTCAGGTTTGGTGTATTCACCCACAGGAAAAAGAGCGTGTGCTGCAATTTCCGGCGTGAGCGTCCACAAAAAATATGTCTGATCTTTGTTTGTATCTTTTGCTGCCAAAAGACTATCTCCATCACGACGAATATAGTGACCGGTAGCTACAAAGTCGGCACCTTGTTGACGAGCCCATTCATAGAAAAGTCCGAATTTAATTTCTTTATTGCACATAACGTCGGGGTTTGGCGTACGACCAGCTTTATAATCGGCGATTAAATACGCCACTACTTTTTCATAATATTCGTGCGAGAAATCAAGTACTCGAAATGGAATATCTAAAATACCCGCAACACGCGCCGCGTCCTGCCGGTCCTCGCGCCAGGTGCACTCAAAATGCGGATTTTGCCAACCCTGCATAAAAACGCCATGCACATCATAGCCCTGCTCTTTTAAGAGCGCTGCAGCTACTGACGAATCAACGCCGCCTGACATACCCACAAAAACCTTTTTCTTTTGCTCCATAGCGCGCGTACTATACCACGAAATCGCTATTTGAGGTAGAGGGCTTTGTTTTTCTTATGCTCGTCAAAAGTGCGCGCGTAGTGAGTAGTGCCATCCTTACCTGATAGATAAAAAAAGTATGGAGACGCCTCTGGGCGGGTTGCCGCCTTGATTGATTCAAGACCTGGATTTGAAATGGGCGTGGGGGGCAATCCTTTGTGCTCATAGGTATTGTAGGGCGATTTGCTCTCAAGGTCTTCGGTCTCAAGCTCGTGACTTGCTTTTCCCGTGATATAAAAAAGTGTCGCGTCAACCTGCAGCGGCATATTTTGCGCGATGCGCTTCCACAAAATGCCTGAAACTAAAGCTTTGTCGCGAGGGGTACGTACCTCCTTTTCAATAATTGATGCCATGGTGATGATCTCGCCAAGCGCATGTCCGCTCGCCTTGATGTCCGCATCAAGCGACTGTATTTTTTCTCGAAATTCTTTTTGCATAACTTCCATAATCTCCTCAGCTGATGCCGACGCATAAAAACGATAGGTATCAGGAAATAAAAATCCTTCTTGCGGGCGGGCGACGGCCTCAAATCGAACACCAGCTGGCATGCCTGAAGCCTGCAACGTTTTTGCAATGTCCGCTACGGTCGATCCTTCGGTGACAAGCAGCGTTTGCTCGCGCTGAGAGAGTAGCGCTCTTAAAACAGAAAAGGTGGAGCGTGCGCCTGAAAACTCAAATGATCCCGCGCCCAAACGGTTTTGGATGCCCGAAAAATATGCAGCCCAGACAAAAAAGACGCGCGAGCGAACCACTCCGGCTTCTTTGAGACGTACACCAATTTCTTCAGTATTCATACCACGATCAATACGAACAACGCTCTGATGAGGTGTTGGCGGAAAAATAACGCCAAGCTCAAAACCCACAACTAAAAAAAGCGCCAAGAGTACGCCGCCTATCACTTGCACAATACGTAATCGATGCATTATAAAATCCCCCATGTCTGGAGCTGGTCAGATTCGTGATACCACTTGAGCCCAATATCAGTACGATAAAACATATTTTGAAGACGCACATTTTTGATACGTTTATATACCTGCCCGCGCGCCTCCTCTACCGTATTGCTCGCACCCGTGACAACCAATGCATACCCCGAGTCACCTGCCAAATGCCAATCACCGTCAACAAGCTTTACATCACCCAGATGCACACCCTCAAGATTTGGTTTTTTAAAAAGTATCGAAATGTCTTTATAAATAGCGGCTTCGCGCTTGTCATCATAAGGAAAGGGCGGAACTGCGATGATGACACCTACCTGGAAGCCCTTTTTTGTCTTAATATCATAGGGCTCACCCCTTGCCATCATATAGAGCACCTCGCCTATGGGGCTTGTAATGCCCTCCATCTGAATACTGATCGTGGGATAGCCAAACCGACAGGTAAACTCGAGTGGATAGATGCCACGTGCATTGGCAATACAATTGATATCAATATACCCATGATAGCCGGAGTCGCGAAGCTTATCGCGCATTTTCTCAAGCGTGACGTGAAAAGCATTGTTGGGTAGAGACCAAAACATCAAAGTGCCCATCTCACCGGTATACGGGCCAATGTCACCGGGAAAAAGTTTTTTATGTTCAAAATTTACATTGATGGGGTAGAGAAAATCATTGCCATTGAAAAATGCGCCTACCGCAATCTCGACGCCCTCGGCAACTTTTTGTAACTGAAAACGCTTGATGCGTTTGCCCCATGTTTTTTTATTGTGCTCTAAGACCTCAATGATGTCTTTGCCATCTTCTTCGTGGCCAATAAACAAAATACCTTTTTGATCAGAGAGTATACTGCCGGATGGTTTAAAAACGTACCTACCAGGATTTACTTTAATATGTTCAATGGCCGCATCAAATTCAGTAAAATCCCAATGTGGGAGAATATTCATCCCCGCTAATTTCATTTCGTTTTGACCAAACTCACGATCTTCCTCGAGCATATCCGTATAGGGACTGCCACCAATGACAAGCTTACCCTCACGACGTAGAGAGTCAGCTATTTTGCCAAAACCTGTATCGTCACAAACGATAACATCAGCCCAGTCTTTGTAGGCTTTCCAATCGTCTACCTTTTCAAGAAATCCGTCATAGACATCACGGTCTTCTTGGCGATCAATATAGCATTTGACTTCGTTGCCCTCGCGCGCAACCTGCCATGCTAAATCTCCCGATAGACTTTCCCACGAGATAAAAAGGAATTTTCTGGAAATTTTTTCAGTGGCGCCATTGCCGTTTCCATTTCCGCTGCTATTCCCATTTCCGTTTCCGTTCACTTTGGCATCCATTACATTTTTATTGTAGAAGGTAAGAAAAAAATGTAAAGCATTTTTAGTGTGTAATTACTTTTTTTTACGAAAAACCAATATATCGCTACCCGAGCCCGCATTGAATTTACCGATAAAACGCATGTTTGCATCTTTAAAAATCGATTGATACTCCTTTTGGGTAAATGCCGTTATGCGAAGAGAGTCCGGATTGAGTTTTTGCGACCCTTGAAATGAGTGCTTGTAGGGATTGGCAAAAAATATATAATCGCGCGTAGCTCGAGCTAGTAGTTTTGCAGCTTTTTTATTTTCTTCGGGCGTCAAATATTCAAATACATCAAAACATATGACAGCATCGTAGGCGCGCGCAGACAACGTTACGTCAAATACACTGCCTTTGGTTATATATTTCTTTATCGATGGCAATGCCTGCGCGAGCGCGTGAGATGAAAACTCGATACCGTGTACCGTAAGCTTATACTTTTGATACAACTCATCTATCAAATATCCTTCCGCGCAACCCACATCGAGCACCCGAGGGTTTTTCTTATCTTTAATGAAAGAAAAAATCTTGCGCGCCATTGGACGCGTCCAGCTCAAGACATCATCTTTGTATGAATCATAACTGCCCGAAGAAAAATATGCGCGATTAAATGCACGGGCCGGTTGAGCCATAACTAGAGGCGCGTGATGCGCATCTCTCTCCCAACGATTGCATGTACGGTGATACCAAGCGCTGGTATGTTGCACGGCCTACCCTCACCGCGCATGCGCTCACGAATAGTAGAGAGTGACGGTTTGCCCGCAAGCTTGAAGGGGCGACTATCGCGCGCGGAAAAAATGGGATAGATTGCGTAATCGGTAATTTTTTTAGGATATACCGCAAGCGAAGGTAACCATTCGCCGTAACCCACCGGTAATGCACGAGGCCTTTTCCATTTTTGTTTTTTCTGTATCTGTTTTTCAAAGGCAAGATATTCATCAACCTTCTTGTCTGAACAATGCAACGTACCCTGACAAAAACTTTCGCCGCAATGGCACTCATGTTTGCACGGATTACATTGACGATTTGGCCCGCCTATCAAATAATTTACTGTCAATTCCTCGCCTTTGTGTATCTTGCGTAAAGTAACATACACCGTGTGGTTACCCACCGGGTACATACCGCAATTTTGGGCGCATGAGTGATTGATAAGATGGACGCCTATCGTTTTTGGATCCGCAAGAATGGTCGTCTCTGCATCAAGTGGCATACCATAGAGACCCTGCGTATGCTCGTCTTCATCTTTTTCAAGAATTAATCTCCCGAGGTAGTCTCCTAAAACAGTACCCGGCTCTATATCCGCAGTTGCGAATACGCCACGTCCGCTCTTTTTAGTCTTTCGCACCTTTAACGCATCAATAAAAAACATATCAGAATAGAGGATATTTTGTATTATTACGCCTTAAGCTCTTTGAGCTTGGCGATGAGTTTATTTTTATCTAGCCCGCCTACTGCGAACAACTCACCGTTGAGGATGATACCAGGAGAAGACATGATACCGTAATCGCCTACCATTTTCTGGCCCTCGGGCGTGAGTACATCAATATACTGAATATCGACATCAGGAAACTGTGGGCGAATTTCGCCCTCGAGAATCTTTTTGGCGGCCGCGCAATGTGAGCAACCAGGTGACGTGACTTCGACAATTTTTATCATATGTTTATTCTACCACAATGCTACCAGTAATTTCAGGGAACAGGTGATCGTGGTACCTCCACTCGCCTTTTTTGTTGAAAACAAAAGACCACGATGATCCTGTGGGCACTGGCTTTTGGGGATCAAACTCGCTATAAATTTCATGGGTTGGGTGAATATTAGATGCGGGCCAATATACCTCGCTCGCATCTTCGTTGATAAATGTTATACGCTCACCTACCTTGATGCGTAAATTTTTAGGTGTATATACTTTATCTTTCATAATAATCTCTGTGCCACCACCAAGCAAAACGCCACTTTCAGCCGGCCACCATACAACCACGGCAAACACCATAAGACCTACTACCAATGCTGCTGCAAAAATCTTTGTGTTTGCGTTCATATCTTCTAGTGTGCGTTAAAAATAGAATTATTCAAGTTAACGCGCGTACGCCATGCATCGATCCTGGTATGTCGCCTCGGCTTTCTTGCAGAATGCCGTGACCGCCTCCTTTGAACCCAATACTTCGGGAGCGCGGCCAAAAATTACACCGTAACAGGCATCTTTTTCGGCAGTATCAGTAAGGAGCTTGCAAAATCCGAGTGCATTATCTTGCCCCGATGGATCCCAAAAGGTATCTTGTGCCGCACCAATCAAGCATCCGATGCGCATGTTACCCTTGGGCGCGTATTGGCATTGTGCAATTGCTACTGGGGCCCGCAATCGATGAACGCCGCCTACATCGCGCCCCATACTTTCAAAACACGATCGTTGATATAACTCAGGCGCCTTACTACATGCATCAGCAATCTTTTTAAAATCACCCAAGAAAAGCTGCATCATGCGGCTTGTCTGCAAGAAATAACATGATGGACGATATTGGTCGCCCACGTTGGCATCGTTACAAGGATAGAGCGGGTCATCGTTCAAATAATTTGATTTATGGCCTTCGATCGCACCAAGACCTCCCACGATATTTTCCATGAAGACCCCCGTCCAACATGATGACTGACCACGATCAAGTAGGTCGCACGCCTTGAGCGCGTCGGGCAATTCATAATTTGCCCATGCCATCAATCCATGCCCGATACCATGAAGGCACTGGTGACTAAAAAACGCATTGAGTTCTGATGAACAAATGGTTTGAAGATCAGTCTGTAGATTTGCAGTGCCATGATCTCGAAAATATGCCTCAGTCGCCCCGTGGTAACACCCCGAGTGACACTCTGCGCTACATTCTTTAAATGCTTTTGCGTCGTAAATATCATACGAGAAGCGCCCCGCACGGTGCGCGGTCTCATGGCAATCACCAAATTTTGTAGAAAGCGCGTGTAAGTGTTCCATGGTGCGCTTGGGCCCAAACTTTTTTACGTATGAATAAAGTGCTGCCTCATCGGTCCAAACCGCTTCATCGGCCTCTGTAATTGCTTCGTTGTAGACATACTCAACTTTATTTTTTTTGGTGCCCGCATCACTGGCGCTAGAACCCTTCCACGATAGCGCGGCGAAATATCCGACAGCTGCTGCCAACACAATAAAGAAAGCGGCTCGCCATTTCATATCTCCCGACGCTACATGTTTTACTTTTTTGCTCATTGATTTATTCCTGCAGCCCCGAGACATGCCTGCTGGTGTGTTTCAGGAGCCGTCTCTAGACATATGCGCCTTATAATCGCCTGATCGGTCGTCTGACGCGTAAGATTGCTACCAAATACCCGCCAACAGTCACTAGCAAGTTCAATGGGCGCGCGCCGGCAAAAGGCACCTACACGCGTACCTTTAAGCTCGTCGAAGTTTACCAGATTATCAACGGCGCCAATCATGCAGTCAAGACGTAATTCGCGTGGAAACTTGTTGCAAATCGCCCAGCTTGCATCTTCAAAGTTTTTTGCGCCGGCATTTGCCAAAAGAGCTGACTGCCACGAAGGGTTGGTCACCATAAGACCGATGCTCTGGGTACATGCGCTTCTATTGGCCTCGGGAGCCTCCAGGCACGCTGCTGATGCTTTTGCTACATCGTTTGAAAAAAAGCGCATGAGCCAGCCCGCATGATTGATAAAGCATTCGTGTCGATATTTCTCCTCAATACTGTTGCAGGGAGCGAGCGGATCAGTCTCGGAAAACACGCCGGATTTTACCTCATCCTTCATGGCGGCGTTTACGTTTTCCATAAACGCGCCCTGCCAGCAACCGTCTTGTGCGGTCACGTCAACAAGCGTATCGCATTCTTTGACCGATGCGAAAATATCATTGGCGCGCGCCATCATCACCCCATGCCCCACACCATGATAGCAATAGAAGCGCGATTTAGGCGGCTTAGATCCGTCGATTGATTCACAGATAAGAGTTGCGGCGTCTTTGGTTGTATCGGTGCGGCCCAAGACATATTCAAAAAAACCATGCTGACAACCGTAGTTAAACGCTGTCCCACAAAGATCAAACGCTTGTGGATTGACACCGAATCGCTCTGCCGTCTTGCGACCAACACGATGAGCGAGCTGATGATCGTCGAGCGCGCGAGTAATCTTTCCTGTCTCTTGAAAACGCCCAAGCATCAGCTGCGCTGGCTCGGGACCGTATTCGCTCGTAATGTCTATAAAATAATTACTAAAGCATTCAAAATCTATGCAGTCTGTATCCTTGGCTCGCATTAATTCATCAAGCGAACTGTATGATTTTGGCTGAGTAAAATCACGGGAAAGAGTATTTGCCCTATCAGATACTGTTTTTGGAGTATGGGAAAAAACCAAAAAAGCGCCACCCAGAAACAGCAGCAATACGATAATTCTCCCCTGCCACGATTCAAAAAAGTCCTTCATGTTTTATCTTTCTAGAGCATTTTTTTAAACGCTTCTACGGTAGGCACCGCATTTGGATCATGATTTGCAAGCATCGCTGCATGATACCCTGTCCAATCCCCAAGCGTAAGTGCATTCTCGACAAACGCAACACGTGACGTGTCCTCAGGCGCCACCACTTCCACCGGCCACCCTTTGCTCAATAAAAGCTTTTCTAATACCTCCATGCGACGCGCGACGCGCGGGTGATCTTCTACGTCGCGAAGCAAGACAAAAACAAATGCGTTGCCCGCAAATACATTATCAAATGCATTAATCTCATTGTGATTGAGCTCAGGCACCACGTTGGCAAAGGCGGGAATTTTACCGGTTTCATTAAAAACAATTTTCCAATTGTACCCGATTGCACGATTGCGCTCAGACGTGTAAATAATAGGCATCTTGCCATGAATGCGCGACGCAAGACGCTTACCCGCCTCCTCGAATGATCGAGGATCCCACTTTTTTGCAAACACAGAAAGTTCTGCCTGCTCTTTCTCCCTGCCCATGAGCGCTAGGAGAGCTTGTATACTGTATCCGCGTGCCGCGCGCGGTTGAATGCCGTTTGCGGGCAAGCGAACTAAAGGTACTTCCTCAGCTTCTGCTAAACGCGCCAACTCACCTCCAGTGGTTATTGTAGCTGTAGGCAGCTTAGCCTTTCGTGCAGCACGAAAGGCATCAATAACCTCTTCAGTATTACCTGAATACGAGCTGGCTATCAAAAGAGCGCCTTGGGTATGAAATGGCAAACCATAATCACGGTGAGCAAGTATTTTCGTCTCGGGCCAGATGGCCGGTATAAGATCAGCTGCCAGTGCAGATCCCCCCATACCCGCCACTATTGTATAGTGAAGTTTTGAAAAATCGCCTGGGCGTTCAATCTCTGGCTTCCACAACAGCTGTTCGGCCGCATTTGCTATAGCGTCATACATTACCTCCAGTATACTCCTTTTGTCTTTAGCTTGAAAAGAAAAAAGTATTTGAGCCTATCCAAACCACTTGATCTTGTGAATACTATCAAGCCCCCACGTACGCCCCACGCGTGCTGCGGCAAAAAAAATCAATACAAGCGCATAGATAATATGATCGTCAACGAGATATGAATGCTCACCAACATACGGAAACGAAAGAATGGGAAAATAATAAAGCATCATAAGTACGGCGCCAAGAACCGAGCTCAAACGCACACCAAGCCCCACGATAAGTGAGAGGCCAAGCAGTGTCAGGCCCCACGCATTGATAAAGTTTATAGCGGGCAGCATTGATGAACCGAGAAGCCACGCATAAAATCCACCGAAAGTTTTCGCACCCTTCAAATAAAAGGCAGCTGACCACTCAGGATCTAAAACTTTGGTAATGCCAGCATAAAACATAAGCCAGCCGAGCGACACTCGCAAAAGCACCAACGAAATCTTTGAAAATATTGAGTCCATATACTTATTTACCTTGTAAAAACGCTCCTCGCGTCGACTTTATACTAAAATAAAGCGCGAAGAAGAAAATAACAGCAAGCCCCTGGGTAATCCAAAAGAGTGGGTCGAGCTGGCTCGCATACCCTGTCACCGCATGATATTCAAAGACGGTTGCGGCAATGAGTGAGATGCCAAGATCGAGCTTCATCACCCAAGCCTGACGTGGGTTCGTAAGGCCTGCGGCCACATCAACAATAATAATAGCAAGCACTGCGATCAAACTTGGCACTGGTAAAATATATTTATAAAACGGCAACGTGAGAACCATGATAACGCCGGCAGCAACAAAAAGCTGGCGGACAATATCGCCATAATAATGGCCCGAGTATTTATTAAATCCGTTTGATGTCATGTTACGGCGTACCTCCTAGTTTTTTTGACCAGATGCTAATGCCGTTGGGTTCTTTGCCTACAGGAATTCTTCCGACCTCAGCATCGGTTGCTATATCAATGATACTGATATCGTCACTTTTCAAATTAGTTACATAGACAAACTTACCGTCTTTGGAGACTACAATGCCGTGTGGCGCCGATCCTGCCTGTATTTCTTTTGTTGTTTGTCCCGTCGTCGCGCTTATCTTGTATACGCGATCACCTGTTGGCTGGTTAAAATAATACCCCTGGTCAGCAACATATACGAACCTGGAATCTGGAGTTGGGTACATTTGTATGGGCCCCTTTGCGCCCGGGGGAAGGGTTATTAAAATGGTGCTTTTTGATTGAGGACGATACAACGCTACCTGTTTTGTATCATATAAAGAGACAAATACTGTCACGCCATCTGGGGTAATGCCAACCTGTACCGCTTGCCCGGGAAGCGGGGCTTGGGTGAGTGTATTGGTTTCGATATCTAACATGCCAAGCGCTTGACCGGTTAGGAGCGCGATATAAAGCGTTTTGCCGTCAGGCGAAATGCGCATACCATGAGGTTGACTTGCGGCAGGTGCAGGTATTTTTTTCTCAATCTCGTACGTCTTGGCGTTGATTTTGTAGATAATGCCTACCTTTTGCGCTGAGGCGTACGCATAAGAACCATCAGACGCCACCACCACATGCGCGCCTTGAACTCCAATATCAAGCGGAATGCGCTTGAGAATGCGGTCGGTGCGCGGGTTGATGACGATGACTTCATCGGGCTCGGTACCAGCCTCACCTTCTCCATGCGCAAGCGCAGCTGGTATAAAGCCGCCACTATGCCCTTCGTGCTTGCCACTATTGGCTGTCACCCAAACACTCTTACCGTCGGGTGCAACTTGCACATTGTGTGGGAAAAATTTAACCGTACCGCCGTCATGCTCGATAGTTAAATCAATTGATTTGATGACAGTTTTTTTAGCAGCATCAATGACAATGATTTTACCGTCACCCTCGGCTGCCACATAAATCTTTTCGGCGGGAGCAAAAACGCCCTGCTCGCGCAAAACAACAAATCCGATGATAAGGAGTACGACCACACCTATGATAACGAATGGATTTTTCATACCTCTAGTATAGTACGAATATAAAAAGAAAACCCATATACCTGTGGGTTTTTGTTATTATACAAAAATAACCTAGATTACGCCTCTTTAATGTCTTTTTGTATCATTTTAATAATCTCCGGAAATTTAGATATTCTAAAGTGCCCATTTTTACTTTTATATACTATGATTTTTGCATTTTTTAACTTCTTTTTATATTTTCCAGCATGAGAAACAGGAACAATATCGTCATCTTCTGAAAATAATAAATAGAGGTTTTGAGAATTTTTCTCAAGCAATGAGAGGTTTGATTTGAGCTTGAATCCGCCCACTAAATCTTCACCCGTTATTGAGCCATCAAATGGTGCACAAATCAGATAAGTGGACAATACTCTTTTGGGTAGCTTATGTTCGGACAAATATTTGGCAAGAAATATGCCGCCTAAAGAATTGCCTATCAAAATTGTATTTTTGTGAAAATATAGAATATATCTTTGAAACCATATTTTCCAGTCCTCGTAGCACGCGTTATCTTGGAGCGGCATACGGGGCCTGATAACTTCATAGTTTTTGCCCAAGCTTTTCTCTAGGTAATCGCCCGTCCAGCTTACTTTTTTCTCAATCGAAACTTTTCTTATCTTTAAAAAATGCAAATAGTCCTCATGACTTTTAAATGTCATCCCTCCATGAACGATAAATATTTGATATTTTTTGCTCATGCAATTGATCTGCGGAGAGGGTGAGATTCGAACTCACGATACGGTTGCCCGTATTCCGGTTTTCAAGACCGGTGCTTTCAACCACTCAGCCACCTCTCCTTAAATATATTATTTTGTATATGGCTTCGGGTCCCCCCACTTCCGCCTTCGCAGAAGCTTCGGCGAGACAAGCAGCCACCTCTCCTTATATCGTAAACGCTAGCGTACCAAATTTTTTGATTTTCGTCCAAAAAGTTTTTGAGGCGCCTTCGGTTCATCCGAAGGCGCCTCGTGGAAGCTTACTGGAGGATCCTGAGCTCCTTGCGACGTCGTCGCAACCTCGATGGACAACTATCCCCGTCAAGGCACGTCTCGACCCAGAAGTGGTTGGCGCCGGCTTCGCCCAGGATCTTACCGAAGACCTCGTGGCCCTCATGCCGCGTACTCACGAGCGTTCCTTTCTCGAAACTTACTGATCTGCGCCCGTCGAGCATGTCGAGCGCGGCGTAACGATGGCCGTCGTCCGGATCGTTCTGCATGAGCGGACGGGACTCGCCGCCCTGCGGATCGTCGGGCGAGCCATCGCCCTTCTTCTTCGCTTTGCTCGGAATCCACCATCGAGCGAACCCGACCACCGCAAGCCCAAAGGCGAGCATTGCCAGAATTGTCAGGATATCCGTCCTCGTGGGCATAACAGCCCCCCCTTCTTAGCTAAAGCTCGACACACTAGCGTCGAACCAAGTGTACTTTAAAAACAATATACTATAAATTAACGTATCTGTCAATCACCTGCCCCAAATCATATACACCAGCACAAGCGTACTTATGATAATCCCAAAACCTACAAAAGTGCCGAGCGACCGAAATTTTTTCTTGCTCACCGTTTTAAAAAACCAGTAAACTTGCCCAAAGAGTGCGGCTGCAGTTAGTGTCAGTAATAAATATCCGGCAGCATTGTTGAGCATACCTTCGGGCGCACTTCTAAGAAAATGAAATATTGCAGATATGTAAGCGATATAGACAAACCTGTGAAGCGTCTTCCACACCTTGGGTGTCAGTTTTTGCATCGCCCAATCGGTAGAAGTTATCGCCATCAAAAACAGAATAAAAAATGCGATAGATCCAAAGACCAGTGGGTTTTCAAGCGGGTTGAGTGAAAAATATACTACCGAAAAGTCGTAATTAAAATACAGCGCAAGAGCCCCCCACACATGAAAGAAGATCAATATAAACCCGCTCACACCTAGATACCGACGATATCGCCAATACTGCGCCCAACGCGGTACCCAGCGAAAGAGCGCGCTTGAAAAGAGGGCAGCGCTAATCAGCGTAGTGCCTGCAAATGCAAAACTACGAATAGATGCGCTTGCCGCATCCCCTACTGACGCCCACAAACGCTGAAAAAGAAACTGGGCAAGCCAAAAAAGAAAAACGCCTACGGAAAAGAGAAACAGCTGATATCGCTGCTTTCTCTTTATTGCGCGCTGCATCTCGCCAATGTCTGCCATTGCGGGGGCACTAGGATTCGCCCCGCAGCTGCGGGGTTGGAGACCGAAGAATAATTATTTGATTTTTAGCCATTTTGCGGGAGATGAAGGAATCGAACCCTCGACCGCGGTTTTGGAGACCGCTGTTATACCACTTAACTAATCTCCCAAATTATTGTGGAGACCTCCTCGCCGCGCTCCACACGCGGCTCCGGGCTTCGCCCGTCGAAAGCTATTTAAACGCTTTCGACCCATTGAGCTTATGCCCCCTACTAGAACCCAAGTATAGAGGGTATGGCTGTATATGAAAAGTCCCGCATACGTACCGTGCACGTTGCGGGATTTTGATATCTGAGACCCTTACCCAACCGCTCGCTGTGGAGAGGCGGCGTCGTGAGACCGTGTCGCTTCTTCGTCGTTCGGCTGGAACTCGCGAAAAAACCAGTCAAGAGTCTTGCCCCTGGCGCGGGCGATCCGTACGAGGACACCTATTTTTGGTACTCGACCATTCATGTAGTTGTAAACGGCCGAGAGGCTTCCACCGATGTCGAAAGCGAGAGCCTTTGGGTTGCTTGCGACAACCTCGCGAATCCGCTCTGCCAGAAAGTCAACATCAAATGCACAGGGTCGCTTTTTGGGCATACCTGTCCTCCTTGGTTACGATGGTACTGATTATTTATATACTTGCGCGAAAACACTTGGACGTCAATAAAAAAAGAGCGCCGCAGGAGCGGGCTCTTTTTTATTTCTTCGATTCCTTGTGCTTGGTATGCTTGCGGCACCACTCGCAATGCTTGCTGGTTTCGATTTTTTTCTCAACCTTGCGAACATTTTTATGCGTGTAGTAGTTGTAGCGCTTGCAGACAGAGCAGCGGAGTCGGATTAGGTTTGGTTGCGGCATAGGTAGTAGAATAAACGATTTTAGATATCTTGTAAAGTCTTGGAGCCAATGGCCGGGATTGAACCGGCGACCTACTCCTTACCATGGAGTTGCTCTACCACTGAGCTACATTGGCAGCAAAATGCTGTCAGCGTACTATATCGCTTTTATTCTGAGCTTTCAAGAAAGAGGCGCTTTTCTTCCTGAATGCGGAAGATTTCGTCCTTAGAAAAGCCGTGTACCTTTGCCATAGCATCGAGAACTTCATAAATATCAGCCATCTCTTCTTTACGATCTTCGTCTCCGTGGCGCAATTCTTGTACCTCCTCTAAGAGCTTATCATCGAGCGCCTTGAGATATTCAGGCTCAGTTAACACGCGCGTGGTTGGCTTTAAGCCGTCTTTGATCATAATCTCAGGAACATTATCCCGAACAAGTTTTCTAAAAATTTTCATAGTAAAATCATAGCGTGCCGCAGTCCCCATTACAATATAAAAGAAAACGCTCCGCGAATAAACGCGGAGCAGTTGATCGGTTATCGAACCGAATCAAAGCTTGAGGAGTTGATCTTCTGCGCCAGTGGCTTCTGCAAGTTCTCTCGCCTTGCGACGGAGTTCGCCGCACTGAACTAGATCTCTTGGCTGAACTAATTCGACGATGTCTGCACAGTGGCGATAGATACGAGATGCTTGCCGTGGTTCCAGCCCCTCGGCCTCGCGTGCTTCGGCAAGCGCAGACTCCACTTCTTGCATCATGGCGGACCGCTCACCTTTGTATCGATAGATGTCCGCAAGACCAACGTGGAGCAAGCCTCGCGTATGAGCTTTTTCCGGTTTCTTGGCAAGGGCAATACGTATACATCCCTCTGCCTCACCATACTTGATACGGCGCCGCAGAATGCTTTGACGAATATCGCACTGGTCAGCTGACATATCGTCGTAACCAATGAGCTTGACGACACGGTCCGAGAGAGAAAGCATGCGCCAGTAACACCATGCGGCGAGTGGAAGCCACGTGAGTAGCCACGCAATGATTTGTAGCGGTGCAAGCCAGCTCAATCGAAACACTGCCTTGCGTTGAGAGGTTGCGGTGCCGACAATGCTGTAGTAAATGCTTGAGAGCGCAGAATACCCCTGTGCCTGCACCCATGGACTCACCGAGCGCAGCTTCTCTTCCTTCTCTCGCTTTTGTGATCTAAGGAATAACTCGAGCTTGGCAAGAAACGAAGTCTCACCCCAACTAAGATCATGAATAGAAGTCATGCTAAGCCTCCTCTGACAAAGATTTTTGATCTCCAAGTCCGGTCGCACCATAACACAAAATATTAGAGTGCACAATATTTCAAAATTTTTATTAAATCGAGACAAAAACAAAAATTTTCAGAAAGCGATGCTCCCTGAAAATTTTATTTGTGGGCAGGGAGGGATTCGAACCCCCGTAGCCACATGGGCGCCAGATTTACAGTCTGGTGCGATTGACCGCTCCGCCACCTGCCCCTATAATTTGACTTTGAAACTGTTCGCTTGCCCGTAGGCAAAAGAATACCAATAATTTGCCAAAAGCTCAACCGCCCCTAGCGGGCGGCCGCTTTTGAGGGCTGTGTTTTGCGCTGTCGCGGAGTATTCTTTACCCCACTATCGAAATGATACGAGCCATTTTTATGATCGATAAGTACTTTGGCACCATCGGCAATTTTGCCGCCTACGAGCATTTCTGCAAGCGGATTTAAGATCTTATTTTGAATCACACGCTTGAGCGGACGCGCGCCATAGTGTTTATCATATCCTTCTTCGATAAGTGCTTCTTTGGCAGATTTAGATACGGTAAACTCAATGCCTTTTTTAGCAAGACGTGTTGAGACCAAATCAAGCTGTACGTCGACAATACGCAAAAGATCTTCTTTTTTAAGCGTATTGAAGATAATCGTGCCGTCGAGACGATTAAGAAACTCTGGGCGAAAACGTTGCTCGAGTGTTTTGCGGATCCTTCGCTCAAGCTCTTCATGATGGCGATCTTCCTCGCGCGCAGTGCCTTCGAGTTGGAAACCGACCTTGCCCATCTCAAAGACAAACTCAGAACCAATGTTTGAGGTCATAATAATGAGTGTATTTTTGAAATTTACGTGTCTGCCCTTGGCGTCGGTCAGACGACCATTATCAAGAATCTGAAGCATGATATTGAACACTTCAGGGTGCGCCTTTTCGATTTCATCAAACAGCAGCACAGAGTACGGACGATGTCGTACAAGTTCCGTGAGCTGGCCACCTTCTTCATATCCTACATAACCCGGCGGTGAGCCGATAAACTTTGATATCGCATGCTTTTCCATGTACTCGGACATATCGACGCGTATCAATGATTTCTCATCATTAAAGAGAAACTCAGCCAAGGCACGCGCAAGCTCCGTCTTACCGACACCCGTAGGTCCTAAGAAAATAAATGAGCCGATAGGGCGGTCTTCTTCGCTAATACCCGCACGCGATCTGCGTACTGCATTGGCGACCTCAGTGATCGCTTGATCTTGACCAATAACACGTTGCTTGAGGCCTTCTTCCATAGCTGCAAGTTTTGTCGCTTCTTCTTCGAGCATCCGTTCTACCGGAATACCCGTCCAGCGTTGTACTACGCGGGCAATATCTTCGGGGCCCACTTCTTCTTTGAGCATCTGGCGTGAACTCTGAAGTTTGCGCAATCGTTGCTCTTCTTCTGCGAGCGCCTGGGTTATTGATGGGATGCGTCCGTAGCGGATCTCAGCTACCTTGGCATAGTCAGCAGACCGTTCAGCGGCATCTGATTCTTGGCGCAACTGTTCGGCATCTTTGCCAAGCTCGCGAATACGCGCGATAGTTTCTTTCTCGCTTTTCCATTTTTCTTCAAGTGCGCCGCATTTTTCTTTTAAGCTCGCGAGATTTTTTTCGAGCGCTGACATTTGACGTTTTGATTTGCCATCATTTTTCATGGCTTCGCGTTCAATCTCGAGGCGCATAATCTCACGCTTGAGATGCTCCAAATCAAGCGGGATTGATTCCATATCAAGACGCAAGCTTGATGCGGCCTCATCCATCAGGTCAACAGCTTTGTCGGGCAAAAACCGATCAGTAATATAGCGACGCGAAAGATCTACCGCTTGGCGGATTGCCGCATCAGTAATGCGCACACCGTGATGAAGTTCATAGCGATCTCGAAGTCCGCGCAAAATACTAATAGCATCTTCAGGAGTTGGTTCTTCTACATAGACAGGCTGAAAGCGACGTACCAGCGCAGGATCTTTTTCGATATATTTTTGATACTCCTTGAGTGTGGTGGCGCCGATCACATGAAGCTCTCCTCTGGCGAGTGCTGGCTTGAGCATGTTTGATGCGTCCATAGCACCCTCGGCCGCACCCGCGCCAACCAATGTGTGGAGCTCATCGATAAACAAAAGAACACTGCCTTCAGATCGTTGGATTTCTTTGATAACGGCTTTGAGACGCTCTTCAAATTCACCGCGATATTTGGTGCCGGCAACGAGCGCGCCCAAATCAAGCGCGATCACTTCCTTGCCACGCAAGCTCTCGGGAATATCACCGGATGCAATACGTTGCGCAAGACCATCAACGATGGCGGTCTTACCCACGCCCGCCTCACCAATCAGCACGGGATTATTTTTGGTGCGACGCGACAAAATCTGTACCACGCGGCGAATTTCTTCATCACGCCCGATCACCGGATCGAGTTTTTCTTCGCGCGCCATACGCGTAAGGTTGCGAGCATATTTTTCAAGCACCTGATATTTTGCCTCAGGCGTCTCGTCAGTCACGCGCTGTGACCCCCTGATAGATGCGAGCGCTTTGAGTACATCTTCTTTATCAAGTTTAAAACGGTCGATAACTTCTTTTGCCTTAGATGGAACCTCTAAGAGCCCTAGGAAGAGGTGCTCGGTCGAGATGTATTCATCTTTGAGCATCGCTGCGACCTTATGCGCCGCCTCAATGACGCGTGCGAGCTCAGGAGTCAGATAAAATTGCTGATTGGGTGTGAGCACAAACGTGCCGCGACGCTCGTCAAGAATATCAAACACGACATCGGAGAACTGCATGTAGTCTATCTCGAGACGCTCAAGAATGGCAGAAATCACCCCTTCTTCTTGTAACAGAAGGGAGCCCAACAAATGCATGGCGCCGAGCGAGTTTTGCCCGCGCTCAATAGCCAAATCATGCGCACGCTTGAGAGCTTCCTGCGCTTTAATTGTGAAATTGTTAAATGGATTATTGAATGGGGGCATATGTTTAGAATTTACGCTCTACCAGGGCAAGTTGAATGGCCTGCTCTTTGCCATCACGAATAAGTTTTACACTAATCGTCTCGCCCACTCCGTGTTTTTGAATAAGCTCTGCGAGAGGAGTTCCAACGGTCGACTTCTCCCCTCCAAACTCAATGATGATATCTCCTGTTTTTATCCCGGCCTTTTCCGCTGGAGATCCTGCAGTGACCGCGGGACCGCCATCATCACTTGCGACGAGCGCGCCTGAAGTTACTGTGAGTTTGCGCTCTTTAGCGACTGCTTCATCGAGCATGATATAACGTACACCGAGAAATGGATAAGATATCCTGCCAAATTTTTCTACATCATTGATATCTTTTTTAATAATGTTGATAGGTAATGCAAAACCAATATTTTCTGCATCTGAGGCAACAGCGGTATTTACACCCACAACCTCACCAGAAAGATTGATGAGCGGCCCGCCGGAATTACCCGGATTGATAGCGGCATCAGTTTGGATGAGTTGGCGCAGCTCAAAGCCCGAGGCGACAATGGTACGGCTGAGCCCTGAGATGATGCCTACCGAAATAGTATTTTGAAATTCGCCAAGTGCATTTCCAATGGCGATCACCTTCTGACCAAGTTGTACTGAGGCAGAATCGCCAAGAGCAAGCTTGGGAAGATTTGTTGCATCAATCTTCAGGATAGCGACATCTTGGAGTGGATCGCGCGCAAGAACTTTTGCTGGATATTTTTTACCATCATTCATGATAACGGTATAATCTGCCGCTGCATCTTCAACTACATGACGGTTGGATACTATGAGCCCGTCATCACGTACAACAAAGCCGGATCCAGCAGATACCTGCTGACGCTCGGTACCGCGCTGACAAAGTGCTGGCACACGAAAATCAGGGAAAAATTGACTGAGTGCATCATCTTCACCAAATGGTGAGACCATGCATTGCTCAACTTTAGGCAAATCTTTGGTCGCCACAACGCTGACGACCGCGGGCGATACGCGACGCACCACGTCAACCACGCGCTGCTCTTCGGTAATCACATTGACTACTTTTTCACCCGCATCATTTTTTCCATCATCATTACTGACGGCCTCAACGGTCTTTTCAACCACACGCTGAATTGTTTGCGTAACCGTTTGTGGTGATTGGTCATAGAGCGCAGCCGTAACTATCGCCGTGGTAAATGACACGACAATACTCATGAGTAAAAAGAGGAGGACAAGTTGTGTTTTTGTGAGATCTTCCATAGGAAAATCAGCTTACCTGACTACTATGATTATACAATAAATTTGCTTGCCTGCAAAGCTATTCGACGGCCTCAACTCGCTCGATACCGTTGAAGTTTTCTTTGAGAATCATCTCAATGCCTTCCTTGAGGGTGAGGGCCGCGAGCGGACAACCCTTGCAGGTACCCTTCATGCGCAGATTGACCACACCATCTTGGTATGAGACAAACTCTGCATCCCCACGGTGGAACGCCAGCATGGGGCTTACCTGTTCTTTAAGAACTTTTTTAATTTCTGATTCCATATTTCTCCAAAAGGCTACTTACATGCGACCAGTCAATGTTCTTGAAAAATGCCTCGATATACGCTTTTCGCGCAGTAGCATAGTCGATGAAGTATGCGTGCTCATAGACATCCATCACGAGGAGCGCTACCGAGTTCCACACGCCGCCCTGATTGTGCGTATCGCAGACGACATTGCGTAAACGCTTGTCATCAAGATCATAGGCAAGCACCACCCAGCCGCGCGCGCAAAGCCCCAATGCTTTGAACTCGGCTGCCCAGTGTTCAACCGAACCAAAATCGCGAACGATAAGATCGGCGATGACACCTGCGGGCGCTGAGGTACCTTCGAACATATTGTCGAAATAGCTTTCATGGAGTTTTACGCCATTGAGTGCAAAGGTCTCTTCTATCTTTAACGCACGAAGATCGGAAAAAGTAGCGTTGGCACCCGCAAGATCCGCCGCCTTAAGCTTCCCTTCAATCTCATCAACTTTTTTGACATATCCTGTATAGAGTACGCCATAGTGTTCGGAGAGCTGCTTTTCAGAAAGCCCTTCGAGCTTAGTATATTTTAATGGTTTTGGTGTTTTCATATATATATATTATTGAGCTCTGTGGTATTTTTGAGACGCGTCGGAGCCCTTTAGGGTTAAGCGCGAAAAAATATCATAGCGCGAGATAATTGTTACGGATAGATTTGATTGCCCTGTTCGTCAAATAAAAGGATGGCACGCGTGGGGCATGATTGTGCCGCCAAGAGGATTGTCTCGTCATCGGCACCCTTGGGGTTAGTGACGACTGCCTTGTTTTCATCGTCAAGCGAGAAAACGCCTGGCGCGATAGCCACGCATGATGCGGCTCCAATGCAAAGGTCGCGGTCAACATGAATGCGTGCAATTTTTGGTGTATTAGCCATAGTATTTTTCAGCGTAAAAACGAATAAGTTGCTCAATATCGGTGAGCGTTTCTTCTGAGAGTCCTACGCCTACTTTAAGCTTTTTCTGTACTTCTTCCAAGGTTTGTGCGCCCTCAAGCACCGCCTCTTCGATATCTTTATCGGTAATATTAAGACGATCATCGATCACGCGTGCACCCTCAACTACGATTTTTTCGTTCTGTCCGGTTTTGCGGTAGTAATCATTTGCTGTTTTTTGGAATGCTTTATCGGCGAGTACTGAGCAGTGAATCTTGCGATTCGGAAGGCCACCCAAGCGCAACATAATATCTTGGGGTTTTACTTTGAGCGCATCATCTACTGTCATGCCGCCATTTTCCGTAAGCATCACTGAATACATAGAAGTTGCAGCGATTGCCGAGCCACAGCCAAACGTTTTCCACTTGAGATCTTTGATGCGACCCGTTTGTGGATCGACTTTGATCCACATATTCATCATATCGCCACACGCGGGGCTACCTACCATGCCCGATGCATCATACTCATCGTCCTTGGGTGCATCAAGTAAAATATTTTGAGGCTTGAAAAAATGTTCTTTGACGATATCCGAATAATACCACTTCTCACCTGTGTAATGGTTGATGACATCGATCTTTGCGCCAGTTAGTTTTTTGTTATCTTGAGTATCCATATTATTTATAGTTTTTTGAATCTGCTTTCACTCGTAATCCTTCTCCTGCAAATGCCTCTGGGTGTGACATACCCTTAGCATCTTCTGCAACCGTAATCGGCGAGATACGCCGGAGGGTTGTCACTACTTCGGGCAGTACTTCCATCACCCTATCAATCTCCTGTTTGGTCGTCTCTCGGCCAAGCGTGAAGCGAATTGATGCGTGAGCATACTCATAGGGGCGACCAAGCGCCAAAATAACATGTGAAGGGTCGAGAGATTCGGAAGTGCATGCGGAACCCGTAGAACACGCGACACCATGCGCATCAAGATACAAGATAGTGGCCTCACCTTCTATATCAAGAATAGAGACGTTGATATTGTTTGGCAGGCGATTTTTCGCGTCGCCATTGAGTACCGTACGTGGAATCTCGCGTGTCAGACGTGAAGTAAAATATCCACGCAAATCTTCGAGGCGCGCTGATTCTTGCTCACGATTTTCATTTGCGATTTCAAGCGCGCGGGCAAGGCCTACAATGCCCGCCACATTTTCGGTGCCAGCGCGACGCTTACCTTCCTGTGCCCCACCAAAAATAATCGGGCGCATTCGTGTACCACGGCGCAGATATAAAACGCCGCTTCCCTTGGGACCATAAATCTTTGATCCATTGAGTACCAGCATATCAGCATTGAGCTTTGTGACGTTGAGATCAAGATAGCCTGCCGCTTGGCACGCATCAGTATGAAAAAAAGGACCGCTCGACAAATCAGCTTTTGCGGCGCGGAATTTGCGCACAATCTTACCTATCTCAGCAATCGGCTGGATAGTACCAATTTCGTTGTTGGCATACATCACCGATACCAAGATGGTGTCAGCACGGAGTGCACGCTCAATATCTTTGGGATCGACGACACCATCTTGACCTACCGGTACGAGTGTTATTTCAAAACCTTCTTTTTTGAGTGCGTCGAGTGTATGAAGTACCGCATGATGTTCGATAGTTGTTGAGATGATGTGGCGACCCTTGTCAGCATAAGCACGCGCGACACCCGCAAGCGCCATTGTATCGCCTTCGGTGCCGCCCGAGGTAAAAATAATCTCATCGGCATGAGCACCAAGAATATGCGCAATGGATGTGCGCGCATCATCAACAGCATCTTTGGCGCGACGTCCTTCGCGATAGAGTGAACCAGCATTACCAAACTCTTCGGTCAAATATGGCATCATAACCTCACGAACACGCGCGTCGAGTGGGGTTGCCGCCGCGTGATCCATATAGATTCGTTTGATATTTGCATCCATTAGACTTTGATCTCCGCCGAAAACACGCCGCATCCTTTGCACGGAAAGTTTTCGTTGAATGAATAGTACGTCTCGCGACCCTTGCGTTCTTTTGTGATAAGACCCATATCATCAAGCATTTTGAGATGATATGAGACGGTAGGCTGGGTGACGTGCATGACCTCTGTGATTTGGGCGACATTGGTCTGCTTAATCTTAAGCTCGCGCAAAATACGAAGACGGGTACTGTCAGAAAGTACCCGAAAGCAATTGGTGCATGAATGGCCACACGCGTCAGACATATAGACAAGTATCTATATTTCTAGACAAAAGTCAAGTATCACTCGCTATGCATCGTTTCGCACGAAAAGGCGCAATTCGTGCGCCACGTAGCGAAGAGATTTGCCGAGAGGCAAGATGGTCACAAGATACTTGAGTAGCACCACGTATTTGAGTACCCACGCAAAAAAACCGGTCCAGCGGAAGCTACCGGCCTCCAACAGTGCGAATTTGCCACCGATAGGAATGATGAACTTGGAAGGCTTCGGCTTATATGGCGTGAGTGTCGCCCTGGTATTTTTTGTAAGCCTCCGGATGGCACGCGAGACGTAGGCGGCCTCATGAACCGCCTTTTGCGCAGTCATAGGCATGGGTGCGCCGGTTTCTATATTAACGGTTGCTGCCGCATCACCAACAGTAAAAATATTTTCGTATGGCTGCACGCGCAGATAGGGATCAACGATAAGACACGTTTTTTTATCGACACCCGCACCCTTGATGATAGAACCTTCGCACGCACCCTTCACGCCTGCCGTCCACACCAAAAGATCAAAGCCAAGCGGCCGCTTTTCTTTGCCGAGATACAAAAGATTTGGCCACACATCAACAATGGCACCGCCGGCAAGTACCGTCACGCCCAAATCTTTAAGACGCCGAGAGGCGCGCTTCTGTACCCACGGCGCAGAGGTCCCCAAAACACCGGGGCCCGCCTCAACCACAACACATGCCCAATTGCCTGTCGGACGCCCGTGAAGATGCGAGAGCTTTCTCATATAACCTACAAGTTCGCCCGCGAGCTCCACGCCCGTAAATCCCCCGCCACCAATAACCACGGTTATTTTTTTATGCTTTGGCGTCGTTAAAAAAAGCTCATCGATACGATTGCGAACATTCGCCGCCTCAGTAACTGATTTCAACCCAATAGAATTTTGCTCAAGATGCGGAATAGAAAAATAGTTTGTCTTTGAGCCCAATGCTACTACCAAAAAATCATAATAAAGTTTGCGCCCCGAATTAAAAATAACGGCGCGCGTCTCGGGATCTACAGATGTTACCTCTCCCTGCTCAATCTTAACCGCCGGCATGTGCACGAAAATATCGCGAAATGGGATTGCCGCTGAAGTAAGGAGCTCTCGATTTTCAGTACGCTGTTGTTTTTTTGTCTCTGGTAAGTGCTCGGGGCGAAAAAGCGTCGCCGTCTCATAGAATTGCGCGTAGAGCATGTGATAAGGATTGCGATCAATGAGAACTACTTGAGCTGCATGACGACGCGCGAGATCACGCGCCACACGCACACCTCCATACCCACCACCTAAAATCACAACGAGCGGTTTACGATGCATAAAAATAGTTTAACACAACAATATAAAAGAGTCTGAAAAAAAACGAGCCCGACCAGTTGCTGCTATTGCAGCAACTGATCGGGCTTGATGTCGGTCAACGACTCGGAAGCCGCCCCGCGTCTCTGAAGACGCGAACGAACTCACACTTCTCGAGGGTACCTCGACCGGCGAACGCGGAACCAGGGTCGGGGTCGTCCTCGGGGACCTTGATCGCGCAGAGCACGACCTCGGTTGGACGCCGCTCGCCGAGCGGGGCACAAAGACGCGTGGTCTCGGAGCCCTCGGTTTCGTAGCAGAGGAACCCGCCGTCGAGGTGGATGCTCGACGGAGCCTGCACCCGAACGGTGCTGGCGCTCTCGCCGTCGACGATGACGACGCGACGGTTGGCACTTCTGCCGCCATGGACACCGCCTGTCATCGGAACGCTGAAGCCACCCTCGTCGTCTTCGAGCGGAATGGGGCCGAAGGTTCCGAGTCCGCCGGTGCGAAAAAAGCACTGACGGCCGAACATGTCGACCACACAGATCTCCTCCTTGACTCCGCCGACGGGATTGCGTCCCCCGTCGTGGTGTGCCTCTGCCGGAACGCTACTGCCGACCAGCAAGGCCAGCATGGTGAAAAGGAACATGGAGCGTCGCATGGATGCCTCCTATCCTGCCCCCTGTGGGACAGATAATTCGATGGTTTCGCCTCAAGTATAAACTAAATAAAATATTTTGTCAATAACCAAAAACCCATTAGCTGGAAACGTTAAAGGTAATAAATCTATCTGGAGCCACCTCTCGGATTTGAACCGAGGACCTTCGCTTTACAAAAGCGTTGCTCTGCCGCTGAGCTAAGGTGGCGTATAAATTTTTAGAGAGCGTGATTTGAAATATCTTTGCCGTGCGGATCCGTATCGCCTAACATTCTGCCTCGTGAGACGTTGGTTACTTTTTTCCATGTATGCATCTGCTTCCAGTAGCTCGATTCGCGTGGGATTACTCGAAACCGCTCCTGAATCATCATACGTGTCTCTTTGGTCTGGCCCGCCATGCGCCCTGCAAACCGTTCAAATGATTTGAGAATACGATCTATAAGCTTGAGAAAAGCTTCTTTGGCACTTACTCGATACCAACGATCAAGACTATCGAGATAACCGATAACATAGGAACGTACCACGGCGTTTTGCGGTGATTGTTCGGGCGCCATACCCTCTGTCTCGGTAGATACACGAATTTCATGTAAGTGCCGCAAAGGTACTACGAGCATGCCCGCAACCCCGACTAGAAACGTGGCAAGAAGGATCATCATACCCCTTTAGTGTACCTCTAGAGCTCGTAACGGACAAACTGTCCGATGACAATACGCTCGCCAAAAGATGCTGATGACGCGCTCACCAAATCCCCCACCGTTTGTGAAGGGTTTTTGACATATGGCTGTGCTATAAGCTCATCGAGAGATGCTGGCTTCATGGCTGCAATATGCATAGCTATTTCATGAGCAAGTTTTGCAAACTCTTCATTGCGAGAAACAAAATCTGTCTCTGAACGAACTTCGAGGAGTACGCCTACGCGTGAACCTCCGTGAATATAGGCTTCGATGCGTCCGGCGTTGGTTTCGCGTGATTCTTTTTTGGCGGCCGCTTCAACTCCGAGCTTTGCGAGCGCTTCACGAGCTTTTACCTCATCATCACCCGCCTCAATGAGCGCTTTGCGAATAAGCGCTACTGATACTCCGGTTTCTTCACGAAGTTTTTTAAGAAGATCGTTATTCATGAGCTTCGGCGAGCCCTTTGCGATATGCCTCCACGATTTTGTTGATAACAAAATTAATACTCTTTGATGCATTGTCATTGCCAAGAATTGGATAGGTTACCAACGCCGGATCACAATCACTATTGATGAGTGCGATAATGGGAACGTTTTTTGTCTTTGCCTCAGCGACAGCAATACTTTCTTCACCTGCGTCGATAACAAACATCGCCTTGGGAATACCGTTGAGATTTGCTACACCCTCGAAATCGCGGGTCAAGCGATCAATCTCACGCTGAATGCGAAGCTGTTCGTGCTTGGTATATTTCTGAAGTTCGCCTGATTTTTGTTTTGAGATCAAATCTTGCCAGTAGTTAATACGGTCACGAATGATCTTGTGGTTGGTAAGCATGCCACCGAGCCAACGAGTCGTGACATAAGGATGATTGAGCGAAAGCGCCGCCGTTTTGACGAGAGGAGCCGCTGCGGGCTTGCTACCCACCCAAAGCATAGGGTGTTTTTCGCGGCCAAGCTGTTCGGCATAAGTAAGCGCCGACTCCAAATGATCCCACACTTTATCAAGATGAAAGATCTCGATATTGCTCTTTACGCCCGCAATAAAGGGACGCATGCGTGGATGACGGCGAGTACGCGCATAGCCAAAATGCACACCTGCTTTGAGGAGTGGGTCAAATTTTGCGTCGTATCCGTCGCGCTCGGCAGTTGGGGTCGGTTGCATAATGTTCTCCAGTATAGGTAAATCGCGCCTATTTGGCAAGCCCCTTGCAGAGCAAGGCCTTTTCTGGTACTCTGGCTGGTATTGAAGTATTTCTTATGAAAACTGACATTCACCCTGAATATTTCGCTGACGCAATTATTGCTTGCGCATGCGGCAATAAGATGAAATTTGGATCGACCAAACAGTCGATCGAAGTTGAAATTTGCTCACAATGCCACCCCTACTACACCGGCAAAGAAAAGCTTATCGACACCGCTGGTCGTGTAGATAAATTCAAGAAACGTCTCACGAAGGTTTCGGCAACACCAAAACGCAGAGGTAAGAGCCGCAAATAATATCATCTATGGACGGAGTCATCCTCGAAGTACGCGCAGGCGTCGGGGGCAATGAGGCCGCGCTTTTTGCTGGCGAACTTGCCTCGATGTATACCAAATACGCCCAACGTCAGAACTGGCGTGTAGCACTTGTCAGTGAATCAAAAGCTGAAGTAGGTGGCATTAAAGAAGCTATCTATGAGATTAAAGGTGCGGGTGCGTATGATGCATTTAAAAACGAATCAGGCGTACATCGCGTACAGCGCATCCCTAAGACAGAAAAGGCAGGACGCATTCATACCTCGACTATCTCTGTCGCAGTCCTAAAAATGGTGGAGGCAAAAGAGGTAACTATCAATGCAGGAGATATTGAGGTAACTTTTTCGCGCGCAGGAGGCCCCGGCGGACAAAACGTCAACAAAGTAGAGACGGCGGTACGCCTTCTCCACAAGCCAACCGGCATTATCGTCTCATCGCGCGAAGAGCGTTCACAGCTCGCCAACCGCGAACGAGCAATGGATATTTTGCGCGCAAAACTCTACGAGGCGCAAAATATGGGAGCTGCGGGCGCCCAGCAATCAGAACGCCGAGATCAGATTGGTACCGCAGACCGATCAGAAAAAATCCGCACGTACAATTTTCCTCAAGACCGCATCACCGATCACCGCATCGGCAAAAAATGGCACAATATCGAGAAAATCCTTGCCGGCGATTTTGACCAAATCGTCAAAACATTTGCAAAGCAATAACCCTCATTACGGCATTACAGAAGATGTGAGTGCTTCAAAGGTTTTAAGAACGTCAGTGTTTTTACTCTGCGTGTAAAATGGGATGCCTATAAGGGTTTTGCATTGGATTGCAGGTCCTGCTGTCTCACAATTAAATTGCCGCCCTCCAATACCAATAACATCTTCGGGCGAAATTTGATTCTTTGGCTTCACGTAAAGCCCGACTACTTCGGCGGGCGAACCTTCTGCCTCTTGGGCAGGAGTTCGATAATAACTCTTTTCAATAATCCAATTGGCAGGATACTGAAACGATATGCCTGACCAATTATAACTCTCCCAATCACTCAGGGGAGGATTCATCTTAACAATATTACTACATCCATATAATTGATTGAGCTTCTTGCGTGTCGCCGGACCTACATAGCCCGTACCATGCGAAAGGCCGTTTGGCGTTAAAATCTCACTGCGATATTTTTCTTGAAATGCGACGACGGCTGAGGCTGTCGATTCACCAAAATTATTGATAAAACGCCCATTGTGCTCACTGGAACTGATAGTAAAACCTTCTTTTATAAGAGCTTGCTGTAACTCTTTTACATCACCAGAACCATCTTTCTCAGAAGTACTGTCACCGAACTTTAAATTAATATTAAACGAATGACACCACGCCGCTGGGGCAGCTGGCACCGTTTTACCTGTTAATGCCGACTCGACATTAGCAACAACGGTGGTATCTGTGCCAAACGAACGCAAAAGTCCGAGTATTGAATCAATTTGCTGCTGAGTGAGAGCAGTGGCATCTGCCACAGATGCAACTCCGAATAATCCAATAATCGTAGCAAAAATAATTTTTTTCATATTGCCCTCAGTATAACCTGTCGACAAAAGCTTCGCCCTCTACTCTATCCACAGCTATTTTGCATTCACCATACGCCCATTTTTGCGAAAATAATAAGGGCTTTTATCAGCAGCATCGCCATTATAGCTTATGCAAATCTCTTCTCCCCTTTTAATAGGCTTTATTGCCACAAATACTAGCATTTCGTCTTTCTCGCGATACACATATTTTGCATTGGGAGTCCAGCTATGATTACAAATAGATCCGAGTCCAAGACAAATAGCCGCTTTTTTTGAACGAGCGCCCCAATCAAAATAATAATTAAATAGTTCGGTCTTTTTAATAAGCTCCTTTTCGCTCTCGGGGATTACGACTACAGGGTTTATCATAATAACATCACCTTTTTTAAAATTGCGCTCGGCAATAATACCCCGTCCACGATCTTTTGTTTTTTGTACACGAATACCTTCACCTCGAATGGAAAAATTCTTTTTCATATAAAAACCTTATCGCATACTACTATCGACTTACAATACCCTTGATGAGATCAATTTGATTTTGATATTTCTCAACTTTGGCAAGCACCTGGTTGCCATATGCCCGGCCCAATGATGAGCGCCAATTACCCCCGGCAAAATATTTCGCAGCAGCTGTATGCTCGCCGGCGCGAGTGTCTGCGCCGAGTTCACCCAGATAAATAGCCGATGCCATAAATGCGTCTTCTGGATTCCATGGGTTTGGTGGATTATGGCCGGTCGCTGCAGCTATTTTTGATATATAAATCTCCCATGTCGATGGAATAAATTGAGCGGGACCCATTGCTCCTCCCCAACCAACTGACATCGGACACGAAAGAGGCATTGAATCAGGGTTAAGGCCGAGGGCTGCCGTGATACGCAGATAGGGCGCATGATCGCGCGAAGGCTTCATAATAGCGCGCCATTTTTTGCTCTCGGGGCTCGTAGGCAAGTTACATTGGCCGACATTGCTGCCGAGTGCCGATTCCTGACCAATAACACCGAGAATAAAGGCGGGTCGTACTCCGGTTTTCTTTGAAGCGTTCTCTGCGTATTCAACCGCCTTCTCAAAAGGAATAGATGGGGAACCTTGTAGCAAGAAGAGCTGGGTACGAATTGTAGCTGCGTTTTTTTGTCTGTCCGCAACAAGTTTTTTGTATTCTGATTCTTTGCCTTTCGTTGCATTCAAAATATCTCTACGCTCTTTTTCTTGGGCTTCCAACTGTTTACGTTCCAAAACCTGCAGGGCGCGCACCTCAGACTGTTCCTGCCTGCGATCAATAAATTCATCGCGCGCGACCTCTTCTTCTTTTTTAGTTGCACGCAACACATTAAAAGAATCTTGCAAAGATTCTTGCACGGTATCGAGCGATTCAATATCCCCCAAAAAATCTGACATACGCTCATATGCCAACATTGATTCGAGCACGGAGACCTCGTCGTATTCGGCAAGTGCACGAAGTGCTTCTGCGAGCGAGAGCTTTTCGCGATCTACCTTCTCAAGAATATTGGTGATGTTTTTTTCTTTTTCTACAATCTTGCCTTGGAGAGTTTGGATAGTGAGATCAAGCGCCCTAATCTCAAGCTTTGTCTTGGTAATTTTACTATCCAAGATATTAATATCACGCTGAAGACTTGCGGCTTCTTTCTGTTTGCCCGCTATCTGTGTTTCAAATTGTTTAATTTCTCCCTCGATACCCTCGAGTTCTTTGAGTAGTTTTGCCCGATGATCAATAACAGCGCCCGAGAGCTCTTGGGCACGAGCAAACCATCCGACTGAAACAATGCCGGCAATTATGAGGAAGATGCTAAGTAAATATTTACTCTTCACCAGAAGTGTCTTGGGTCTCCTCTTCTTTCTTGCCCTTCTTCTCTACTTCAATATCTTCAAGGTTCACGCTTGCCTGATTTTCGAGAG
>JBBTQY010000001.1:0-96537 GCA_038065475.1 Patescibacteria group bacterium | reverse complement strand
CATCGGCGATAAGCTTGAGCTCGAGACGCAGCTCAGCTGCTTCTCCCGGCAGTCCGGGTTGTGATTGCATGGGTGTTGTGTTGCGCGATGATCTGAAGTGAAAATTACCTTTGCCCCCGAAGCCACCTTTTGCGATGATGATTTGCTCGCCGATATGCGTGAGCTCGTGGTCGGTTTTTTTGGTGAGGTTGTGAATGACAGTCCCCACGGGCACCTTGAGTATGAGATCTTCACCTTTGTGACCATCACGAAATTGATCGCGGCCAAAAAGCCCGTCTTCGGCGGCGAGTTCTTTTTTGTAGCGAAATTGATTAAGCATGGAAAGGTCCGAGACACCTTCAAAAATCACATCACCACCATGCCCACCCGACCCGCCTACCGGTCCGAGCGACATCGCATTTTTATTGAACGAAACGGACCCTTTACCGCCTTTGCCCGCACGTACTTTTATGGTTACATCATCGACAAGCATATGCGCGCCCAGTATAGCGCGCAAAGTGGCTTTCCAGAAGGGCCCGGGGGCGATATGATGGGTACGTCACAAAAGCGTTGCGTGACCGTTATATATCATGAATGGAGATGACACTAGTAAAAAAAAGAATCCGCGCGAGCTTATAGCGCGAGCCAAGGACGGCGATCGCGATGCGTTCGGCGAACTTTATGCTGAGTATTTTACTCCCATTTGGCGCTACATTTTCTACCGTGTACGATCACGTGAAGAAACAGAAGATATCGTGCAAAATGTATTTATTAAAGCATTTCAATCAGTGGGCCGCTTTGAGCAGCAAAAAGTAGATCCGCTTGCGTACTTTTATACTATTGCTCGCAACACGTTGATCGATCATTGGCGAAAGAAGAAAGACGTACCCATAGAACATGCGGCACTCATTCGCGACAACGATGCCGATCCGCACGAGCTGGTAGCCCAGATGGAAACCCGCTCCATCGCTCAAAAAGCTATTGCGAAACTTGAAGGGGATCAGCGTGAAGTGATCGTGTTGCGATTTATTAACGATTTGTCCGTGCGCGAGACAGCGCACATTATGGGCAAGTCAGAGGCGGCGGTGCGCCAGATGCAGCTTCGTGCGCTCAAAGCTATGCGAGGGCATTTTACCCAGGAGAACGTATGAACAAAAAAACTCATCACAATCTAATGACTGATGCAGAACTCGATCGCGTATTGAGCCTCTTTGAGTCAGGCGCGCGTCCTGAAGATATCGTAGCTAAATTTCCCAATCATCGTGATGAAATATTTGATGTACTGCGAATGGTAGAAGTTCTGGCCCGCGATACAGAGAGCGCACTCCCGCCAAAGGATTTTCTCGCGTCTGTTCTCGAGCATGTCACGGAAACTACTCCAGCTCGTTATTCAAAGCGAGGGGTTTCCTCGATTATTGGCTCATTGATATACGTATTTGACTCTTTTGCGGCTCATGCGCGTGTCGCGGTCCCTGCAGTCGCGGTTGTGCTACTCATTGTTGTCTTTGCGGTAAACCGCCCTGGTACGCCTAGCGACACATTGCCCCAGATAACTCAAGATGTGCTCATGCAGTATGATGAGAATTCTGCAGCAACCAGCGCCGCAGAAGATTCGTCCGGCGCGGCTCTAAAGTTAGCAGCTCCCGAGATGATGGCAATGCAAGCATTGCCGCCCGCAACAGGTAATCTCGATGACGCAGCTATGGCTTTTTCTGAGACATTTGTTACAGAAGAAGAGCTTGCAGCCGAGGGTGACGCCGAGATTGCAGCATTTATAGCTGAAGATGGAGCAGATGCGTATCAAAATTTTTATGAACAAGACTTATAAAACAACACAGTATATTGCCTCAACACTCGTTGCGCTTACTATCGCAGGGCCTTTGGGTGTCTTTGCCCAGACCTCGACATCAACGCCGTCAAATAACGGAAAAGATTTTTGCGATCGTCTCGGTGGCATCTCTACCAATCTAGAAAAGCGCATCGCAAACCGCGAAGATCAATTTCGCAAAATGAAAGACAATCGTCTTGAAAAGTTTTTGAAATCCGCATCTTCAACCGCAGAACGTCTTGATGGTTCACGTGATCATGCTGACGAAAATCGCAAAGAGCACTACGCAAAATTATTGGAGCGCGCAGATACTGACGCCCAAAAACAGGCGGTAGAAAAGTTTCGCGCGGCTATGGACGCAGCGATTGCTACTCGTCGCGCGGCAATCGATGCCGCTATCAAAACATTTCAGGCTGATGTAAAAAGCATGCTCGGCTCGCGCAAGGGAGGTCTTGAAAAAGCAGCGGCAGACTTTCGCACGGGCGAGCAGGCCGCAATAAAAGAAGCACAAGACGCATGCAAGAGTGGCACCAATATAAAAACCGTGCGCCAAACACTCAATCGCAAACTGCAGGGATTGCAGCGAGATTTTGAGGGAGATCGCCGCGATGCCAACCGTTTGGGTGTAGGTCTCGATGGACTTACAAAAAAGCGTGCTGAGGCATTCCGCGTCGCTCGCGAGGCATATGAAGTTGCCGCTCGTAAAGCGCGTCTTGAGCTCAAGGCAGCGCTTGGCGAATAACAAAAGATTACATGAAAAAAGTCCCTCCGCGTGGCGCGGTAGGGACTTTTTGAATTGACGGAGCCACGCTCCAAGCGGAGGGGAGGAGTGCCCCTCCTCAATGGGGCGCGGCTCCGATCCGGAGCGGCAGGAAAATACAGGTTGGCTCCGAATGCGCGAAGGTTAGGTGCGATGTGGTTCAGTGTCGCCGAAGATGCCATGCACCGAACAGCTTGCCCATGGTCGAAAGAACTGGGGTCGATGCGTGTGCATATTGTCGCCGCATGCGGGGCAGACGGGGTAGTATCGAGCATCCCTCCATACGACGGCGGCAACGCCTAGAACGATGAATGCCACAAGACCTGGAGTCCACATAATCTTGCCCCCAAGGTTAAAGGTGCGCCCTCTTTCTCTTTAAATGTGGCATGAGTGGGAGATTTTTTCAAAAGTTCTGTGGATATTGACTTGCATGTAAAAAATGGTATTGTTTTAAACGGTAATGATCTTTGAGGAGGGTAACGATGAAAAAGAAGCCCGTCTACACGTGGTACATTCAGCCACTAAACGTACAGGCCAATGAAACCGTTGCTCGAGAATTGGGCGGTGATGTTGAGCGCGGTGTACTTTGCGAGGATGGTATTAAGCGTACTTTATGGCGCTGTGAGTACCAGTTCGCAGCGTATCTTCTGCAAAATGCGATGGATCTGCACATCCTCGTCAAGGTTTTCTCTAGGCGTGGAGGTGGTGCAGTGCGCCCATGGTTGTTCACCAAGTCGCGCAGGGCGGCAGCTGTTATGGCTCGGCGTAAGCTTGATGCCATGCGTTCTCGCAAGGAGGCTTCCTAGACACAGGAAGCCTATTTTTTATACTTTGGCGACTCTTTCTAGAGTAGTTACAATAAGGGCAGGCATCCTTTCATAGTTAAAGGTCGGCTTTTACCAAAACCTTTCTCTACTTTAATTTAATGAAAGCGCTTCATATAGTTGCCTTTCTCTTGCTTGTCATTGGCGGTCTCAATTGGGGGCTTCTCTTGTTCGGGTGGGAGGTCGGCGCAAAGTTTTTAGGCGGCATGGACTCAACTCCTGCCAAGGCGATCTACGCGCTTGTAGCACTCTCAGCAATTTTTGAGATTGTCACACACAAATCAAATTGCAGGTCGTGCGGCGGCGGATCATCGAGGATGTAATGTAGGTTTTTAAAAACACTCGGCACTACCCCCGAGTGTTTTTATTTTTTCAAAAAGTTGCTAGAGTGACGACTAGAAAAGGAGGTGTCTCATGTCAGGACGCCCAGCGATGGCAGGGCGGCCTGATAGCCGCTCTGGGTACGAGCTCTTTCAAATCGATGTTCTCGCCTCCGATCAATGGCGTGCGCAGTTTCGCAGCATCAACGACTACGGTCGCGAGCGTCGTCTGATGCTCGCAGTACTCGAGGATGCAATCGATTGTTTCCAGAAATATGCGCATACCAATGACCGGGGTGGTAGGCAGATTTTCTGCGAGGCCTACGACTGGATCATGTCGCCTGACAAGCGGTGGTTGTTCTCGTTCGAGAACATCTGTCAGATCGTCGAAATGGACCCTGACTACATTCGAGAGGGGCTCATGCGGTGGCGTGCGAGCGGCAACCGCGTCGAAGAAACGGACCTCGTCAAAGAGCCGGAGTGATCGCTATCGCTTCCGGCTTTTTTCTTTTTGCTTTTTTGCTGCCACAGTATAAGGATAGAAGGAGGAGGGTAGAACGATGCTGTGGTTGTTGAGGGTTCTTCCTGTTCTTTTGCTCGTATCTGTCGCTAACGCCCAGGAACTCGAGCTGTTTCTAAAAAACCCGGTACCCAGAGAGGCGCCGAGTCAGTATCCGGCGTCGCTAAGTATCGGACAGGTGCTTGATTTTCCACCTGCGGGGTATACGCACAAGCTCGATCTTTTTCCGGGCATTGAGGTGCTCGACCGTTTGCGTCTTGAGTTGCCAGGTGTCCTCGAGCTAGCACCACCCGAGGCGATCAATGGCGTGCGTCGCGAGAAGCTACTCGATCACTTCCCGCGCTTCGGGCTCTACATGTTGCTCGATGCCGATACCGCGCTCTACGTCACGGAACGGTATGACTTGCGTCGGTATGTGGGCAAGCTTATCGCACGAAAGGATTTGCTGTTTTCATCAGAGACGATACCGGCGGATCTTGCGATCACCGTGCTCGATAAAGATCCCTATCATCGACGCACAAAGGATAACTTCGAGATCGGATTCTACGGGCGTTTACCGTTTGAGGTAGACCTCGGGTTTCGGAAGCTACGAAGTGAAGTCAGTGTCGGCTACGATGATCACGCAAAATTTGTGGCACTCTTGCGTGTACATCTCGGAGAGTGACAGGTTCCTTCAGGGGCCTGTTTTTTCTTTTTCTATCCACTTGGCGTTCGCGCACAGGCAGAGTAAACTATATGTATGAATGCAAAGCTCATGACCGGCGTCATCATCCTCGGAATTGTTATTGCGGCACTCTTTTTGTTCACGTGCAAAGATGATTGGTGCATGCTATTTGCATGGCAGAAGGCGCAAGTAGTAAATAGTTTTGATGATTGTGTGCGGCTTGGGTTTCTCGTATCTGAATCGTATCCGCCCCAGTGTCGCGCTGGTTCAAAATCATTTACCAAAAATGTTGGCAATGAGCTTGATAAAGTAGACTTGATTCGTATCAACTGGCCGAGGCCAGGAAGTACTGTCAAAGCGGGTACGCCCCTTTTGGTAAAAGGAGAGGCGCGTGGCAATTGGTTTTTCGAGGCGTCTTTTCCGATTGTTTTGAAAGATGCCAACGGTACGCTCTTGGCACAAGGTATCGCTCAGGCGGAAGGCGAGTGGATGACTACTGAGTTTGTACCTTTTGTCTCAACGCTCTCATTTTCAGGGACACCAGCAACCAAAGACGGCACACTCACCTTGCAAAAAGACAATCCTTCAGGTATGCCTGAGCATGATGACGCGTTGGTCATCCCGCTTACCTTTGAGTAAATTAAAAACTTTTTCTTGGTTTGGTTATGAAGAGACACCGGTTTATCGGTTCGTTTAATCTTGCGGACTCGGCGCTTGTGGTGCGTGACGGGGCTTTTTTCAATCAGTGTAAAAACGTATTGCGTTTGCGCGAGGGCGAAGAAATTATTCTCGGTGACGGTAAGGGTCACGAGGCTCATGCAAAAATAATTTCCTATGGCACGCGCTCAGTTTCCGTTGAACTTTTAGAGCAGAGGGAAGTCGCACGCGAAGTGCCTACTCTTGTCACGCTTTATGCCGCCATGCTCAAGCATGAACACTTTGAGTTTGTAGTGCAAAAGGCGACGGAGGCCGGAGTGTCACGCATCGTGCCCGTGGTATCTTTGCGTACGGTAAAAAAGGGCATGAAGCGCGCGCGTCTCGAAGTTATCATGCGCGAAGCATCCGAACAGTCAGGCAGAGCTCACACGCCAGTGCTCGGCGATATTGTTACTTTTGCCCAAGCCTTGCATGCAGCAAAAGAATCTGGCCGTATCATATTTTTTGATAGCTCGGGTATCACGCTCTCTGATTTGCCTACGGCAAATAAAGGATCTACCCTCGCGCTTTTTGTGGGCCCCGAGGGCGGCTGGAATGCTGACGAGGTGCTCATGGCTCGCGATGCCGGATGTATTATCACAAGTTTGGGAGGCTTGGTGCTGCGCGCGGAGACCGCCGCAACGGTTGCTGTATACTTGGGTGCGCACGGGCTTTTATGAACATCAACAATCTCGGGCGGTATGATTACCGTTTGCCCGAATCACTGGTAGCTCGCCGCCCGTCAGTGTTGCGTGATCGGTCAAAATTATTTGTATATGATACAGCGGCCGAAACTGTTGCTTTCGATGAGTTTCGAAACATCGCACAGTATCTGGCGCCCCAGTCACTGTTAGTGCTCAATGAAACAAAAGTAGTACCGGCGCGTATTACGCTCACCAAGGAGACGGGTGGGAAGGTGGTTGCATTGTTGCTGATCAACGAATGGCGTGCAGGAGAACCGCTCAAGGCGCTTTGCGATCGCAAGGTAACGGTTGGTCAGATATTGCGCGCTGGCGCGCGTCATCAATTTCGTGTGGTGGGGCAGGAAGGAAAATTGTTTTTTCTCAAGCCAAATGTTTCGCGCGAGACGCTCATCAGGTTTTTATCAAAGGTAGGCGAGACGCCGATACCAAAATATCTTGCGGGCGGCGAAATGCCCGAGCGCACGTTGCGTTTGCGCTATCAAAGTATTTTTGCCAAGCGTGCGGCGTCAGTTGCGGCGCCCACCGCATCACTTCATTTTACGCCACAGGTATTTCGTACACTTGAGAAAAAACATGTTACACATACAGAGGTAGCGTTGCATGTGGGCATGGGTACGTTCGCACCCTTTGGTGAGCGTGAACTACGCACCAAAAAACTTTTTACCGAATATTATGAAATCTCTCGTGGGAGCGCGCGCCGCATCAATGATGCAAAAAAAGTGGGACATCCTATCATTGCTGTGGGTACGACAGCCACGCGAGCACTCGAGAGCGCGGCGCGCGAGAGTTCACATTTGGCGGGCAAGAGAGCAACGGATATTTTTATCTATCCGCCGTATCGATTTCGCATCATCGATGGGCTGATTACCAATTTTCATCTACCCCAATCATCACTTATGCTGCTCGTTGACGCATTTTTACAGCACAAGCACGCAAGGCGAGGAGTCGTCGATCTCTATAAAATCGCTATACGTAAAAAGTTTCGTTTTTATTCTTTTGGTGATGCGATGCTGATTCGCTAGTATAGAGATATGTTTGCCGTACCCTTTGAATCTATCTTGCAGGCGTTAGGATACGCAGGCGTTTTCTTGCTGATGATTGCCAATGGGTTTATCAGCTTTCCATCGAGTCAGGTTTTATATATTGTCGCTGGATATTTTGGTTCATTAGGACACCTCAATATATGGATTACTACACTTGTGGGTGCGCTTGGTAACACGATCGGCAATATTATACTCTATGAGTTAGTGCGCGCATATGGTATTGCGTATATTACCAAATGGGCGATGTTTCCTGAGCGTGAAGTAAAAAAAATTATTATCGCGTTTCGGAGGCGAGGAGCATGGTTTTTATTTGTAGCAAAGATGTTGCCAGCCATCAAAGTGTTCGCGCCGATTCCCGCGGGCGTTTCTAAAATGCATCGCGCGGTTTTTGTGCCGATTATTTTTATCTCGTCATGGCTCTGGTCGCTTATCTTTTTGGCGATCGGATATTTCTTTGGTAAGACCGAAGATATTTTTGGTGCGTACGCTCTTGTGCTTTCACTAGTAGCCCTTATTGTGGTGGGAATATTTTATAAATATATGAATAGCAAAGAGGTAATTGAAGCATTGGAAAAAGAAAGCCACCCCTAGGTAGGAGGCGGCGAGTGCTGTTGGCGATAGTTTTCCCGCGTGATGATCGTGCGTTGGCGGCGGCAGGTACGGCAGCGGTGCCGGGTACGCACTTCCGTCCATGAGAGGGCGAGCGCACCAAGGCCGGGGATGGTCGATTGTTTTTCGCGTGCGATACGCTTTGTCGAGATTACGCGTATCGAATGGTAGCCGTAAGATGAGCACGGCTTTTTAGTTTTCATGTGCGAACTCCTTTCCTCTCTATTGATAGAGGTTTTTGACAAGCTAGTCAATCTCTTGCATAATCTTCTTCTTTCTTCTACAATCTTATTCAGATTTCTTACTTTGGGGGAGGGACATTGCGATGGTTCGTATCGGCGTTATTTCCAACATGGTACAGCGGGGGTTCGGCAACACGTACGGAAATGTCTTTTCTCGGGATGGGGTTGAGGGCCTCTTAGAACCCGACTGGGTTCCGCCCGAGGTTTTCTTCGGTACATTCGCACAAGGTATCGAAGTGGGTGTTGACGATCTTTCGGGGGAATACCGTTTGGCGCTGGCGGTACTTGAAGACGCGATTGCTCTCTTCCAGCTGCATGCTTGCGCGTTTGGGCGAAGAGATAAGCAGCAGTTCGAAGAGGTGAGTGCATGGTTTACCTCGCGCGATTGCTCGTGGCCCTACTCCTTTGAGAGTATCTGCAGTCTTTTCGGATTCGACTCCACGGAGCTACGTCAAAATCTTTGGAAGTGGCGTCGGATGATTGTCCTGCCCGTTCCTCGTACGCCGCGGCGTGCTAACCGAGTACATCGACATTCTGTTCAAGCTCGTGACTAAGAGGAGGTGATGATGTCTGCTCATGCGCGAGTGGCCGGCATTCTTGCGAGTAGTTCAGCGGTGACGATTTTCGGCGGCAATGCAATTCTTCCCGGCCAGTTCTTTGGTGGGGTTTCGCAGAGTGGTAGTTCTGCAATTCGAGACAGGGCGGAGATGCGGCTTATGCTCGCCGTGCTCACTGATGCCATCGCTACCTACCAGAGATATGCGTCTGCCGCTCCTTCCAACCGCCGTGGACAAAGACTTTTTCGTGAGGCTCAGGCTTGGATCGAATCTCAGAACATCACCTGGCCGTATTCGTTCGCGAATATCTGTTCGGCCTGCGATCTTGACGCTGACAACTTGCGGTCCGGTCTCCAGGAATGGCGCAAGCAAAAGCTTCAGGGTAAGGAATTGCCAAAGTACCTCTCTGTTCGCAGGATCGCGGGCACCTCAAAGCACAGCATTAGAGAGGCTCGTCGCAAATCTCGTCAGGCAAAGCCGTAGCCAATCGGGCGCGGCTTTTTTCTTTGCCCGTTTTTTCTTACCGTGAGATACTGTGTGTATGGTAAGTTCATTGCTCGATAAAAAATGTGTACCGTGCGAAGGAAGTGCTCAGCCACTCACGCGCCAGCAGGCAATTCGTCAGATATCTGACTTGCGTGCAACATGGGAACTTGCACCCGATGCGGGGAAAATATTATGCGAGTTTGAGTTCGGTACGTTTCGCGATGCCATTGGTTTTGTAAATAAAGTGGCAGATATCGCAGAGCGTGAAGGTCATCATCCCGATATTCACATTTCATATAGCATCGTGACGATCGAGCTTTGGACGCATGCGATCAAGGGGCTTTCAGAAAACGATTTTATTCTAGCGGCAAAAATTGAGCATATTTTAGGTTCATAAACGGTCACTTTATAAAAAATATATTTTTTATGGATATCATTGTAAATTACTGGGCAGTGTTGGCGGCAGGTATCGCCAATTTTATTATCGGTGGGCTTTGGTATTCACCGTTGCTCTTTGCCAAGGCGTGGATGGCAGCATCAGGTAAGACCGAAGAAGATTTAAAAAAAGGTGGACAGGTGCAGGCAATGGCGTGGGGGTTTGTAGGCGCGATGCTCACGGCGTTTGTGCTCGCGCACTTTATTAAAATGCTCGACATTACAACGGTAGGTGGCGCATTGCCGCTCGCGTTTTGGACGTGGCTTGGATATATTGTGACAACCAAACTTGCCGACGTTGCTTTTGAAAGTCAGAGCAAGACGAGTTTCCTCATCTATGTGTCGTATCAGCTCGTTGCATTTTTGGTGATGGCGAGCATATTGGCATTGTGGGGATGATGGAGCGCATGATGTTTAAAATTCTCGATAAAAGTTTTGTTGTCGTTATACTTGCTGCTTCTGTTTTTTTCTTTCTTTCGTTTGTCGGGTGGCGTTACAGTGTTTATGTTGAGGCGATTGATCACGGCCTCGCAGAGCTATTAAGCATTGTTACCGCCAGCACGGATGATGCCGAAGCCCTTGCTGCAGAAGATGTTCCACTTACGTTTGCTCAAAGTGCATCGGTCGCCGGCAGTGTGTATCCGGGTTTTGCGGTGAAATTTTCTGATGGCACACTCAAACAGTATGCGGTTCCCGATAGCGGGGTGGTAAGTGATGTTGATGTAGGTGCCATGGTTATCCGCGCCGGGCGCGATCAGTGGCAGTTAACACTGACTACAAAAGTACGCACGATTACCCAAGTCTATTTTCCGTGGGAAGCTCAGCGTAACCCCCTCAATCCTCTGCGTGATGATGCGGTTATTTACAGTACGGTGTTTCTTGGCGCTGCGCAAAAAGATTCCACGCTTGTCGAATGGGGTTGGCAGGGCTTGGAATACCCGGGGGCCATTTATGCGCCGCTAGTAGTCTCTGCAAATGATATGGAGGCAAAGATTGTCGCTGCGACAAACTGGCCCCCACGCACAGTTACCCCGCTCTATTCACTCAATCGTATGGTGTTGCGTTATGAGCAAGATGTGCCTCTCAATACGTCTGTAACCTACCGAACACTCATTGCAAAAGTAAAAAAGAAAAAAACGGTGGGTGCAGCAGAAGCATGGCAAACGGCAGTCGATAAATATCGCTCGTGGCTTGATCGGCAGTTGCGCGTCGCAAAAATCGAAAAGCCAACTTACCCCGATTGGCTCAATACATCTCACGGCTGGATCAACGTGCAGCTTCAGAATCGCGCGTCATTTGATATTGCAAGCATTCAAGCACTTTATGATAAGACAAAGACCCATTTTCCTTGGATGCAGCTGTGGGGGCAAATGAGTACGTATGCAGGACCGCCCAATCTTGCGGTGCCGTCGCCGCTCCCAGGTGAACTGGTAGGATGCTGTGTTGATAAAACAGAAATGCATCCGCGCTACGTGTCGTCATTACCGCAGTTTGCAGAGTCCGTTGCGGTGAGCGGAGGTCGCGTAGGTTATTATTCTCGCCCGCATTTGATCACCGAGGGCGGTCCACTCTTTGGTGTAGACGGCGTTGAAAATACTACAAACACCGCGTACCTCCTTGACTGGGTCGCGCGCAATCGCGATGAGTACAAGGCAAATGCACACTATATCGATATCTTTGCGCGGCAAGATTTTGGCGATATTTTGACGGTCGCGCGTTTCTTGCGTGATCGATTGCCCAAAGATGCGGTCATTGAAGGAGTGCATGATATTTATCCTGCCGCGTTTTTGATCAGCGGATTTCTTGATAACAACAATGACGTGGTTGATCCGGGCGGGGCGCGTACACGTTTTCCTCGGTTCGGAAGATATTTTCTCAATGGACAAGCAATGTTTTTGGGAGAATCAAACGGTGGTCATGCGTACTGGGGTGTTGCCAACAACTACATTACGGAGCGGGAGGCATTTTTGCTCGGCGCAAAGCTTGATATCATGCGGCCATTTGAGACTGGGCAGGAAGCAGCTGGCGTACTCAACACAGCAGTCAAAATGATCGTTGAGGAGCGTAATGAAAAAAACTGGTGGGCGCGCAAGCCTGTCTACATGGACCGTATTAGCCTTTCTAATATTCCTGCGGGCATTGATGTCAGACGCTTTCGTGGAAGCTCGCGCGAGGAATTGTTTGTGATTGATAATTGGCAGCAGCAAGAAGGTCTTTCGTTTACATTCAAGAATCGTCCGATCAGCATCCCAGCAGATAAACTTTCGATTTTAGTTTGGAAGGGGGGAAGGCTTGAGTAAGTACTTGATTTGCCGTATGATTGGCCGATTATGTTCTCGTTTCGCATAACAAAAAAATCCAAAAAATCCCGAGCGCGTCTCGGGGTTTTGCGTACCGCGCACGGTGAGATAGAAACTCCTGCGTTTGTGCCGGTAGCGACGCGAGCAGTGGTTAAAACGCTGACCTCACAAGATGCACTTGACGCAAAAGCGCAACTTTTGATTGCCAATACGTTTCACCTCCACCTGCGCCCTGGTGAGAAGGTTGTCGCGCGCGCAGGCGGGCTTCATAAGTTTATGCAGTGGCCGCGGCCGCTGATGACTGATTCGGGTGGATTTCAAGTATTTAGTCTTGGCTTTGGGCATGATTTTGGTACGGGTAAAATGCTCAAAGAAAAGAGTGATAAGGAAATAAAAAAAGGTGCACAACCGCAGAAACTGCGCATTACTGACAAAGGCGTCGAGTTTCGCTCGCCAATCGATGGCGCCAAAATCTTTATCGGCCCGCGTGAATCAATGCGTATTCAGGAGCAACTAGGTGCTGATATTATTTTTGCGTTTGACGAGTGCACCTCGCCGATAGCCGATCGCGCCTATACTGAGCGTTCACTTGAGCGGAGTCACCTGTGGGCCAAGCTTTGTCTTAAATATAAAAAGAAAAACAAACAGGCGCTCTATGGTATTGTGCAGGGCGGCAAGTTTGAAGATTTGCGCAGAGCATCGGCGCGTTTTACGGGGGCATTGCCGTTTGATGGTATTGGTATTGGTGGCGAGTTTGGTGATGACAAGAGTGCTATGACACGGATGGTAGGTTGGGTAGTAGACGAACTACCAGAAGAAAAACCTCGGCATTTGCTCGGTATTGGATATCCGGAAGATATTGTACCAATCGTTAGGGCGGGTGCCGATACATTTGATTGTATTGTACCTACTCACTATGCTCGTCGCGGGTTTGCCTATACGAGTACCGGCAAGCTTGATATAAAAAAAATCGCCTATCTCAAAGATCAAAAACCGCTTGATAAGAAATGTGCGTGCGAAGTATGTAAAACTTATTCGCGCGCATACATCACACATCTGTGGCGCGCAGGTGAGATGACGGCGATGTCACTTCTTTCAAAACACAATCTTTTTTATTTTAATGCATTGGTTGCTCGCGTGCGTGATGATATTCGCGCGGGACGCATCTAAAAGTTGCCAATTGACCTCAGGCATAGCATGATAGAAGACATGACGATTTCTTATGACGATTTTGCAAAAACTGAACTGCGTGTAGGCACGATACGTGCCGCCGAGCGCGTCGAGGGTTCTGATAAATTGATTCGTCTTTCGGTTGATACCGGAGAAGTCGATGAGGCAAGTACCGAGCGGCCGCGTCAGATTATTGCTGGTATCGGTAAAGGATATGCGCCTGAAGATTTGATAAGTCGTCAGATTGTGGTGGTTATCAATCTCGAGCCGCGTAAACTCATGGGTTTGGAAAGTCAGGGGATGCTACTTGCGGCTGGTGCCGATGTGCCGGTACTCTTAACACCCGACAGAGAGGTGCCACCTGGCGCTACGGTAAAATGATATTATGAAAGCTCTTGAAATAAAAAATCTGCGCAAATCATACGGTGCTACGGACGCCGTCAAAGAAATCTCGTTTTCTATCGAGCCGGGTGAGTTTTTCGGTTTTTTAGGACCTAATGGTGCCGGCAAGACGTCGACTATCAAATGTACGACGGGCATTGCATCGTTTCAGGGCGGTACGATCAAAGTATTTGGTATCGACGTGGTTGCTGATTATCGTGAAGCACGCAAAAAGATTGGATTAGCCCCGCAAGATTTTAATGTCGACATTTTTGCGACCGCGTATGATATTTTATGGTACGTGGGTGGTTATTATGGCATCCCGGGTGCTTCGCGCAAAAAGAGAGTCGATGATGTACTTGAACGCTTTGAGCTCGGCGCGCACAGCAAAAAAAGCTTTATGGCCTTGTCAGGTGGGCTCAAGCGTCGCGTGATGCTTGCGCGTGCCATGGTGCATGATCCCGATCTGCTGATTCTCGACGAGCCGACCGCAGGCGTTGATGTAGAGATGCGTCACGACCTATGGCGATATTTACAGGACTTAAATAAAGCCGGTAAGACTATTTTGCTCACATCTCATTATTTAGAAGAAGTAGAGTTTTTATGTAATCGCATCGCGATTATTAGTGGTGGCAAGATCGCAGCAATAGGAGACAAGAGCGAGTTTACGACAGGTGGTAAAAAACTCGAGCAGACATATTTGGAAATTACCAAGGATGGCAAATCATTATGATGCATAAAATAAACTGGGTAGGTCTTTATACGTTTGTTGCTCGCGAGACGGGGCGCATGTTTCGCGTGTGGATCCAGACGTTGGGCGCACCGTGGATCTCCTCGCTTCTCTATATTTTGATCTTTGGTCACGTTGTAGGTCAGCGCATCGATACGATTGCTGGCGTATCTTATATTGATTTCGTGCTTCCCGGTATCGTGATGATGAATATTATGAACTCGGCATTTTCGCATACCTCGACCTCACTTTACGTCATGAAGTGGTTCCGCGCGATCGATGAGTTGCTTGTAGCGCCGCTCTCATATTTTGAGATGATTATTGGATTTTTGGCAGGCGGCGTGGTCAGAGGCGTCATTGTGGGCGCAGGTGTGTATGCTCTAGGGGTTTTCTTTACTCAGGCTACCGTTGCACATTTTTTCTTGATGATTCTTTACGCGGCTGCTATCTCGACCATCTTCTCACTCGCGGGTATGCTCGTCGCGCTCTGGGCAAAAAATTTCGAACAGCTTTCGCTCCCGAGTATTTTTATTATCACGCCATTAACTTTTTTGGGCGGCGTGTTTAACTCGATCTACATGATGCCGCCGCTCTTGCAGTGGGTGGTGCGGCTCAATCCGTTTTTCTATTTTGTCGATGGTCTTCGCTACACGATGCTCGGTATTTCTGAGTCCAATATGATTGCTGGCATGGCACTTACCATAGGTCTTATCCTCGGCCTCGGTTATTGGGTCTGGTATCTATTCAAGATCGGATATAAAATAAGGGAGTGAACGAGCAAGACTCATTTCAGCAAAATCAGCCGGTATCCCAACCACCCTTTGGGCAAGTACCTTCCATGACACCACAAGGCGGTCGGCCGAAATCGTATGCATGGGTGATTATCATTATCATGATAGTGGTATTGGTAGCGATGGGTCTGCTTGCATGGCAGTTTGGTTTGTTGACTGTCATGGAGTCATTGGATGAGGGGAATAAAAATTCTTCAGAAGGGCCTCACCTCGTTAAAAGCCCTGATGGATTTTTGCCGCATCATCCAGGTGCTTTTTTTACTTTTACATCACCGAGAGCATACTCGTTTGTCGATATGAAAAGAAATGGTGAGTGGACGTTCGTAAATGCTCCCAATTTATTACCAAGGTTTGCTAATATCAGGGAACCTGAGGTTGAGAAGGCGTTTCGAGAGAGGCTCGGTGCTTATTTAGATAATGGGGGTATGTGTGATCGGTCTCTGTTAATTTTAGGTTTTAACTCGCGTGCTTCTCTATCTACCACGGAAACTCCGCCCGGAGAGCCGCCGCACAGTACCCTCGATAGTGAGATGAGGGAATGGTCTGATAATGCGCTTTATAGAGATGCTCATATTTTTAAAAAATTAAAAACGGTTGCAGGCGAAGCAGCCTACCAAAGAGAAAAACAAATAGAATTGAGACCCCAATCAAAGCTTGGCGCGAAAGATTGTCAGGTGTTTTGTGTCTACGATAATGTCGGTATATTTTTTGAAAATAGCGATAAAACAACCTATCGAACGGGGGATTCCAGTGCATGTTATTCAGCCAAAGTAACCGAAAGTCAGTTAGAAGAGGTGCGCAAAGATTCCAATAATTTGCCATCCAGCGTATCAGAGGGCGTTGACCAAGCGATTACAGAGATGGAGGATCTCATAAAGAGTTTTCAGTTTTTTAAGAAAGAGTAGGACGAATGAAACAAAAAAGCGCCACTAGGGCGCTTTTTTATAGCTACACATCTTTATTATACAAGTGCGAAAGGCCGTACTACAATGAAGGCAATGAGAAAAGTATTTGTTATTGTCTTTTCCTTTATAGTGGTACTGCCTTCTATTTACTTCTGGCCCAATATTCGTGGTGCATTTTTTGCACTCAAACCACCACCCGCAGATATTACAGAAAAAATTCCCGAGACGGGCAAAGAGTTGTTACCAGGTACCAATAGTACTGACATGCCGCTCAAGTTACCGCCGGGTTTTGATATATCTATTTTTGCAAAAAATATTCCGGGCGCACGTGACATGGCGTTCGGTCCCGATGGCGCTCTCTGGTTCTCGCAAACGAGTGAAGGCAAGATCATACGTATTGCCATGCAAGATGGTAGGGCGGGCGAGCAAAAGGTTGTTTACTCTGGGTTGCGCCGCCCGCACGGCATCGCATTTGATTATCGTGAGCCGCAGGTGCTTTACATCGCGAGCGCAGGAGAGTTGCTTCGCGTTGATACTGCCAAGGCGCAGGCGCCCACACGTGTCATCGAATTGCCCTCAGGCGGCAATCACAACTACTATTCGCTGCGCTTTGGTCCTGATGGGCGCCTCTATGTCTCAATGGGTTCTACCTGCAATGTATGTCTCGAACAGGATCAACGTCGCGCAGCTATTTATTCACTCAACCCTGATGGATCAGATTTTAAAGAATTTGCGCGAGGGCTTCGCAACGCGCCATTTTTTACTTGGAGTTATGTTGATGGTCGCATGTGGGCGACCGAGATGGGTAGAGACTTGCTGGGCGATGACTTGCCGCCCGATGAGATAAATATTATTGAAGAAGATAAAAACTATGGGTGGCCTATTTGTTACGGCAAAAATATTCACGATACCGATTTTGATAAAAATACGTATATTCGCAACCCTTGTATGGAGCCGTTTGAAATTCCTTCGCGCGTTGATTTACCCGCACACTCGGCGCCGCTGGGGCTTGGCTTTATCCCTGAAGAGGGTTGGCCCGAAGAGTATTGGTACGATTTGTTGGTCGCTTATCACGGATCGTGGAATCGTACGACCCCTACCGGTTACAAAGTAGTACGCGTAAAGCTTGATGCGCAGGGCAACTTTGAAGGCATCGAAGATTTTATCTCTGGCTGGCTCACGCCCGATGGCGCGCTCGGCAGACCTGTAGGTATTCTCATTCAGCCAGGCGGCACAATGTATATTTCCGACGATCATGCAGGTGTGATTTATAAAGTGGCGCGTGCATTCTTGACAGAGTAGTCAGAAAATAGTTTTTCTTTTTAACGCTTGGACGCGCGGGTGTATTTTTTGCTAGGCTGAAGATAATCATTTACTGGTTTTCTTAATTTGCTATGACTAATAAAATCCTCGTTGTTCTCGTTGTACTTTTTTTGGTAATTGGCGGATCTTGGTATTTGGGCAGTAATACTGATACGCCCGAAGAGCAGTTCATTGTCGATACTATATCAAATGACACAAAGCTCGCCGGTAGCCAGGCGATCGCATCTGACCACAAGATGGTTTTGCAAAACAATGCATCACTTGCCGTTGATGGTGACCTTACGATTGACGGAGTGCTTGCGTGTGATGGTGGTTCCGCGTCGATAGAGGTTTCAGGCGCGCTCCAAGTAAATCGTCGCATTGAATGTATACGTCCTGATGGCAGTACCGACGGCGTCGGTATTGTGTTGGCGGTTGCGGGCCCTATAACATTTAGCAAAGACGCCGAAGTTTCTTCAAATGGTTCTGTCCAGATTGTACAAAGTGCGGCGCTCGCGAAAGAAACTCAAGGCGAGATCGACGCATTGTTTTTGGAAGCGGGTACCAATAGTGGCGCGGGGACGCGCATTGGTCCATTTACCGAAGGTGCTATACAGAAAATAAGTCTCAATGGGCAACCCGTATCAATCCCAGAGTTTTCTTTAATACGTGAGGCTCATGCGCAAGACGCGCGCGACAAAGATGGCAATCTTTTGCCACAAGTAATATTGAGCGGCAGGTGGACGATCGGCAACGGAGGCACAGCTCCTTCTGGCGTTGCGGTGCCGGTACCACCAAAAGATGTTAAAAAGATCCTTCTCAATTTTGATTTTGGAGACAAGGGTAATATTGAGATAAAAGATTTTCATCTTGTGGGTCCCGATGGGCGCGATGGTGATGATGATATTGGTAAGTCATGCAACGCGCGTGGCGGCAAGGGTGAGGATGCGTTTCGTATGCGCGTGAATGCCGCAAATATTACTATTGATAACTTTAGACTGGAGCTCGGTGATGGCGGCAAAGGAGGTGACGCAGAGACCACGGCTGACTGTGATTCTGCTCATGCGACCGGTGGAGTGGGAGGTGCTGCTGGCAACTTCAAAATGACAGCTCTTGGAAAAATTGTTATCAATAATTTTCATGTGGTACCAGGTATGGGTGGCCAGGGTGGGTCAGCCACTGCAATCGGCAAGCCAGGTATCGATGCTTGTCCAGGTACCAAGGGTGGGGATGCGATTGCAACAGGTGGTGATGGCGGCAAAAACAAAAAAGAACTCGCGGCCCTTGGTGCCGTTGAAGGTATTGGCAGTGTGACGGTTGATAAAGTAGAGGGCGGCGAGGGTGGCCCCGCGTTCGCAAAACCCGGTAGGGGTGGCAATGGCACAGGATGCAAGTGTGCTGGCGGCAAGGGTGGCAGTGCTAATGCAACTGGTGGCAAAGGTGGCGATGCGTCATTAAAACTTACGGGGGCTACAGGCGAGGCGGTTGGTGGTGATGGCGGCGATGCCAATGCACACGGCGCTGATGGCGGCGTTGGAGGCAACTGCCCCTTGAAACCGACCGGCGGCAAAGGTGGCAACGGAGGTAATGCAATTACAAAGATTGGAAAGGCCGGAAAAGGAACGACAGGTGATGGCGCTGACGGTATTGTGCAAGATGAGACTGGTGGCGTTGGTGGCAATGGCGGCGATGGTTGCGGCCCGGGTGGTGGAGGCAAAGGAGGTCTTGGCAAGCCCAACGGTGCTGATGGTAAGCCCGGCGAACTTCAGTGTCCGATTGATGCGAAAACTCCTCCGCCTCCCATGACTGATCCCGGTCAGCCCATACGCGATATTGATCCGCCAGCAGCAGGCACTACCGGAGGTGGCGCAACTGGCGCTACAGAGAAAAAGAAAATAAAAGTTATCGAATACAATGGCAAATATTTGCCTGTTGACCAGTTGATTATTGAAAGTGAGGTTGGGTGTGGGGCTGATCACTGGCATGCGGCCCAAGGCGTGGTAACCGCTACCGACGGTACACGCGTACCTGACCCGGGCCCACAGTGCGGTTACGGCAAGACCGCCGACAAACCCGCGATGGATAAAGAATTTTAAAAAACACAAAATCCCGCCTTCGGCGGGATTTTGGTTTCTTAGACGGTGTGGTATATTTTTTCTAGCTCATTAAGGAGGTTTTGCATTGGAGAACAGTAAACAAGGTACTAATGACGAGAGGTTGCCAGGGTTCGATCCGGATCTCTCGCCGGACAATCCACGCAATATTCAGGTAGCCGAGGCGCATGGGCTTCACTATGATCCAGCACGTGAAGCCTATTGCGATCCCGAGGGGTGTCCTGTGCGCGATCGCTTCGGTCAATATCTCGGATAGTCAAACGGTCATCACGGGCCGTTTTTTTCTACAAAAAATAAAGCCGCCAGCAGTCGTCGTGACTGCTGGCGGGTTGGGGTTGGCGACTACGCCACGAGCGTAGTCAGGAGGGGAAGGCGCCCACGCACAGAGGCCGGCGCGGATGGCGACGGCTCATGCCGCGCTCCATCGGCCTTCCGTGCTTGCCGCAGAGGCCGTCGACTGGCTTTGTCGAGCAGTTGGGAGCTGCGGGCACGAGCGCTACTCGCGCTGCGAGCTCGCTGTCTGGCCAGACGCAGAGCTCTCTGCATTTCTCCGTCGTATCCTCTCCGTGAGTCGGACACGGGGGGCCTTTGTACTCTACTTGTTTTGCCAATCTTATGTCCTCCTGCGACTATTGTCGCGCTGTTGATGAAAAAAAAGATGAACGTACCTATGTGCATTATACTCTATTTTTAAGTAAATGTCAACATCCAAAAAGCGTTATTTTTTGGCATGATAAGCCTATTCATGACTGAAATCTCTATCAAAGCAGAAGAACTTTTTCATATCGGCACGTTTAGTGTGACAAATTCTTTTTTGCTTTCCGTCATTACACTTCTCGTTTTGCTTATCGTCGCGCTGGTGGTGCGAAAAAAAATAGCGCTTGTACCCGGTAAACTTCAGAGCGTTTTCGAGTTGTTAATGGAGCAGCTTTTAGGCGTGATGGATTCAGTTTTTGGTAATCGCCACACATCAGAAAAATATTTTCCGCTCATTGCCACAGTATTTTTGTTTATTATGATCTCCAATTGGTTTGGTCTGTTGCCAATTGTAGGATCGCTGGGTCTTCATGTGGTTCATGATGGACATGAAGCGTTTGTACCGCTCTTGCGCGCGCCGGCTGCAGATTTAAACTTTACTATTGCGCTTGCTATCATCTCAGTTTTCGCAGTGCAGTTTTTTGGAGTGCTCGCAGTAGGTTTCGTGAAGCATTTTTCAAAATATTTTACTTTTAAAAATCCTGTCTTTACCTTTGTCGGGCTCCTTGAATTTGTAGCCGAATTTGTTAAAATAATCTCATTCTCGTTTCGACTCTTTGGCAATGTGTTTGCGGGCGAGGTACTACTCATCATTATTGGATTTTTGGTGCCATACATAGTACCTCTCCCATTTCTTTTCCTTGAAGTTTTTGTAGGATTTATTCAAGCATTTATCTTTGCCATGCTTACGATGGTTTTTGTGGCCATGGCAACGAGCGAAGAACCATCCCACTAAACGAGATGAAAGGTCATTATTTATAAGACTGAAAGAACATCACTATGGAAGGAATGAGTCCTGAAGTAATCAAGATCATGTCAATCGCGTTTATTATGGGTGTTGGTACTATCGCGCCAGCGCTCGCAATCGGTTGGATGGGTTCAAAGGGCGTTGACGCTATGGGTCGCAATCCCGAGGCTGCTCCCAAAATCCAAACAGCGATGATTTTGTCTATCGCATTTGCGGAGGCGATCGCCATCTACGCGCTTGTTGTGTCGCTCGTCTTGAAATTCGTCGAATAAATTATTTTTTAGGCGCCATATATGAGTGAGCTTGCAAGCCAGCTGGGCATCAACTGGAAACTTCTGGTATCCCAAGGAGTTAACTTTTTTATTTTGCTCGCAGCTCTTACGTTTTTGGTGTGGCGTCCGCTCTTGCGTGTCATGCGCGAGCGCAAAGAAAAAATAGAAGAAGGCCTACGCGATGCCGACAAGGCAACGCAACAACTCGGCGAGATTGATGGAGTGCTGCGCGAGCGTACGCTCGAGGCAGACAAACAAGCGTTTAGTATTATTCGTGAAGCAGAGAAAAAGGCTGAAATAAAAGGTGCTGATATTGTTCACAAGGCTGATGTGCGCGCAGAAGAATTGCGCAGAGCGGCACTCGAAGTTATCGCTCAGCGTGAGCAAGAAGAGTTTGAAAAATTTGCCGATAGCGCGCGTTCACTTGTGCGCTCCGCACTCGCTAAAGCGATCGATACAGAATCTGCTAGGGTTGATGATAAGCTGATAGGCGAAGCAGTAGCGTATATCAGAAAACAAAAAGCGTTATGAAATATACGCCCCGCATCTACGCCAAAGCGCTTGTAGATTCTCTCGCTTCAGCTCCTGCCTCGACGCACGCGGGGATTATCAAGAGATTTATATCGGCCATACACCGTAGAGGCGATTTGCGTCTTTTGCCTCTTATCACGGCAGCGGTGAGTGAAATTGAACGCAAGAAAACGGGCGGTAAGCTTATTGAAATTGCTCTTGCTCGTCGTCATAAAAAATCAGTACTTGATGCGTTTCGCGGGCTTTTTGCAAAACATGATGAGGTGATATTTCATACTGAACCTGAACTTGTCGCAGGCGTGCGTATCACCATCGATCATGAACGCGAGTTTGATCACACGGCTCTGCGTCGTATTAAAAAACTTTTTCGTTAATTAATATATGCAATACGATCTTGTCGAAAAACTTAAAAAAGAAATCGCTGGTTTTCGTGATGAACCAGGTCTTGAGTCTGTCGGCGCGGTCGTTGAAGCGGGCGATGGTATCGCAAAAATTTCAGGCCTCTCGCGTGCTCAGTCACAAGAACTTTTAGTAATCGAAACACCGGAAGGCGAAGTGTTCGCGGTAGCATTTAATCTCGAAGAACATTTTATCGGTGCGGTACTTTTGGGTGAGGCGACCGCTGTGCGCGTTGGCGCCAAGGTACGTGGTACGGGTGCAATTCTTTCTATCCCGGTAGGTAAAGAGATGATAGGTCGCGCGGTCAGTCCTTTGGGTATTGCTGTTGATGGTAAGGGATCGCTTTTTAAAGATGTTGACGATGCAGAAACCGCACCGCTCGAGCGCAAGGCCCCATCAGTCGTTGCGCGTGAATCAGTCAATGTGCCTCTTCATACGGGCATCAAAGCGATTGATGCCATGATCCCGATTGGTCGTGGTCAGCGCGAGCTTATTATTGGTGACCGCCAAACAGGTAAGACTGCAATTGCTATCGATACCATTTTAAATCAAAAAAATGAATCAAATCGCCCGATTTGTATTTACGTAGCTATTGGCCAGAAGAGCGCGAAAATAGCGCGCATCATGCGCGTGCTCGAAGAAGCAGATGCGCTCAAATATACTATTGTGGTGTCAGCTCCCGCATCTTCTCCCGCGGCATTACAGTATTTAGCGCCGTTCGCCGGATGCGCCATCGGCGAATATTTTATGGATCAGGGCAAAGATGTGTTGGTCGTGTACGACGATCTCTCAAAGCATGCGGATAGCTATCGCGAGCTCTCGCTTCTCTTGCGCCGCCCGCCAGGTAGAGAGGCCTACCCGGGTGATATTTTCTTTTTGCATTCACGCCTTTTGGAGCGAGCCGCACGTCTCTCGCGCGAGTTTGGTGGCGGGTCACTCACGGCACTTCCTATTATCGAGACCAAGCTTGGTGATATCTCGGCTTACGTGCCCACCAACGTTATCTCAATTACGGACGGGCAGATTTATCTCGAGTCAGATCTTTTTACCAAGGGCTTGCGTCCTGCGGTCAATGTGGGCTTGTCAGTCTCGCGCGTAGGATCTGCTGCACAGACCAAAGCAGTCAAAAAAGTAGCAGGCCGCCTGCGTCTTGAGCTCGCACAATTTCGCGAGCTAGAAGCATTCGTGCAATTCGCATCAGACCTCGATGACGCTACCAAGGCAAAAATTCACCGCGGGCAAATTTTGACCGAAGTACTCAAGCAATCTGATCTCCAGCCGCTCGCGTTTGAGCGCGAAGCGGTTGTGCTTTATGCGGCGCTCGGCGGGTATATCGATGAGATTCCAAAGCCACGCATCAAAGAGTTTGAGGCGGGTCTTTTACAATATATCGAATCAATGCAAGGCGATATATTTAGTAAGATTGCCTCGAGTCGTGCGATTGATGATGACACCGAGACTGCGCTCAAGTCTGCTATTCAATCATTTACTGAAGTATTTATAAAGTAGTATGGAATCGCTCCAAGGTCTTAAAACGCGTAAAGCCGCTGTCAAAAATGTAGGTACTATCACCAAGGCGATGGAGGTAGTGTCGGCGACCAAGATGCGCAAATCACAAGAGGTGGCGCTCCGCACGCGTCCGTATGCTATCGAGGCGTTGCGGTTGTTTCGCAAGGTGGCCGAGCTCGCAGGCGAAACTCCGTGGACTACACCGCGTGCAGTCAAAAAAACACTCATCGTAGTGATGGCGTCTGATCGGGGACTGACAGGCGCGTTTAACGCGCAAGTGTTGCGCGCGGCCGAAGCACTCATCAATGCCGAGTCAGTAAAAAATCCTGTAGCAATTTTAGCGATTGGCAAAAAAGTTGAGCGATATGTGCAGACGCGTGGACTCGAGCTTGCAGGAAGTTTTTCGGGATTTAGCGATATTGTCGCGTTTGATGAGGTCTCGCATGTGGCAAATTCTATTGTAGAGGGGTTTGCTACGAGCCAGTGGGATCGCGTGCAGGTTGTCTCGACGCATTTTCGTACCACGCTCAGACAAGAAGTACTCGTGCGCGAGTTACTGCCTACCAATATCGAAAAGCTCACGCAAACGATTCATGAGATTGCGCCCGAACGCGGACGCTTTGCCGACACCGCGCCAGAAAAAGAGCGCAATATTAACGATGTCAAATATATTTTGGAGCCGTCACCTCAAGTGCTTTTTGAGACATTGATGCCGTATTTGCTACGCATGCAGATTTATCATGTGGTACTCGAGGCAAATGCGTCAGAGCATTCAGCGCGACGTGTGGCGATGAAGACTGCATCAGACAACGCTGACGAACTGGCGAGTGCATTGACGCTCGCGTATAACAAAGCGCGACAAGCAGCCATTACCAAAGAAATTATCGAGATTACCGGCACACAAAACGCATTGGAGAATGTATGATAACCAACGGTAAAATAATTCAAGTTATCGGACCTGTAGTCGACGTCGAGTTTCCTGAAAAAGTAAAACTCCCCCGACTTTTAGATGCGCTCGTTATTGAATCGGCCGGCGGTGAGATTGTAGCTGAGGTGGCGCGCCATTTGGAACCTGGTCGCGTGAGAGCTGTGGCGCTCTCAAGTACTGACGGTTTGATCCGCGGAACTATGGTGCGTGATACGGGCGCGCCCGTATCAGTACCTGTGGGCAAAGAAGTATTGGGGAATTTGTTTGATGTGCTTGGCCGTCCGCTTGATGCCAAGAAAAAAGATATGGTATTTGAAAAACGCTGGCCTATTCACCGCGCGGCTCCCGGCCTTGATGAGCAGTCAACCAAGACGGAAGTATTTGAAACTGGTATCAAAGTCATTGACCTGCTCGCGCCCTTTATCAAAGGTGGCAAGATTGGCCTGTTTGGTGGCGCCGGTGTAGGTAAGACGGTGCTCTTGATGGAGCTCATCCGTAACGTAGCAGAAGAGTCAGGCGGCGCATCGATATTTGCGGGCGTAGGCGAGCGAACCCGTGAGGGCAATGATTTATATAAAGAGATGCAAGAGTCAGGCGTGCTTGATAAAACTGCGCTTGTCTTTGGTCAGATGAACGAAGTACCGGGCGCACGTTTGCGGGTGGCACTCACCGCGCTCACGATGGCCGAATATTTCCGCGACGAAGAGCAAAAAGATATGCTGCTGTTTATCGATAACATTTTTCGTTTCAGTCAGGCGGGTTCCGAGGTATCAACGCTCTTGGGGCGTTTGCCGTCAGCGGTAGGATATCAGCCAACGCTTGCCTCCGAGATGGGTGCACTGCAAGAACGCATTACCTCTACCAAAAAAGGTTCAATTACTTCAGTGCAGGCGATCTACGTACCCGCCGATGACATTACAGACCCGGCGCCTGCCGCATCATTTGCGCACTTAGACTCGACCATCGTACTTTCGCGTGCGCTCACGGAAATTGGTATCTATCCAGCTGTTGATCCGCTCGCATCATCATCAGGCGCGCTCGATCCAAAGATTGTAGGTGAGGAACATTATCAGGTTGCGCGGGGCGTACAACAAGTACTTCAGCGCTACAAAGAACTCCAAGATATTATCGCGATTTTGGGTTTGGAAGAACTCTCTGACGAAGACCGGCTTTTGGTAGCGCGTGCACGAAAGATTCAGCGCTTTTTGTCACAACCGTTTTTTGTGGGCGAAACATTTACCGGTATCTCAGGTCAGTTTGTACCGCTCGTCAAAACTATTGAGAGTTTTAAAGCAATCCTTGGTGGTATGTATGATGACAAACCCGAAGATTTCTTCTATATGAAGGGCGCGCTCGGAGAAGATACGGTATGATGCTCCGGATCTTATCTCCGCGTGGCGTGCAGTTTGAGGGTGATGCTAAGTCTCTCAACACAAAGTCAGCAAGCGGTGAGGTCACCATACTCGACCATCATCATCCGCTCATGACGGTGCTTGTGCGTGGCACGATGGTGGTAGAAGAAATCTCAGGCATCAGGCGTGAGATTCCGGTTGAGTCAGGATTTCTGGAAATCAACGATCGCAACGAACTTACATTACTCATTAACTAAGTTTTTCTTGTATGAAGAAGCGTGCTTCTTACTTTTTTCCGTTTTCACTCGAGCAAGCAAAGCATAACTGGAAGGCGGCACTCACTGTCTCACTAGTTGCTATTCCTCTCTCTATATCGCTTGCGGTGGCAGCAGGTGCAACACCGACCCAAGGCATTGTTACTGCCATTTGGGCAGGTGTTATTGCGGGCATCTTCGGCGGAAGCAACTACAATATCACGGGTCCCACGGGCGCGCTCTCAGGTCTTTTGGCAACATTTGTTTTTACAAATGGCGCAAACAGTTTATGGTTACTGACCGTGCTTGTAGGTACACTTATCTTAGTCGCATGGTTTTTTCGGCTCGAACGATATTTGATTTATATTCCAGCCAATACCATTCAGGGCTTTACGTTGGGCGTTGCGTTTATTATCGGGCTCAATCAGTTTAATTTTGCGTTTGGACTCTCCGGTCTTCCTAAACACGAAGCGTTTATCGACAATCTTATCGAGTCTTTTCGGCATATTGGCGACTCGTCTTTGGCGGCTCTCGCAACATTTGCCGTTTTCTTTTTCTTGATGTTTACGGTTGAGCGCGCATGGAGAAAAATACCAAAAGTGCCACATTTACCCGCAGCTGTTATTTTGACTCCGTTCGGTATTCTTTTAGGATACTTGTCCGCAACGGGGAAAGTGGCGTTAGGTTTACAGACGCTTGGTATGCGTTATACCGATATGGCGCCTCGACTCTTTTTGCCGTACTCATTTGAATTTCACATCGATCGCTCGTTATTTGTCGTTGCAGTAACTATTGCACTTATCGCTATCCTTGAGACGATGCTTTCGGCAAAAATTGCTGATGGTATGACCAAAACCAAGCACAACAAGCGAAATGAAATGCTTGGGCTTGGTTTGGCAAACCTTGCTTCAGGTTTTGCGGGAGGTATACCTGCGACGGCTGCGCTGGCTCGAACCGCGCTCAATATTAAGAGTGGCGCTTCCCACAAAGTGTCCGCCGCGATGAGCGCACTTTTTGTAGCGCTGATTTCTTTTCTGCTTTTAACGTCGTTTCAATATATACCGCTCGCGGTGATCGCAGCTATTTTGGTGACGGTTGCGGTGCGCATGGTTGAGCGCGAGCATTTTCGTCGCATGTGGCTTATTGATAAAAAGAGTTTTATCATCGCACTGATTGTAGCGGGTATTACCATCTACGAAGATCCCATCGCTGGTATTTTGGTAGGCGCTGCTGTGTCGCTGGTACTCTTTCTTGATACGCTCTCACGCGGGCAGTTCGATCTCGTCATCAATGATACGAACAAAAAAATTGTCGGTCGGCTTTCAGGTCATGATATCGGTGAGATTACGCAAAATTCTCACACGCTTGTATATTCTATTAAGGGTCATCTGACCTATATTGATAGTCAGGCACACATTTCTCGCTTTGAATTAAATCTCAATGGTTATGAAAATATTATTTTACGTCTTCGCGAGCTTTACTTTATCGATCTCGATGGCGTTGATGCGTTTGATGAAATTGTCTCCATCATCGAGCGGCGTGAAAAAAAAGTATATATCACCGGAGCCAACGATCTGACGATTCATATTTTGCGCCAGAGTCATGCATTCAAGAGACTCGAAAAGCACGGTCAAGTATTTCCTCATACTGCCGATGCATTAGAGACGCTTGGTTTCAAGCTCAATATTGCACACGAGTATCAATAAAGAGAAAATAAAAAAGGCCAACGCACGATGATGTCGCGTTGGCCTTTTGGTGTCCGAAGTTGCTTTCAGGCAGCCTCGAGATAGTCGGAGATCGCTCGCGCGATCTTCGGGTTGTGAGCCGGCTTGTGCCTGGTGATGTCGACTTCGATGAGCCGTGCACCATCCAGGTGGTAGGTGCGTAGTTTTCGTCTTTGCCACCAAGTTTTCTTTCCGTAGTCGACCTGGCACATGCAGATGACCTGGAGGTTTGGCAAGGTAGTCGCTGCGTGCAGGTCGCCATCCGCAGCAAGACGAACGGCTTTTTCAGATCGCACCTTCGCATACTCTGCGACAATGCGATCTCGAGCTTCGAATAGATCGTGGAATTGCTCGTTGACCGTGAAGTTATGATCGCCAAGCTTCAGGCAGGCGCAGTGGTCGAGCAGGACAATCTGGTAGATGCCCATGCGCTCTATCGCCATCATGATGTCGTCGAGCAGGTCTTTGTCTGTTGCGCGACCCGGCGCATTGGTGCGTGACCCCTTCACGACTCGATGGGCACCCGCGTGTCGTGAGATGACGTGCATGCGTGGATAGATGAACACGAAGGCCCAGATGAAGAGTAGCGAAGTACGTTTCATCCAGCTTGCGACGCGCGTCGACCACCGGTGCTTGGTCGCGAACAGCCCTGCGATGGACAGGAGTCCAGCAAGAAAGCGATCGCCGTCGCAGCACATGAGGACGATCACGCCGTTTTCGATTTTGACCTTGTGATGGATCACGCCGTCGAGGACGCGTACGTCTGGATGCCGGAAGAATCGGATCTCCCGATACGCCTCGTTGGATAGAGGTATGCAATGCTGTGGCGGAATGAATCTGGAGGACCAGATCTTCGCTTTTGCACGTAAAGTGTCTAGGCTCACATTTCCCCCCGTTGTGTAGTCAAAGATCCTAAAACACAAAAGGAACCCCAACGGCTCCCCTCCGTAGTCAAGTAAACCCCCGTAAGGGGTTAGTTGTCAATGGCGCGCTAGCGGCCCTGAGGTGCCAAATCAGTCTCTAGTATTTCGGGAGATTTACCGATAGTCAGCTGAATGTTGGGTGGTGAGAGTGAGATGACCGAGAAGGTGAGTGGCCGTTTGACCATGTTGTCACCAATGACAAGCTTTTTCTTACCGGGTGTAAAGCCGCTGGCATCCACCAGTATCTCGAGTGATGCAGGATCAAGCTGGTCAAATGCGCGTCCGCGTGATTCGAGTGTGATAGTGATCTCCTTGGGGTTTGAGGTTTCAACCACCAGTGTCTCATTGAGATTGCGGTAGGTGATGGGGACTACAAAATCACGTCGCACGGTTCCCGTTTGATATACTAAGAAAAACCAAAGGACTGACGAGATGGCGAGTGCGCCTATTTTTTCGCTTGTGTTTCTGCGAACAATATTGCGCCACACGGGTGACGCTTCGCGCGGGAATTTAACGCGAAAGAAATCGCGCAGGCGATCTTCTACTTTGCTGATATCATCAAAGGTTTCAAATTTACCATTTTGCGCGATCGAGATCTGCCCCCGCTCTTCAGAGACGATGAGTGCGAGCGCATCAGATCGCTCGGCGATACCGAGGCCTGCGGCGTGTCGCGTGCCATATTTACCAATTTGTTCAAAATCATTTGAGAGTGGCAGATGAGTGCCGAGCATAGCGATACGATTGTGTCTGATGATGACAGCGCCATCGTGTCCGGGCGAGGTGGGATCAAAAATACTTTCCAAAAGTTCTTGTGAGACGATACCATCAACCACCCGTCCGCCTTCCACATGTCGGTCAATGTTTTCTATACCACTGAGTATGACGAGTGCCCCAATCTTCCGGTACGCAAGGTTGGTTGCCGCCTGCAACAGGCTATTAATAAGGGGCGAGACCGCCATGGCTTCATCGCGCTGTTCACGGCGTGTGCCGAGAAGAGCTAAAAATTCAAAAAATCTTCGCAGCTCGTCTTGAAAAATGACTACCAATACTACGATAAATACGCCAAAGAATGCGCGCAGTATGAGTGAGGTAAGATAGAGGTTGAATACTTGCGAGACGGCGTAGATACCTACCACGATGGCGATGCCCGCAAAGACCGAGTTTGAACGTGTCCGTTTAAAGAGCATGAGCCCCGCATACATGATGATGGTCACCATGAGCACGTCAAAAACATCGGTGAAGTAGAGTTCACGCGCGAGTTTCGAGAGCGGCAGAGCGACCGCAAGCACCTCAGGCATGGGGTCATTCTACCATATTGAAAAAAGCTCTTCCACCTGCTAGGGTAATGGCGATGAAACCAATCATTTTTAGCTTTGTGGACTCACTTCCCAAGGGCAAAGACATTGCCCGCATCGTATTGCTTGAGTCGAAAGAAACTGAGGTCACGCGCACCAAAACCGGTGGACGCGAGATTCGTATTGGTATTGATTCTTTCAAAAAGATGACGCGTCGACGTTTGCAGACACTCTTTCGTCGCGTTATTAATATTGCCAAGCAAAACCATATACGCCAGCTCTCAATCGACATGAATGACTTCGCGTTTGCCAACTTGGCGTTAGCGATCGCTGACATTGGTGAGATGTGCGCGGTCAACATGCAGCTCGCAAACTATGAATTTAATCGCTACAAAACTAAACCCAAAGAAGGTTGGAATGGTGTTGAGAAAATTTTTATCAAAGGAGCTAAAAGCCGTGACATGCGCGATGGCTTTCGTAGAGGTCAGATTATCGCCACGGAAACCAACAAGATGCGCGACCTTGCCAATACACCGGGCGGTGAGATGACACCTGCCGTACTTGCGCGCGCGGCGATGGATGCAGCCGACGGTACGGATATCAACGTACAGGTATTGGGTTCTGTTGATATGGAGCTTTTGGGTATGGGCGGTATTTTGGGCGTTGGCAAAGGATCAGACTCAGAGCCCAAATTTATCATCATGGAATATATGGCAGGCGACTTGGGGCAAAAGCCGATAGTATTGGTAGGCAAGGGTATCACTTTTGATACGGGCGGGCTCAATATCAAACCCGGCAACAGTATGGAGGAGATGCATATGGATATGTCAGGTGGAGCCGCGGTCATCCACGCGATTACGGCGGCGGCCAAGCTTGGCATTAAACGCAATATCGTGGCGTTGGTACCCGCTGCAGAAAACATGCCATCGGGTCGCAGTTATCGCGTGGGTGATATTTTACGCACGATGAACGGCAAGACGATCGAGATTGGTCATACTGATGCAGAAGGACGCGTGGTGCTCGCCGATGCACTCGAATATTCAAAGCGCTACAAGCCAGAGGTTGTCATTGATGTGGCAACACTGACCATGGGACCCCTCGGTCAAAAGGCATCATCTTTTTTTGCTACTGACGAAATGCTCGAGAAGAAAATTCGTAATTTTAGTGAGAAGTCTGGTGACTATATCTGGCCACTACCATTGTGGGAAGAGTACGAGGGAATGATCAAGGGCACGTTTGCAGATGTGACGAACTCGAGTAAAACGCGGGGCGCAGGCACTATCGAGGGTGCGATGTTTTTGTGGCAATTTATCAAAGGTACACCGTGGGTACATATTGATATAGGATCCCGTATAGGTACTGCCGACGGAGATTTTCTTGCCAAGGGTTCAACTGGCGAGCCAGTGCGCTTGCTTGTCGAGCTTCTTTTGTCATACTAATGGTATGACCTTTCGCGATAAAGTTTTTTCAATAGTAAAAAAGATTCCTCGAGGTAAAGTACTCACGTATAGTGAGGTAGCTCGCCGCGCGGGTAACCCACGTGCCCAGCGTGCGGTGGGCAATATCATCGGTACTAACCGCAGCCCACAGATACCATGTCACCGCGTGATTCGCAGTGACGGCACACTCGGTGGGTACAGTATGGGCGGCACAAAAGTAAAAGCGCAAAAATTACGCGCCGAAGGATACAAGCCACGTACATGATATTTATTAAAGCGATTATTATATTTTTGGTGGTTTATACGCTCGCGTCAGGTGCGCGTTTTTGGTTTTATCTGAGTCGTACCTGGGCGTTGATAGAGGTAACGCCAGCAAAAAATTATATTATCGAGGGCGATTCTAAAAAATTAATAGTAACAGTGCTTGGTGATAGTGCGTCAGTAGGTACGGGAGCGAGCGATTATACAAAGACGTATCATTATCAAGTTTTAGAACGACATAAAGATACATATTCTTTTGATGTAGAAAACAAAGGTATAGTCGGTGCGCGTGTGGGTGACTTGATGAGTCAAATAACAGAAATGCGCGATAGCGATCTTGCCATCATATCGATCGGTGGCAATAATGTAACGCATGCGACCCGGTGGTCAAGCTTTGAGCGTGATTTACAAAATGCGCTTGATGCCGTGTCAAAAAAAACAAAGCGTATCGTGTTGCTCACGCCGGGTGATTTGGGCGACGTGCTCAATATGCCATATCCCGTGCGCAAATTTTGGTCACGCGGAAGCTCACAGCTCGGTGGGCATGTATCGAGCGTTATAAAAGATATGCCAAACGTAACATACGTCAATATGTATGCGGTTGATGAAGGGCATTTTCAAAATGAGCCTGATATATATTATGCCAATGACCGCTTTCATCCGAGCGATGCTGGATACAAACTGTGGGCAGATGCGATTGACGCAAAAATAATTTTTGAATAAAAAAATCGCCAGCCGGTATTGCCGGTTGGCGTGTGTCGCACTGTGCGCGATGGTCAGGGCTGGCCCTGGTGAATGATCCAGATTCTGATACGCGCTGCATCGAAGTTGTTCGTCACATCTCCATTTGTGACGATTTGGATGTTATTTGGTGTCACGTCTTCCCACCAGATAACATCCGCTGCGGTTTGATGAGATTTCAGCGTACCGTTTTCAGCGGGCCGTCTGTAGCTGGCTTCGATGAAGTAGTCGTTGTAATCTCCTCCGACGTTGTGTGGTACATCGATGACCGCGCCATGGTTCGGTAGTTCGATCCAGCCGCTGTCGAATGCCGGAGTTGGGAGGAAGCCCGCTGGCAGTATTCCTTCAGGACCTTGCGGGCCGGTGGGGCCAGCAGGGCCTTGCAGGCCGAGGGTGATCGGGTCGAGCTGCACTTCCTGCTTCTTGCATTCGGTACGCACACGCACGGCTACTCCGCTCTTGGGTCGGCATAGCGCCTCGGCATGCGCGGTGGCGATGCTGCCGGCGATGAAGCCGATGATGAAGGCGAGTAGGATCGCCGTGTGGTTGATCGCTGCCCAGAGGTTTGTCTTGCAGGTCGGTCGTCCGTTTTGCGTTTTCATTTTCGTGTTTCCTTTCCCGTCAGGAGAACTTTCGTTCTCGTTGTTGAAGATCAAATTCGTATTATTAGTACCATATAAATAGCTGTTTGTCTACGTAGAGGCACTGTGTTATTAAAATATCATCCAATTTCGTATCACGCGCGGTGAACACTCTTATGTGGCGGAAGGGGTTGATTTGCCTGTTGTGACAGAGGCGTCTACGCTCGATGAGCTTGCAAAGAATATCGAAGAAGCTGTAGCCTTGCAGCTCGAGGGCGAAAATCTCGCTACGTTATATCGCCGCTGAAAAACTACATACTGAATTTTATACTGAATAAAAAATCCCCCCAAGCATCGAGTGCTTGGGGGTCAGGGCGGCGGGTCGCGCCAGTCTTTCACGAAAGCGTAGATGAGCAGTGCTGCTTGCGCTGTCGTGGCGCACAGCATTGCCCACATTGCGAGAGTCACGAGTCATTCTCGTCGCGTTTGCCTCTCGGCCGCGAGTCGTGTCTCACCCAGAGGAAGCCGACAACGACGATCACCAAAGGTACAATGTACGCTTTGTGCATCCGATTGTCCTCCGTGATATATCAGCGGCCGAACAGCGGGGGAAAGAGATCTCGAGTGACGCCAGAAAGGATCAGGCACACGAGTGCTGCGATCAGTACATAGAGAAAGAACTCTCTGCCTTTTGTCGCTTTGGCTTTCTTGCGTCGCGCCACCATGTTGCTGACGGGTTTCCATCTCTTCGGTTTGCCAGAGGCGTGCTTGGGGCGAAATCGATCCGGATTGAGTTTTACGACCTTTGCGGCCATCTCTCCTCCTAGCGCACAAATGCCATGATGACCCTAGTAGCCACACAGGCAACTACCACTACTCCCAGTACAATGGCGGCGAGCCGCACGTACGGTGAGCCTGATTCTCTATCTGTGTGAGGCATCGCTGCTCCTTTCGTTGTAAGTTGCGGTTCTTCTTTACCAAATCACACATGAGCTTTTTTGTAAAGATACACGCAGTTGTCCACAACTTTTTGTGTGTTACGTCTTGCGCGGTGAACGACCGTTCACTTATGATAATTGCATGAGTATTGAGCGTTACAAATCAAAAATTTTAAACTTTTATGAAGGCAATCGGCGCATGCCAAGTTATGGCGAGATTGCTGCCATATTGGGCTTCAAATCAAAAAACGCTGTCTCCAAAGTAGTTGATAAATTGATAGGGATGGGCGTGCTCGACAAAGATTCGCAAGGGCGCCTGGTGCCCACCAGCATGCTCGGTGAAGTTAAAATGCTTGGTGTAGTAGAAGCTGGCATCCCGTCGCTCGCCGAAGAAGCAGCCGAAATGATCAGTATCGATCAACTTTTGATCAGAAATCGCGAACATACGTATGTACTGACTGTAAAAGGCGATTCGATGATTGAGGCAGGTATACGCGATGGTGATTTGGTAGTAGCAGAGCACGGTAGAGCCGCGAAAGAGGGAGATATCGTCATAGCTGAAGTTGATGGCGGATGGACCATGAAATATTTACGCAAGAAAAATGGTGCTACGTATCTCGAGCCTGCAAATAGAAATTTCAAACCAATATTTGCCGAAGAATCACTCAACATCGGCGCGGTCGTAACCGGCATTATCAGAAAATATCGCTAACCCATCTATATGAGCAAAACACAACTTCACAAAAGCATCGTTCACGAGATTGGCCGGGTCAATGATCGCATTGATATCAAGATCTTACGCGGCAGACCATATCGCAAAGATGCTGAGCGTCATCGCATGCTCACGAGGCAGCTCGCACGTCTTGAGCGTAGCGGTATTCGCTCGGGTTGGTTTTCTTCGCTGATCTCGCTACACTAAGGAGCATGGCACAACTCAAAGAAGGATCTAAAGCGCCAGCATTTAATTTGCCCGATCAGTCGGGCACCAACCACTCGCTCAAAGATTATGTGGGCAAGTGGTTGCTGATTTATTTCTATCCCAAAGACGATACTCCGGGATGCACCACCGAGGCGTGTACTATTCGTGATAGTTTTACTGATTTTAAAAAATCAAAGATAGCGATATTGGGAGTATCCACTGACTCGATTACTTCGCATGAAAAATTTGCCCGAAAGTATCAGTTGCCATTTCCACTTTTAGCCGATACTGACAAAAAAATGGTAGAGGCGTATGGTGTGTGGGGTGAGAAGAAATTTATGGGGCGCACGTATATGGGTACGAGGCGTATGTCGTTTCTCATAAATCCTGAGGGCAAGATCGCCAAGATGTATAGTGAGGTAAAACCCAAAGAGCATGCAGATCAAGTATTGGCTGATCAAAAATCAATCTAATGGCTGTCAGGCGTAGATCAAATATTTACGATCCCAAATCTTCGGCTCCTTTTCGACTCTCGCGCTCAAAGATCGAAAATTATATGCGCTGCCCGCGCTGTTCATATCTTGATAGGCGTTTGGGTGTCTCCGAGCCTGATGGGTATCCATTTAATCTCAACAGCGCGGTTGATCATTTGCTCAAAAAAGAATTTGATGTGCATCGGGCGCGTGGCAACGCGCATCCGCTCATGGAACATTATGGTGTTGATGCTATTCCTTTTGATCACCCGGAGATAGACAGGTGGCGCGAGAACTTTGTGGGAGTGCAGTATCATCACGAGCCGACCAACTTTATTATCACAGGAGCCGTTGATGATATTTGGGTAAACCCCAAGGGCGAACTCCACGTGGTTGATTACAAAGCTACCAGCAAAGATACCGAGGTAACTCTTGATGCCGAATGGCAAGATGGCTATAAGCGTCAGATGGAGATCTATCAGTGGTTGTTGCGTCGCGTTGGTTTCAAAGTTTCCAATACTGGTTATTTTGTGTACGCCAATGGCAAGCGTGACCGCGCGGCGTTTGATGCCAAGCTTGAATTTGATGTAAAGATTATCCCGTACATAGGCGATGACTCATGGCTTGAAGGCACCATCAAAGCTATTCATCAAGCGTTTTCCGGCGACGAGTTGCCACCATCAGGCGGCGGTTGCCAATATTGCTTGTATCGCGCTGAGGCAGAAAAGGCCTTGAAGCCGCTTGGCAAAAAACCAAGAGTCAAAAAGCAAAACTCGCTTTTCGGCCCGTGATTTTATATACTGGTTTCTATGGAAGATGAGCAAATACAACCTCAAATAGCAGAGGGGCCAACTAAAAAAGACCAGCGCATGGCAGAGCGCGCCGCGCGTGATGCCGCAGCGCTGCGCCGCGTACAAATGCGCAAAGCAAAAAAGATTGGCTTTTGGGTTTTGATTGTATTGCTTGTTGTCTCTGGCGGGTATTTTATCTACCGTTCATTGCCAGAGGCTCGTGAATTGGGTACTGATTATTCGCGCGCTACTGAAGATGCTGGAAGCGATCATACAACAGAAGGTGAAAAGACAACCACTTGGAAATCAAACCCGCCCACATCAGGCCCGCACTGGCCCGACCCTCAGCGTGACGGGGTTTATGACAAAGAATTGCCCGAAGAGGGCGTAGTGCATTCGCTCGAGCACGGTCGCATTTGGATTTCCTATAAATCAAGTATTCCCGAGAGCACCAAAGAGGCACTCAAGGCAATCGCACGTGACAATGTGCGCATAGTAGTAAGCATCAGAAATGCTAATGAAACTGACGTAGCTTTGGCTGCATGGAATCGGCTCGATACGTTCAATCTCAATGCCGATGGCAGTTTTGATGCTGTGCGCGTACAAGATTTCATTGATCGCTATCGTGATAAGGGCCCCGAATATGTGCCCCAGATGACGGGCAAGGAATACTAATGAAAAAAATATTTTTCGCGCTATTTTTTGTTCTGCCGTTTTTGGCGGGTGCGCATGGTGGCGAGCAGCGTGTGGTTGATGGCAAATATATTGTCACCATGTCGCGCGCGCCATTCACACCGCGTGTAGGCACACCCACCAAGCTTCTTATCTCAATATCAGACATCAAGTCAGGCAATGTACTTGATCACGATGCAATTATGCATATACGTGTAGCGCGACTCGCAAGCCCGGGGGACGAGCCGCAATTTATTTTTGAAGAACGCGACATCAAAGCTGAACGCTCGACCGTGGGGTATACCTATGATTTTACCGAAGAAGGATTTCATGAGATCTATATTGATTTTGCGTTTGCGGATGAGCCTAAAAAAATCTTTCACGCTGAAGATTATTTGCTCGACATACAGCCTCGAGAGCAGGCGAGTGATGCTATCGCTTTGATTTACGCTGCGATAGCCGGCTTGATAGTTGGATTTGTATTCGCGCGCTTTGTTGTCTATAAAAAAATACTATGAAAAAGTTTTTTGGCGTATGTTTTATGGTGACGGTACTTGCGGTGCCGTTGACTCTGAGTGCGCACGCGTCTGATGAACCGCACGAAGAGCCCCCAGTGGCTGCAGTACCATTACAAACACCTGCCGCTATCGGTGGATTTTTGATAGGTGTTGCGGTAGGTATGGTGCTGAGTCGTGCCCTTTTGTGGCAGAAAAAACCCAATGAAGTCAAATAATCATCATCGGTATATTTATCATAACGTTACCGCATTTCTTGCGAGCGTTGTGCTGACGTGGGCGTTTTGGCAGGCACACATTTTTCAATATGTTATTACGCATATTGACGGGTATGGGTATATAAGCGTGTTTGCTGTAGGGATGGCGTTTGTAAGCTCATTTACTGTCATACCCGCATCGGCGGCGTTGATACTCTTGGGTAGCGAGCTTGATAGTATATTTCTAACTGCCTTATGCGCGGGTTTTGGTGCCTCGCTAGGTGATTATTTTATCTTTCGATTTGTACGAGACGGCCTCGCAGAAGATCTCAAACATCTTTTCGGTGGTATAAAGAGGTTCCATATTTTGCACGTATTTCGTTCGCGCTATTTTAGTATGATTACGCCCGTTATCGGCGCAATTATTGTTGCCTCACCGCTACCGGACGAGCTGGGCGTAGGGCTTTTAGGTCTCTCGCGCATGAGTAATAAAACATTTTTAATCATATCTTTCGTGCTCAATACGATTGGTATCTGGGCACTTCTTGCACTTGTGCACGTTGGTGTTTGACCTCTCTGGGTGTGGGTGGCACAATGAATGCACTCAACGATTAGGCAATTTTCAGAGTTTGAGAAACAAGAAGTCGTTTGCCTAGCCGGAAGGAGAGATTATAAAGAAAACTAGGCAACGGCACATTCACATGGATATGCAACGACCAGCGCGCCAGATTCACGATGTCACATCATTGGGAATCACGTGCGCAAGCTGTGGCAACGCTGTGACCGAGCTTCCGTTTGCGCCCACAAAGCGTGATGATGGAACTTACGGCCGCATCTTCTGCCGCGACTGTAACCGCAATCGCCAACCTCGCACAGGTGGTGGTGGAGGCGGCTTCCGCCGCTAAGCGGTAACAAAACAAAAACCCTCGCATGCGAGGGTTTTTGTTTTACTATAGATTTTTTGCTAACCTCTAACACAGATTACCTAACCGAGGAGGTCTCTTGTGAAGCCAACGTTCTTTTGGGGGTTCGGGTTGATACTTGCAGCTGCCATGGCGTGTGCGGTGTTTGGAGGTTTTGTCTGGATGGCAGACAACCATTCACTACGGCATACATGGGTTACGCGACCGTTTCGTGTGATGCGAATTCCTCTGCGCCATGGTTGGCGCCGGGGCAAGAAGGTACTTCGCTATGCTCGACGCCAGTACATCACGCGGCCCCGCAGGGCTACAGCGGCATTCATCGCAACATGCTGGCGTATCTTGCGGCCAGCGCTCGTCATGGGCACTATCAGCTTGATCGTGCTTGTGTGGCCCACCTTTCTCTTCTGGACGGCGCCGCAGTTTGCTCTCGGTATCACGGTGGCGGGTGCGCTCTTGGGCGCTCTCTTCATTCCGTCGAGTTATCGAGAATATCAAGCGAAGGGGTGTCAGACATACGATGCAAGGCTCAAGGCGCTGGGTGTCGTACCCGGCGGCATGCTCACAGCACACTACGTGGTGTTCATCATCGCCATTTGCACGTTGCCGTAGCGGCCGGGTTCACCCGCCGCTTTTTTCTTTTTTACGAAAGTATTTTCCTGCTACACTAAGCTCAGTAACTCTATGAGTTTTCTCGAGCCTGTATTTTTAATCAAGACAGCCGGATATATCGGTTTGTTTTTTATTGTCTTTGCCGAATCAGGCCTCTTCATAGGTTTTTTTCTACCAGGTGATTCATTGCTCTTTACCGCAGGATTTTTGGCCTCGCAAGATTTTCTCAATATCTGGTTTCTGGTGCCGCTTGTGTTTTCAGCGGCAATCTTGGGTGACAACGTAGGCTATGCGTTTGGCAGGCGAGTGGGGCCGCACATTTTCAAAAAAGAAGATTCTATTTTCTTTCACAAAGATCATGTGCGTCGTGCCGAGGCATTTTTCAAAGAGCATGGGCCCAAGACCTTGGTGCTTGCGCGCTTCACGCCCGTGATTCGTACGTTTGCGCCCATTGTTGCGGGCGTGGGCCATATGCATTACCCAACTTTTTTGTTTTACAATGTTGTCGGCGCAGTGTTGTGGGCTATTGGCATGCCGCTTCTCGGGTATTTCTTGGGTGCATTTGTACCCGGTGTCGATCAGTATCTACTGCCAATTATTTTAGTCATCATTACTATCTCAATGCTGCCGGGTGTATTTCACATAGGGCGCGAGTATTTGGCGCATAAAAAACGAAATAAATAAAAAAGCCCTCGCCACGGTTCGTGGCGAGGTTGGTGTGTTGGTCAGAATCGTGAGAGGAAGTCGAGACCCTTGCGCTTGTCGTCGCTTTCCACCCAGAGATTGTAGGCGAGTGCGATGCATGCATCGGCGATCATGCCAGCGACCATTTTATCGAACCAGGCTTGGAAGCCGGAGCAGGCGACGACGATGCCATCTCGCTCCACGCCACCCCAGTAGGGCGTGTCACCGGGGAAGAGCAGATGCGGCATGCAGTCGGTGCGGCCGTCGTTGCGCTCTTGCCAGAGTTGCGCCGCTTTGCGCCGTGCAATCACGTCGTAAGAGTGTTGCCATTCACTTCTTGCGCCGACGCTTTTCTCGTAGAGGACGAATGGTGTGATGTTGTAGTTCGGCCACATGGAGTCTTGTTCCATAGACGGAGCGAGCACCACGATGTGGCAGTCTTGTCGCTTGAGGGGGAAGTCGCGTGTGGCCATCGCGATGACCCTATCGGTGGCGGTTTCCGCAACGTCTTTCGTGAGGAACTTCGGCTTGATATTGTCTTCATCGGTCACGCGTGTTCTCCTTTTGTTTGCGTGGAAGGACGTTTGGAGCTGGAAATATTTTTACAACTTTTATCTAAAAAGTCAAGGAGAGAATAATCACCCCCGCGAGTGCGAGGCGATAGTAGACGAACGGCATGAGTGTTGAGCGCTCGGCAATGCGGCTGATGAGATTGATGGCGGCAATAGCAGAGATAAACGCGGCGATAAATCCAAAAATATTGGGGCCTGTGATGATGATTTCAGGTTTGCTGGCAAGCGTTCTGAGGCCCGCCGCCAAAATGATGGGCGTTGAGAGCAAAAAAGAAAAATGAGTAGCTTCGGTGCGCGTTTTACCCAAGAGCAATCCACCAGAGATAGTCGCCCCTGAGCGCGAAATGCCTGGAAAGAGAGCGATCGCCTGAAAAATACCAATGATAAAGCCCTCATAGGGCAAGATCATGCCGCTGTCGCGATTTTTGCGATGGCGCATATATTCGGCGCCAGCAATGAGTGCGCTACCCGCAATCAGTCCTATGGCGACCGCCATTTGTGTGCGAAAAGTATTGGTGATGGTTTCTTCAAATAAAATACCCGCAATACCCGCAGGTATCGTACCCAAAATAATATTTAGCAACAGCTGCCTACCGCGCGTATCAATGCGTGAAGTAAATGATTTGACCAGATGTATCCAATCGGCACGAAAGTACCAGATGACGGCAAGTACGGTGGCCAAGTGTACCGCTACATCAAACGGCACGGCATCTGAGGCGGCAATGCCAAAAAAGTTTTCAAAAACGATGAGATGCCCAGTAGAGGAGACGGGAAGAAATTCAGTAAACCCCTGTATGAGTCCTAAAAGCGTTGCGATAAAATAGCTTTGCATATGTATCTTAGTATGTAGGATTTTTAAAAACTGCGCCAGATAAATTATTGACAAAACGACGATTTCTTGATATTCATTAATACGTTCGTTGACAATATATTCTACTCTAACTCATAACCGCGGACCCGACGATTCGGGCGTTACAGAGATATTCTGTAACAATTTGGGGTGACGCTATGAAAAGAATCAAGAGAGGGCGCTGGGTCCGGTCAGCAGTTTCGTTGCTGGCGGCACTCATCTTCGGCGTGTTCGCCTCCTTCGCCAGCGCGACCTGTGGTGATGCGCTTTGCTCGCCGCTCCAGCATCACCGGACCGAGTGCGTCCCCGCAAGTGCGGGCGATGTGTCGGTCTGCAAGGCGTGGATCGAGAACCGCGGAGTGGGCGCGGACTTCGTCGTGCTACTCGAAGTTTTCTATAATGGCGGCGAGACCTCATGCAAGGTGCAGAACGAGGGGGTCTGGTTCGATCAGGACGAGATCAAGATCCTCGAGTTCCAATGTGTACTGCCCGCGGGCAAGCACTTTGCTCGCCTCGGTCTGTACGGTGTCGGTTGGTGTCCCAACTACGCATGGAATGAGGTCGCCGTTCTCGATGTGAAGGAGTTGGCGTGTGAGGCGCCGCCAGCGCCTGCGTGCTCAGACGAGTGCAAGGCCTACGAGAACATGACCAACATGAAGGCGTACGGTCAGTGCGTCTGGCAGAAGAAGAACAGTTCGAAGTGCGCCGCCCTTCTCAAGGAATGCAAAGAAACCTGCGGCTACTGGCAGTAGCCGTCACAACACAAGGGAGAAAGACATGAAGTTCATTACCGCAACGATCATCGCTCTCGCCGTGCTTTGCGCCGTTTTCACCGAGGATGCGCATGCGACGGCCGAGTGCCCGGCCACTTCACCGCTGGCCCACATCCAGACGACCTGCGTGCCGGACAATCCGACGGCAGGTCAGCCGGTCAACTGCTCGGCCGAGATCACGAATGTGACGCTCGCACCCAACGTGCCGGTCACGATCGTACTCGACGTCTTCCGAGACGGCGTCAGGATCGAGCATCAGCCTTACTCCGACGTTGTCCTCGGCGCACTCACGTCCGACACCTTCGAGGTGTCCTTCACCGCTCAGGATGGTAACCACGGTATCGGCGTCGGCATGTACGGACAAAACGGGTGCACGCTGCGCTACGTCAATCAGGTCTGGCGCACATGCGTCGGCCAGTACTGCGGGCAGTGCCCGCCCGAGGTGAACTGCTGCGAGCAGATCTGCGACCCGATAGTCGGTGAGCGCCCCTGCACCAGGGGCTTGTGCGCTTCGCTCGGAGTGTCCATCAAGCAATGCCGAGCAAGGTTCAACTATTGCAAGGCGTTTTGCTGGGCCCAGTAAGAGGGCTTGGAAGGCGTCTCATCATCAGCGAGGTAGCATCGGCTACCTCGCTTTTTTCTTAAAGGAGTATTGACAATTTAATTAATATGTTGTACGAATGTCTAGACGGCTACATATATGGAAAGAATGGTAAAAATAGTTAAGCCTCTCATTTCCTCGGTCTTGGACGAGGTTTCTGGTTTTATATTGGCTTTATTGCGCACGGTGCGCGTCTGGTTTTTCTTTGTATTCAAATTTTTAGATCATCCCCATCATTCAGAAGCTAGAGGTCATGATTTTGATAATTCTGGCGATTTTCTGTTTCTTCCGGAGATTCATAGCGCAAAAAAACATGTATATCATGAAACTGTCGCTGCGGGCGCATTCGTTACCGTACTGTTTGCGTTTTTTATAATTTTTTTGCACCTAGCACTTAATCTTTCATTTCTTGCTATCTTGTCCGGATTGATAGCGCTCTTCTATTTTACTTTCGTTATTTTTAAGCTCTGGGTAGTCTATAAGGGTTCGCATTATCCGCTCATTGATTTCTCAAAGAAAGAAATAGCCGAGCTTACAGATGATTTACCTTTTTATACTGTTTTTATTCCGCTCTTAAATGAAGCCGAAGTGATCCCGCAGATTGTGCGTGCAATGAAAGCTATTGATTATCCTAAAGAAAAACTCGAGTTTATTATCACTCTCGAAGAATATGATAAAGCCACCCACGATGCTATTAAAGCTATAAATCCTCCGGACAATTTTCGTGTTCTCATCTTGCCCAATGTAAAGCCAAAGACAAAACCAAAGGCACTTAATGTTGCCTTGCACCAGGCCAAGGGGGAGTATGTTGTTATTTATGACGCAGAAATTATTCCGGATGCTGATCAGCTTAAAAAAGCTATTCTTGCTTTTGGAAAATATCCAGATGTTGGAGCGCTCCAGGTAAGGCTTGATCATTACAATGCTGATCAAAATATTCTCACTAGGCTTTTTAACGCAGAATTTGCTTTTTACTACGATTTATTTTTGCCAGGTCTTCAAAAGCTAGGCTTTCCAATACCATTATCTGGACATAGCACTCACTTTCGTATGGAGGCATTAAAAGCGATAGGCGCCTGGGACCCATACAATGTTACGGAAGATTGCGATATCGGTATGCGCCTTCATCGTAAAGGTTACCAGGTTGGTATGCTTAATAGTGCGAGCTTAGAAGAGGCTACGAGTACTCTCGATTCTTGGATTCCGCAGCGTACTCGTTGGATGAAGGGTTTTATACAGACAAGCATTGTACATTTACGACATCCTTTTCGTTTTAAAAAAGAGATAGGCGGCTGGATTAACTTTTTTGCATTTTTATATATTGTACCGGGGACAATTGTTCTTAACTTGCTCAATTTTTTATCTTGGATCACTCAATTTATTTGGTTCACCACCGAAGCTGCTTTTATCCAGAGACTCTATCCTCCTCTGATACTTTATTTCTCTATTTTTTCTTTTTTGGTAGGAAACTTTGTTTTCATGTATATGAATCTTTTAGCTGTTTATCGTCGCAAACGTTACGCCCTATTAAAATATGTTTTGCTGACCCCGCTCTATTGGATGCTTTTGGCCGTTGCCACTATGCGCGCCGTTTTACAGATGATCAGTAGCCCACACACTTGGGAGAAGACGCGTCACGGGAGCCATTTACGTGAGCAGAGAGTATTAGAATGATTGCTATGATCGAAAAATATAAACCATATATAAAATATTTTGTTTTAGCTCTAGCTATTTTCTTGAGCTTGGTCGTGACGGCTTTAGTAATGTATCTTGATCTCGCTAATGCTAGCGGTGATGCCACCGCTCGATTAAATTTGTCGCGACGTGTGGTCGACGGCACGTCTCCGGGATTTTCTCAATTGGGATATGTATGGTTGCCTGCACCAAGCCTTGTTATGCTGCCGTTTATCTGGATAGATTTTCTCTACTATTCGGGGTTTGCTGGTATTTTTTTCTCGATGCTCGCTTACATTCTTGCTTCATGGTTTCTTTTCAAAATTGGAGAGACTTTGGCAGGACCGATTGCTGGGGGTTTGGCAGCTCTTATCTTTATGCTAAATCCCAATACGCTTTATATGCAGGCTACGCCTTTGTCAGAGATGTTTTATATAGCTGCCATGCTCGGTGCTCTAATGTATGCTTTGCTGTGGGCACGTTCTCTTAAAGATATTTATTTGGTCGCCAGTGGCGTAGCGTTTTTATTCGCGACGCTATCGCGTTATGATGGTTGGATTTTTGCTATCGCAACGGTATGTGTTGTTGCTCTCTATTTATATCTTACTTCTCGAGATTCTAAAAAGGTTGAGGCAACCATTATTTTATTTGCGTCTCTTGCGTTCCTCGGCCCCGTTCTATGGCTTACTTGGAATTATGCAATTTTTGATAACCCATTTTATTTTGCAGTAGGGGAGTATTCTTCGAAGGGTCAACAAGAGTCACTCGCAGCTGCCGGCTTCTTACCCTCGCGTGGCGACCTTGAAAATACCCTGGCTCACATATGGTATGCGGCGCAAATGGTCTCAGGATGGTTCTTAATTATTTTTAGCATTTTCGGGCTCATATATATTGTGTGGCAAATCTTAAAGCATAAACAATTAAGATATCTTTTTGTTCTCTTGATAGGTGTTCACATCGTTTACTATATTCTCAATATATTTGGCGGTAATGCCGTTATCTTTGTTCCCCAACTAGCACCGTATCTTATATTTAATGTTCGCTACGCACTTATGTTTGTGCCATTTTTTGCCATCCTTGTCGGTGTTATCGGGGCGCGATTTCAAAAGGTTGGTATCTTTATGCTCGTTGTAATTTTTATTGAGTACGGTGTTATGTTGCTTAGTAATAATATTATAACTCTGCATGAGGCTGTTGATGGTTTTGCCGGAGCGCACGCCAATGAAAGTCGACTGGAAGCGGGTGAGTGGTTGCAAGATAATTACGATCACGGTTTAATCTTGGTCGATATTTTTAATAATGATGCTGTGCCTTTTGCAAGTCGTATTCCTTTCAAGTATTGGGTGCATGTGGGCGATCCCAAGCTTTTCGGCGCCGCACTAGAGGCGCCTGAGCGCGCGGTTGATTGGGCCGTGTTAAGAGAAAAAGATCGTATTGATGAGCGATTTCGTAGCGGTGAGTGGTTGGCGAGCGAGTTTGATTGCGTGTATTCGTATCAAGATGTGAAGATTTATAAGCTTCGAGACAAGTCGCAGCGTGTCGCAGCTACACTTGGCTGTAATCAAAACAGCGATCTCACGGTGCCCGAGGCTTTGTAATGGGGGCTTGTTGTGTGCTAAGAATATCCTAGTAATGCTAAGCATGAAAACGAAATCCATAAAAGTAAAAATATCTATAGTTCTCGGGCTTTTTTTAGCCTTGAGTGTTTGGCATTTCATCCCCGTATCGTGGGGTGCTGCGGCAACTGATTTGCCAGCAGGTTTTTACCTTGAGTCTGTAGCCTCTGGTTTTAATTTGCCCGTAGCGACACGCTTTGCTCCCGATGGCCGAATGTTTGTGGTGGAAAAGGGAGGAGTGGTGAAAGTTGTAAAGGATGGTGTTGTTTTACCTACGCCATTTATCACTCTCTCACACGTCAATGATTATAATGATCGTGGTTTACTTGATCTTGCCTTTGATAAGGACTTTGAGACGAACCATTTTATTTATCTACTCTATACTTATGAAAATAATCCCGATGATTACACTGGCACTAAAACAAGTCGTCTTTCTCGTGTTGTCGCTGATGGCGATGTTGCTCTACCTGGCAGTGAAACGATCATCTTAGGGACGGCTAGTGCCGCGTCTTGCGAAGATCTTCCCGTAGGTGCTGATTGTATTCCGAGCGACTCCCCAAGCCATACTATTGGATCTGTTCGGGTTGCCGATGATGGTACTCTTTTTGTCAGTTCAGGTGACGCCTCGTCATTCACGACAGTAGATCCGCTTGCGTTGCGTACCCAAAACCTTGATAGTTTGGCGGGTAAAATTTTACACATTAATACAGACGGCACCGGTATTGAATCAAACCCTTTTTATACTGGCGATCCAAACGAAAATCGCTCAAAAGTATGGGCATATGGGTTTCGCAATCCATACCGTTTTAATATTAAGCCTGGTACGAACACTCTTGTTGTAGGCGATGTTGGCTGGTCGGCTATTGAAGAAATCAACGTTATTACTCCAGGTGGCAATTATGGATGGCCATGTTGGGAGGGAGACGAGCAGCAGGAGGGGTATCATTTTATGGGTGCGTGCCAAGATTTTTATGCGGCAGGCGGAGATACAAAACCTCTCTATACGTATAATCATCCGCCGGGAGCTGCGGTAGTTGGTGGTACTTTTTATACCGGTACAGAGTTCCCGGCTGAGTATCAGGGCTCTTTCTTTTTCAGTGATTACGGCCGCAATGAAATGCGTACCTTAAGGTTGGACGATTTAAATAACCTTGTTCCTGATAGTAACAAGATTTTTAGTCAGCAGGTTGCAACACCGGTGGATATCACCATGGGGCCGGATGGGCATCTTTATTATGTTTCTATTTATCCTGATGAGATTGTGCGCGTGCGTTACTCGAGCGATAATCATGCCCCCACAGCAAAAATTTCTACCGATGCAGTAGGCGGCTCTGTACCAATGACTGTACATTTTTCAAGCGCTGGATCTTCCGACCAAGATGGAAATACTATTAGTTATCATTGGGATTTTGGTAACGGGGCAACCTCTGAAGAGGCAAATCCAACATATACATATACGACAGCTGGCATATTTAACGTAACATTAACTGTCACCGATAGCTTTAATGCAGCCGGTTCGGCTTCTGTGCAGATTCAGCCAGGCAATCATCAGCCTACAGCGACAATCATCGCTCCAACTGACGGAACATCAGTACATCAAGGTGATACATTGAATTTTTCCGGATCCGCCAGTGACCTTGAGGACGGTGCCCTTGCTGGGGGCAGTCTTCAGTGGGTGGTTATTGTTCATCATTGTCCGTTTGGCACGTGTCATAACCATCCTCTATTAGATATGACGGGCGAGTCTGGTAGCTTCGTCGTTCCTGATCATGGTAGTGATACATATTTCGAGCTTGCTTTAACAGCAACAGATTCCCAAGGTCTTTCTGTGAAGAAAAGTATTAATATAGGATTAGTTGATGCTTCGAATGGTTTTATCGGCGAGTATTATAATACTCAAACGCCGATAGGTACGCCAGCTCTTACGCGTAGTGATGCCTCGATCAATTTTGATTGGGGGCTTGGTTCACCGAATCCTGTAATTCCTGATGACCATTTTTCTGCTCGTTGGACGCGACAAGAAAATTTTGATGGAGGGCTATATGAGTTCACGGTAAATGCTGATGATGGCGTGCGCCTCTTTATTGACGATGTCGCTATCATAGATGAATGGCACGATCAAGCAGCGACAGCTCATACCGTTGAGCGCTCAATCACTCCGGGGCTCCATACTATTCGTATGGAATATTATGAAAATGGTTTTGCGGCGGTCGCAAAACTTGCGTATGCCAAGAAAGATATTTGTAGCGCGAAGGCAGCTCGCATTGATATGTCGGCATATACGTCCGGTGACGCCAAGTGGCGCATGAAAGAGGTAGATGTTGTGCCAGGCGCTGGATTATATAATTTTTCTAATTACTCTCGATCAGATGTTTCCTCAACTTTAATTTTGCAAATCCGTCTGACCAACGGAACGTTTTTGTACCGCTGGTTAGGAGAAGTGGCGCCGTCTGACACCTGGACAAAAAACGAAAAAACGTTTTTTGTACCCGAGGATGCTCAACGTATTTCTATTTTTCATCTCATTCGATCTGTAGGGTTTTTGGAAGTGGATGCTTATGAACTTTACGATATATCAGATCAAGAAAATAATCTTATTAGCGATTGGTCATTTGAAGAGGGAGGATCAGATAACTGGGCTCAGAATAGTTGGGGCGATAATACGGTAACTTTTTCTTATCCGGTATCGGGTGTCGTCGGTGCTGATGAATTTTGCGCATCATATTTCAATAACATAAATCTGAGCGGAGCTCCGAGCGTTGTACAGCAAGATGCCTCGATCAATTTTGATTGGGGGCTTAATTCTCCGCATGCACTTATCCAACCAGACCGGTTCTCAGCGCGCTGGATAAAGCAAGCAGACTTTGAAGACGCAACTTATCAATTTACTGTAACAGCTGACGATGGTGTGCGGCTTTATGTTGATGATGTTCTTGTCATAGATGAGTGGCATGATCAGGCAGCGACAACTTATACTGTTACTCATCAAATGACACCCGGAATCCATACGATGAAGCTTGAATACTATGAAAATGCATACGCTGCACTCGTTAACTTTGAATATGAAAAAATAGAAGCCTGCACCGTTCGTGGAGCGAAAGTTGAGATCACTGAATATGTGACTGGTGATGCCAAGTGGTATCACGAGCCGTTAGTAGTTGCATCAGATTTAACTTATTATTTTTCAGATAAATATAAGGCAACTGTACCAACGCGTATTGTTGCGGTGCTTAGAATGCATGACGGATCGGTACAATATCGAGGGCTTGGTACTTTGCCCGCCGCAGCAACATGGCAAGATGCCACTGCATCTATACTGACGCCCCCAAATACAGGTACGGTTACTTTTTTCCATATTATTGATGGTGTCGGCTCATTAACTGTTGATCAGTTTTATGTACGCAAGGAGGGTAATGATACTTCCAATCTTGTAAAGAATCCATCGTTTGAAACACCCGGACCTGCATCATGGGTCAAAAATAAGTGGGGTGATAATACGGCTATCTTTAGTTATCCAGCAGAGGGGTTTGGCGATTGCGCGAGTGTACCTTCTGTTATACCAACGAATAACGATGGCGCGCTCGTTTTTGACGGTGTAAATGATTATGTCGATATCGGAGTGTGGGACGTAGAAGAGCCCACCTTTACTTTCGAGGCCGAGTTTAAGGCGTCAGAGCTTGGTCGCAACGCAGACCTACTCGCGAAGGCTACAGGTATTACTGACAATGATTATGTTTGGTCTATCGGGGTGAATGATCAAAATCAATTTGTTTTTAGGCTTAATACTGACGGTGTAGTCACAAAACTTGTTGGCGGTTCATTTGGACTCAACGAGACTACGCACATTGCTGCGCGCTATGACGGTGCTGCGATGCGGCTCTATAAAAATGGAGCGGTGGTCGCAACGGTGCCGAAAACGGGCAATATCGCACAAACGTCAGCTCCTGTGGTGATCGGCGGCAATCCTGCGGATCATTCCGCAAGGGGATTTAAAGGTGTTCTCGAGGATATGCGTGTTTGGAATATTGTGCGTGCAGATGATGATATTTTGGCGACGCTCGGTCAACCTCTTATCGGCTCTCAGATTGGTCTTATCAAATACTGGAAGTTCAATGAAAACTTCGGGCAAGATATTATCGATCGATCAAATAGTGGTCACCATGGGCGATTTGGTTCAACGGCGGATGTTGATGTAAATGACCCTGCATGGTCATTGGGCGGATCTACCACGCCGATGACCGATTTTGTGCCCACACACGCGAGTACAGTGGTCACTGGAGCGTCCGGTATGCGTGATATCGATGTGACCCTTCAAAATACCGGCACTCAACCCGGTCATGTAGTACTCAATCTTGAAGTGTACGACGCTGGAGGCACGCAAGTATTCCAAGAATTTTACAATGGCGAAACCTTGCAAGCAGGTGAGTCTCGTGTGTTTAACTATGAATTTACGCCGCCAGGCCCAGGCACCTATCGCGTAGCGGTTGGCGTTATTAAACTCAACTGGACAGGGCTCTATCAGTGGGTAAATAACGCCGCCAGCATTACACAACTCTAAATATTATATGTCTCAACAGGCGCAAGTATCAGTTTTGACCGCAATGTTTTTTCTGGGCCTGACCGTATTCTTTTTAAGAATTCTTTTTGTTGTATAAGTTTATAGGGTTGTAATAAATCTTAAGCGAACGAGGCTTAGTTAGTAGGTGGATGGCGGTGTTATCATCACACAACCCCAGTTAGAACGTTATTGTTAATGGAAATGGTTCTCTATACTCTAGGGAGCTATTGACTCTTTTATTATTTTATTGTAAACTAGGCCAACTATGGAGGCCAAAAAAACATTACCAGATAAGGAAAAAATAGCGGTTGTAGGCCTTGGGTATGTGGGTCTTCCGCTTGTTTTGCTTGCGGCCCGCAAGGGCTATGAGGTTTTTGGCATAGATGTCAGCCAGCAGAAGATAGAGCTCTTAAAACAAAAGAAATCCCCAATACAGGATGAGGCGATTGAGCAGGCTTTGCAGGAAGTTTCATTTACACCCACCCATGATTTCTCTGTAGTTAAAGATTGCGGCATTGTGATTATTTGCGTACCAACACCGGTGTATGAAAATCATATGCCAAATCTTGAGCCGGTGGAAAATGCCGTGCGCTCGATTGCTCCGTATCTTCAAAAAGATACCTTAGTTATCTTAGAGTCAACAGTGAACCCGGGAGTTTCAGAGAGCGTGGTATTACCGATACTCGAATCAATCTCCGGCATGGAGTGTGGTAAAGATTTTTCTTTGGCACACTGTCCTGAGCGTATCAATCCGGGTGATAAAAAATGGAACGTGGAAAATATACCGCGCGTTGTTGGCAGCTTTGATGAGGCAGGACTCAAAAAGGCCGTGGCATTTTATGAATCAATTTTGACTGGCACGGTAAAGCCGATGGGAAACCTCAAAGAGGCAGAGGCAGTTAAAGTTGTTGAGAATTCTTTTCGAGATATCAATATTGCATTTGTAAACGAACTCGCGCGGTCATTCTCACGCCTCGGCATTGATGTAGTAAATGTAATTGATGGCGCAGCCACCAAGCCCTTTGCTTTTATGCCTCACTATCCAGGCTGCGGTGTAGGCGGACACTGTATACCTGTTGATCCGTATTATCTTATTGAGTATGCAAAAAAGAATGGTTTCGATCATGATTTTTTGGCGCTCGCTCGCCGTATAAACAACGGCATGCCCCATTTCGCCGTTGAGCAATTGATCGCAGGACTCAATGAAAAGAAGATTGCTATCAATGGGTCACGCATAGCTGTATTGGGACTTTCATATAAGGCAGATATTGATGATTGTCGCGAGAGCCCATCGTTTGAGATTATTAAAATTTTGAAAGAGTTTGGAGCAGAGGTGGTTGCCTATGATCCATTTGTACTTGATCGTTCAGATGTAAAAACTTTAGAGGAAGCCTTACAGGGATCAATCGGTGTTATCGTCGCCACCGCACATAGCATTTTCAAGAAACTTACTCCTGATGATCTAAAAAAATATGGAGTCAGAACAATTGTAGACGGGCGTAACTGTCTAGAAAAAGATATATTTTTGGACTCCAATATTATCTACAATGGTATAGGGCGATAGGTATGGCAAAAATTTTTAATAAAATTAAAAAAAGGCTCGCAGTATTTAGTGATTTTGGTTTTTGGTTTCTTTTTTTTGTTGTGCTCTATTTGATACTTTTATTTAAAATTAGCACGACTAGCTTTGTCGGGGGGGTAACCTTTTTTAAATTCTATAGTATTTTAATTTTTATTTATATTATTTCAAGATTTTTTCTTGCATATTTCCATAGATCTATTAAGCATGATGAGGGCTATCAGCCTTCAATCACTTTTGTTGTTCCAGCAAAAAACGAAGAAGATAATGTTGCTGAGACGATTAGGCGCTTTTTGCATGCGGATTATCCTAAAGAAAAAATAGAAATTATTGCTATTAATGATGGCTCAACAGATAGTACCTATGCTGAGATGTTGAAAATTAAAAAGGAGATAGGTCAAGAAATACCAGTTACCGTTGTTAATTGGAAAGTTAATCGCGGTAAAAGAGCAGGTATGGCAGAAGGGGTAAGAAGGGCAAACCATGAAATAGTTATATTTATTGATTCGGATAGTTTTATTGCCCCTGATTGTGTCAAGCATCTTGTAAAATATTTTTCTAATCCGAGAGTTGGAGCTGTCTCTGGGCATACAGATGTTTTTAATAGAGATACAAATCTTTTAACACAGATGCAGGCCACAAGATATTTTATCGCTTTTAGTGTTTATAAGGCAGCTGAATCCGTTTTTGGTAATGTAACTTGCTGTCCCGGCTGTTGTTCTGCATATCGTAGAGAGTATTTACTCGAGTTTATTGACGTTTGGCTAAATCAGAGGTTCTTAGGAAGTGAGTGTACATTCGGTGATGACAGAAGTTTAACAAATTTTATTATTCGAAAATATGAAGCTGTTTATTCTCCAGAAGCAAAGGCGCACACAGTTGTGCCAGATACGCTTGGTAAATATATTAAACAGCAGCAGAGATGGAAAAAATCTTGGATTAGAGAGACGCTAATTGCCAGCGCGTTTATGTGGCGTAAAAATTTTTTTGCTGCTCTATCGTATTATTCCTATGTCATTCTTGCCCTTAGTGCGCCCATTGTTTTTATAAGGGCTGTTATTTGGCATCCGTATTTGACAGGAAGCATTCCTCTCGCCTATTTGGCTGGTTTATTCTTAATGTTATTATTGCACGGGATTTATTATCGTACTCAAGTGGGTCCGCGTGCTTGGTTTTTGTCCGTGATGACTTTTTGGTTTTATACAGTGATGCTTATGTGGCAACTGCCTTGGGCGATGATAACTATTCGCGATTCTAGATGGGGAACTCGATAATGAAATATTTAGATTTTTCAAGATTAAAGGTTTTGCGAGTTACCGTAATTGCTATATTACTTTTTTGTGGCAGTTATGCCTTCTTGTTCATTAGGGAGAGTTTATCCCAATTTACCGACGGAATGATTTTGGATAGCAAAGAAACTGCAGCTTATGGCTTTTATGCTGCAAAATTGGCTTATGCGGAGAATGATATGCTCGGCAGTCTAGCGAGAATATTCTCAAATAGATCAACAGTAGAAAACGTCGTTGTTACGGGTACCGCGGAGTCTGTACCCGTGCTTCTTTACCACGGCCTTGTAGACATCCCTGATGGAGAAAATATTACGAAAACGAATTTTGAGGCTCAGATGTTTGCGCTCAAACAAGCTGGCTGGAAAACTATAAGTGTCGAGGATTTTAACTCCTTCGTTAAGGGTGAAAAGACCCTACCGAATAAATCATTTTTATTAACGTTTGATGATGGAGCGAAGTCAAGTTACTACCCAGTCGATCCCATTTTGAGAGCATTGGATTATAATGCTGTCACTTTTATTATCAGTGGCCATTCGTTGACTGATAGTGATAGAAAAAGTTCTTATTATCTAAATGCTAATGAACTACGGGCGATGAAGCGCAGTGGACGTTGGGAGATTCAAGCACATGCCGATAGTGGCCATGTTTTTCAATCAATCTCTATAAACGGCGAACAGGGACACTATTATACTAATAAACTTTGGTTGAAAGAGCTTGGAAGATTAGAGACAGATGATGAATATGAGCAACGTATCGGGCATGATATAAGCTTAGTTAAGGAAAAAATTGAGAGAGTTTTGGATATAGCTTCTGTTTCTTTCGCTTTTCCTTATGGTGACTTTGCCCAAAATATAACAAATTATCCCGAGGCCCAAAGGGTTTTGCTCAATTCAGTTAAAGATAATTATGATTTAGCATTTTTCCAAACATATCCTAGTGCTGGTTTTACTCAAAATTATTTTGACGACAATACTTTTTTAGTTAAGCGTATAGATGTTGGAGGAGCATGGACAGATGCAGACTTATTAAGGGTATTGAATGCGGGGCGGTCTAAAGAAATACCTTTACATATTTATGATTTTTCTCTTAATGAGGAATGGATAAAGGAATGGGGAAACATAGGATTAAAGAATTCTTCGCTAGTTTTGCGCGCAGGAGAAAAAACAACGGGTGCTGCTGTTGTTTTAGACGGTACGCGTAATTGGGAAAATTATCATTTGAAGGCATTAATTGATTGGACGAGAGGAGAATCGCTATCTCTGGTCGCGCGATATAAAGATAGTAAAAATTTTACTTCTTGTAATGTCTCTGGACGTTTTATTCGTATAGATGAATCTATAAACGGAGAAAGAAAGAAGATCGCCGAAACTTCCATAGATCAGAATTTTTCTTGGGATAATGCCACCTTCGAGTTGTCCGTTCACAAGAACACCATAAAGTGCTTTATTGATGGCGAAGAGCTTTTGTCTGTAGATTCCTTGGATTCCTCTTTAGATCGCGGTGGTATAGGGTTTAAAGTATGGGATCCTGTTGAAAACAACAGCGAGGTGATCGTTAATCAATTAATTGTTGAGAAATTACTATGAAAAGACCAATTTTTATTTTGTTATTGTTAATATCTTTTATTCTTGCGGGCATTAGTCAGTATTATTTTGATAATACATTGGGCTTAGCTTTACTGTCAGCTGCAGAGTTAAAGACACCGTCAGCGATTATTACTTCTAATTTTGTTTATACTTTTAATGTTCCCGGCAAATTAGTGGAGAGTGGGCAGATGGATTATAGTTCTAGTCCGTATTGGTGGTTAAATTCCGGTGCTTACTTACATATTGTTGATGGAGTTGGAAAAACTATAGATGGTAATTTATCCATTATTGATAAGTGGCGTCTTATTTATAGTAGCTCCAATCCTGTCGATACAGATAATGGGTATCATCCGCAAAACATTTTTCGTTTGTTAACGCGTTCCAAATGGGGCAATTTTAAGCAGGAAGCATATTTTAAGATCAACAAAGACAATCTGAGTAAAAGCCCAAATCGTGACGCGTCTAATGGTCTTCTTCTTTTTAATCGCTATCAAGATGGTAATAACCTGTATTACGTAGGTACTCGTGTTGATGGAGCGGCGGTTATCAAAAAGAAGCAAAATGGCACTTACCACACGATTGCCTATAAAAAAATATTTCCAGGCATCTATAATCGAGATACAAATCCAAATTTATTGCCAAAAAATGTTTGGATAGGCCTTCGCAGTGAATCGCAAAATAATGCTGATGGCAGTGTCGCGATAAAGCTTTTTATGGATAAAGGCAAAACTGGCACTTGGACGCTAGTATTGGAAGCAAAAGATACAGGATCAAAGTACGGAGTAAGCCCAATCGTCAAAGAGGGGTATGCGGGCATCCGTACGGATTTTATGGATGTGTCGTTTGATGATTATAAGGCTATTCCGTTTTGATTGATCGAACATGAAAGCAATTATTCTGGCGGCAGGCAAGGGGACGCGTATGCGCCCCTTAACTCTTGAAAGGCCCAAGCCGCTTGTCGAAGTAAATAAAAGGGCCCTTATTGAGCATGTGGTTTCTCAGCTCCCACGCCAGGTGGATGAGTTGGTTATCGTTGTCGGATATCTCGGCGATATGATTCGTGAATATTGTGGAGATTATTTTTTGGGGCGTCGTGTCACCTATGTGGGCGATGATGAGATCAAGGGTACATATAAAGCCCTAGAAAAGACCAAGCATCTTTTGTCGCCTGGCGAGCGCTTTTTTGTTGTCTTCGCCGACGATTTGCATGGAGCAGATGGATTTAAAGAGTGTTTAAAATATGATAGAGCTCTTTTAGTTGCTGAGGTCGATGATCCTCGCCCATACGGTGTAGTTGAAGTTGATCGCGCAGGCCATATTAGAGATATTGAAGAAAAACCGTTGTATCCAAAAACAAATATGGTGAGTACGGGAGTTTTGCTGCTCGATTATTCTGTTTTTGACTACGCACCCGAGGTACATAGCGCTACTGGTGAGTATTTTCTTTCCCATGCTGTTGGGCAAATGCTTGCAACTAAAAAGATTATGGCGGTGCCGTCGAGTTTTTGGCATCCACTATCAACACCGGAAGACATTCAGCGTGCTGAAACCGTTATCAATAGTGATCGGCGCACCTTTCCCTTAAAACGTTCGGAGGCCTGGAAATTCTAAGAATAATGGGAAGAGATAATACAAGCGGGCTTATTCAGTATCTTGCTGTGGTGTTTATCGCTGCGGGTTTTATTTTCGTACTTTTTGCATCTACGTATACACAAACGACTCAAACTTGGGAGAGAGAAGAAGAAATTCCTCCAGTCGTTATTTCTCCCAATCCACCAACAATTCCTCAACCTAATGTACCGCCGCCCATTCAAGTGGTTAATCCTCCTCCACCAGTATTGCCTGTGCCTCCGCCAAAACCAATCTCCCCACCTCCACCACCGGTAAACCCTACTCCTCCTCCAGTAGTCGTTGTTAACCCACCCCCGCCACCAAATCCACAAAAGGTTTTTAGCTGCGAATACGCGAAAAATTCAACAAATTTTTATGTTGATCCCACCATGCAAGCAGTTCGCGTTGAGAAAGAATTACGAAACGCTGGCAATATAGCAGATGCTGATTTATTGCAGCAAATTTCTTGTAGACCTCAGGGTACATGGATCATTGGCGACAACCTCGATACTATTCGTTCTCGCGTAATTTCTACTGTTTCTAAGGCTACAGCTGCAGGTAAAATGCCTATTTTGGTACTTTACAATATTCCTGACCATACAACGCTACGTTACTGGAGCGGCATAACGGCGGGAGATAGTTATGCTCAGTGGGTTACCGCTGTCGCTGAGTCTATAGGAGATCATGATGCTTGGATCATCCTTGAGCCCGATAGTATAGGTCTTGTTGCGAATTTGAGTGATTCTGACCAAGCTGTCCGTCTGGCGGACCTCAAAAAAGCCATTTTGACTCTGAGAGCCAAGGCGCCAAAAGCGCGAATATATCTTGATGCCGGTCATAGCAATTGGCGCAAGGCGAGCAGTATCGCTAATTTTCTTAAAACAGCGGGCATTGATTCGGCTGATGGCTTTGCTCTTAATGTCTCTAACTATCAGTACGTTTCAGATGAGATTGCCTTTGGGCAAGAGGTCTCCACGCTTATTGGTAATAAACACTTTGTGATCGATACGAGCCGCAATGGTTCTGGTCCGCATAAAACAGAGTGGTGTAATGCCCCTGGAGTAACTATAGGCAAGGTGCCGACTACTACGACAGGTAATGTGCTTGTAGATGCGCTTTTATGGGTTAAACTACCAGGAGAATCCGATGGACCATGTAACGGCGGGGTACCCACGGGCAAATTTTGGACGGAAAGAGCTCTCGAAATGATTAAAAACTCGCCATTTCGTTTTGAATAGTTATATATTTATTATATGCCAGAAGAAATTTGGAATCTTGATGATTTAGAAGAAGAAAAACCACCAGCACGCGGCAAGCCGCGCGGTCTATTTTTGATCGTATTGGTTTGCTTTATTGCCGCTGTATGTTTGCTATTTTTTGTTGCTCGTTGGTATGGTATTGAACTGCCCAGTTTTGACATGCTGCGGTCGTCGTAGTATATGCGCTGACGCAGAGCCACAGCCATTCTGGACCAGCTGTGCTGACTTCGGACTCAATCCTTAGAAATATTTTTCAGAACCCGCGCTCGGCGATGATTGACATATAGTTTAAAATAGTGTATTATTTTTTCGGTTGTTCGTTCACTTTCTGCTCCAATAAACAGAGGATGCTCAATAAGTCCTGACCAAACGGCAGGCATGGGCAGAAGGGAGAAGTCGTGGAAGATTTCTTGAGATGGGCACATCCAGGTGTGCTAGGCACGCTCGGAGCGCTCGCCTTCGTGTTTGGCGTCGCGTGGGTCTTCTTGACCCAGCCCGAGGTCGAGGATGACGTCAAGGTGTTCATCCGCAGAGGGCGCAACATTCTTGGCCTGATCCTCATGGCCGCCTTCATCTGGCAGCTCTTCGCAGCCGCGAGCGTCAACGTGACGCCACGCGCGGTCATCGACCGTACCGACGTCAATCGGCAGATCGATCGCTTCGAAGATCGGGCCGGCGACGCCCACTCCAACGCTCACTGAAGAGGAGGGCATCATGCAGAGAGATATCAAGAGGCTTGTGTTTGGCATTGTCATCGCGCTGGCGCTGTTCGGTAGCGCGTGCAGCAATGTCAAGGAGATCCCAGCAGGATTCGTGGGTCGCATACTCACGCCCACTGGTTGGGAGGATGACATCCGCGAAGCGGGTCAGGTTGACCTTGGGCAGTCGAATGCCAACGGCACCTACAACACGCTGGTGCTACTCGAGGCGACCTCGACGCTGGTCAAAGAGCAGTTCATGGCTCCTGATGCCGTGGGCAACGAAGACAAGCAGGATCACCGCGTGCTGACTCGCAAGGGTACGCCACTCGCCGTCGACGTCTACATCAGGGCGGTGATTCCGGGTGGCAATACCGATGCGAACAAGCAGCGCAACAACGTCTTCGCGCTCGTCACGCCGCGCGATGGCAAGAATGATGTCCTCGTCCGCTACATCACGGTCGAAGACGTCTACAATCGTTTCGCTCGCATGGATGTGCGCAGCAAGGTGCGCGCCATCTTCGCGGGCTACGACGATTACCAGGCCGTGTACTCCGACTATCAGGCGGTCAACGACAAGATTGCCAAGATGGTCAAGGATACCTTTGCTGCCAACGGTGTTCCGCTCGACCTCCAGAACGTCTCGCTATCGAATGTGAAGCCCGACGAGACGGTATGGGGAGCGCAAAACCAAAGTGCGTCAGCCGCCGCCAAGGTGACGGCCATCAACGCCATCGGTGCCGCGCTCCGTGCCAACCCCGAGTACGTGACCTTCATGAAGTGGGAGTCGCTCGAACGCATCGCCGAGACGGGCTCCAAGTCGGGCACCAATACGCTCATCATCACGGGTGAGGCGAGCCCCCTGGGAGACTCGCTGGTAGCAGCAGAGTACCTTCGTGGGCAGATCAAGCCGGTCCCGCAGCAGGATCAGCAGCCCGAGAAGCAGTAGTCTTCGCCAAGCAGGCGACAGTATCACCCCCGACAGGAAATGCGCGAAGCGCAAAGTACTGTCGGGGGAGTTTTTTATATTGTTAATCAGCCCTCAAGTATCTCTCAAAAGGTTTATCAAGCGCGTAGAGTTTGTCACGTGCTGCGCGCTGACGCCTTGGGCAATCTAATTAAACCAGCTCGAGCCTAGATAGGTTTGATGTTGATTTGCGCTGATTTTAGGCGATAATCAAAACATGCCCGAGCAAATGCCAGCTCTCGATGAGCAATCACAAAGACTTCAGGAGTTGATCGCAGCACACAAGAATATCAAAGATATTCCCATGGAGGAGTTGGTGAATGTTGGCTATGAGAGAGATTTTCGTGGAGTGGTGAGTAAGATAGAGGAAGTCCGAGAATATGACTTTGAGGCGGGCGTACACGAGGCGGCAGATGCACTGAGTAGCGTATATGAGAAGGCAAAAGAGGATATTATCGTCGTTATTAACGGTAGCTCCGTCAACGTCGGTAAATCGTTTTTTAGGCGCACCCTCGTAGAAGAGTTGGCGAAAAGAGGAGTGCCTGTAGGGGGTTCTATAAATGCATATACCGGTTTAGATGTTGAGCGTCGCAAGCTTGGTGAGGCACACACAAAACCTGGCAGCAAGCCTCAAAGTGTTTATTTTAGCGAAGAGATAGACTGGACGGCAGAGAGTCTCACAGAGAAATTCCAACGACAAGAAATGCCAAGATATGCGGCTGATTACTACATAGGCATCTATCGGCCGGATGTGCCATTTCGAGAGAAACAGTTACCTCTTGCAGACATAATTGTGAAGAACGACCACGCTATCAATAAATCGAAGCCTAAGTGACTTTTTATCAACAAGCGGTTTTGCTTTGCGGCTTGCTATACTAATCGCATGGAAGAAAGCCAAAAGACGCGCCTTCCGCTTCTTGTCCTTACCGTTATCCTGACTGCAGTTTTTGCCATCGGCCTCCGGTGGGTATTTTTTGCCGCACCCACTACTGACAGCGCCTTTTTCTATATATATGACTATGCGGTAGGTCTCACTATGATCTTTTTGCCCTGCACGCTGCCGCTTGCATTCGTGGTAGTGCCGCTCGCCATGGGCAAGGGATATATTCGTGGCATTGGTATTGCAGCTGCATTTGCCGCTGGTGTGACGATTACTCTCAGTTTTTACGGGGCGCTTTTGGGCGCTATCGGCCAAACCTTTTTGGGTAGCGCTGAGACTGCAAAAAATTGGATGTATATGTTTGCAGGTGCCATGGGGCTCCTTTTTGCATTTCATGATATAGGTCTTAAAGGTATCAAGATGCCTACCTACGGTGGCGCGTTTCCTGATTTTATCCAAAAGCAGCAGGAATATGTCAAAGCATTTTTGCTCGGTCTCTTTTTGGGCAATGTGGGTGTTGGGTGCCCCAATCCGTTGTTCAATGGCGTGATCATCCCGCAGATTTTGGTCAGCGGCAGCGCGTTTCAGGGCTGGCTTATCATGGTAGTGCAAGCACTCGGGCGCGTCACTCCGCTCTTTATTTTGACGTTTTACGCAATCTTGGGGGTCAACGCTACTGGCTTTTTGGTAAAACACCGCACCAAGGTTGAGAAGACGACCGGATGGGCAATGGTCTTTGTCGCAGGATTTTTGTTTACCCTCGGTACCTTTACTCATGACTGGTATGTATATTCAGGCATCCACACATATCTGGAGAGCGTGACGCAAGAAGAGGCGATTACGGGCTTGCTAGGGTCAAATATTGGCCAATTGGGTCATGCGCACGAGTTACCTCTGGGAGACAATTTATGGCTGGGCAGCTACGTTATGGTCACCATATGGCTCATACCGTTTGTCTGGATTTGGTGGAAAAAGCGCAAAGAAGCGCACGAGGCTCTTGAGGCGGAGCGTGCTCAGAAAGTTGCCGCGTCACGCACCTATTTGGGTTTTGTAATTTGGCTCGGCATTGGTCTCTATACGCTGTTTGGCTGGGTATTGCCTCATAATTTCCAATTTCATGCGACTCATATGGAAACTGCGCCAGCGTTTCAAGGTGTGGTTACTACTGATCCACTGATGCCAAGGCCTGGCGAGTTGACCCGAATAACTATCGCGCTCAAAGATGAGAACGGCGCACCATTGCAAGATCTCAAGATCGAGCATGAGCGTTTGGTGCACGTCATCATTGTCTCTGAAGACCTTGAGACATTTATGCATGTGCATCCTGATGATTACGGTCAGATCACTGACGAGATGCGTGCCAAGGGAGAATATCCTATCTACGTCACATTTCCTAAGGCGGGTACCTATTCGCTGGCGAGTGGATTTTTGCACCAGGGGCACGCAGGCACGGTGCAGAATATTGTGACAGTGCCAGGTGGCAAACCGGAGCCGGTTGCAATCACAAAAAACCTGATGCGCGAAGAAAAATTTGATGACCTTACGGTAAACCTCAAAACTGATCCGGGGCAAATTCAATCAGGCGTATCAGCACATCTTGAATACACAATGACTAACGACGATGGCACTCCAGTAAATGACATGGTCGCGTATCTTGGGGCGCCCATGCATTTGGCTATCTGGAGTTATGATCTTGGTTATTTTATCCATACGCATGGTGAGGTACCCGGCTACGGCCATGAGGTGCCCCCAGACGCCGTATTTGGCCCTCTCATTGACGTTCATGCTGCATTTCCGTACCCAGGCCTCTATAGGGCATTTGCGCAGTTTTCGCGCGGGGGTGACGTATATACAACCACCTTTGATATTTCAGTCACTCAAGGACCCGAAGGGGGCTCGATGATGCAGGGTGGCGGTGGGCACGCGCACTAAATCTGCTTATTATGGATTTTCTCTCAGTCGTTTGGATCGCGTCACTGGTACTTTTTATCGCTGGCCCGACAGTTGCGGGCATCTTCTATAAAAAAGAAAAAATTTCCGCATCGCGCGCACTCATCACGGGACTCATAGCACTTGTGATATCGGCAGCGCTCAGCTGGCTGCTCATCGCGTTTTTGTAAACGCGGTGCTGCTGGGCTAAACAAAAAAGCGTGACATGGGGTCACGCTTTTTTTGTTCTCAGAGTATTATTACTTTGGTGTAGCTGAGTATCCGAGCTCGGAGACTGATTTTTGGATTTGTTCTACGGTTACTTTTGAGTCATCAAACTCAACCTCGCCCGATTTGGTGTCCCAGCTGACTGAGGCGTTTTTAATGCCGTCTTGGGTTGAGAGCACCATCTGGATGCCTGCCGCACACGAGCCGCAGTGCATGCCACCTACATCAAATTGTTTTTTTACAATTGCCATATAAGGTTATGATACTACGCTGCTTTTTCTCTCGCAATCTTGGGTTCGCGGAAATATTTGAGAAGGAGCGAGTTTCCTACTACTGATACCGAACTAAATGCCATGGCAAAACCGGCGTATTCAGGCTTGAGAAATGCGTTAAACGCACTTTTGCCCCACGGAAGACCCGCAACAAATGCAGGATAATTTTGCCCGATGTAGTAAAGAAGCCCTGCGGCAAGGGGAATACCCACAATATTATAAATAAAGGCCCAGAAAAGATTTTGCCAAATCTTGCGGATAGTTTTACGTGAGAGATCGAGAGCCGTCACAATGTCACGCAAATCGTCTTTGATGAGTACAATGCTGCCGGTCTCGATGGCGACATCAGTACCTGATCCCACAGCGATGCCGACCTCAGCTTGCGCGAGGGCAGGGGAGTCGTTTACCCCGTCGCCGACCATAGCCACACGCTTGCCCTGCTTTTGAAGCTCTTTGATGACTTCTTCTTTTTTCTCGGGTAGAACTTTCGCCATGACGCGATCAATACCAACAAGTTTTGCTATCGCGTCTGCGGTTTTTTGATTGTCACCCGTGATCATGATAATCTCAAGCCCGCGCTTTTTAAGCTCAGCAATAGTCTCTTTTGCATATTCTTTGAGGGTATCAGCCATCGCAAGTACGCCGATCAATTTGCCATCATAGGCGATAAAAACTGCGGTCTTGGCTTCGCCCTGTAGGCGGTCAAGGTCTTTCTCGCCTGCAATATAATCAATATTCATTGATTTCATGAGCTCGTCGTTGCCAACCAAAACTGTTTTGCCTTCATAAAGGGCGGAAACTCCTTTGCCTGAAACGTTTTTAAACTCTTTGGGTTCTGGGGGATTTAAATCTTTTGCCGCTTTTACTACTGCTTGTGCAAGCGGATGCTCAGATCCGCGTTCAGCGGTAGCAGCAATTTTCAAAACCTCGTCGCGCGAGAGTTCACCTAAAGGTACTATGTCGGTGACTGAAGGCTCACCTTTTGTGAGCGTTCCCGTTTTATCAAAGGCTATAGCGTTGAGTGAGCGAGTTTTTTCGAGTGCCTCGCCACCCTTAAGCAGTACGCCAAACTCGGCACCACGGCCCGTACCTACCATGATGGCGGTTGGTGTTGCGAGCCCCATAGCGCAAGGGCATGAGATTACAAGGACAGAGACGGCGGCCAAGAGTGCGACCGCAATGATTTTGCCCGCGATGTAATACCAATAGAAAAACGAAAGGAGGGCGATGACCACAATGGCTGGTACAAAATATTCGGAAACACGATCAGTAAAATCTTGAATGGGCGCGCGTGCTGATTGAGCTTCTTCTACCATCTTTACGATTTGATGGAGTAGGGTGTCTTTGCCCACTTTGGATGCGCGACACTTGAGGAGTCCATAGCTGTTTACCGTTGCCCCGATAACCTGATCGCCAGCTTTTTTGTTAACCGGTATTGATTCACCAGTAATGATTTTTTCATCAATTGCAGTCTCACCCTCAACTACAATGCCGTCAGTAGCAACTTTTTCGCCCGGTTTTACGAGGAATATATCACCAATCTGGATATCACCAATTTTTACGGTTACTTCCTTGCCATCACGAATGATAATGGCATCTTGGGGTGCAAGCTTGAGAAGTTTTCGAATGGCACTCGATGCCTGCCCCTTGGCGCGCGCTTCAAAATAGCGTCCCAAAATAAGAAATGATATGAGTGCCGCTGACGATTCCCAATAGGGATGACTCAAACCTTGCCAAACGTCTTGGTAGCCAGCTTTGAATGAAATTGAGAAGAAAAATCCAAATGCAGAGAGGAGATAGGCGGTTGTAGTACCAAGTACTACAAGTACATCCATATTGGTTGAGCCCACCCTCAATGCTGTATAGGCGTTGCGATAGAAGGGCCATGCCACAAAAAACTGAATAGGCGTAGTCATGATCAGATAAATCCAGTTGAGATCAATGAAGGTGCCGTTGGTGCATGCGCCATCGATTACCTTGATGATGGCATCACCCCCCGCGCAAAGCGCGTGGCCGTGCTGAAGGTTAAACATGTGCACCGCCATATAGTAGAGGATGATCGGCGTGGCAAGCAAAAACGAGATAATAGTGCGGTTGCGCAGGTGTTTTATCTCTGCGAGGCGATGTTTTTCTACTTCTTCTTCTTCCAAGGCCCCTTCTTTGGGTACGATAAGTCCGTAGCCCACTTTTTTGAGAATACCTTGCATAGCGTCGAGGGTGATGGTCGCCGGATCATATTCGACGATCAAGCGCTCGGAGCTATAATTTGCATTTGCCTTCGAGACACCCTTTTGCGCAGAGAGAATTTTGTTGATGAGTACTTGGCAGTTTGCGCAGTGCATGCCCTGTACGCGATAACTTTGACGAATGGTTGCCATAAAAAAGAAGAATTATGCTATAGTAATAGTATTAACTCTATCTTATCACGGGAATATAAAGCTCCCTGTGCATACCTATGGGTAACAAATATATTGTTTTTCTTCTATTTGCTGCGGTTTTGATTGGAGGTGGCGTTGTCTATCAAAAATATTTTCGACCTGCCAATATAGGTGCTGTCGCTTGGGATGGCGTAACGGTGCTCGAGCGAAACATGCGATCGGTTGAGGGCAGCTGGCTTTTTGAGCCGAATATGTTTGAAACAACTAAAGGCGCAAAAGTAATTTTGCATATTTACAATGAAGATGCGTACGATCACGGTATCGGTCTCGATGAATTTGCAGTCAATGAACGTATTTTTCCAAAGAGCACGACAACGATACAATTTATCGCCTCGCAAGCGGGGGAGTTTCAGTTTTATTGCTCGGTTGCCTGCGGCGACGGAGTGATTGATGGTAAGCCGCGAGGTCATTACGACCAAGTAGGAAAGTTGATTGTCCGCGAAAAGTAGAAATACGATATCTCTGGATATCATGTGGATAAGATATGCATAGCCTGTGGAGGCGATGAGCCGTAAAATAGGCTTATGATGCGGCCTTTTTTCGTAGTTGGCATTATTATATCTTCTCTTGCGTTGCCGCTTGCTATCTTCGCAGGGCCTCGCGAGATGTTTTTACGAGGCGAACTTAAATTTCTTGATTTTCAAAACCCTGCACCGGAATATATGCTTTCTGTAGATACACGTGCACGACTCAAAGAGCATTTTCTTTCTACGTACAATAAAACGCTAGCCTCTCTCATTCGTTTGGAACATGAGGCAGGTCGCATTGAGCGAGCATTGAGTGCGCGAGAACTTACGGAAGACTCTGAACAATTGCGCACCAAGCTTGCCTACAGCCGTACGCGTATTGCTGAAGCCCAAGACGCTCTCGATAGTATAAAAATTGAGTTTGAAAAAATTTTAGTCGCCGATATACGCACCACGTTGCGTACGCGTGCCAGTAGAATTATTATGCGTTTCGAAAAAGAAGTCGCCACCCCGATGCGCGCAGCACACACAACGCTTATCGGCATTGTACTCAAGCTCAAAGAGACCCAATGATACCGCATCTCAAGGCACATTTACCTCTGGCGGCTATTGTGCTGATGTCAGCGCTTGTGACTTTTAGTACGCTTTGGATGCGTGATATCGTTCGCGTGACCGAGCATACGCAGGCGGCAGAGTTGCCGGCAGCCCCTCTTGGCGATCCAGCTATTGAGCGCATACTCACCTCAGGCGATTCTCTGGATCCGGGTGCCATTGAGGAAGATCTTCGCGCTATCGAGCTTCATGCCATCGGCGAGGGGTTAGTAGAAGTTCAGATACTACTAGGAAATCAATAACTATGTGGCCAGCCATAGCTCTTGTAGGATATTTTTGTGCAGCGCTTTCAAAGATTATCGATAAAGGGCTTTTGACGGGCACCATTCCCGATCCGCGAGTATATACTTTTTGGACGGGCGTTTTGAGCAGCTTTGTTGTAATATTTGCATTTTATGATTTTTCGATATTGTCGCCTCAAATTGCAGGCTACGCACTCGTATCAGGTCTTGCGTTTGGTGCCTCACTTTTTTGTTTTTATAGTGCATTGCGCAGGTTTGAAGTTTCACGCGTAGTGCCGCTCTTTGTGGGTATTGCGCCCTTTACTACTATCGCACTTTCGGCAGAAATTTTAGGTGAACAGGTGGGCGCATGGAATGCGGGCGTTTTCGCTCTTTTGATTGTTGGCGGTGTGTTGCTTGCGTGGGAGGGTAGGGGGCAGGCGCTCTTTAGCGCACTTTTAGGAGGTCTGACTTTCGCGGCCGCTCTGGGTTTGAGTACACATTTTGTTTTTGCACGGCTTGTATTTAATCACACATCATTTATCAACGGTCTCGTATGGACGCGCCTTGGTCTTATACTTTTTGCTTTGTTGCTTTTTCTTATTCCCAGCGCGCGGCGTATTATTCGTACCACAAAGACCCCAGCTCCTCGTGGTGTAGCGCTGTTTGGTATAAATAAAATTGTCGGCGCGGTAGCATTGTTTCTTATTAACCTTGCACTTGCCCACGCGTCGGTTTCCCTCGTACATGCGCTTGGTAGCTTTGAATATCTGTTTGCATTTTTACTTGCTGGTATCCTTTCGCGCGTATTGCCTGAGTACGAGGCTGAAGATTTTTCGCGCGGCGCACTGATGGCAAAGATGGGCGGTATCGCTGCATTGGGACTTGCGTCATATCTTTTATTTTTTGCATGATGTATTACGCCAGAAAACGCCACAAAGTGCTTCGCGCCATTATGGGGGGATTGATAGTAGTTTTGCTCGGATGTTATGTGCTGGTGGTGCGCGCGCCCATACGTGAACCACAAGTGTGGGGGGTAACGTTTTCACATATCTATGCTCGATCCTTCGGTATCGCGTGGGCGGAGGTGTATGAGGCGATATTACAAGATTTGGGTGTGCGACATTTGCGTATTCCTGTCTATTGGCCGGAGGTCGAACATCGACAAGGCGAGTGGTATTTTGATGATTACGATTATATGTTGAGCCGCGCTGACGACGTAGGGGCAAAGGTTATCGTTGCGATTGGACGCAAAGTGCCACGTTGGCCAGAATGTCACGAAGCAGCATGGGCGCACGACATGACTGATGCAGAAAAAGACAAACTTATTTTGAATTATCTACAAATGGTTGTTGAGCGATATCGCGGCATGGATACCATTGTCGCATGGCAGGTTGAGAATGAGCCATTTTTGCCATTTGGCATCTGCCCGCCATTTCATCAGGAATTTTTAGATCAGGAAATAGCGCTTGTGCGTTCACTCGACCCTTCGCGTCCCATTGTGATTACTGACTCAGGTGAATTGTCATTGTGGGTGCCCGCTATGTCGCGCGCAGATATTTTTGGTACAACCATGTATCGTACGGTGTACACGGAGCGCTTTGGGTATGTAACCTATCCATTACCGCCTTCATTTTTTCGTCTCAAGTACGCTCTCGCCACGCTTTTTACCGACAAGCGTCAGAGTGTTGTCATCGAGCTGCAAGCGGAGCCATGGGGGCCCGGTGCAGTACAAAATTTTTCCCGCGCGGAGCGAGAGAAATCTTTTGGCGATGACGATTTATCAGAAATGGCTGCGTACGCGTCGCGCACCGGTTTCGATATGTTTTATCTTTGGGGCGTTGAGTTTTGGTATGCTCTCAAAGAACGCGGTGAGCCAGAACTCTGGGAAGATGCGCGGGTGCTTTTCAAGTAGAGAAAAGCTAAAGGAGTTTGAGTGTGCTGATGTCTACTCGCAGTCCTGCAAAAAAAGCTTTACCAGCCATCGGTTTACCACCCGATGGCTGTATTGTTTCTAGATGTACAAGAAAATCGTTTGCTGCAGCATAGAGTTTGCCATCGTGTGTGATGAGTGTCCCCGGCACCGTGCTAGCGGCACGAGGTATATCTGAAATAGATGCATTGATGATTTTAAAATTTTTTTTGTCGAGTATATTCCAGCTCGTAGGCCATGCTTTATATGCGCGAATACTGTTGATAATATCGCGCGCTGGCATATCCCAGCAGATATGACCTGACTCTTTTGTAAGCATTTTGGTAAAAGTAGCATTTGCGTGATCCTGCGGTCGCGCCTGGATGCGACCTTCAATCCACGCAGGAATCGTGTCTACCAAAAGATTAGCGCTTGTGCGCGCGAGTTTTTCTTCAAGAGTTATTGCGCTGTCGTTACTGTCTATAGTGATAGATTCTTGAGCAATGATTGGGCCATGATCCATCTCTTTATCAGTAAGCATGATAGTTGTGCCGGTAGAAGTGTCGCCATTTGCGAGCGCCGTCTGAATTGGAGTAGGCCCGCGATAGTGCGGTAAAAGTGACGGATGCACATTGAGTGTACCGTGTGAGGGTACGCTCAAAATACTATCGGGTATGATGTGACCGTATGATGCGATCACGCCAAGATCGCATGACGGCACGGCATTTTTATCTAGTTGCGTTGATTGCAAGAGTGGCAATCCGTGCTCTTTTGCATAGAGCGCGGTTGGCGGGGGGGTTGGTTTGCCGCCGCGCCCTTTCGGTTCATCGGGGCTTGTGATGACTGCTCGTATATCAAAGTTTGCTTGCACGAGGGCATTGAGTATCGTTACCGAAAATGCGCTGTTACCAAAAAATACGATCGAGATCTTTTTCATTTTTTGTCCGCTATCTTTGTGATTTTGGTTGCGTGATCGATAAAGAGTGTACCACCAAGATGATCGATCTCGTGCTGCAAGAGTCGCGCAAACAATTTTGAGGCGCCACGTTCAAACACCTTGCCGTGCTCGTCATAGGCGCGCACGCGGATTTTTTCCGCACGTGGTACGATACCATAGGTTTTTGGTACGCTTAGACATCCTTCGCTGCCTGGTATTTTTTTTGATGAGACCTTCATAACCGTGGGGTTAATGAAAATAATATATTGCCAAGTTTTTTTCTTTGCGCGTTCATCCGCCGCATCTTTTGGCTCCCAGCCCTCATCAATAGCAAGTGCTTCTTCAGAGGCGAGAAAAATTTGTTTCGAGATGCCTATTTGTGGCGCCGCAATACCGATACCATCTGGCGTTTTGCGAAGGGCACTCGACATATTACGGATGATATGAGTAAGTTCTTTCGAACCAAATTCCTCCCTTGTCACCAAAGGAGCTTTTTTGCGCAGGACGGGCGCAGGAAGTGTTACGATATCGGAAGCCATGGGACTACTATAGGATATTTTCTGGATCTACTGCAACGTCCCACTCTCCGTTGTGAGTAGCTAAAATGCCCTTGAGATCTTCAGCGTTCGCCATCCAGACCTGTTCATTTATGCTGATGAGAAGGTTGTGTGTTGATGTGTCGTTGAAGGCAGGATAACTCGACACGTATTCTGCGAAGGGTGTTATAAGCTCTTCAAATATTTTTATTTTCTGTTCCCGCTGCTCTCGATTTTTCTCATGCAATGTAGCCTTGATAAACAAAATTGCAGGGGGGAGGCCGGCGCGCATGCGTTCACTGCATTCTTGCTGGAGAAAACCTTTTGTATCTTGGCGTATAAAATGCGAGAAAAGTTGGTGTGTCGGAAAGCGAGTTTGGATCCATACAAATGATTCCGATGCTTTTTCTGCAAATCGATGGAGTATAAGAAGTATGCGCTCGTTGATACGAAAATCTGGTATGGAGAAGAGATTGTCGAGGTTTACAATAACACTATGTTGGGCAGTAATGCGCGGTTCCTCAAGTATGGCGTCGGTGCCAATCAAAATACCGTCAGGAGAGGCCAGAAATTGTGCGACGATTTTCTCGCGCGCAGTCTTGGTCGGTGCTACTGCGTCATCATAGATCCACGCGGGTCTTTTTATATTTAATTCTTTTAATTCTTCGAGTACGCGTTGTGTACCAATGCCATATCCACGCAAATTCCAACCCTTACAGTTTGGACACGATAGTTCAGCGGGCAGATTTCTCTGGCATCGGTGGCAATGATAAAGGCGTTTATTATTGTCGTAGAGCACGAGGGGTATTTGGCATCCGGGGCAAAAAAGCAATGTACTACAGTCGCTACATATAATAAACGTATAAAATCCTTTGCGGGTGGTAAAAAGAAGTGTTCGTTCGGTCCGCGTAGTAAGAAGCGCATGGAGCTCCGCTGAAACAATGGGGTTTTTCTGTTGACGCATATCAATAATTGATCCGGGCGCATGACTTTTAATGCGCGAAGAGAGATAGTGTACTATGCGTTCATCTTTAATATCATGCATACTTTGTATCGTTTTTCCTTCAATGCATTTTGCTCGGATATGTTGCGCAAAAGAGATGAGTGGACGCGCTGTATGCACGCGCGGATGTTCTTTGCGAATGTAGTGAGGAGATTCTGGATCTTCGATAATGACGATATCTTCGGTTCCTGAGAGAAGGCCGAGCGCGAGAGGGGAGGCAATGACAAGTGACGGAGATGTTTTTTGTAATATACGTTCGCAAGCAGTGCGCGTTTGTTTTGGTGTAAGTGATCCATGAAGCATGATGGGGTGCAGCGGGAGATGGGCGATTGATGCGTTGATATGTTCAATAACGGCAATGGTAGGGGCAAACAAAACAATCGATTGTTTTTTTGCGTATGCCTCGCGAATGATTGTTGTGTAATAATCAAGACGTTCTCGGTAAGAACCGAGCACGATCTCAGGATGAGGGTGTTGGAGTACTTGCGGTGGTACTTCAAATTGACGCGAGCTCGGAGGAGATACAAGAACATGCGTAGGGAAAAAAAGTTTTAAAATTTGTCCAATGGGTTCCTGATAGTAGTTCGCCAGATCTCGCACAATACTAATGAGCGACGGATGAACACTTCCTTCATTGCTAAAAACTTTATGGACGCGCTTGAGAGCAAACGCTCCTTTTTTAACAGTAAGTCTTTTGTCGGCAAGAGGTTCGCTCGCGATAACAAGAGCCGGGATAATACGCTTCTGGAATGGCACCAAGACGAGTGCGCCCGGTGCTATATTTTCTTTTGTATAATAAGTAAGCGATGTCGCGTATCGCCGTGGAAGGGTTGCGAGTGGGCTAACTGATACGATGTGCATTGCTTCATTGTAGGGGCCTTGCAAGCATCTGGACAAGCCCTACCATAGAGATATGTCTCGCTTTATCTTATTGTTTAAAATTATTCTTTTGGCGCTTGTTCTAAGCGTAACTATTCGGTATATAGCCATTCAGCCATTTTTCGTGCCCGATAACACAATGGCGCCAGATTTTTATAAAGGAGACGTCGTACTCATTAATAGATGGGGAGTATATGAGCGCAATACCGTTGTGCTTATTCGAGATCTAGAGGCTGGTGATCATATTTTACGGCGCATTCTTGCTTTACCAGGAGAGCGTATCAGGGTAAATGATGGCATTATATCTATTGTCCAGGAAGAGGGTATCATGGCTACTGAATTGCCAATTTTTGGCACTACTATACTTACTCTCCCAGGAGTAGGAAAGATAGACTCTCATGAATTTTTTTTCATGCCCGATCAGGTAATAAAAGATGGATCTGGTCTTGTTGATGTTCGGCACATTATTGGGACACCAATGATCAGAATATATCCATTTTCTCGAATAAAGATTTTTAATAAATAGTAATGTTTTATTATCACTATTTATCAATGTTTATATAATATCTAGTAATGTTTAGATTAAAAAATATAAAAATATGGTAAGCTCCTGTTGCTCATAAAATCGCCCCAGGGCAATCAAAATATTTTTATAAGGTCAAAAGCTTTCCACAAGGATTTATTAAAAAAGGATGTTTTTATCTACATCCTTTTTTTCTTTGATTTACAATAATAATCAAGTATCCGATACATCATCGGATAGTTGATATGAAAGAAAAAAAGCAAGAATTTATTCCAGTCTCAGAAGCCTCGCAAGATACTCCTTATAGCACGGAGTATGTGAGCTTGCTTTGTCGTAAGGGTAGAATTGAATCAAAAAAAATAGGGCGTAATTGGTATACGACCAAAGAAGCTGTTCGTAAGTATCTGGCAAAACAAATCGCTCAGCGCAACTCAAGTGTTTCGATGCTTGATACATATGCCAATACGCTTTTTAAAAAACCAGAAGCACATCTTGCATCAAATACCATCGAGCTCCGTTCTTGGGATGACGCTCAAGAAAAAGACTTAGTATCGCCAGAAATAAAAACTCAAAAAGAGATTCCTATTTCTTCTCAACGCGTCTCCGATGCTTTTGATTCAAATCATTTTGATATAAAACCTGACCATAAGAGCGATACTCTTTTTGAAAAGTTTATTGGTAAGTTCATGACTTTCATGGATATTTCCATCGAGGGTCATTTTGGCGTCATGCATCGCAGCTGGCGGCGCATCAAAAAAGAGACTAAAAACATTATTACCAACAGACGATCGTTTTTTGTTTTATTTTTCTTTATCGCGCTTCTTGTATTATCGCCCACGCGTGTGTTGTTGAGTGCCGCAGACGATATGATTTTTGCGGCCTATGAAAAAATACGTGATGCGGAAACATTAATGGGTCATCGCGCAGGTACTCATGCTAATGAAGTTTTGTTGCTTGATAAAAATGGTAATCTCGCTATCTACGGTGATGTGATATCAGAAAATAACATTGAGGCGGGTGAGCAGCTTGTATCAAACGCGGCAGAAGGTACAGCACCGATTAGAGTTAGGTCAGTTACAAAAGTTGAAAATTTAAACGCCGACTTTTTGGATGGAGTTTCGAGTGAACAAATGACGCTCGCCTTTGTGACCAAAAATGGCAATATCACTTACGACGATGTGTATTTGGAGGGAAGAGTAGAGGTTGGCAAGACTCTGTTGGTGAAGGGTGCGACACACCTTCGTCAGTCACTTAAGGTGGATGGCGAATTGGCGGTATTGGGTGATGCGGTTTTCTCAAAAAATCTTAAAGTACATGGCGACGTGAGCGCTCGAAATCTTTTTGCGCATGAGTATATTATCGGCAAAACATTACAAGGTGAGCGCATTACGGCCACGAATGAAATAAAGGCACCTCATGTCCGCGCTACAGAAACGTTGCGCGCAAAAAATGTGTTGGTTGACGGGCAGAGTGTTTTTCAGGGCATGACTCAACACAACGGTGGTGTGTGGGGTAAATTTGGTTCGTTTGATATTGCTCTCGAAGTTGGTGGAAATTTTGGTGCATACGGAGATACGGTAAATCTTGGATCTGCCAATAGTACGGAAATTATTGCTTTGGGCGATAGCTTTACGTTTAATGGAGCTACAGTTTGTACAACTTCAACAAGTGGATGCGTCGGATCTAATGATAGCGGCTGGACTGATGATGGATCTGTGGTGAGACTTACTACAGACACTGATCTTGTGGGTGTTGGCACATCAACTCCTGGTCGCACGTTTAGCGTTAGTGGTCAGTCACTTGTATCTGGTACTTCAACGGTCGGCAATCTTCTTGTTGTGCGAGGTACTGGCACATCTACTTTTACTGGAGGTATTTATACCAATGCGCTTCAAACCAACCTTGCATCATGTGATTCACTCGATACTGATGCGTCAGGTGCGATTGTGTGCGGCACTGATCTTTCTGGAGGTTCCGCCACCCCCAACCTCGTCTACCGTTCATTTAGCGGCACCAAATACTTCACCGCATCATCAACTGTAGATGAACTCGCATTCCGATTTGATGATGGTTTTGTCTCAAGTGCGTCATCAAGCATCGCGGGCAATCTTGATCTCGATGGTGTGCTCAATCTTTCCGACATCCTTAATGCTTCCTCCACTGCACATATCACTGGCAATACCACGCTTGGCAGCGTTCTCAATGTGCTTGGAGTTCTCAACGCCTCCTCAACGGGCCATGTTACCGGCAACTTCACCGTAGGAGGCAACGCAACTTCAACAGCACTTGGTCTTTCAGGAAAACTCGTAAATACTTCTACCGCTACCTCCACGTTCACTGGAGGAATCTTCGCCAATGCATTCCAGACAAATCTTCCTTTATGTGATTCGCTCGATACTGATGCTGGTGGTGCCATTGTGTGTGGGAGTGATGCAAATTCTGGCGGCTCTCCATTTGCTTGGACTCATACTACTGGCGAAAACATCAATGCCACGACTTCAATCATCCAACTCTCAAACGGTTTCATCTCATCAGGCGCCTCTTCATCTATATCAGACGCATTGCATCTCACTGGCACCGTCAACTACACAACGCTCACAGGAGTAGGCGACACACTCTACTCATCAGACACCTCAGGAACTCTCGCACGGTTAGCGGCCGGTACTCGTGGCACTATTCTTTCCATGACCACCGGAGGTATTCCTGGCTGGGTCTCAACCTCAACTCTTGCATGGAAAAACGATTCAGCTACCTCTACTTTCCTTGCAGGTCTTTCTGCGGGTACCGGAGGACTTGTCTCGAGTGATGGTCTCACGCTTTCCGGCGGGATTCTCAACGCATCACAAATTACTGGAACTTCAACGTTTGGTGGAGGCATCTATGCCAATGATTTTCGTACTAATCTTCTCTCTTGCAATTCACTCGATACCGACAGTGCGGGAGCCATTGTGTGTGGAACGGATGCAGACACTACCTATACCGCAGGCAACAACCTAACACTCACTGGCACCCAGTTTGCTGTCAAAACAAATCTTTACTCTATGGGAGATATCTTTGCTACGAGCACCGGATCATCTCTCTATGCGTCGAGTACGGTGCAGGCGACTGGTAATATTATTGCTTATGCGTCAGGACTTTTTGGAGGCACTACAACTCCATGGAGAGGCGCATCGCTTGCCGTTGAACAGATTGGTGTCGCACCCTCATTTGTGGTGGGTGACTCAGGTACCTCAACACCATTTTTCTATATTAGTCCGCAAGGTAGCGTAGGTATTGGCACAAGTACACCGACGAGACTTTTGAAAAATAGTTTAGACGGGACAAATCTTGTTTTGGGCAGCGGCAGCAAGCAGAATGCACGACTCTCTATAGAGGCCCCGACTCCTCAAATGTATTTTGTTGATTCTGATGGAACTGCAAATCAGCGAATCACTTATCTTACGCAGGATGCTAGTACTCTTATCATTAATGGTCTTAATGATAATGGTACGGGAAATACAAATGCATATCTTCGTTTCAATCAAACTGATGGCCGCTTTGAGGTTGGTGATGGTGGCGGCAGCTTTGACGGAGAGCTTTCTGTGTACCAAACAGGCACCGGTGACATCTTAAATCTTTTTGATAGTTCGAGCTTGGTCTTTACTGTGCTCAACGGCGGCTCTGTAGGTATCGGCGGTACAACCACTCCAATATTAACCGGAGTTGGCGATACTTCATTTGGAGGTGCAGCCGGTACTCATAGTGATATATATATCTCCGGCGGTCTCGGCGTTGGTAACGCGACCACTGCTGATGGAACAATCGAAGTATCTGATCGCATTGTGATCGCAAACTCGGGCTTTATTGGCGGCTCTAAGATTTGTACTGCTGCAAATGGCATCTGTGCTACTTCATCGAGTAACCCCAACCTCGTCTACCGTTCATTTAGCGGCACCAAATACTTCACCGCATCATCAACTGTAGATGAACTCGCATTCCGATTTGATGATGGTTTTGTCTCAAGTGCGTCATCAAGCATCGCGGGCAATCTTGATCTCGATGGTGTGCTCAATCTTTCCGACATCCTTAATGCTTCCTCCACTGCACATATCACTGGCAATACCACGCTTGGCAGCGTTCTCAATGTGCTTGGAGTTCTCAACGCCTCCTCAACGGGCCATGTTACCGGCAACTTCACCGTAGGAGGCAACGCAACTTCAACAGCACTTGGTCTTTCAGGAAAACTCGTAAATACTTCTACCGCTACCTCCACGTTCACTGGAGGAATCTTCGCCAATGCATTCCAGACAAATCTTCCTTTATGTGATTCGCTCGATACTGATGCTGGTGGTGCCATTGTGTGTGGGAGTGATGCAAATTCTGGCGGCTCTCCATTTGCTTGGACTCATACTACTGGCGAAAACATCAATGCCACGACTTCAATCATCCAACTCTCAAACGGTTTCATCTCATCAGGCGCCTCTTCATCTATATCAGACGCATTGCATCTCACTGGCACCGTCAACTACACAACGCTCACAGGAGTAGGCGACACACTCTACTCATCAGACACCTCAGGAACTCTCGCACGGTTAGCGGCCGGTACTCGTGGCACTATTCTTTCCATGACCACCGGAGGTATTCCTGGCTGGGTCTCAACCTCAACTCTTGCATGGAAAAACGATTCAGCTACCTCTACTTTCCTTGCAGGTCTTTCTGCGGGTACCGGAGGACTTGTCTCGAGTGATGGTCTCACGCTTTCCGGCGGGATTCTCAACGCATCACAAATTACTGGAACTTCAACGTTTGGTGGAGGGCTTGTGGTCTCGACTGGCGGCATCGACATCAATCTTGAGTCATGTACGAGTGCACTCGAAACTGATTCTACGGGATCGATTATTTGTGGGAGTGACGAAAACTCCATCGACCCAGTCAACTTCCAGGTCTCTACTATTGGCGGACAAAAATATCTCACTCCAACTACTACTAACTACAACCTTGTACTCCAAGGTACCAATGGCCTCATTGCTCACGGATCTTCAACATTTGCATCAACCCTCAATGTTGGAGGAGTGGTTAATGCGTCGAGTACTGCACATATAGATGGAAATACCACGCTCTCCAATGCTTTCTTTTGGGACGCATCGAATCAAAGATTATCTTTGAGGGATAGAGAGAATGCTTTTACTGTGGGCGGTGTTAACACTGGTTCTGTTTTTTCCGTTCATGCCGAAGGAGCTGCTGATCTTATTGAATCCTCGGTTCATAGGCATTCCGATGTATCTCTAACCGCTCCGAATATGGTTTTGTTAAGAAGTAGAGGAACGGATAGTGCAGAAACTGCCGTACAAGATGGAGATACGTTAGGTATTTATGCTGTGTACGGATACGACGGTACTGACTATGAAAAGGGAGCACAGATACGTTTTGATGTATCAGGAACGTCGGGGGCCGGCGATTTGCCTACAGTAATGCGATTTTTGGTTAGTCCCGACGGTTCAGGAACTCCAGTAGAACGATTGAGGATAATGCCTGACGGCAAGATTGGTATTGGGACTACAAGCCCTGCTCGCAGGTTTAGTGTTGAGGGAGATTCAATTTTGACAGGCTCACTAAAGGTGGGGCCGATACGCGCTACCTCAACCATCGATGTGGCAGGAGTATTCAATGCGTCGAGTACCGCGCACATTACAGGCAACGCTATTTTCGGGGCCTATTCAACGACTACACTCGGTATCGACTTAAATGGGAAACTCCGTAATACGTCGAGTGCCACTTCCACGTTCACCGGAGGAATCTTCGCCAATGCATTCCAGACAAATCTTCCTTCATGTGATTCGCTCGATACTAATTCAAGCGGCGCACTTATTTGCGGTACGGACAATACAGGTATCACGGTTATAGCTATTGATGGCGATACGGGTAGTGATGATATTGATACTAGTCTTTCTTTTAGAGGTGGTAGAAATATTACGTCTCAAGTTGTAACTTCAGCGAACACTGTAATATTTTCTCTCGATCCTACGCTCCTTGCTATGTCAGATATCTTTGCTACGACTACGGGCGCTTCGGTCTATGCATCGAGTACCGTGCAGTCTCCAGTTTTGATTGGTTACTCAAATCTCTTTGGCGGAGGCACTACTTCGCAGCCTCTCGCCACACTCGCTATAGGAGGTATTACGGGCAATACCGCTGATGCCTACATCTCGGGTGGTCTCGGCGTCGGCAATGCGACCACTGCTGATGGGGTCATCGAAGTGTCCGATCGTATTATCATTGCAAATTCTGGCTTCATCAGTGGTTCTAAGATTTGTACTGCTGCAAACGGAATCTGCTCAGGCGGTTCTTCAAATCCCAACCTCATCTACCGATCGCTCTCCGGCACTAAATACTATACGGCATCATCAACGGTAACCAACGATCTTTCATGGCACTTCAACAATGGGTTTGTGTCATCGGCATCTTCATCAATCGCAGGCAATTTATATACATCAGCCGATTTCTTTTTAGGGGGCACAACCACTCAACCGCTTGCGGACTTCGTGTTGGGCGGTGGAGACAATACAACTGCCGATGCGTATATTTCTGGCGGCCTTGGTATCGGCAATGCGACAACGAGCGATGGAGATTTTATTGTCGGTGATGATTTTGTTGTATTTAACAATGGGCGAGTTGGCATCGGTACGACAAGTCCTGATTATTCGCTCAATCATATGACCAGCCTTGATCAGGATCCTGCGTTAGTTGTTGCTGGAGGAAGCCTACGTCTCTACAGTGGTCGTTCTCCAGCGACTGGTATTGAAGTTGCTGATATTTCTGTAACTAATACAGGAACCCTTATCCTTTCTACAGCCGAAGGTTTTGATTCTTCCGGCTATATTGCTGTAAGGCCGGAAGACGATCAATGGGGTTTTCTGGTGTATGAATCTGATGGCAGTAGTGTTACTGATGCATATCTCAACACATATGTTGTCGACGGTACTGCGTTTGATTATACAAATTTTAATACAAGCGCTGGTCACTCTGATATCCCCGGATTTGTTTTGACAAGTCAAAGAAGGATCGGGGTGGGATCATCATCGCCTTGGGGTCTCTTAAGTGTGACTAACGGTGGAATAAATCCTGTGCTGTACGGACTGTCAGTGCGCAAGCCTTTATTTGTAGTTGCTGACGATGGCACCTCAACTCCATTTATATTTACTACACAAAAAGGCGTCACTTCTTTTGGCTCCTCATCACCCTCTAATCTTTTATTAAATATTGGCGATGTGGTGATTGGCCGCAACGGTGCTAATTCTGATCTCTACGTCTCCGGCGGCCTCGGCATAGGCAATGCGACCACTGCTGATGGACTTTTGGAAACATCAGGTATCGCATATATCGGTGGCATTGCCAAGATCAAGGGTACCGCAACGTCAACGGTTGCTGGGGGTCTTTATATCGCATCATCGGGTGGAGGTCTCCGCGTCGGCGATCTTAATAGTTGTGACGTAGTGGCTACCGATGCCACAGGAGCGCTTATTTGTGATACCGATAATACGGGTGGATCTTCAATCCCAAATCTCGTTTATCAATCGTTCTCAGGTACCAAGTATTTTACCGCATCATCAACTGTAGATGAGCTCGCATTCCGATTTGATGATGGTTTTGTCTCCTCGGCATCTTCAAGTATTGCGGGGAATTTATACACATCAGCTGATTTCTTTTTGGGAGGTACTACTACTCAACCACTCGCAGACTTCGTGTTGGGTGGTGGAGACAATACAACTGCCGATGCCTATATCTCCGGTGGTTTGGGTGTAGGGAATGCGACAACGAGCGATGGAGATTTTGTAGTCGGTAATGATTTCTATGTATACAACAATGGCAGAGTCGGCATAGGTACTTCAACGCCGCGAGCAAATCTTCATTTAACTGGCGGTTCGTTTTTACAGACTCCAACCGTCTCTACAGAAGTTGCGGCAGTAAGTCTTTCGGCTGATGTAGTCGATACGGTTGTGGTAGGAGAATATGCATATCTTCTGACAGGATCATCTCTCAATATCATAGACATCACGGATCCTTCGGCGATGACTGAGGTAAGCTCAACCACCATTACAACATCTGGTTTGACGGGGCTGAAAGTTGTTAATAACTATGTGTATGCTGTCAGCAATACGGGCCCCGGAGCTTTTGGTCATTTGATTATTGTTGACGTTTCAAATCCAGCCCAGCCTATTGTTGTCGGTGAGGATGTTGCTGTCTTCGGTTTTCCAAAGGATATTGTGGTAAAAGGAGATTACGCGTATATCGTTCAATCGGGTGCTTCCGGTTTTGATTTTATAAAAATATATGATATATCAAATCCCACTTCACCGCACGTAGCGAATCTGCGAATCGCTGTCATGGATACCCCTACTAGGGCGGAGATACAGGGTGATTATCTGTACGTGGTTGGTACGGGCCCCGCTGAGCTAAGGGTGATTGATATATCGAATCCTACCGCATCATCAACCGTTGCTCGCCTGTCGGGCGTCGGAGATGATGGGTTGTTCATACAAGGTGGGTATCTTTATGCGGTTGAAAACTCAAGTAACGAGCTTGATATCGTAGACATAACTGATCCACAAAATCCATCAATAGCATCTTCATATACGATTCCTTCCAGCTTTGCTGAGGGGGGCGCTGTCGATATCCATGTTGTGGGTGGTTATGCGTTTGTGATACACAATGGGTTCTTTGGTGATTCAATAGATGTTATAGATGTTTCAAATCCTGCCGCTCCTATATATGTTAATGGAAGATCTTTGACTCTGGGCGAGAATCCAACTAACGTTTTTATCTCCGGAAGATATGCGTATGTGGGAACTAGCGGGGACGATGAATTAAAATCTTTTGATATTTCTGGTATCGAGGCCACTTCAGCTCTTGTGCACTCGCTTGATGCAGGAATGTTAGAAGTAAGGGGAAGTGGTGTTGTGAGGGATGGGTTGGCTGTCGGGGGAGAGCTCAGCGCTCGCTCGGGACTTTTTGTAGACGGTTTGAGTTCCTTTACGGCATTTTCAACTTCGACTTCATATGCCGCCAATCCGCTCCTTAAACTTTCCGTGACGGATAGAAACAATTCATCAATCATTAATATTCTCGATATAGCACACCATGGCACATCGTCTCAGCCTGCGGCGGGTATCGGCGCCGGGCTTACCTTTAGTTCTGAGCTTTCTGATTGGACGAGTACTTCGACCGGGCAAATCGCAGGCCTCTTTACGGACGTAACTTCATCTGCACCCAAGGGAGCACTCACGTTCTCGGTACGTAGTGGTGTTCATGGAGTGAACGATTTTGATGAAGCTATGCGTATTGCAAGTAATGGTTACGTGGGTGTTGGTACTACGTCTCCGTGGGGAGAGCTTACCGTCAATCAGTTATCGGGTCAGGGCCGTCTTAAGCCAATATTTACTGTTGCCTCAACTGGTACAACCTCTCCATCTATTTTTGTAAGTCAAAAAGGTATCATTGGTTTTGGTACAAGTGCACCTTCGAGCTTGCTCTTAAATCCTGGCGACGTAGCCATTGGCCGCAACGGTACCAATTCAGATCTTTATGTCTCCGGCGGTCTTGGGGTTGGAAACGCCACGACGGCGGATTTCGCACTCGAAGTTGGTACGGCTTTTTATATTTCTCCAGGTGGAAATATAGTATTACCTAATTTGCTTAACTGTAATGGTACGAGCGTGCTTGATACAAGCGCTACAGGTGAGATTGTTTGCGGTACTGACGCGACTACTGCTGGAGGTAGCGCAGGTGGATGGACCAATGATGGATCGAAGGTCTATCTAACAAGTGCTTCTCACCGTCTCGGTACGGGTTCATCTACACCAGTGCTGACGGGCAATGGAGATCTTTCGGTAGGTGGTAGTGCTTCTACAACCGCTGACCTTTACGTGTCAGGAGGTCTTGGTGTGGGGGATGCGACCACGACTGATAAAAATATTAGTTTCGGCGGCAATCCCGCATCAGGTACCAATGGAAAGATTTATGGCGCAGGTACCTCGACCATTGCCGGCCTTGTTCTTAATGAACACAATGCTGCCCCAACGCTATCGGCCGAGGGTGCTATTGCTGTCGGTAGTATCGGCACTGGCAATACTCAGGGACGCATTTGGGTGCAGTCGCGTGGCGTAACTTTTAGATGGGCATCAAATGCCAACACCGCCGACTATTCTGAGTTTTTCTATCAGGGCGATGGCGGCGCCGAGGAGGGCGACATTATGTCAATCTCAACCGAAGCCCCTCCAGTCGCGATATCCAATCATGGTGCTACCAAAAAATCAACATCGCGTTATGAACAAACACTTCTCGGCGTTGTGACCAATCCCAGCAGAGGTACAAATTATAATGATCCCAATTTTGCTGACACGCCAAATTTTGATATGAGTCAGTATGCAAATGTTGGTTTGCTTGGTCATATCATCACAAAAGTTTCGACTGAAAATGGACCTATCGCTGTGGGCGATCGTATCACTTCATCATCGATACCTGGCGTTGGTATGAAGGCAACAGAAGAAGGGCCCTATGTCGGAGTTGCGCTGCGTGCGTTTGATGGCAGTACAGGTACATCAACCACGTTTACTTATATCAATGAAGAAAATGGTGTTTCAGAAACACGCGAGGTTAATGTTGATAAGATACTTGTCTTCGTACAGTTGGGATGGAACCATCTCGATACGCAGTTTGCATCAGCATCAAGTACCGAGCCTTGGGTGATAGATTTTGATACGGGGCGCATCAAGGCGGCTTACGCGATTGATATGGGAGGGGCGAGTATTGAAAATATCAAAGCAATATCGTCCGTATCAGGCAATTGGTCTATTGATGAAGACGGCAATATGATTGTAAAAACTATCGAGGCTGATGATATAAAAACAAAGGGTTTGCGAGTAGGTGAGTCGGGCGGACCAAGTGGGGTGACGCTCTTTGATGAGACGAATGGCGCACCCTACTGTATCAAAGTGATCAACGGCTCTGTAGCGACGATATCCGGATCGTGTCTTGATAATGCTCTACAAAATCCACCACCTCCGCCTCCCGCCCAAGTGACGCCTCCACCAGCGCAAGAAGAAACTCCACCATCTACAGAAATTCCTTCTCCCTCACCAGAGGACGGTGATGAACCGGCACCAGAAGAAACACCGCCGCCTACGGAGACCCCTCCATCATCGGAGGGCGAGGATGAACCCTTACTCGAAGAAGAGCCACCAGCATCGCCTGACATAGAAACTTCCCCACCTCCGCCTACAGATCAATCTCCGTCGCCAGAGTCCCAAACTCCGCCTCCACCCGCAGAAGAGTTACCAACTTCTGATGATGGATTGGGAGGGATAACCCAAGAGCCACCTCCGCCGTCACTTGATGAACCTCCAACCGCATGAAAACTCTTTGGATAGATAAATCTTTTATTCCTTTTGCGGTCATTGCGATTGCGGGCTTGTTACTATATGCGCAAACATTTTCTTTTGGTTTTAGCTATCTTGATGATGATGCTCTGATTCTAAACAATGCTTATTTTCTAAGTAATCCAGGGAGTATTATTGATAGTTTCCGATATGATGTCGGAGGTCCTCCCAGCACCTCTTCGGGTAGTTATGGATTTTATCGACCAATTCTTACGCTCTCTTTTATTTTTGATTATGCATTAGGTGGGGCAAATCCAGCCGTATATCATGCGACAAATATTATTTTACATATTGTCGTCGCGGAGCTTTTATTTGTTCTCTTCCGCGCATTTTCGGTCAACCGACGGGCGTCGTTTGGACTCGCACTTTTATTTCTCATTCATCCCATTGTCCTTTCTGTGGCCGCTTGGATCCCGGGGCGCAACGATGCTTTGCTCGCGATAGGTGTTTTCGGATCTCTGTTCTTTTTCATCACCTTCTGGAAAGAGCCAAGATTCCTCTATTTTCTTCTGCATCAAGTATTTTTTCTTTGCGCATTGTTCACCAAGGAAACCGCTTTTGTATTGCCGCTTCTCTGTAGTTTGTATGTCGTTCTTATCGCAAAAGAGCGAATCTTTGTTTTCAATCGGCGACGGGTTATGTTTATTGTGTGTTGGGTAATCTTGCTGATTTCGTGGGTCGTTATGAGGCAAGCGGCGTTACCAGACAATCATACAACTATCGCACCGGCCGGCATTGTAAGTTCAATCACAATGAATGCGCCTGGCGCCTTTTCGTATCTCGGAAAAGCATTTTTTCCGTTTAAACTTTCGGTATATCCTATTCGGCAGGACATTCTTATTTGGCCCGGGGTTCTCGTGGCATTTTTCTTAGTACTAGGATTTGTTTTTTCTTCGGTTAAAAAAAGGAGAACTATGCTGTTTGGTTTGTGCTGGTTTGTTCTGTTTATTATCCCTGGTCTGGTTAACACTCAGGAAGTACTCAAGGCGGACTTTGCCGAGCACAGAGCGTATATTCCACTTTTTGGGTTGGTATTATTTTTATCACAGGTGCCATTTGAGCGCATGATGCCAGAACGATCCGAGAGGTATTGGCAGACTATTATTTTTGGTGCGCTAGTAGTATTTTATGGAGTTACCAATATATATCATGCGGGTGTATATCGTAATGCAAAGAATTTTTGGACAAACGCCGTTCAGACGTCGCCACATGCGAGTGCAGCACATAATGGTTTGGGTGCCTATTATTATCTTGAGGGAGAACTTGATCGGTCTGCAGAAGAGTTTCAGAAGGCCATTGCACTTAACGATAGTGGATCAGAATATCATTACAATCTTGGAATGGTGTACTTACAAAAAAATATGTATGCGCAGGCGGAGCAAGAGTTTAAAAAAGAGATTGCAGCAAACGCTTCATACATAAAAGCCTATCTTAATCTTGGCGTGGTTTATTATTTTACGGGCAATACTCAAGAGGCCGAGATTGCTTGGCTGGAGGGATTAAAGATTAATCCTCATTACCATGATATTCATAATAATCTTGCGTACTTGTATTATCAGCAAGGCAAACGAGAGGAAGCTCTCAGACACGCTCGGATAATTCTTGATGATGGTGGAGCGCTGCGTGAGCAGGTACGTAAAGCGCTCGAACCATAGTTACTGGCTTCGTAAATTATATGCACCATCCAAGTAGCGCAACATAACCCAAGATATAGAAAGCGCATACCGGAGGCTTGATAAAAAACCTATCATTGATGCCGCAGGGAAATATTTTGTCTGGATGGCGATTTCTTTAATGCGCAATTTTGCTATTTTAAGTCCAACTATCATTTCCGTATCAAAAACAAAGTTGTTTGAATAGTATGTATGAGGCACAGCCTCCAGTGCCTTACGGCTATAAGCACGAAACCCCGAATGATATTCAGTAAGAGACAGTCGTAGCACGGAGTTTTCAATCTTTGTTAGGAAAATATTCCCAAAAAATTTCCAATAGGGCATGCCACCAGCAATTGCTTGAGATCTAATAATCATGCGTGACCCGAAGACAGCATCAGCAGTACCTTCAATGATGGGCCTGACAAGCTCCGGTATGCTTGCAGGATTATATTGATGATCAGGGTGTACCATAACAACAACGTCAGCTCCTCGTGCAAGCGCTTGGGCGTAACATGTTTTTTGATTGCCCCCGTAACCGAGATTTTTCTCATGCACGACCGTATAGATACCAAGTGATCTTGATAGTTCCACGGTCGCATCACTGCTCGCGTCATCAACGAGGATGACGTCATCGACCCAATCTTTTGGAATAGCGGCGTATGTTTGTTCGAGTGTTTTTGCTGCATTATACGCGGGCAATACTATAGTTATCTTTTCTTTTCTCATGGTGCGAGAGAAGTGATTTTAAATATATGAAATTGGGCGTCGTGGTAGACATGTTCATATCCACTCGTCGTTATAAAGTACGGTATTAGCTTCGGGTTCTTTTGTTCGTCGAGAAAGATATATGAGCTTCGAAAATCTTTTTTTAGTACATCGTGAGTGGATATCACCTCATCGCGTTTACAACGGTCGGCCCCACAGGTATACGCAGTCGCTTCATCGATAGCGTAATAAAGTTGTTTAAAATAAAGTGAAGAGTCAAAAGTGTAAAGAAATACTGGATCCATGCCATTAATATAATAGTTATGTGTGTTCCAGAAAAACAGCTTGGGGAAATCATCCCAATGTGCGTGAAAAATTATTTCCCCCGGTTTCGTATTTTCTTTAAGCCAGAGCGCAGGCTCTTTCATATATAGTGGATCAATACCTGCACGGCTTTCACGATAGAGGAGGAATCCCGTATATGGTAGGAAAACAAGGCAGCTAAGGACAAAAATAGTTATGAGGTTTTGCCGTTTTATTTTTAGTAGTAATGAGAGCGCGGGTGTTGCAAGGATGCTCGCCGTAAGGAATAAAAAAGCATTGCTTATATCAATAAATCGACGCGCAACAAAAAAGGTGAGGCATAAAAAAATAAAAGTAAGCATCCCGCTACTCACAAGGAGAGGGCTTTCCTGTATTCTCGTTTTAGGTTTTTGAATGCGATAGAGAAGTGCAAAGAAAGTGATAAATAATATCGCGAGGGGCGCGTATTGTTGAGCGAGCGCTTGGAGATCGAAGGGTTTGAGTTCATTTCCAATTGAGAGTGGGATGCCGCCAAACTTAGCAAATTGGATATCAATAAGTTGGGTGCGCAGAAGCGGAAGAAGATCTAAGGCATTGGGGCGCAAAAGAAGACCAAGCAAAATACCACTGAGCGCAAAAAATACTTTTCTCCAATCTCTTTTTTGTTTGGTTATAAAACAAGCCAATATTGCAGCGCCAAGAACTATCAAGGGTACCCAAAAAACAGTTGAGTGCATGAATGAGATGAGGAAGGAGATGGTGCCCACCACCCACGGCGGCATAAAAAAGAAAGCAGGAAGAAAAAATATGCTCAGTGCCGAGGTGAGTACGTGTGGTCGCAGCATGGACGCACGTAGAAGAAATTGAGAGCTTGAAATAAAAAGCATAATTGCCCACATGCTCGGAAAAGCTACGCGAGTTTGACGAAACGCAAGATAATAAATTGCCAAAGCTAATGCAGTGAAAATAAACCCCGCGATTTTAATACTCAAAAGAGGGTCAGAGATTAAAGTGAAGGGGATTAGGAGAAGATGAAATCCATACCAGAGGTCTGCGCCAAAAGTGTGTATTGATGAAAATTGCGCCCAGGGGAATGGGGTATCAAAAATACCGTTGGTACGCAAAAGATCCGCATGGCGCATATGATAGAGGGCATCCGGGTCTGAGATGAGGTTAGTAGAGAAGTGTAGGGAGAGCGCAATGAGTATGGCGATAAAAAAAATGGACAGATGACGCATATGTCCTTAGTATATTGCATACAGATAAAAGCAAAACTACGCCTTGCGGGAACTTAGCAAGTCCTTTTAAAATAAGGGTATTATTGAAACTAATAATATTATGAAAAAGAAATCGTACGGTAAATTCCCTATGGTGAAAGTCGAGTTTCTCCTCTTTCTCGTTGTTGTTATCGGCGCTCTCGGATATATGCTTTTCACCTATCCGCTTAATTTCCGCACCTCTATTGCTTCGTTGGTGCAGGCTCAGTCCAGTCTTTCACTACTTGCGACACTTGATCTTCCAACGCAGATTGGGACGACCGATATTTCTGTAGTTGGCGGTCATGCGTATGTAACACGCCCCTCAAGCTCAAGCTATGAGTTCGCTGTTATTGATACCTCTGTGCTCAATAGCCCTGCGGTGGTTGGATCACTTGATTTTAGCGCAAAAATAAATTCGGTAAGTGTTACTGACAATATTGCATACTTGGCGACAAGTCATAATTCTTCAGAGCTTGTAGGTGTCGATGTATCAAACGAGTCACAGCCAAATATTATCAGGACTTTTGATACTCCGGGCTTGCAGGACGCACTTTCTGTTTTTGCTCTCCCTGGTCGCGTATACGTTGGGACGGCAAACAATTCAGGAACAAATTCAGAATTTTATATATTTGACACGACTGGACCATCTATCCAGCTACTCGGGTCTTTTGATGCCGGCGGATCCGTCAATGGTATTTATGTTAAAGATAATGATGCCTATCTTGCTACATCAAACGGTACTCGTGAGATCGTTAAACTTGATATGACTAACCCTGCAAATCCGGCGGTCGTCGCTTCATTCAATGCGCCTAGCGCAGCTGCAGCGAATAACTTAACGGTATTACTTGGTAAGGTGTACGCCGTCTTCAATAATAGTAGTGCAAATAATGACTTTTATGTGCTCGATGCAGGTACACTTAATATGGTGAGCGGCTTAAATTTGGGATCTGCTAATACTGACTTGGTGGTTACCGGAGGGAGAGCTTATGTATCTACCAAGACAACGAGCGCAAGCATTAAAGTAGTCAATGTTTTAAATCCAGCGAATCCAACATATGAGGCATTACTTGGTTTGAGCTCTTCGGTCGAAGGTATCTCATTTGCGAATGGTTTCTTCTTTCTCGCGAGTAACCACAATACGCAAGAGTTTATGATTGTTGATGCTGGTATTTCCAATCCTCCGTCGGTTGTATTCAATGATATTAACGGCGATGGAATCTGGAGGATCGCATGTCTTGGTGATTCAAACACACAAACCGTACCTCCTATCATCACTAAAAAATGGTGCGAACATCTTTCCGACACCATTAATGATTCACGTGTACAAGTTGTAAATATTTCTCACGCAGGTGCTACAGTAACACATCAGCAAAATAATCCAGATTGGCAAGATGCATATCTGCATGTCGATTTGGCTTTGCAGCAAAACATTGATGCGCTTGTTCTTGCGTACGGAACAAATGACCATTTCCAAGGGCGATCCCCTCAGGAGGTTATCGATGCATATCTTACTCATGAACAAACAGCGTTGGCTGCCGGAGTAAACCAATACTTTGTAGCTACCACTCCCGATATACAGGGGAAACTGGTTCCCAGAATTTTACTTTACAATGACCTTATTCGGAACACATTTAGCGGTAGATTCCTCGAATTCCACTCAGGGTTTATTTTAGAGGAGCATTTCAATGCTGATGGATATCATTTCAATGCAGCAGGCCAGATACTTCGCGGTCAGCGCGCATTTGAGGCGATAGCTATTCAGTAGGATAGTATAAAATCAAAATGAAATAGAAAACCGGATGTCCGCTGGGCGGACATCCGGTTGTTGTTCTCGCCACAGCGGCGAGGGGTTACGGGCAGTAGTCGGCGAGGAACCCGGCCTCCATGTTCACGAGCCCGAGCGTCTCGCACGGGTCGTGGTACTGCGAAAGGATCGACTCCCGGGCGTGTGCCTGGGCATCGTCGAGGATACAGAAGATGGCTCCATTGTCGCCGTCGATGTGCGCCTTGTCGCAGATCGGGCCGCCGAGCTCGTCGATGTCGGTGACGCCACTGCAGGCGCTTCGAAGCTGGACGATGCTCCGTTCGCGCTGCGTCTCCATCGCCGTGTAGCGGCTGGCGCAGGAGCTCTGGACGCCCGCGGTCGGCCCGGTGCCGAGGATGCGGTTGAGGCAGTCGGCGGTGCCATCGTGCCACGCGGTGTTGAGCGTCTGGCCTTCGCGAGCGAAGGCCTTCTGACACTCGAACGCCGCGGCGCTGAGCGCCTGGCTCTCGCGCACGCTCATGGTGGTGAGCGCAAGGGTGATGGTCATCAGGGCGATCATGCTTCTCATGGTGTTTCTCAAGGAGTGCTCCTTTCCTATCGGTGTCGCGGGGTTTTTGTCGCGACGGTTTCCGTGGCAGATAGTATCACGAATTTCTTTTTTTGTCAATAAATACTATAATAGATAATAGCTATGATGGAGCTAAGACTTTTAGCTAATATTATTTTTGCATGAAATATTTTTTTGTCGGCATTAAGGGTGTTGGGGTGGTTGGCCTTGCGACGCTCTATAAAGAATGGGGGCATGAAGTTCTTGGCTCTGATACTGATGAAGAGTTTTTCACCGACGAGATTCTAAAAAAACTCGCTATTCCTGTAGTTTCGTTTGATGCGGCACATATAACGCCTGATATCACCAAGATAATTTATTCGAGCGCATATCCTGCCGATCATTCGCAGCTGCTGCGCGCGCGCGAGCTTGCAATCCCAGTTATGCCATATTCAGAGGCACTCGCCGAACTTTTCAATGAAAAAAAAGGAATTGTAGTAACTGGCACACATGGTAAGACGACCACAAGCGCCATGCTTGCGCGCGTACTCGAAGATGCGGGCCTTGATCCTACAGCAGTTATTGGCGGAGAGCTTATTGAATGGGGTCGTACCGTGCGTGCGGGTAAAAGTGAGTGGATGGTGATTGAAGGCGACGAATATCAGGCAAAAATTTTGGCACTCAAACCCTATGCGGTGGTACTTACCAATGTCGAGTATGACCATCCTGATTTCTATAAGAGCGAGAAAGAATATCAGGATGTATTTAAAAAACTTCTATCGACGATGACCAGAGACAATATAGTCGTCGCACACGAAAGTTTGCAAGAGCTTGTGAGCGCATCTGACATTAAAGCTCGCACAATCTTTTTTCAGGCGCTTGATCCATCCATCCAACTCTCCGTATGGGGAGAGCACAATAGAGAAAATGCGGCAGGCGTGCTCGCGCTTACCGATGCTCTGGGCATTGAGCGGTCAATCACGGCAAAGGCGCTCTCCGGGTTTCGGGGCACTAAGCGCCGCATGGAGCTCTATACTCCTGCTGACGCGCCTGTCGTCGTGCTTGATGACTACGCTCACCATCCGACCGAGATTCGCGCAACACTCTCGGCGTTGCGCAATTATTATGGTCATCGGCGGATTGTTGCTTTGTTTCAGCCTCATACCTATTCACGGACCAAAACATTTTTAGATGATTTTGCCACCGCCTTTGGTGATAGCGACGAGGTTGCTATTCTGGATGTCTACAGTTCGGCTCGCGAACAGGCAGGCGAGGTGACAGGGAAAAATCTTTTTGAGCAAGTAGCAAAACATCATCCGCACACGGTATTTATGTCTACCGTTGATGATGCCATAACCTTTACCCACGATCAGGCAAAGCAGGATTGTGTGGTAGTGACGATGGGTGCGGGTGATGTGTGGCGCGTCGCAGAGGCGCTTGCGCGTGACCTACAAAAGGGGGGTTGAATAGAGAGCTCCTTCAGAGAGAATAAAAAGAAACTCGTTTGTAGGGGAGACGAGAATTTGGGGGGTCCTGCCGTTGAAGATGGTAACGGTATTGTGTCGATCGCGTCCATCGAGTTCAATAATCTGGACGGTAGTATCGGTTGTGACGATGATTGCCTCTCGCCCAGAGTACAACGCTACATCGCGTATGTTTTCTCCAAGTGTCACAAGTTTTACTTCATCTTGATCGGTATAGGTTGGGAGGTACGCTTCTCCATCAAGCCATTTTATCCAAATATTGTGATTGTCCCACCAGACAATGCGTGACGGCTCATAGGCAAATGTTTTAATCTTTTTTGATGCGATAAAGTCTCGGGCAATCTTTGTATGGGTGGTGGTAGCGGTGCTGATGGCGTTTGTCGGTTTTAAGACCGTAGTCGTCCGGTCATCAATAGAAAAAAGATCATACGTGCGCCGTGGTTTTGTCAGTATCAATGCTTGTTCGTCGTTGTCGAGAAATTGCATAGCAGTATATTCTCCGTGCGTGAGTTTTTCTGGTACATCAGTTGAGATAAGGAGCGCCTCTGCCCGCGCAACTGTAGCGGGGTAGACTCGCAACGTTTTTTCCCAAGGGTAGTAGCCTTCCTTTTCAAGACGTACACGATATTTGCGCGGTGTCAGGCCTTGCAGGAAAAGTTCGCGGGAGAAAATATTTGTTTCGTGTTCGAGAATACCATCAACAAAAATGCTCACTCCCGTCGTGGGTATGGGTGCTAGTGAGAGTCCACCTGCACGTGCTATCGTCCAGGTATCTGATTCACGATCAAGGCGATATCCAAAAGAATAAAAGATAAGAGGAATGCCTAAAATCAAAAAGAGACTAGTTAATGCCCAAAAGAGGATTCTTCGATGGCGTTTTGTCATTAGTATGACTATACCGTTTTCTTGCTCTTGGGGGCAAGAAACTCTATGATGTAGGGGTTAGCAGGGCGCGCAAGAAGCTGAAAAGTAAGAACATACAATGGGTTTTTTTACAAAACAACTCGGCATTGATTTAGGTACGGCAAATACCCTTGTGTTCATGCCGCGCAAGGGTGTGATTCTCAATGAACCATCAGTGGTTGCTATCTCTGTTCTCAATCATCGCGTGTTGGCGGTGGGGGATGAGGCGAAGGAAATGATTGGCCGCACACCCGAAAGTATTACCGCGTATCGTCCACTCCGCGATGGCGTCATTGCTGATTATCGGGTGACCGAAGCAATGCTTCGTTATTTTATCAATAAAGCACTTCCAAGTCCGCGCATTTTCAAACCCGAAGTTATGGTTTCCGCGCCAGCAGGCGTCACCTCGACCGAACGAAGGGCGGTTGTGGAGGCGGCACTCAAGGCGGGGGCAAAAAACGCCTATGTGGTCAAAGAACCTATTTTGGCGGCAATTGGCGCGGGCATTCCTATTCAGGAGGCGCGAGGTCATATGGTCGTTGATATTGGCGGTGGCACGACTGATGCCGCGGTAATTTCTCTTGGTGGCATTGTTGCCTCGACCTCAGCAAAGGTGGCGGGCAATAAAATTGATCAAGCGATTGCTGACTATATTAAAGAACGATTTAATCTTGCGATCGGTGATCGTACCGCAGAAGAACTCAAGATTAGTATTGGTTCGGCAGTGCCTCTTAAAGAAGAATTGGTCACAATAGTAAAAGGGCGCGATTTTCTGACTGGTCTTCCTCGAAGCGCGGAGATTAAAACAAATGAAATTGTCGAAGCTATCAAAGAGCCGATGGCCGAGGTTATGAAAGCCATCAAGCTTGTATTGCAAGACACGCCCCCTGAACTTGCGGCTGATATTACCACTACCGGTATCATGATGACGGGTGGCGGAGCGCTTTTGCGCAATATTGATGAATTAGTATATCGTTCGACGGGCGTACCCGCACACATCGCAGAAGATCCGCTGCTATGCGTTGCGCGCGGCACTGGCAAAGCACTCGAACACCTCGAAACCTACAAGAAAAGCATCATGACTAAGCGCTAGTATGGCGCATACACACGCATATTTTTTTTACGGCAGTGATACCGGCGCCCGCGATGCAGCGCTCGAAGATAGTATCGCTTCATTTTCGCCGCGCTTTGTATTTCGTCTTGCAATCGAAAAGCCTCTTGGCATTGATGACGCCCATGAGATCCAACGCAAGGCCATGGTATCGGTCGGTACCGATACCCAGATATTTGTTATCTTGCGGGCAGACATGATGACGCGCGAGGCGGCCGAGGCTATGCTTAAAACGCTTGAAGAGCCTCCCGCGGGATCTATTTTTTTCTTGGTTGCTGATTCTGTCGATATTCCTGCAACACTTCTTTCTCGGGTGACCGTGCGATCATTTGTCGCGAGTGCGGCCTCGGGCGCCCTTGCTCAGTTTGAAGGGGGTATTCGCAAGACCGGAAAAGTATCACGCGAAGAGATAAATCGACTTCGCCGACAAGTACGTGTGGATATGCTTCGAACCAACGCGCGCATAAATGCGCAATCTTTGGTAGAATTTGAAGAGATATGCCACGAATAGTTATTGTTTTTTTAATCATTATTGGCGTCGCGCTCGCGGGCACTCTCGTGACGTTTATTGTGTTGCGTAACCAAGCAGACGCGCCAGCGCCCCAAGAGGCAGCACCAGTCGTACAAGATTCAAATGTTTTTTTCTCTGATGATGGAGGGGCGACATGGAAAGCCCTTGCCGGTGTAGGTGAAGCGACGCCGCGTGTACTTGCCTTTAAGTCGGGTGGATCCGGCCAGCTGTATATTGGCACTGAGCGTGCAGGACTTTTTATCGTGCGCCCAGGATCAAGCGCCGTAGAACACGTACACGATCCCAAAGGAGTTTTGACCGATGATGCGCGCATTACGGCGCTCGCACAAAATTCAGACGGCACGCAGCTTTTTATTGGCGCTACACAAAATAACCGCGCGCGAGTTATTAAATTAACTGAAGAGAATGCGGAGGAGATATTTACGGCGTCGCTCGATCGTTTCGACATTACTGGAGTCGCGGTTAATATGGGTGATGCGTCTCATATTACGATTGCAGTTGCCGATGGTACGGTGTTTGAAACACGTGATGGAGGCAGATCGCGCTCATGGGAGCCTATCTCGCGCGTCGGTACTGGTATCGCGCGATTTTGGGACGATGGCGAGCCGGAAGGGGTGATATGGGTGCTCGATAGCAAGGGGTCCTTGTTTCAATCCGATAGTCGTGGAAGACTATGGAAAGAATTACCACGCCCCTCATTTGATGGCGTAAAAGTATCGAAGATAAACAATCTTATTTTCCATACGATGCGCCAAGCGCTCTTGGCAGCTACAAACTATGGTTTGGGTGAGTCGCGCGATGAAGGCTTCTCGTGGGCGCCCTTCCATATGCCGATACCCGCGGGAGCCGCCCCTATCACTGCTATTGCTGTTCATCCCCACTTTGCCGAAGTTTTTTGGGCAACGGCAAGCAATCAGATATATCGAACCGATGACGGCGGTATCACCTGGCGCCAGACAGCGCTTCCAGAGAAAAAGAATATTACTCTTTTTGTTCTCGATTCTAATCAGCCAAAACATCTTTATGCAGGAACTACTCAATAACACAAAAAAAGAACTCGAATCTACGCTTGCGCGACTCGTCGCCGATATTTCGGTGATTCATTCGGCGCGTGCCAACCCAGCACTTGTCGAAAATATTTTGGTGCCCGCGTATGGCAACAAGATGCCTTTACGCGAACTCGCGTCTTTCTCTGTGCCTGATGCACGTACGATTATTGTGCAGCCATGGGACGTGTCTATGCTGCCTGAGATTCAAAATGCGTTTGTCTCTTCCAATTTTGGTTTTGGGGTCACGGTTGATGAGAAATTTGTACGCCTGACTCTTCCTCAACTCTCAGAGGAGCGGCGTGATGAGATTTTAAAAATACTCGGACGCAAAGTAGAGGATACTCGCATTGGTGTGCGTCGGGTGCGCGATCACGCGATGAAGTCTTTAGAAGACATGGAAAAGAGTAAAGTAATTTCCCAAGACATGAAATTCCGTACGCGCGATGGCGTGCAAAAGCTTATTGATGACTTTAATAAAAAGATTCTTGCTGCTGAAGAAAAGAAAGCACAGGAGATTTCAGGATAACTATGGGCATTCTAGAGGCGATTCTTATTTTTGTTATCGTTGTGCTGTTGCTCGTGGTGTCTCACGAGCTTGGTCATTTTTTGACTGCCAAGTGGTTTGGTATTCGTGTTGATGAATTTGGTGTAGGTCTGCCTCCACGAATATTTGGTATCAAGCGAGGTGAGACGCTTTATTCGATCAACTGGCTTCCGTTTGGCGGGTTTGTGCGCATCTTTGGCGAAGACGAAGACAAAGATGACCCGCGCAGCTTTTCATCGCGGGGGATTGGTATCAAGTCGCTGGTTGTGGCGGCAGGTGTTATCGCCAATATTCTTGTTGGGTTTTTGATTTTGTCATATATCTCCTGGCACGGCGTACCACGCTTTGAAGTAGTCATTGAAGAAGTTGTACAGGGGGCACCCGCAGCGCTTGCAGGCTTTCAGGTTGGCGACCGTATTGTAGGGTTTGATAACGAACGCCGTGAGAGTGTCAATGTCGGCGAGGTTCATATGTATATTGATACCAAGCGAGGTGGTCAGGCAGATTTTCTGGTCATGCGCGGCGACCAAGAGCTCAATATTCTTGCGGGTCCGCGCGCCACTCCGCCCGAAGGCCAGGGTCCGCTTGGCGTACGCATTAACAATGTTCAGACCGAGATTGTTCGTAAATCAATTTTTACCGCTCCCATTGCGGGCGCAAAAATGACTTGGGATTTTTTGGTGCAGATCACGCACGGCATGATCGGATTTTTTAGTAGCCTGTTTACTGGTGCAGAACCTCCCGGCGAAGTAGTAGGTCCCGTAGGTATTGCAGGCGTTGCTCAAGAAACCTTCCGTATCGGCATTCGTGAGTTTTTGTTTCTCATCGCGCTTCTCTCGCTCCATCTAGCGGTCATTAACATCTTGCCAATTCCCGCGCTCGATGGCGGACGCATTGCCTTCTTTGTAGTTGAAAAAATAATTCGTCGGCCCATCCCAGCGAAGGTTGCGGGCTACATACACTCATTTTTCTTCTTGATACTCATTGGGTTCCTTGTGTGGG